>NZ_NSGC01000006.1:0-389976 GCF_002294795.1 Mesorhizobium sp. WSM3866 | reverse complement strand
GGCACGTCGTCCTTGATGGAGATGGTGATGGTTGAGGTGTTGGTGTTTCCGAAGGCGTCCTGCACCGTATAGGTGAAGGCGTCGGTGCCGCTCTGGATGTTGGTGCCGTTATTGCCGGCCGGAGCGTTCGTCTCGGGCGTCGTCAGCGTGTAGGTGTAGTGACCCGAGCTGTCGATCGTCAGATAGCCATACGTGCCCTGGATGTGCGTCGAGCCGTCGGCCGCGCCCGAGCCGCCTGCGCCGCTCGCGCCGGTCACGACCGGGCTGTTCGGATCGCCGAGCGTCAGGGTGCCGGTCGCCGTGACCGGATGCGCCGGATCCCCGGCATGGCTGCCGATGATGGCAAGACCGGACTCGTCGACCTGGCCCGTCGCCGCAACCGGCTGCGGCTGGCCGTTCGTCACATTGATCGTCAGCGTCGAGGGCGAGGTGTCGCCGTCGCCGTCCGTGATCGTGTAATGGAACGTGTCCGTTCCCGTCGTGTTGGCGAAGGCCTTGTAGCTGTAGCTGCCATCGGCCTGGACCGTCAGCACGCCATAGGTGCCCGTCACTGTCGTGACGCCGGCGTTCGTGATCGAACCCGTCCAGGCGATCGAGGCGATCCCGTCGGCGCCCGCCGTGTCGGCCGCGCCGCTGCCGTGCGTGCTCGTGCCGGTCTCGACATTGCCGGTCACCGTCTCGCCGGACTGCGCGGCGTCGGTATCGGCTTTCGCCGTCGGCACGTCGTCCTTGATGGAGATGGTGATGGTTGAGGTGTTGGTGTTTCCGAAGGCGTCCTGCACCGTATAGGTGAAGGCGTCGGTGCCGCTCTGGATGTTGGTGCCGTTATTGCCGGCCGGAGCGTTCGTCTCGGGCGTCGTCAGCGTGTAGGTGTAGTGACCCGAGCTGTCGATCGTCAGATAGCCATACGTGCCCTGGATGTGCGTCGAGCCGTCGGCCGCGCCCGAGCCGCCTGCGCCGCTCGCGCCGGTCACGACCGGGCTGTTCGGATCGCCGAGCGTCAGGGTGCCGGTCGCCGTGACCGGATGCGCCGGATCCCCGGCATGGCTGCCGATGATGGCAAGACCGGACTCGTCGACCTGGCCCGTCGCCGCAACCGGCTGCGGCTGGCCGTTCGTCACATTGATCGTCAGCGTCGAGGGCGAGGTGTCGCCGTCGCCGTCCGTGATCGTGTAATGGAACGTGTCCGTTCCCGTCGTGTTGGCGAAGGCCTTGTAGCTGTAGCTGCCATCGGCCTGGACCGTCAGCACGCCATAGGTGCCCGTCACTGTCGTGACGCCGGCGTTCGTGATCGAACCCGTCCAGGAGATCGAGGCGATCCCGTCGGCGCCCGCCGTGTCGGCCGCGCCGGTGCCGTGCGTGCTCGTGCCGGTCTCGACATTGCCGGTCACCGTCTCGCCGGACTGCGCGGCGTCGGTATCGGCTTTCGCCGTCGGCACGTCGTCGATGACATTGATCACCAGGTTGCCAGAGGCGGGCTGGTTGTCCAGGTCGGTGACAACGACCTCGAAGCTGGGTGTCGCTTCGGTATTGGCGCCGTCGCCGCCTGTGGCGCTGTGGTAGTCCGAAGTCAGCGTGTAGCTGTAGTGGATCGTGCCCGCGCCGGTCGCGCTGTTGTACTCGTACCACGCGCTCACCGTGCCGCCGGTGGTGGGATCCGTAAACGTAGTCGGATTGCCCGAGTCGCTCGACAGCGGGTTGCCGCCCAGCGATACCGATTTCACCCCATCCTGCGACGTGAAGCCGACCGTGCCACTGACCGCGTTCGAGCCGTCATGCAGCGTGCCGGTCGCCAGTCCCGCCTCGTAGACGACCGCTCCGTCAGCGCCCGCGGCCGGGATATCCCCCAGCTTCGGCGGCTCATTGCCGATATTAATGGTCAGCGTGGTGTCCGATTGGTCGCCGTCACCATCCGTCAGCGTGTAGTGGAACACGTCGCTGACGCCGCCGGGCGTGTTCGCCGCGCGTTCATAGGTGTAGTGGCCGTCCGAATAGAGCGTCAGCGTGCCGTACTGTCCCGCGATCGTGGTGCCGGTAACCGCCGACGTCACGTCCTGCGCCGCGCCCGTGCCACTGGCCGAGGTCACACTGGCGCCGTCTGCACCCTTCACATCTGCGCTAGTGGACGGATCGGTTTCGCCGGCGCCGGTGATCACATTGCCTGTGATCTGGGCATGGCTGCCCGCCGCGACGCTGTTGGCATCCGCGTTCGCCGTCGGCACGTCGTCGACGATCTGGACCGACAGCGTGGCCGGAAGAGAGACGTCGCCGTCGGTGTCGGTGACCGTCACCGTCATGTTGTCGAAGATGGAATCCATGCCTGCGCCGGGATGGGGCTCGCTGTGGACGAGAGTGTAGGTGTAGCTCACCTGGCCGGTGGCAGCATCGTACCCATTGATGGTCAGCGTGTTGCCGAGCGGCGTGGTGATGTTGATCGGCGTCGACGCGCTGTTGGCAAGCTGAGCGCCGGTAATAACCTGGCCGGCAACGGTTAGCGAGCCGACGCCGTCGGGCGAATTGATGGTGAAGCTGCCGGTGTTGATCTCGGACTGATCGGTGCCGGGCGCGGGATTCTGCGCCTCGCCCGAGCCTTCCGAGCCCGAGCTTGTCGGCAGGCCCTTCTCATTGACTGTGGTGTCGCCGCCTGAGGCCGATGGCGTGAGGTCGAGGATCGACGGCGTGGAGTCCGGCTTCAGCAGGGACGGGAACAGTTCACGGTTCTCCGGCTGTCCGAACGCCAATGCCGTCGGAGGCAGCAGTGCCGTCAGGCCAAAGCCGTCGCCGATCCCGCCCGGAGGCACCGAGAAGTCTCCGCCGGCGCTGCCTGGGGCGCCATTTCCGCCGGCCGAGATCGAGCCGTCGGCGCCGAAGGCGACATCGACATGGCTGGCTTCGAGCGCGGCGATCAGGGCAACGCGCGGCACCTCGACATCGCCGATGATGAAGGTCGGTACGTTGAGCGCGCCGTCCTTGATGACGATCTCGGCGCCGTCCGGCTGCACCAGCACCAGATTGTGCCCGTCGACCTTGATGTCGTCGATCGAGACATTGGCCGGAAGCTTCACGACATTGCCGGCCTCGGCGTGATATTCATGCGCAACGTTCGAGACTGCCGTGTTCGGTGCTGGCGCGTTTCCGGCAGGGGCGTTGGCGGCAGGAGCGTTGCCGTCCGCCGCCGGCTTGGCTGTGCTTTGTGCGTTCTGGGCGTTGCCATCGCCCTTTGCCGGCGCGCCGCTTCCCACATCGACCGGCACAGGTTCGCCTGCCGCTGGTGCCGTCTGGCCGCCGGAGGCCTGGGCGACTTGGACACCCGAAATGACACCCGAAATCGGCTGTTCGCCGACAGTCGCGTGCTCGTCCGAGAAATTTGAAACGGCGTCGAATTCGATACTGGTCGTCATAGCTCAAGCCCCCTTCGGCATCTCCCGGCAAGAGACATGCGGGGCTCGAACTTTGCAACAGAGCTTCAATCTTTTTGATATACTTGAGTATGTAGGGATTTGCTTTTTTTACACTTGGTAAATCGCAGTGATATATCCAGCTATATATCCTCAGGGCCGCCGCCAGACGGGCTGGGGAGCGCGGCGGCAGTTCGACAAATTCAAGTATAAATTTGAATAAAATTTGAAACAAAGCAGAATAGATTGATTCGCGGAAACTTACCCACCTTCCTTTCCGATAATTTGAGACAAGATCGCTAGCGTCCACAGTCAAAGGTGGGCGTCATGAAAATACAAAAAGCTGCCTCGTCGGCGTCGAGGGTCAAGGTTCTGCTGCTGGCAATCGGCCTGGCCAGTCTGCCGAATGCGTCGTCCGCCAGCGCAGTCTCCGTCGCCGCCTCTCAATCGGTGCCTGCGCCGGCCGATCTCGGCGGCGTTTCGCTGGTCAGATTGCAGCCATGGCAGCCTTTTGCCGCCTACCGGGTCGGCGGTGCCGCCAGTGCTTATGCGCCTCTCGAAGTCCACCCGGCGTCAGGTTCTGCGAGTGGAGAGGCCGCCCCCGGCATCGATCCGATCCAGGTTGACCCGATCCAGGTTGACCCGATTCAGACTGGGGCGATCATTCCCGGCGTGTTCGGGTCGGTCGCATTGTCCATGCGCAACTTCCCGGTCGCCGCGCGCTGGGCGCCTGTCTACAAGGCGATTATCGACTGCACGGCCGGAAGTGCCTGCGATCGTGAGAACGCTGCGTTTGGCGAGATCGTCGGCATTGCAGCCAACAAGGCTTTTCGCGACAAGCTGGACTTCGTCAACAGCAGCATCAACCGGCTGATCGCCTATCGCAAGGACAGCGTCGTCTACGGCAAGCTCGACTACTGGGCGAAGCCGTCGGAGATCCTCGAGCATCGCGCCGGCGATTGCGAGGATTTCGCGATCCTGAAGATGGCGGCGCTGTTGCGCGCCGGGATCCCGGCGCAGAGCATGTCGCTGGTCGTGCTGCAGGATCGCCGCCGGAAATTCTTTCACGCGGTGCTGTCGGTGAGCACCGGAAGCGGCACCTTCATCCTGGACAGCCTCAGCAACGTTGTAACGATGGACCGCGATCTTCCCGATTATGTCCCGCTCTATTCCTTCAGCACCGACCGCGCCTGGATCCACGGCACGAAAGCCGGCGCACAGATCGCCGACATCGCCGGCGGTTTCGCGACAGTGGCGCCCGGCGAAGGCGCTTCGCCCGATGTGACGGTCACGTCGGCAGGCTCCGGTTTCGCAACGAAATAGGCGGCTCGCCTGTTTCAACCGTTTGAGACGAACGCCATCAACAGCTCCGGCTCTGTGACCGGCGCGCGCACCGCGCTGAGCTGGCCCCTGTAGCGGCGCTCGCCGGCGCCGATGACGAAGCCGGTGGTGACGGGTGTCTCGCCATTGGCGTCGAGACGGGCAAAAATGTCGACGACGTTCAGGTCCAGCGCCAGCTTGAGGTCCTGCCTGCCGTCGTCGCCCGGCGCGTTCGGCAACTGGCGCCTGACCAATTGCTGGAACGGGGCATTGAAGGTCAGGATCTTTTTCGACGAAGACAGCGCGAAGGCGGGCGAGGGGCAGGCGACCAGGATCGCGTTGATGGTCCGGATCGAAGCGAGCTTGCGCAGTTCCATGCTTTCCTCGGCGAGGCCGCGCATGCATGCGACCCGGATCGCCGATGTGAGATTGCCCTGGTCGGGATGATTTTCGGCGATCTCCGCGACCAGCATGCCGATCGTGCATTTGCGGCTTTCGGCCATCTGCTTCAGCGACACCCAGAAAGCGCGCTCCAAACGGATGCCGCGGCGCACGCCGCCACGCGCCACGACGCGGAACTCCGGGCCGAAATCCTCGGCTGCAAGCGGCGGCAGCAGCCGGTCGCGCGGAGTGTCGGGGCGTGCGGCGCTATCGTTCACTCATCGCCTCCTGGCGCGCCTTGTTGATGGGCTTCAATAGATAGTTGAGGATCGTCTTGCGCCCGGTCTTGATATCGACCGAGCAGATCATGCCGGGGATAATCGAATAAGTCTTGCCGTTCCTTTGCAGCGTGGATTTCTCGGTCGCGACGCGCACTTGATAGTAGGGCTCGCCCGTCTTCTGGTCGACCAGGCTGTCGGCGGTGATGTTGGAGACCTTGCCTTCGATGCCGCCGAAGATCGAGAAGTCGTAGGCCGTGACCTTGATCAGCGCGTCCTGATCCGGCTGGATGAAGGCGACGTCGCGCGGCGAGACCCGCGCCTCGACCAGCAGCGTCTCCGAGGTCGGCACGATGCCGGCCACGACCGCGCCCGGCTGGACGAAAGCGCCGAGCGTGTTGACATCGAGCGTGTTGACGATGCCGTCGACAGGCGAGCGAATATCGGTGCGCGCCACCTTGTCGGTGGCGCCGCGAATGGTTTCGTCCACCACAGAGAGGTCCGCCAGCGCCTGCGTCAAGTCGCTCAATGCTTCCTGCTGCAATTGCAGGCCGAGCTCGTCGACTTGAAGCTGCGCCTCGGTGATGGCCGCCTTGCTCTTCTTAATGGTCTCTCCGGCAAGGTTGAGCTGCCCGCGCAGATCGGTCTGCTCCCGCTCGACGCGAATCTGTTCGGTCCTTGCCATCAGGCCTTTCTTGACCATCGATTCGACCAGCGCCGTTTCCTGGTCGCTGACGGCGAGGCTCTTGGACAGGCGGTCGGAATTGGCGGTTGCCTCGTCCAGTTCCTTCTCGCGCTGATCGAGACGCGACTTCAGCACCGACAGCTTGACTTGGAAGTTGTCCCGGCGCGCAACGAGCAGCTTCTGCTCGTTGTCGCAGATTTCCGGGGCAGTCTTCTGGATGTCGGACGGACAGGGGAACGCGCCCTCGAGATTGCCGCTCTGCTCGAATTTGAGCCTGGCAATGCGCGCCTGCAGCGCCCGCGCCTTGGCCTGCTCCTCACCCAGGCTCGAGGTGTTGCCTGTGTTGTCGAGGCGGATGATCAGATCGTTCTTCCTGACGGTCTGGCCGATCTTGACAGCGATTTCCTGGACGACGCCGGCTTCGCTGGCTTGGATGATCTGCGTCTTGGAAGCGGGAATGACCTTGCCGTCGCCGCGCGCGATCTCATCGACCTCGGCAAAGGATGCCCAGGCGGTGAAGGCCACGAACAGTGCCCCTATGATGTATACCGACGCCGATGCGAAAAGCGGCGGCCGGTCGTCTTTTGCTAACATTCCCCAACGTCCCGGTCAGGCATTCGCCTTCTGCAATGCCTGGATGACTTGTTCCTTTGCTCCGTCCGCGACCACGCGCCCCTGCTCGATGACGATGAGGCGGTCGACCAGCTCCAGCATGCTGTAGCGATGGGTCGACACGATCAGCGTCGTGTTGCGGTCGAACGCCACCTTGAGCTGCCTGATCAGCTGCCGTTCCGAGGCCAGGTCCATCGAACCCGACGGCTCGTCCAGGAACACGATTTTCGGCTTGGTCAGCAGCAGCCGCGCGATCGCCACAGCCTGCCTCTGGCCGCCCGACAGATTGGTGCCACGCTCGCCGACATTCATGTCGTAGCCGCGCGGATGGCGAGAGACGAAGTCGTCGACGCCAGCGGCCTTCGCCGCATCGATGATCTCCTCGTCGGTCGCGTCCGGCGCGGCCATCAGGAGGTTTTCCTTGATGGTGCCCGAAAACAGGTCGCCGGCCTGCGCGACGATACCGACCGCGGCACGAACTTCGGACGGGTGGTACTGGCGGATGTCGATGCCGTCGAGCAGCAGCTCTCCGGACGTCGGCAGGAACAGCCGGCCGATCAGGCGGCCCATCGTGGTCTTGCCGGAGCCGATGCGGCCGATGATGCCGATGCGCTCGCCGGGCCGGATTGCGATGTTGAGCCCGTTCAGAACCTCGTTTTCGGTGCCCGGATAGGCGAAGCCGACATTCTTGAACAGCATCGCGCCGCTGCGGATCGGCCGGTTGACGAAGCCGACCGTGTCGGGCCGGTCCTCCGGCTGCGACATGATCGTATTGACGATCCTGAGCGACAGCACGGCTTGCCGGAAGCGGGAGAGCGTGATGGCGATCTGGCCGAGCGGCGCGACCGCGCGGCCCGCCAGCATGACCGTGCCGATAATCGCGCCCGTCGAGACCTGGCCTTCCGAGAAGGCATAGGCGCCGGCAACCACCAGGGCGACGGTGACGAATTGCTGGATGGCGCCGGTGATGTTGCCGGCAGCGGCGGAAAGCTCCTTTATCTTCTCCGAGGTGTTGGCGGCGTTCTTCGAGTGCTCGCCCCATTTGCGCAGCAGATAGGCCTCGGCGCGCAGCGACTTGATCGTCTCCAGCGTGGAAATGGACTCGACCAGGAGCGCCTGGCGCTGGGCAGATTCGTTCATCGAGGCGGCGACCCGCCTGCCGATGCGCCTCTGTGTCACCAGACCGACAATGACGGCGATGACGAAGGCGAGCGCCGGTATGATCACCAGCCAGCCGCCAATAGCGTAGATGACCAGCAGGAAGACGAAGACGAAAACCGTGTCGATGAAGACGCTTATGGTATTCGAGGTGAAGAACTCGCGCACGAACTCATATTGTGTGACACGATTCGCGTATTCGCCGGTCGATCCCGGCCGCGCCGAAAGCGACGAGTTGAGCACTTTCTCGAACAGCAGATAGGAAATCCTGAGATCCGCCTTGCGCCCGGCATAGTCGATAAGCGAGGCACGGGCCGTCTTCAGCAACAGGTCGAACAGGATGGCCGCGCCGATCCCGAGCGCCAGCACCCAGAGCGTCGAGATCGCCTTGTTCGGCAGGATGCGGTCGTAGACGTTCATGGTGAAGATCGGCGAGGCGATCGCCAAGAGGTTGATGAAGACCGCCGACAGCACGACCTTCGAGTAGGTGCGCCAGAACGCCCCCATCGTTCCGGTCAGCCAATGGCGTCTTTCGATCCTCGGCGCCGTGCCGACCGTCATCTCCTCGGCGGTGTTGGCATAGGTGATCGAGAATGAGGCGCCACCGCTGATGTAGCTCTCGGCAAGCTCCGATTTGCCGATCGTGGTGCGGCCGTTTTCCTGCGGCGCCGTTAGAAATTGCCCAGTTTCCGTTTCGGCGAGCAACGCAACCGGCAGTTGGCTGGCGCGGAAGACGATGGCCGGAAGATCGACCCGGCCGCGCACGAAATCGCGATGGTTGAACGCCTGGACCTCGAGACCGATCCGTTCGGCCAGATGCCTGATGTCGTCCGGCTCGATCAGCGTGTCCGAAATCGGCACCCCGGCAAACAGCACGGTCTCTGCGCTCGGCCGGCCGAGATAGGCTGCAATCGCCGAGAAGCAGGCTTTGAAAGCCTCCTTGGGCGAGATGATATTAGGTTGCTGGTTCACGATCCGCCCGAAGGACCAGAGATCGATGCTTACATCGGCTACTTCTTCCTGACCGGCGCGAGGATGTCGAACGGCAGATCGTTCTTCTGCTCCGATGGTGTGCGCGCATAGGTTTCGGTATCGGCTGTCGCCGGCGTGCCGAATTCGCTGCGCGCGTAGGCGGCTGCCTGCTTGGCCGGCTGGATGTTCAGCGTCTTCAGCAACTCCCCGGTCGCGGCCAGCAGCCGGTATTGGGCAAACAGCGACGCGTAGGACGAGGTGTCGGCCAGCGTCGCGGTGTTGAAGCGCGTGTTCTGCGCATCGAGCACGTCGAGCAGCGAGCGCTGTCCGACCTTGAACTGCTCGCGGTAGGAGGCAACCAGCCTTTCGTTGGTTGCTGCCTGCAGCCGCAGCGTCTGCGCAAGTTCCGCCTGGCGGAAGCGGCGGTCCCAAGATGTGCGGACGGCTTCCTCGATCTCGCGCAGCACCTGATGCAGCGCGAGGCGCTGCTCGCTGGTGCGGCGGATCTGCTCCTGCTCGTTGGCTTTGTCGATGCCGCCGCGATAGAGATTCCAGCGCAGCACCACCCGAGCCTGCAGGTCGCTGGTGTCGCCGTCGTCGCCGTCGATGTCATAGCCGCCCCGGGCGACACCCTCGGCGGTGATGGTGGGGCCGTATTTCGCCCGCGCGGCGTCGACCAGCGACGCGGCCGCATCGATGTCGCTGTTGGCCATGTGGACGCGCGGATTGTTCTGTCTGGCAAGCCCGATCGCGTCATCGAGCGAGCGCGGCAGCGCGCCGGCCACATCGGCCGGCCGCGACGGATTGGTCAGCGGCTTGCCGACATTCTTGAAGAAGCGGATCTTGGCCGCTTCCAGTTCCTCGGTCGCCTCCTGCATCCGCGCCTTGGCGGCGTAAAGCCGCTCCTCGGCCTGCTGCCGGTCGGCATCGTTGAGCGCGCCGCCCGCGATGCCTTGCTTGATGTCGCCGAGTATAGACTGATGGAAGCCGAGGTTCTTCTTCGCTTCGGCGACGATCGACGCCTGCAGCATGTATTCGAGATAGTCCTGGACGACGGCAAGCCCGATGAATTCGGACCGTTCCAGCACCCTGAAGGAAGCTCCGTCGACGCGCGAGGCCTGGCGGTTCAATTCGGCCCGTCTCGCGCCACTGTCATAGAGCGTCTGTGAGACGGTGAGGTCCGCTTCGTTTGGATAAAGCGCGTCATGGTCCTCGTCGAGCGCTCGCCGGGAGTCGTTATCCAGACGGCGGACGCCGGTCGACGCTTCGAGATCGACGCTGGGAAGATAGAGCCCTTTCGCCTGGCGCAGCTCGAATTCGATGGCTTCGCGGTTTTCGATCGCCTGCCCAATCTCCGGATTGGATTCGACGGCGACGGCTACAGCTTCCTTGAGCGTGAGTGCGCTGGCGCTTCCGCAAGCCAGCATCGACACCGTCATGGCAAGCGCAAGGCGCCAGCCGACGGTCACTTTACCCGTCCTGGTCATTTCTACCCCGTGACTATCCCCGCGCCTTTGTTTTTGTCAGCGCTTATTTCGCCCAAGCCTGCCACCGGAGCTTGCAACGAGTATCTAGCAGATTTTTCGCGGATGGGAGGACTTATTGATTTAGAGCGCTCCAAAAGCACGGATTCCAGCCATTAGTCCCGGCGGATGTAGCAAAAATGGCACAGAAAACGATCCTCGCCGAGGGCGCCGTTCAGTTGAAGCCGACCGCGAACACCATTTTCTCTAAATAAACAGTAAGTCCGCACAAAGGAATCGACCGAGGCGTCGCTCACCGTGCCAACTTTGGCGGTCAGATCGGCACTTGGCATGAACCGCGGCATCTGCCCTTCCTCCGGACATAAGCCAGGCTTTGAAGCACCTGAAGGTTGCGGATTGCTGCGGGAAATCTGCGCCGGTCCTGCAAGACGTGCGCACGAAATTGCCATGGGTGGCTGGTTTTGTTGGCAAACGGGGATCGTTCCCTGTATTGCGGGCTGAAGCAAAGCATGGACGTTCTTGTATGACAAATGTCGCCCTGACCGGGCTTGCCCGCGATCTCGCCCGGCGCGTCGCCGACGGCCGCCCCGTGCGCATCGGCGTCATCGGTTCCGGCGAGATGGGCACCGATCTGGTGACCCAGGGCATGCTGATGCCGGGCATTTCGATTGCGGCCATCTCCACGCGCCGCCCGCACACGGCTCGTGACGCGATCCGCATCGCCTATGGCGACGATGCAATGGCTGCCGAAGCCGAGACCGCCTCCAAGGTCAACCAGGCGATAGAAAGCGGCAGGATTGCCATCACCTCGAATGAAATGCTGGTCACCAATCCGCTGATCGACGTCGTCATCGATGCCACCGGTAAACCCGGCGTCGCCGCCGATTTCGACCTGATGGCCATGCAGCATGGCAAGCATCTGGTGATGATGAATGTCGAGGCCGACGTGACCATCGGCTGCTACCTCAAGCAGCAGGCGGATCGGCTCGGCGTTGTTTATTCGGTCGGCGCCGGCGACGAGCCGTCGAGCTGCATGGAGCTGATCGAGTTCGCCTCGGCGCTCGGTTATACCATCGTCTCGGCAGGCAAGGGCAAGAACAACCCGCTCAACCACGACGCCGTTCCCGACGATTATCGGGATGAAGCGCTGCGCCGGAACATGAACCCGCGCATGCTGGTCGAGTTCGTGGACGGCTCCAAGACCATGGTCGAGATGTGCGCCATCGCCAACGCCACCGGCCTGGTGCCCGATGTTCCGGGCATGCATGGCCCGAAAGCCGACCGTGATCAGCTGGCCAAGGTGCTCATCCCGCGCGAGGACGGCGGCATCCTGGCGAAGAAGGGTATCGTCGACTACACGATCGGCAAGGGCGTGGCGCCTGGCGTCTTCGTCATCGTCGAGGCGACGCATCCGCGTGTCGTCGAGCGCATGGACGATCTCCATGTCGGCCACGGCCCTTATTACAGCTTCTTCAGGCCGTACCACCTGACCTCGCTGGAGGTGCCGCTGACCGCAGCCCGCATCATGCTCTACGGCAAACCCGACATGGTGCCGCTGCCTACACCGGTGGCCGAGGTCTGCGCGGTCGCCAAGCGCGACCTCGCCGCAGGCGAGATCTTCGACGCCATCGGCGAGACCTGCTACCGCTCCTGGACCATGACGGTCGCCGAGGCGCGCGCCAGCCGTGCCGTGCCGGTCGGACTGCTTGAAGGCGGCAAGGTGCTGAAGCCGGTCAGGAAGGGCGAACTCCTGACCGCCGACAACGCTGCGCCCGACCAGACGACCAAGCTATTTGCCCTGCGCCAACTGCAGGACGAGATGCTGTATGGCGTCAGGACTACTTCCCCAGCTCTATCGATCTGAGCCGCGCCGCTTCCACCGCGTCGGTCAAAAGCTTCGTCAGCCGGTCTTCGCCCATCAGCACTGCAAGCGCTGCGGCGGTCGTGCCGTTCGGGCTGGTGACCTGCTGGCGCAGCACGCCCGGCTCCTCATCGCTTTCGGCGGCGAGCGAGGCTGCACCATAGACGGTCTGCAGGGCGAGCAGCTTGGCTGTCTCGGCCGGCAAGCCGGCCTTCTCGGCGGCGACCGTCAGCGCCTCGATGAAATGGAAAATATAGGCCGGGCCGGAACCGGAGACCGCGGTCACGGCGTCCATCAGGCTCTCGTCGTCGATCGTCGTCACGACACCGCTCGCCGACAGCAGCTCGGCGACGAAGCGCCTGACATTGTCGGGAACGAGCGGGTTGGAAAACACCACCATCATGCCCTTGCCGATCGCCGCCGGCGTGTTCGGCATGCAGCGCACGATCGGCGCGAGCCCGCCCAGGATCTCCGCGAAGGTCGCGACCGGCGTGCCCGCGGCGATGCTGACGAAGGTGGTCCTGCCGTCGCCGAAGCGCTTGTAGCTTGCCGTCACATCGCAGATGACCTGCGGTTTCACGGCGATGACGACGAGATCGGGCATGGCATCGGCGGGAATTGCGGATGCGTCGGCCGCGGCGCCGCAACCAAGATGTTCGGCTCGCCTGCGCAACTCGGCATTGGGCTCGACCACGAACACCGCCGACGGCTCGAGCTTGCCGGATTTCAGCCAGCCAGAGAGCATCGCGTAACCCATATTGCCGCAACCGGCGAGAACGAGCCTGATGGTCATCGAAACCTCCGCAAAGAGGGCTCTCCTTAGCCGCTCGCGCGGTTGCGGAAAAGTCCAGTCTCAAGGAGATCGATCGGCCAGATCAGTCGGGGCGGCGAGCCGAGAGAGGTCGCAGCGACACTTGTCGTAGGCCAAGCACGCTGCGGCCCTGCCGGCGATTCCGCGAGGCGGTGCGCGTTCTGACCGAAAGCCGCTCGCGCCGCCGCTATTTCTAAAACACCCCGTCTTCGCTAAAAGCGGCCTTCGATAAAAGCAGCCGGTTTCGGGTTTACGGCATCCGACGACGTTTTGACGGGATTGGCCTGTCGAATTTTCGTGAAAATGCCGCGCGGCATTTGACCGCTTGCGCGCCGCGTTCGCGTGCCGACTGCTGGATTGAGGATCAGGGCTGCGTGCCAAGCCTGGCCGCGCAACAGTGTTGAAGGTGAATGATGGCCGAAGTGATCGACGGGAAGAGTGTCGCCGCAGACGTGGTATCGAAGGTCAAGGCGCTGACCGCCGAGCTTTCGGCCAAGGGCGCGACCAGGCCCGGTCTGGCGGTGGTGATCGTGGGCGAGGATCCGGCAAGCCAGGTCTACGTCGCCTCGAAGTCGCGCACGGCCAAGGAGTGCGGCTTCCATTCGCTCCAGCACACGCTGCCGGCTGAGACGACCGAAGAGCAGCTGTTGAAGACCATCGGCGATCTCAACGCCGACCCGTCGATCCACGGCATCCTCGTGCAACTGCCGCTGCCCGGCCATATCGATGCCGGCAACGTCATCCAGACGATCGCGCCGGAAAAGGATGTCGACGGCTTCCACTTCATCAATGTCGGCAAGCTCGGTACCGGCGAGCTCGAGACGGCGTTCGTGCCCTGCACGCCCGCCGGCTCGATGCTGTTGATCCAGCGCGTGCGCGGCAAGGACCTTTCCGGCCTCAATGCAGTCGTCGTCGGCCGCTCCAACATCGTCGGAAAGCCGATGGCCAATCTGCTGCTCGCCGCCAACTGCACCGTCACCATTGCCCATAGCCGTACCAAGGACCTGCCGGCGTTGGCGCGCACCGCCGATATCCTGGTCGCCGCCGTCGGCCGTCCAGAAATGATCAAGGGTGATTGGGTGAAGCCCGGCGCCACCGTTATCGATGTCGGCATCAACCGCATTCCGGCGCCGGAGAAGGGCGAAGGCAAGTCGCGGCTGGTCGGCGACGTCGTCTATGCCGAAGCGGCCGCGGTCGCCGGCGCCATCACGCCGGTCCCCGGCGGCGTCGGACCGATGACCATTGCCATGCTGATGGCCAACACTGTAGCTTCCGCCTACCTCGCGGCCGGATTGAAGCGGCCGTCCTTCTGATCGGAAAGCAGCATCCTTGCCGAATCTTACTGCTCCTGTTGAACGGCCGGTCATGGGCGATCCCGTTCAGGGCGGTCGGCAGTTCGGCTTCCTGCTGGTCGACAAGTTTTCGATGTTCTCGCTGGCGGCGGCGATCGATTGCTTCCGCTCGGCCAACCGTCTGCTCGGCCGTGATTATTACGGCTGGACGACGATATCGGCAGATGGCGACGCGGTCATGGCTTCCAACGGCCTTCCGCTCAAGATCGACTATTCAGTCGCCGACATGCCGCCGGTCGATATCCTGTTCGTCTCGGTCGGGCTCACCACCGAGTTCCCCGGCAAGAGCAAGGTGCTGGCGGCGCTGCGCAGCTGGGGCCGCCGCGGCAACGCGCTCGGCGCGCTCTCGGTCGGCTCCTATCTGCTCGCCGAGGCTGGCCAGCTCGACGGCTACCGCTGCACTATCCACTGGGAAAACCGCGCCGGCTTCATGGAGCGTTTTCCGGACATCAACTGCACCGGCAACGTTTTCGAGATCGATCGCAAGCGCTACACCTGCGCCGGCGGCACCACCTCGATCGATCTGATGCTGGAGATCGTGCGCGGCGATTTCGGCTCCAACCTCGCCAATGGCGTCGCCAACCAGTTCCAGCACGAGCGCATCCGCTCGGCCGGTGACCGCCAGCGCGTCGGACCTGAGCGCGACCTCACCGGCAAGTCGGAGAAGCTGAGACGTATCGTTGAGCTGATGGCCGACCATCTCGATGAGCCTTTGTCGGCGGTGCAGCTTGCCAAGTCGGCGGGCCTGTCGGTGCGCCAGGTCGAGCGCCTGTTCCTGCGCCATCTCAACGTGACGCCGGGCCGCTACTACATGCGGCTCAGGCTCGAGCGGGCGCGCGAATTGCTGCGCCAGACCAATATGCCGATCCTCGACGTCGCGATCGCCACCGGCTTCACCTCCCACTCCTATTTCGCGCAAAGCTACCGGCTGCAGTTCGGCCGTCCGCCGTCGGAAGAGCGCCGAACCACCTATTGAGCGACTTGCCGGCCATCGGACTTGTCTGCAAAGCCCGGCTCAAATAGCTTTCCCGGCGCGGACGGGGGTTCACTCAGGAGATTTTCATGGCGGGACTGGCACGGAGCGTTGCTGCGGCGATCCTCCTTTTGTCGATGACCACCTTTGGCTTTGCCGCCAACAAGGTCATCATCATTCTCGATGCATCCGGCTCCATGTGGGCCCAGATAGACGGCAAGCCGAAGCTCGAGATCGCGCGCGAATCGCTGCGCACGGTGCTGCAGTCGGTGCCGGGCGACGACGAGATCGGCTTCATGGCCTACGGGCATCGCCAGAAAGGTAGCTGCGCGGACATCGAGCTGATCGTGCCGCCGCAGGCGGGTTCGGCGAGCGCGATCTCGGCGGCCGCCGACAGCATGAAATTCCTCGGCAAGACGCCGCTGACGGCGGCCGTCAAGCAGGCCGCCGAAGCGCTGAAATACACCGAGGACAAGGCCACGGTCGTTCTCATCACCGACGGTCTTGAGACCTGCGGTGGCGATCCGTGCGCGCTCGGCAAGGAGCTGAAGGAGACCGGCGTCGACTTCACCGCCGACGTAGTCGGCTTCGGCCTGACCGCCGACGAAGGCAGGCAGATCGCCTGCCTCGCCGAGAACACCGGCGGAAAATACATCCAGGCCTCCGACGAGAAGGCATTGCAGCAAGCGCTGGTCGAGACCGTCGCGGCGCCGGCGCCCGCGCCAGAGCCTGCTCCGGCCCCGGCGCCGGCGCCTGCACCCGAACCCGCCAAGCCTGAATTCAACTTCACGCCGAGCGTCGTCATGGCTGAAGGCGGCGATGCCATCACCGACGGCAATGCCTGGGAGATCTACAAGGCCAAGTCCGACGGCTCGCGCGGCGATCAGGTCATGACCGAGTATGGCGAGCTCAAGATCAATCTCGAGCCGGGCGATTACATTGTCGTCGGTCGCGCCGACGAGGCAAGGAGCGAGCAGAAGATCAAGATCGAAGCCGGCCAGACCTACAGCCCGTTGTTCACGCTGAACGCCGGAACCTTGGTTATCCACCCGCATGCGAGCCAGGGCTCGGAGATCAGCGGCGAGGCGCGTGTCGACTTCGCCTATCCGGGCGGCAGCACGACCCACTATGGCGACACCAAGGCCACCGTGCCCGCCGGCGAGCAAAAGGTGACGGTGCAGATCGGCGCCGGCACGGTGACCGAAACCATCCAGCTTGCCGCCGGACAGACGGTCGAGAAGGATATCGTGGTCGGCGTCGGCCATGCCGTGCTTAACGCCTACTACACCGCCGGCGGCGACAAGGCCGACAATTCCGGCATCGGCTTCGAGATCGTCAAGGCGAAGAAGAAGATCGACGGTTCGCGTGAAAGCGTGGAGCACTCCTACGGTCCGGACAGCAAGTTCTGGCTGCCGCCGGACGACTATGTCGCGCTAATCACGCTCGATCTCGCCGTTGTCGAACAGCCCTTCAGCATCAAGGCCGGCGACAACCAGGATGTGAAGGTGGCTCTCGGCGCCGGCGTGCTGGCAATGTCGGCGCCCGGCGCCTATTCGATCGAGGTGTTCTCGTCAAAGAAGGATGCTGAGGGCAAGCGCAAGTCGCTCGGCCTGACCTATGGCGACAGCTGGCAACAGACTATCCCCGCCGGCGACTATGTCGTCGTGCGGCACATGTCCGATCAGGGCCAGGACAAGGAAATGCCGGTGACGATCAAGGCCGGCGAGCGGAGCGAGATCACCGTTCAGTAGGCATCGCCGTCCGCAAACGAACGAAAAAGGGTAACCGCTGTTTTGCCCCCAACGTTGTCCGCTGACGCCTGATCTGTGATCGAGGTTCCATGGATGAGCGAGAAGCAGTTTCTCCAGGACACGACATTGGAGGTTCTCACGACACGGCGGGGCCGACGTGAGGCGCATCGCCAATGGCCGGATGAGGTCAAGGCACAGATCGTTTCGGAGGGCTTGCGTCCGGGCGTGACGGTGAACGAAGTAGCGGAGCGCCACGGGCTGGAGGCCAACCATCTGTCGTCCTGGCGAACGCTGGCCCGGCAGGGCAACCTAGTTTTGCCTGCGCCAGAGGAGATCTGCAAACTCAATGCTGTTGACCCGCAGGCCTACTTGACCACCACGCTTACCGCCATCGTCAACGGCCACAAGCGGAGGCGGATCGATGAGCTGCTGCCTTGGAACGATCCGCTTGAGTAACGCGTGCACAAAAATCGGGCCGGGCCGAAGCGGACAACCCTGGTTAGAGCGTCATAGCTTGACCAGTTGCTTGCCGAAGTTCTCTCCCTTCAACATCCGAACGAAAGCGTGGGGCACGGTCTCGATCCCTTCCGCAACATCTTCCCGTGTCTGAAGCAGTCCCTGTTTGTACCATGACAGCAGATCGGCAATCGCGGTCTCGTATTCTCCTTCGTGGTCGTCGAGCAAGAATCCTTCTATCCGCGCACGGGTGATTAGTGTCCTTCTGAGATGCCTGACACCGATATCTGGTTGGTCAAACCGGTTGGCCAAGGCAATAGTGCCGACAATCACCACTCTGCCAAAGATGTTGAGGTTTAACATGGCTGCATCGTGAATCGGCCCGGCGGTGTTGTCGATAAAGACATCGACGCCGCTAGGGCATGCGGTCGCGACATCTGCCACGAGATCAGCGGAGCGTCGATGATTGACGCCAGTCCGATATCCAAGCTCCCTGCACCATTCCAGCTTCTCGTCCGAGCCCGCAACAGCGACTGGGTCGAACCCTTTGATCCGCGCGATCTGTCCCGCAATCTGCCCCACAGCTCCTGAAGCGGCAGAGATCAACACCGTTTCCCCCACCTTCGGAGTTGCGGTTTTGAGGAGGGCAAAGTAGGCGGTGAGACCGGGCATGCCGAGATAGCTCAGTACGGCCTGAATCGGAGCGTCGGTTGTCGTCACGGGCTTGGCTGACGCGGCCGGGATCACGCTGAACGGCTGCCAACCAAAATGATCGCTCATCACGAGGTCGCCTGGCTTGAAGTCTGGAGACTCAGACGTAATTACCTCGCCAATTCCGCCGCCACACATCAGGTCGCCAATTCTAAAACCAGCAGCATAATTCTTCGCGGGGCTGATCCGACCGCGCATATAGGGATCGACGGAGAGCCACAGAGTTTTCACCAGCAGCTCACCATCCGCGGCATCGGGAATTGAACGCTCCTCCAGGCTCCAGTTCTCGACGGAGGGCATTGCGGAAGGGTAGCTGCGAAGTATCCAGCTAGGATTTTTGGACATGTCCATCTCCTCAATTTGAGCGTTCGCCCCATTGATGCATGATTTCGGCTTCCGTGTTAAAGAGCGCACGGTGAGAGACATTATTTTGAATTTCGGAAGAATGGCGGATGGATATGATCGAGGCCATGAAGGTGGCCGTGGCAGTCGCCAGGCATAACAGCTTCTCTTCTGCGAGCCGGGATTTGCGCCTTTCCGCTGCCTCGGTAAGCCGCATTGTGGCGGACTTGGAGACCGATCTCGGCGTACGTCTCTTTAACCGCACCACCAGGCAGATCAATCTGACGGATGCCGGGATGGAGTTCGTGCAAAAGAGCACCGGCCTCCTGGAGGAGCTTGATCAGATGCGGAGCGCAGTACGCGAATGCCACGAAACTCCTCGCGGCCAACTCCACGTCTCCTGCGTAACGGCCTTTGGTAATGAGTGCCTGGCACCAGTGGTTCCTGAGTTCGTGCGACGGTTCCCGCAGCTCGATGTCTCAATCGACCTTGGCAATCGTTTGGTTGATCTCATTGGCGAGCACTTCGATGTCGCCATCCGGGTAGGACCGTTGAACGATTCATCCCTGATTGCGCAGAGGATTTTCACGCAGAGGATCGTGTTCGTCGCGACACCCCAGTTTTGCCAGCAATATGGGACACCCAGGACCTTGGACGAGATCAGAGCGTGCCCATCCGTTACTCAGGTCAGCGGGGAATGGGGGCGCGTTCATAAGTTTTCGCATCAAGGAAAGGTCATTGACTTCGAAGTGCCGCAGCAATTGACAATGAACTCAGCGCGAGCGGTGAGAAACGCCTGCCTAGCGGGAGGGGGGTACTCCCTCTTGGGCGATTTCATGGTCGCCCAGGATATAGCGGAGAACCGCCTCGTGCGGCTGCTGCCGGATCATGAACCCATGGAGCAACCGATCTTCGCCTTCTACGCTCAGCGACGTCACACCCCACGTAAAGTCAGGGTGTTTATTGACTATTTGGCGGAGGTCTTCAGTGGCAAGAATACCTCGTGAGACCTCTTGTCTAGGTGCCGATGGCACACCGCTTACGACAAAGGGCGGCTCCGAGCGGCGGCACCGAGCCGCTCTTTTTTTAGCAGATTGAGGTTAGGCATTTGCGAAGGCGGCGGCGCCGTGGTCGGCGCGGCCAACCAGTTGGCGAAAGCCGGCGAACAGCTCGCGGCCGAAGCCGAACTCGTTGCCGATCAGGTCGGCATCCGCCGTGCGGCGCAGCGCGAACTCCGTTCCCGGCACCAGCACCTCCAGCGTGCCTGCGTCGGCGTCGAGGCGAATGATGTCGCCGTCATGGATCCTGGCGATCGGCCCGTCCTCGACCGCTTCCGGCGTCACATGGATCGCCGCCGGCACCTTGCCGGAAGCACCCGACATGCGCCCATCGGTCACCAGCGCGACGCGCTGGCCGCGATCCTGCAGCACGCCGAGCACGGTGGTCAGCTTGTGCAGTTCCGGCATGCCGTTGGCCTTCGGCCCCTGGAAGCGGATCACGGCGACGAAGTCGCCGGTCAGCGTGCCCGACTTGAAAGCTTCGTTCAGCCCCTGCTGGCTGTCGAACACCTTGGCCGGCGCCTCGATGACGCGCCGTTCGGGCTTGACCGCAGAGGTCTTGATCACGGCATGGCCGAGGTTGCCGGCAAGCACCTTCAGTCCGCCGGTCGGCTGGAACGCCTTCTTGAACGGCGCCAGCACCTTCTCGTCGCCGCTCTCGAGCGGCGCCGCTTCACGCACGACGCTGCCGTCGGCGCCGAGCTTTGCCTCGACAGCATAGGGCCGCAGGCCTTCGCCCCAGACCGTCTGCACGTCCTCGTGCAGCAAGCCTTCGTCGAGCAACTCGCGGATCAGGAAGCCGAGCCCGCCGGCGGCGTGGAAATGGTTCACGTCGGCGAGTCCGTTCGGGTAGACGCGGGCGAGCAGCGGCACGGCCTCCGACAGGTCGGAGATGTCCTGCCAGGTAAGCGAAATTCCGGCTGCCGCGGCCATGGCGATGAGGTGGATGGTGTGGTTGGTCGAGCCGCCGGTCGCGTGCAGGCCGACCACGCCGTTGACGATCGAGCGCTCGTCGATCATGCGCCCGACCGGCGTATAGGCATTGCCGAGCGCGGTGATCGCCAGCGCGCGCTTCGCCGCCTCCCTGGTAAGCGCGTCGCGCAGCGGCGTACCCGGGTTGACGAAGGAGGCGCCGGGCGTGTGCAGGCCCATGATCTCCATCAGCATCTGGTTGGAATTGGCGGTGCCGTAGAAGGTGCAGGTGCCCGGCCCGTGATAGGATTTGGACTCCGCCTCGAGCAGCTCGGCGCGGCCCGCCTTGCCCTCGGCATAGAGCTGCCGGACCTTGGCCTTCTCGTCGTTCGGCAGGCCCGACGTCATCGGTCCGGCCGGAATGAAGACGGCCGGCAGGTGCCCGAAGGTGAGCGCCGCGATCACCAGCCCGGGCACGATCTTGTCGCAGACGCCGAGGAAGACGGCGGCGTCGAACATGCTGTGCGAAAGGCCGATCGCAGCCGCCATGGCGATCACGTCGCGCGAGAACAGCGACAGTTCCATGCCTGGCTGGCCTTGCGTCACGCCGTCGCACATCGCCGGCACGCCGCCGGCGACCTGGGCGATGCCGCCTGCCTCGCGTGCCGCGTTCTTGATAAGCGCCGGAAAGGCCTCGAACGGCTGATGCGCCGACAGCATGTCGTTGTAGGAGGTGATGATGCCGAGGTTGGGCACGCGATCGCCGCCGAGCGCCACCTTCTCCGATGGGCTGCAGACGGCAAAGCCGTGGGCGAGGTTGCCGCAGGAGAGCACCGCGCGGTTGGCGGCGCGTCCCGACGCCTCCGCGATGCGGCCGAGATAGGCTTCGCGGCCGGCTTTCGAACGTTGGCGGATGCGTTCCGTGATGGCTTCGATGTCGCGTCTGGCTGTCATGGCTGGTCCTTTCGGGCCCCGGAAAACGTCCTCCCACGGCCTCCGGGGCTGTTCCTTTGGTGAAATCAGGGTGCCCAGAACACCTCTACCGGTATCGGCGCCGCCTCGAGCACGTTGCGGATGGGCTTTTTCATGCCCGCTCCCATCGCTCCGTCGAAGGCAATACGCTTGTCCTCTCCCTCGATGTGGAGCGCGATGAAACCGGCGGCAACGATCCGCGCCATCGACAGCGTCAGCCGCGGCTCGCCGGCGCTTTGCGCATGCACGGGCAGCACGATCCGCGGTGAGGACGGGTCGATGAGCTCGGCGAGATTGCCGGCATCGGGAAAGAAGGAGGCCGTGTGGCCGTCGGCACCCATGCCAAGCACCACCACATCCAGAGGCCAGGGCAATGATTGCAGGGGCTCGCTGTCCGACGCCGCTGCGTCCTCGATGGTCGCCGCCTCATGGTAGAGCGGCACGAAGCGCGCTGCCGCTGCCTTGTTCTGGAGCAGGTTGGCCGCCACCAGCCCGGCATTCGAGCGCGGCGAGGAGGGCGGCACGAAACGTTCGTCGACCAGCGTCACGGTGACCTTGTCCCAGGCGATCGGGATTAAAGAGAGCGCGGCGAAAAACTTTGCCGGCGTCGTGCCGCCGGATACGGCGAGGAATGCGGTGCCGCGGTCGGTGATCGCCTTGGTCAGGCGGGCGGCGACGTGGCCGGCAAGGGCCGCCGCCAGCTGCTGGCGGTCGGCAAACCCGTTCCAGGCGTAAGCGGCCCCGCTCAATTGCTCTCGTGCCATGTCCGTCCGTCACGTTCGATGAGCGCGATGGAGGCCGACGGACCCCAGGTGCCGGCCGTATAGCCCTGCGCTTCCTGCCTGGCGCTTTCCCAGGCGTTCTGGATCGGATCGATCCACTTCCAGGCCGCCTCGACCTCGTCGCGACGCATGAACAGCGTCTGGTTGCCGCGCACCACATCCATGATCAGCCGCTCGTAGGCGTCCGGCGCGCGGCTGTGGAAGGATTGCGCGAAGCTCATGTCGAGCGAGATCTGGCGCAGCCGCATGCCGCCCGGCCCCGGATCCTTGATCATGATGTACTGCTTGACGCCTTCGTCCGGCTGCAGCCTGATCACCAGCTGGTTGGCGAAGATCGGCCCGGCGCTGTCGCCGAAGATGGAATAGGGGATCGGTTTGAATTCGATGACGATTTCCGAAACGCGGGTCGCCAGCCGCTTGCCGGTCCTGAGATAGAAAGGCACGCCGGCCCAGCGCCAGTTGCCGATCTCGGCTTTGAGGGCGACGAAGGTCTCGGTGTTGCTGTCCTTGCCGAGCTCCTCGACATAGCCCTTGACCGGCCCGCCGGCGGAGGCGCCGGCGCGATACTGGCCGCGCACCGTGTGCTTCGGCGCCTCGTTGCCGTTGATGCGCTTCAGCGCCCGCAGCACCTTCAGCTTCTCGTCGCGCACGGCGTCCGCGTCCATCGAGGACGGTGTTTCCATGGCAACCAGGCAAAGCAGCTGCAGGATGTGGTTCTGCACCATATCGCGCAGCGCGCCGGCTTTGTCGTAGTAGGTGACGCGGTCCTCGAGACCCACGGTCTCGGCCACGGTGATCTGCACATGATCGATATGGGCGGAGTTCCACAGCGGCTCATAAAGCGCGTTGGCAAAGCGCAGCGCCATCAGGTTCTGCACCGTTTCCTTGCCGAGATAGTGATCGATGCGGAAGATCTGGCTTTCGTGGAAATCGTCACCCACAGCGTCGTTGAGCGCACGTGCCGAGGCGAGGTCACGGCCGATCGGCTTCTCCAGCACGATGCGCGAGTTCGGGGTGATCAGCTTGTGTTCCTTGAGCTGATGCGAGATGTCGCCGAACAGCGCCGGCGCCACCGCGAGGTAGAAAGCGCGGATGCGGTCGCTGTCGCCGATGGCCTTCTTGAGCTTGTCGAAGCCGACGCCGGAGGTGGCGTCCGCCGAGACATAGGAAAGCCGAGCAAGAAATGTGTCCAGTTCCTTCGGCTCGATGTCGGCCGGATTCACATGGTCCGATATCGCTTTCTTGGCGAAGGTCTGGAACTCGGCATCGCTCATCTTCGCGCGCGACGTGCCGATGATGCGCGTCGGCTCCGAAAATTGGTGGTCGCGCTGGCGGTGGTAGAGCGAGGGCAGAAGCTTGCGCTCCGACAGGTCGCCGGTACCGCCGAAGATGATGAAGTCGAAAGGTTCGACAGGGATGATCTGGCTGGTCATGGTCAGTCCGGTTTGATGCCGCTAGCCGGTAGCGGGGCTGATATATTCTAATCGATTTAAATCGTCCAGTGTCATGGTGTCACATCCGGGACCAATCGCTGGACAATCGATTGGGCCCAAATGCGGCCTTGACACTGGCGCCACCGGGAGGCTTGTCGGCAAGCAACAGCTTTCCGGAAGCGTTCGCGCCTGCAACATAGAACCTGAATGTGACGAAAGCTAAGGGAGAATGGCGACCGCCGGCCCTTCAATGATGGGAAAAACCATGCGTCTGCAAAACAAGGTTGCCATCATCACCGGCGCGGCGTCGGGCTTCGGCGAGGGCATGGCGAAGCGCTTCGCCGAGGAAGGCGCGCGCGTCGTGGTTGCCGACCTCAACGCCAAGGGCGCAGCGCGCGTGGCGAAGGAAATCGGCGACAACGCGATCTGGACCCAGACCGACGTCTCGCAACGCTCCGAATTCGACGAGATGGTTTATGCCGCCAAAAGCGCCTTCGGCCGCGTCGACATCATGGTCAACAATGCCGGCTACACCCATCGCAACGGCGACATGCTCGGCGTCGACGAGCAAACCTTCGACCTGATCACCGCTGTCAACATGAAGGCGATCTATCATGCCGCGCTTGCCGTGGTGCCGATCATGGACCGGCAGGGCGGCGGCGTCATACTGACCACGGCTTCGACAGCCGGCATCAGGCCGCGGCCGGGCCTCACCTGGTACAACGCCTCCAAGGGATGGGCGATCACCGCCACCAAGTCGATGGCGGTCGAACTCGCCCCGAAGAACATCCGCGTCAATTGCCTCTGCCCGGTCGCCGGCGAGACCGGCATGCTGGAGAAGTTCATGGGCGCCGACACGCCGGAGATCCGCGAAAAATTCCGCGCCTCTATCCCGCTCGGCCGGCTGTCGACGCCGCTCGACATCGCCAACGCGGCGCTCTGGCTGGCTTCGGACGAGGCGGCCTTCATCACCGGCGTGGCGCTGGAGGTCGACGGCGGGCGCTGCATCTGAACCGACGTCGCGGCGGCGTCAGGCCGCCAAGAGCGTCCAAATCAGGCGCCGGTCTTGACGAAGCTCTTGTAGATCCAGCCGCGTTTGCCGTTATAGACGATCTCGCACCATTTTTTGCAGCTCATCACCTGCACAGCTGACTTGGCAGGCACAGTGACGATCGCGGCGGCGCCGTTCTTCGGGCCGGAACGCATGGTAACAGCCCTCAGGACGCGTCCATTGGTGCCAGTGCCGGCGTTTTCGGGCTTCGGCTCGTCCTGTGCCGCATCCTCGGGTGACGCCGGCTGGGCCTCGGCAACTTGGGGCTTCGCGTCCGGGATGGCGGCGGTCTGGGCCGCATCCATTTTGTCGTCAGGCTTTTTTGCGTCTGCCGGTTGGGCAGCCGCCGGCGCTGGCGCCGCGACCTCAGCCAGGGCGGCCGAAGCATCGTTTCCGGACCCGGATTCGGCGAAGGCGGCAACCGCCGGTTTGTCGTTCTGCGTCGCCGGCTTCTCCGCTGCCTGAGCGGATGAGGCCGGCGGAGCATCCGCCGCGGGCGCGGGTTCACCAACCGTGCCGTTCCAGCGGGGATTGTTGGAAGCCAGTGCCGGGATGGCAGTTTCCCGGGCCGCAGTCATGGGCGAAACCGCATCGGCCTTGGGCGCCGCTTGCGGCGCGGCGGCGACACTGACAGAGCTCGCCGCGGCCGGGGCGATTTTCTTCGTCTTGACCGGGATCGCGGGGACGGTCAGCTCCGTTTTCGCGATCGCCTGCCGCTCATTGGCCGGCAAGGCCAGCCAAAGCGCCACCGCCGCCACGCCAAGCAGCGCCGCGGTGCCGACGGCCGCGATCACCAGATGCGCGTTCGACTGCAGGCCCTGCCAGAACGAGGACCGCATGTCATAGCCGAACCGCACGGCAAAGTGCCGTCGTTCCGGCGCACCGAAACGGAAGGGCTCGTTCACCTAAACCACCTCCAACAACCGGGCCGACGTTCTTTCGATCTTGCCGCAAACCATTCGCGGCTGATCGGCATCGGTCCTGAAATTTCCAGCGGGCAGGCCCGCGCAAATCCCCGTCTTATCGCCCAGAACCGGCATCTTTTACCGCCGATTATGGCATCAGTGCGCCTTTTTGCGAAATTCTGCGCGTTTGTTAAGGATTCCGCAACGTGCCGTTAGGGAAGCGGACTTGTCGAATTAACAGCTTCTGCACATGTTCCGGCTTCAGATCCTGCGGCGCAGTGCGAACCAGTTGAGCGCCAGAAACAGCAGCGGTGCGCGTAAACAACAGCTGTCCGGGAAGGCGGGAATCTTCAGATACTCGATCAGCTTCAGCGGTCGCGATTGCCCGCGACCGTCTCGGCGTAGAGCTTGCCGAAGAAGTTGGACAGCATGATGCCGTGGCCGGAATACCCGCCCATCGAGGCATGCGGAAACGCAGGTGAATGGTGAATAGTGAATGCTTTGCTAGAGCGCTCTGGCTGCGTTCACCCATCCAATATGAAATTACTCACCATTCACTATTCACCCATTCACTCGACGAAGTGGCCGCTCACACATTCAGCAACAGATACTCCCGCTCCCAAGGGCTGATCACTTCCATGAATGTCTCGAACTCGGCTCGCTTGATGGCCGCATACGTGGCTGCGAAGGATTTGCCGACAATGGCGCCAAGCTCCTTGTCGGCCTCGAAAAGGTCCACGGCCTCGAGCAAGCTGCGCGGCAGGTCGATCTCGTCCTCGTTGGCGGTCGTCAGCACCGGCGGCTCGGCCTGGACCTTGTTGTTCATGCCGATCAACCCGCAGGCAAGCGAGGCGGCAAGCGCCAGATAGGGATTGGCGTCCGAGGACGGAATCCGATTTTCGACGCGCCGCGCCGCTGGATCGGAACGCGGCACGCGGAAAGCCGTCGTGCGGTTGTCGTAGCCCCACTTGTTGTTGACCGGCGCCGACGCAGCCTGCGTGAGCCGCCGATAGGAATTGACGTAAGGCGCAAGCATCACCAGCGCGTTCGGCACGTGTTTCTGCATGCCGCCGATGAAATGGAAGAACGCATCCGTCTCGGCGCCGTCTTCGGCCGAGAAGATGTTTTTTCCGGTCTTCTTGTCGACCACCGACTGGTGGATATGCATGGCCGAGCCAGGTTGCCCCTGGATCGGCTTGGCCATGAAGGTGGCGTAGATTTCGTGCTTCAGCGCCGCCTCGCGGATCGTGCGCTTGAACATGAAGACCTGGTCGGCAAGCTCGATCGGATTGCCGTGACGCAGGTTGATCTCAAGCTGACCGGCGCCCTCCTCGTGGATCAGCGTATCGATCTCCAGGCCTTGCCGCTCCGAGAAATGGTAGATGTCGTCTATCAGTTCGTCGAACTCGTTAACGCCCGCGATCGAATAGCCGGCGCCGCCGCCGATCGGCCGCCCTGAGCGCCCGACGGGCGGCGTCAGCGGGTAGTCCGGATCGGGGTTCTTGCGTACCAGATAGAATTCGATCTCGGGCGCCACCACCGGCTTCAGCCCACGGTCGTCATAGGCGGCCAGCACGCGCTTCAGAACGTTGCGCGGCGTGAATTCGACGGAGCGGCCATCCTGGTGGACGAGGTCGCAGATCACCGCGGCGGTCGGATCTTCCTCCCAGGGCACGACGGTCAGTGTCGAGAGATCGGGCAAGAGCTTCAGGTCGCCGTCGTCCTCCGGATAGTGGAAGCCATTGCCGTCTTCCGGATAGCCCCCGGATATCGTCGTCATGAACACGGCTGAAGGCAACGCCAGCGATGTGTTGGAGGTGAATTTCTTCGACGGCATCATCTTGCCGCGGGCGACGCCGGCCTGGTCCGGCGTGATGCACTCGATGTCCTCGATGCCGCGCCATTCCAGCCAGGCGCTGGCTTCCTTCCAGTTCTTCACACCGCGTTCGTTTTTCAAGAAGGCAGGCGTGCGGGCGCGTCCCCCCCGGCTCGACGGACGGACTTCCTTTTTTTCAGGCGGCATCATTCACCAGATTGTGTTGCGGATTTCAAAGTATAGCCGGGCGCCGTGGCGGAAGGAAAGGGGAGGCGCCCGCGTCGCCACAGGCAAGCCGAGCCGCAGCCCAAAGGAACCGGCGTGCCTGTCTTCTTGCTGGCGGCGCAGCGCCACAGGGTCTAGATGAGCCTGTAAGCAAAGGGTCGCACATGTCCGCTCCACGTTTGACCACCATCGGCTTCGATGCCGACGACACGCTGTGGCAGAACGAGCAGTTCTTCCGCCTGACCGAGAAGCGTTTTGCCGCCTTGCTGGCCGAGCACGGCGATCATGAGCACATCGCGGCACGGCTGCTCGAAGCGGAAAGGCGCAACCTCGCCCTCTATGGCTTCGGCATTAAGGGCTTTACGCTGTCGATGATCGAGACGGCCGTCGCGATCACAAACGGCGAGGTGCCCGGTTCGGTCATCGGCGAAATCCTGGCTGCCGGCCGCGAGATGCTGAGCCATCCGATCGAGCCGCTGCCGCATGCCCGCGAGACGGTCGAAAAGCTGGCGGGCTCCTACCATCTGGTGCTGATCACCAAGGGCGACCTCTTCGATCAAGAGCGCAAGCTCGCGCAGTCGGGAATGGGTGATCTCTTCGATGCCGTCGAGATCGTCAGCGACAAGAGCGCAGCCACCTATGCCCGCATCTTCAGCCGCCATGGCGACGGTCCGCAGAACAGCATGATGGTTGGCAACTCGCTCAAGTCCGATGTGGTTCCCGCCATCGAGGCCGGTGGCTGGGGCATCCATGTGCCGCACGAATTGACCTGGGCGATCGAACACGCCGAGGCGCCTGTCGCGGCGCCGCGTTTTCGCGAGATCGCAGATCTCGGCGAGTTGCCGGCACTGGTCGAGGCAATAGCGAAGCCCGGCTGAGCGTCGCCTCTGCCTAGCCGCGGCCGACCAGGCGATCGATTACTGGTTGCAGCCTTTCGGGCGTGATCGGCTTGGCGACCACGGCGTCGACCACGCTCGACAGGCCGAGGCTGTCCGGCGTGCCATTCCTGGTTGAAAGCAGGATCACGGCGGGCCGCGCCTTGCCGGAAGCGCGCCGCAGCGCGTCGATGCCGGACAGCAACCTGTCGCAATCCCTGTCGTCGGGTCCGCCATCGAGTATGATTGCGCCGGGAACCAGGCCGGCCAAAGCTTTCTCGGCCGCCTCCGGTGGCTCCGAAATCGGCTTCAGCCCGGACTTTTCCACGATTTTCGATACGACGACCCGGTTGATCGACGATTTGCCGACCACCAGCACCTTGGAGATATCCGCCGGCAGCCGGGCCGCCGCGCCACGGTCCGCCGGTTTCATTGGTTTTTCAGAGTCGTCACGATTGGCGGGACACATGTATGGCGGAGGCTCTGGTTCAATGCAGGGTTGAAACCTTAAGCGCGCAATTGGCGCGAGATCGCCAGCGGTGTCAAGCAAAAATAGTCGAAAATGATAATATAGGAAGAATTGCTAAAATCCGGCGCAAGTTCTCCCCAGCGCCACGGCCACAATTCGAAAAAACGAACGTCCCCCGGAACGTATAGCACACGGGAGACACTCGCGAGTGATTGTTGACGTTACGTCAGCCTTGGTTCTGATGGGTGACGATCACTGGGATCAAAAGATCACCCCAGTTGCCGTCTCCGCCATGGTGCCTGGCAGAGCGCACCAGCTCGACGGACACACCTGCTTCGACCGCCTTCATCACAGACTGGTTGAGCCTGTGCAGGTCGTTGGCAAGCATGCGGATCGTCGCCTGCTGATCGACGCTCATCGCGCTTGATTGTTCTTCGGCCCGTTCCTTGACCCGGCTTATCGATGCCATTGCTGTTCTCCTCGACGTAAGTGCCCTTCGGGCGTTTCCTCTGGTGTTGTCATTACTCGGCCGCCGGCCTGAACTGGGCGTGCTCGGTCGACTCATGCATGGCGGTGGTCGAAGACTGGCCGCCGGAGATCGCCATCGAAACGGCATCGAAATAGCCGGTGCCGACTTCGCGCTGATGCTTGGTCGCGGTATAGCCATGGACCTCCGCCGCGAATTCCGCCTCCTGCAGTTCCGAATAGGCCGCCATCTGGCGCTCCTTGTAGCCGCGGGCCAGTTCGAACATGCCGAAGTTCAGCTGGTGGAACCCGGCCAGTGTGATGAACTGGAATTTGTAGCCCATGGCGCCGAGTTCCTTCTGGAACTTCGCGATGGTCGCGTCGTCCAGGTTCTTCTTCCAATTGAACGACGGCGAGCAGTTATAGGCGAGCAGCTTGCCCGGGTGGTGCTTGTGCACCCCTTCAGCGAACTTCCTTGCCTGCTGAAGATCCGGCTTCGAGGTTTCGCACCAGATCAGGTCCGCATGCGGCGCGTAGGCGACGGCGCGCGCGATGCAGGGCTCGATGCCGTTCCTGACGTGATAGAAGCCCTCGACCGTGCGGCCGGCGTCATAGTCGACGAAAGGCCGGTCGCGCTCGTCGATGTCGGAGGTGAGCAGCTTGGCGGCTTCCGCGTCGGTGCGCGCCACCACCAGCGTCGGCGTGCCCATCACGTCCGCTGCAAGCCGGGCCGCATTAAGGTTGCGGATATGCGCTGCGGTCGGGATCAGCACCTTGCCGCCGAGATGGCCGCACTTCTTCTCCGACGCCAACTGGTCCTCATAGTGGACGCCAGCGGCACCGGCCTCGATGAAGGCCTTCATGATCTCGAACGCGTTGAGCGGCCCGCCAAAGCCGGCTTCGGCGTCGGCGACGATCGGCGCGAACCAGGTCTCGACCGAAAGACCCTTGCCTTCGGATGTCTCGATCTGGTCGGCGCGCTGCAGCGTGCGGTTGATGCGCTTGACCAGCTCCGGCGCCGCATTCGCCGGATAAAGCGACTGGTCCGGATACATGGCCGACGCGGTGTTGGCGTCGGCCGCGACCTGCCAGCCCGACAGATAGATCGCCTTCAAGCCCGCCCTGACCTGCTGCATGGCCTGGTTGCCCGACATGGCGCCGAGCGCATTGACGAAATCTTCCTCGTGGATCAGCTTCCACAGCCTGCTCGCGCCCATCTCCGCAAGCGTATGGCGAATCTGGACCGAGCCGCGCAGCCGCTTCACGTCCTCCGCCGAATAGGGCCGTTCGATGCCGTCGAAACGGCCCTCCGGCGCGGACGGGACGAGGTTGTAAAAATCAGTCATCGATTGCTCCAGGTCAGTCTTGCTTGTTTAGATGGCCCGTTTGAGGGACGTATCTGTGGGCCGTTCACGTGTTACATTGTTTACATTGCGCCGCAAAAGTCGCCAGAAAAACCGGAGCTTGCCCGCTAAAATACGGGAAAACTGGTGTTGCGTTTGACAGGTCGGGGCTGTAAATCTGTCATGATTGTAAAAAGCTGGATGAGCCCGCGACGGCGCGCCGTTATGTAAAACTCTTTTCAAGGTAGCCGATTGGCCGAGCAGAAGATTTTCGCCGGGCCGCGCATCCGCCGGCTTCGCAACGCCAAGGGCCTGACCCAGACGGCGATGGCCGAAGGCCTGGGCATCTCGCCGTCCTACCTCAATCTCATCGAGCGCAACCAGCGGCCGCTGACGGTGCAGCTGATCCTCAAGCTGGCGTCGGCCTACAAGATCGACCCGCACGAATTGCAGGGCGAGACCAAAGGATCGATCGCGGCGCTGAAGGAAGTGTTCGGCGATCCGCTGCTGGCCGGCGAACTGCCGGGCGACCAGGAACTGATCGACCTCGCCGAGATCGCGCCGAACGCTTCCGCCGCGATGGTGAAATTGTTTCGCGCCTATCGCGAGCAGGCCGATCGGCTGTCGGATCTCAATGAACTCCTGGCGCGGGAGGGCAGGGCGACCGCATTGTCCGGCACGCGCCTGCCTGTCGACGAAGTGCACGAGACTTTCGAGCGCAGGCCGAACCATTTCGCCGCGCTGGAGGAGGAAGCCGAGGCCTTCATTTCGCTGCTCGATCCAGGCGACGACCTGTTCGGCACGCTGAAGGCGTGGCTAAGGCGCGAGCACGGCATCGTGGTCAAGGTGCTGCCGGTGGCCACCATGCCGAACTGGCGCAGGCGCTACGATCGCCATTCGCAACGCCTGTTCCTGTCAGAGCGGCTCTCCCCCTTCGATCAGCTGCGCGAGGTCGCCATGGAGGCGAGCCTGATGCGCATGACGGTGGCCGTGGCGGGCGAGATCCAGACGTTGAAGCTCGGCACGGACGAAGCGCGCCGCTTAGCCCGTTTCGAGCTCGGCCGCTATGCGGCGCACGCGCTGATGATGCCCTATCACGCCTTTCATGCAGCGGCCGTCCGCGCCCGCTACGACATCGACGTCTTGCGTTCGCGCTTCGGCGTCTCCTTCGAGCAGGCGGCAAACCGCCTGACCATGCTGCAGCGGCCGAGCGCCTCAGGCGTACCGTTCTTCATGCTGGAGGTCGACAGTGCCGGCAACCGCTTCCGCAAGGCGGGCAGCCTGGGCTATCCGCAAAGCCGTTTCGGCGGCGCCTGTCCGAAGCTTCCTGTCCATGCGGCCTTTTCGCAGCCGGGCCGGATCCTGGTCGAGGCGGTGGAAATGCCGGACGGGGCCGAGTTCCTCTGCATCGCCCGCACGCTCGAAGGGCCGCAAGGCGCCTTCTCCGAGCGGCCGCGGCGCACGGCGCTTCTGCTGGGCTGCGACATCGGCTTTCGCGACGAGATCGTCTACAGCGCGGCGCTGCCCGGACCGTCCGCCGCCAAGGCCGCGCAGAGCACGGCATATGCAACGCCGGTCGGCCCGGCCTGCAGGCTCTGCGAGCGCGTTGGCTGCCTGGCGCGCGCCGAGCCGCCGGTGACCCGGCCGCTTGGCCTCGACGAGATGGTGACGGGTCTCAGCGCCTTCGATTTCCAGGGGTAGCACCCCCGCCAGCCGCAGCGGTTCGGCGGCCCGCAAGCCGGCTTTGTCCTACATTTCAGCGGATGCTGGATCACGCCTGGCTCGAGCATTTGCGCTACGCGAATGGGATATGGTGTGGTCGTCCGTGGTGGATCGTGCCGCCGGCAAATCGCTGACAGTCTCGCCTATGACCGATACCGCCTCGTCTCGCGTTGCCTTGGCCGCCGTCTCGCCGCGCGAGGAGCGGATCGGCATGCTGCTGGTCTTCCTGTCGGCGCTGATGTGGAGTTTTGGCGGCACCATCGCTCGCTTCATCCATGTCGGCGACAGCTGGACCGTGGTGTTCTGGCGCTCGATCTGGGCGGTGGGCTTCCTCGTCGCCTTCATGCTCTGGCGCGACGGCTGGCGCGGCACCTGGAGATTGTTCCGCGACATGGGCCTGCCTGGGCTGGGCGTCGCTCTCTGCTTCGCCACCGCCTCCACGAGCTTCATCGTCGCGCTCGCCTACACGACGGTCGCCAACATCTTGTTGATGCAGGCCGGTGTCCCGCTTCTGGCGGCCATGCTCGCCTGGGTACTGTTTCGCGAACGCGTGACCCCAGGAACCTGGGTCGCCATTGCCGCCGTCATCACCGGCGTGGCCATCATGGTCTCGGAATCGCTTGACGGCGCCGTCTCGCCGATCGGCGATGGCCTGGCGCTGCTGATCGCGGTGATGTTGTCGTTCGCGACCGTGATCACCCGGCGCTTTGCCCATGTGCGCATGGTGCCGGCCACTTGCCTCGGCGCATTGCTCGCCGGTGCTTTTGCTGCCTCGCAAGCCACGGAATTCACCGTCTCCGGGCGCGACATGGGCTTTCTCTTCGCCTTCGGCGTCATCAATCTCGGCGTCGGTCTTGCTTTTTTCGCCATGGGCGCCCGCCTGGTGCCCGCGGCCGTCGCGGCGCTGCTCGGCACTTTCGAGCCGATCCTCGGTCCGATCTGGGTGTGGCTCGTCCATTCCGAGGTGCCGTCGGGGCGCACCATCATCGGCGGCGCGGTCGTCATCGCCGCGCTGCTTGTTCATATTGCGTTTGAGTTCAAGCGGCAGACCCGGCCCGAGCGGCCGGGCATCACCGGGCTGCCGTCTCCCAATTGATGCTCGCGTGTCTTCCCCATTGACAACTCCGCTGCGGGCCGGGCAGGCTGCAATTACGGCAACAACAAGACAGGCGTATCTTGCCAAGTGACTCCGCCGGCCTCATCGAGGCCGGACCGCATCGTTACATCTCTGCTTACGCCGCGGCCAACGCCGCTGAGGCCGTCCGAACAGCTTCCTGGAAAGGAGGCAAGGGCGGCGCCCGTCACTCAACGATCCGGCGCACTGCCAGGCGCGCGCGCTTGTGGCTCTCCGGAAATCTCCATAGTCTGAAACAAACGCCGTCCCGCGCCCATGTCGCGACGAGCCGGCACGGGAACACTCACCAAAGGAGAATATCATGATCCGCAAAGCGCTTTTGCTTTCGGCGACTTCGGCCTTTCTGGCGCTCTTCGCCGCGAGCGGCCATGCCGACGACCGCGTCGTCAACGTCTATAACTGGTCGGACTATATCGACAGCTCGATCATCGAGGACTTCACCAAGAAGACCGGCATCAAGGTCGTCTACGACACTTTCGATTCCAACGAGATCCTGGAGACGAAGCTGCTGGCCGGGGGCAGCGGCTATGATGTCGTGGTGCCCAGCGCCAATTTCCTGGCGCGCCAGATCCAGGCCGGCGTCTTCCAGAAGCTCGACAAGTCCAAGCTGCCGAACATCTCCAACATGTGGGATGTCATTTCGGAGCGCACCGCAAAGTATGATCCGAACAATGAGTACTCGGTCAACTATATGTGGGGCACGGTCGGCCTCGGCTACAACGTCAAGAAGGTGCAGGCGGCACTCGGCACCGACAAGATCGACAGCTGGGACGTGTTCTTCAATCCGGAGAGCCTCGCCAAGCTCAAGGATTGCGGCGTCTATGTGCTGGATTCCCCCTCCGACATCATTCCGGCCACGTTGAAACATCTCGGCCTCGATCCAAACAGCACCTCGCCCGACGATATCGCCAAGGCCGAGGAGGCCCTGCTCAAGGTTCGGCCGTATATTCGCAAGTTCCATTCCTCGGAATACATCAACGCGCTGGCAAACGGCGACATCTGCCTGGCGATCGGCTGGTCGGGCGATGTGTTCCAGGCGCGCAACCGCGCCGAGGAGGCCAAGCAGGGCGTCGAGATCGGCTATTCGGTGCCCAAGGAAGGCGCCCAGATGTGGTTCGATCAGATGGCGATCCCAGCCGACGCGCCGCATGTCGCAGAAGCGCATGAGTTCATCAACTACATGATGACGCCGGAAGTCATCGCCAAATCCTCGAATTATGTGCTCTACGCCAACGGCAACAAGGCCTCGCAGCAGTTCGTCGACAAGGCCCTCCTGGAGGACACCTCGGTCTATCCGGACGAGGAGACGACCAAGAAGCTTTACACCGTCCAGCCCTACGATCCCAAGACACAGCGCATCATCACGCGCACCTGGACCAAGATCGTCACCGGCCAATAAGCATCGAGACGCGACCCCGGCAGAAACTGCCGGAGTCGCTTTCTTTAGAAGCAATTCCAGCAACAGTGTGGGACGGTTTTCCGCCCGGAATTGCGTCAGAAACAAAAAGCTGGAGCGGTTCGGCGTTTTCTCGAAACCATGAACCGTTCCAGCGGAACGAAACAGACCCGGAGTGGGACATGAAATCGCTTGGCAGCATCCGCAGGGATTTCGCGCCATGGAATGATCCGAGCGCCAAGCCGTATATCCAGTTCGACAAGGTGACCAAGAAGTTTGGCGACTTCACCGCTGTCAACAATCTGTCGCTGACCATCTTCGAACGTGAGTTCTTCGCCCTTCTCGGCGCCTCGGGCTGCGGCAAGTCGACCCTGCTCAGGATGCTCGCCGGCTTCGAGGAGCCGACCGCGGGGCGCATTCTGCTCGACGGCCAGGACCTGCGCGGCATTCCGCCCTATAAGCGGCCGGTGAACATGATGTTCCAGTCCTATGCGCTGTTTCCGCATATGACGGTGGAAAGGAACATCGCCTTCGGCCTCAAGCAGGAAGGCATGCCCGCTCCCGATATCGAAAAGCGCGTCGCCGAGATGCTGAGGCTGGTCAAGCTCGAGCAGTTCGCCAAGCGCAAGCCGCACCAGCTTTCCGGCGGTCAGCGCCAGCGCGTGGCGCTTGCCCGCTCGGTCGCCAAGCGGCCGAAGGTGCTTTTGCTGGACGAGCCGCTCGGCGCGCTCGACAAGAAGCTGCGTGAGGAGACGCAGTTCGAACTGATGGACCTGCAGCAGGAACTTGGGCTTACCTTCGTCGTCGTCACCCACGACCAGGAGGAAGCCATGACCATGGCCGACCGCATCGCCATCATGGACAGGGGCGAGGTGATGCAGGTGGCGACGCCGGCGGAAATCTACGAGGCCCCGACGTCGCGCTTCGTGGCGCATTTCGTCGGCAATGTGAACATGTTCGAGGGCAAGGTTGCCGAGCGGGCAGCGAATACGACGCGCATCACCGGCGCGACCGGTGCGCAGATCGTTGTCGAGAATGCCGCCGACACCACCAAGGGCGCCGACATCGTCTTCGCGATCCGGCCCGAGAAGATCAAGGTATCGTCGAGGAAGCCGGCCGATGCCGTCAATGCGCTGGAAGGCGAAGTCTATGACGTTGCGTATCTTGGCGACATGACCGTCTACCACATCAAGCTCGACGACGGACAGATGGTGCGGGCAAGCGCGTTGAACGCTGCCCGCGTCAGCGACGACCCTCTGACCTGGAACGATCGCGCCTGGGTTTCCTTCCGGCCGGACGCCGGCGTCGTGCTGACAAGGTAACAGGGCGGCCATGACCAATATCGCCGCCGCCTCTTCCTCGGCTGAAACCGCCGCTCAGTTGCCGACCAAGCTGGCGAAGGGCTTCGTCGACCGTCTCGTTATCATCATTCCCTATCTCTGGCTGCTGTTCTTCTTCCTTGTCCCGTTCATCATCGTCTTCAAGATCTCGCTGTCGCAGACGGCGATCTCGATGCCGCCTTACACCCCGGTGCTCGATTTCGGCGACGGTATTTCCGGATTCTTCGCCGGCTTTCGCGAGCTCAACTTCGACAATTACACGTGGCTGACCCAGGACGCGCTTTACTTCAACGCCTATGTGACCAGCCTGATCATCGCGGGCATCTCGACGGTGCTGACGCTGATCGTCGGCTATCCGATCGCCTATGGCATGGCGCGCGCGCCGGCGACGATCCGGCCGACCTTGCTGATGCTCGTGATCCTGCCGTTCTGGACCTCGTTCCTGATCCGCGTCTATGCCTGGATCGGCATCCTGAAACCCGAAGGGCTGCTCAACCAGGTGCTGCTCGCCACTGGCCTGATCAGCCAGCCGCTGGTCATCCTCAACACCTACACCGCGATCTTCATCGGCATCGTCTATTCCTATCTGCCCTTCATGGTGCTGCCGCTCTACTCGTCGCTGGAGAAGATGGACTATTCGCTGATAGAGGCGGCGCAGGATCTCGGCTGCCCGCCGATCGGTGCCTTTTGGAAGATCACCTTCCCGCTGTCGCTGCCGGGCGTGATTGCCGGCTGCCTGCTGGTCTTCATCCCGGCGGTCGGCGAGTTCGTCATACCGGACCTCCTCGGCGGCTCGCAGACGCTGATGATCGGCAAGACGCTGTGGAACGAATTCTTCGCCAACCGCGATTGGCCGGTCTCGTCGGCGGTGGCGGTCATCCTGCTTCTGGTGCTGACCGTCCCGATCATGTTCTTCCAGCAGGCTCAAGCGAAAGCCCAGGAGCAAGGCAAATGAACGCCACCTGGAGCCGCTTCAACATCACCTCGATCGTGCTCGGCTTTGCCTTTCTCTATCTGCCGATCGTGCTTCTCATCGTCTTTTCCTTCAACGAATCCAAGCTCGTCACCGTTTGGGGCGGCTTTTCGACGAAATGGTACGTGTCGCTGTTCCACAACCAGGGCCTGATGGACGCCACCTGGGTGACAGCCCGCGTCGGCGTCATCTCGGCGACCGTTGCCACCGTGCTCGGCACGCTGGCGGCGATCACCTTGACCCGCTACACACGCTTCAAGGGGCGGGTGCTATTTTCCGGCATGGTCTTTGCGCCGCTGGTGATGCCGGAAGTCATTACCGGCCTGTCGCTGCTCTTGCTCTTCGTGGCCGTCGGGCTTGACCGAGGCTTCTTCACCGTCACGCTCGCCCACATCACCTTCACCATGTGCTTCGTGGCCGTCGTCGTGCAGTCGCGACTGGTCTCCTTCGACCGCTCGCTGGAAGAAGCAGCGATGGACCTCGGCGCGCCGCCGGTGAAGACCTTTTTCCAGATCACCTTGCCCGTCATCTTGCCGGCGATCATCTCCGGCTGGATGCTGGCCTTCACGCTCTCGCTCGACGATCTGGTCATCGCCTCCTTCACCTCGGGCCCCGGCGCCACGACGCTGCCGATGAAGATCTACAGCCAGGTGCGCCTCGGCGTGACGCCTGAGATCAATGCCGCCTGCACCATCCTGATCGCCGTCGTCGCGATCGGCGTCATCATTGCCTCGATCGCCAACAAGCGCCGCGAGGTCCAGCGCCAGCGCGATGAGCAGGCGGCGCAACGCGGATAGGGAACAAAGACGGGGGCGACCTGCGCCTTGTTCTATTGGCCTGAAACGCCGCGGCTGATCGGCGAGATGAACGGAGTGCTCCAGTTGCCGCCGACGAAGAACAACGACTGCTTTGGGGGCTGCGGCGCCTGCACCGCTGTCTGACCGGCGGTAGGCGGTTGCTGGGCCGGCTGTTGCTGCGCAGGTTGTCCATTTGGGATGATGCCGCCCGAGAGCGCCAGCCCGCGCCCGGTATAGGAGGCGATGCCCGAAAGCCAGATCTTGTACTTCTGTGCATTGACCTCGGCCTTGTCCAGCCGCGCCACACCTTTCGAGATGCTCGCCTTGATCTCGGCGCCGTCGATAGGCAGCGAGCCGTCGGCGACGTCGTCGAGGGCGAAGAATCCGCCCTGTTCGTTGCGCTTGAGAAAGGCAGGCAGGTTGAGGCCGTTGAGCGAGCCCGGCCCGAACGTCGCCGAGAAAGACCCGTCGGCGTTCTCGAAGATGGAGTCCCAGGCCTTGCCCGGCCCCTTCAGAATGACCGAGACGGTTCCGGTTCCGGCCGGCACCAGCCGCGTCATCCCCGCCGCGGTGGCGAAGGCGCCGGTGTCGACGTCCGATGCCAAAAGCCGCAACTCGACCTGAGTGCCGTCCGGCTTGCGGTCGAAGCGCAGGCTGCTCTGGATGTTGCCGTTGAAGGCCGACGCGTCGGAGATGTCGAAGACGGCAAGCCCGTTCTTGACCTGCGCGGTCGCGGCGACATCGGCAAGCTGGATCGGGCCGGCAGTGGCGTGCGCCGCCGACAGCCTGAGATCGAGGTTGATCTTGTCGGCGAAGCCGGTGTCGAACTCGCCGGGGCCTGCCTGGCCGGCGGGAGCGATCGGCGTGAAAGCGGAAAGGACCGATCGAAGATCGAGCGTATCGAACGCAAGCGTGCCGGAAATGACGGGCCGGGGCTCGCTGAACGAAAAGTCCAGCGCTCCCATGCCGGGGTTGTTGTCCAGCGCCACCGTCGTGTTCTCGAACTTCGCGCGCCCCGCCGAGGCCGCCACCTTGCTCGCGACCGAGACGGAGCCGATCGCAGCACCAGGCGCCATGCCGGCCTGCGACCATTCAAGCAGGCGTCGCAGCGACGGGGCGGTGAATTTCGCCTGGCCGTCCAGATAGCCGTTCTCCGACATCGAGGCGACGCCGTCGAAAGAAAGCGTGGCGGGCGCCGCCTTGAAGGCGAGCGTGACGGGGGCGACCCCTCCGGCAAACAGCACCAGCGGCTTCGCCGAGGAAAAATCGATCTGGACGCTTTCGCCGCGCCATATGCCGGTCGCCGTGAGCGCGGCGTCGCTGTTCATCGCCGCCCAGTTCACCTGGCCGCTGAGGCTGCTCAGGATCTCGGTATCCTTGCCGCCAACCGAGGTCACGACGCGGCCGTCGCGGAACTCGACGATGCCGAACGGATCGGAAGGGAGTCTGCCGAGGTCGGGCTTCTGCGGGTTCGCGGTGACCACGCCGCGCGCAGTGTCGATCGAGCGCGTGATGCGGCCGCCGGTCGGCAGCGGCGGCAGATAGAGGCCGTTCGCCTTGCGCTCCACCCTGATGGTCGGCCGCACCAGCCTTGCCGTTGAGAATTGGACGTCGCCCTGCACGGCGGCCATGGCCGAGAGATCGACTTCGACGCGCTCGGCTTCGATCACCGGCGGCGCGTCGGTCTCCGTCCATTGCGACAGCGTCACATCGCTGAGGATTGCCCGGAACTTAGGCCACACCTCGATGCGCGGCGAGCCGTCGATCGTCACGCGAAAGCCGCTCCAGGCGCTCAATTCCCAAGCGATGCGGTCGCGTACGATGCGCGTCGAGGCAATCAGCGGCAAGGCAGCGACGGCGAGCGCGATGACCAGCACCGCAACGCCGATTACCCATACCCCGCGCCGGATCAAAGATGATCTCATCTCGCCCCGTGAGTTCCATTGCCGACAAATCGCCCGACGGGTGTAGCCGAGCGCCGACGCTTTTCAAGTCTTTATGGCCCTCCGATGGCGTTTGCGCCGTGTCCTTGCCGGCCATTTCAACAAAATCTTGCTCTGCTGCGCTGCGGTATGCATAAGCGATAAGCCCGTCCGGTCCGCCAACGCCACGCCGGTTTTTGGACAACGACGCAGGCGACATCAGGCTTAATTGCCGCAATCGCGACGCGCTTTGGGAGGAACGATATGGCTGCCGACACCCCCTTGTGGACGCCGACGCAGGACCGGATCGCCTCCGCGCCCATGACTGCCTTCATGAAAGCTGCGGCTGGCAAGTCTGGCCAGGCTTTCTCCAGCTATGCCGAGCTCCACCGCTGGTCGATCGACGACCGCGAAGCGTTCTGGGACTTCGTGTGGGACTTTTGCGGACTTGTCGGCGACAAGGGCGAGCGGGCTCTGGTCGATGGCGAGAAGATGCCTGGCGCCGCCTTCTTTCCCGACGCGAAACTCAATTTCGCTGAGAACCTTCTGAAAAAAACCGGCGGCAGCCTGGCTATCGTCTTCCGCGGCGAGGACAAGGTCGAGCGCCGGCTGTCCTGGAACGAGCTCCATGCGCTCACTTCGCGCCTGCAGCAGCTCTTCCTGTCGATCGGCGTCAGAGAGGGCGATCGCATCGCCGCCATGATGCCGAACATGCCGGAGACGGTCGCTGCCATGCTGGCTGCCGCCTCGATCGGCGCGGTCTGGTCTTCCTGCTCACCTGATTTCGGCGAACAGGGCGTGCTCGACCGTTTCGGCCAGATCGAGCCGGTCGTCTTCATCGCGCCTGACGGCTATTGGTACAACGGCAAAGCCATCGAAGTCGCCGACAAGATCCGCGCGGTGGCCGAGAAACTCGCGACCGTGCGCAAGGTGCTGATCGTCGACTATCTCGGCACGTCGGCCGATGTCGCCGCTACCATCGACCAGGCCGAGGCGCTGGAAGGAGCGCTCTCGCCCTTTGCCGCCAGGCCGCTCGCCTTCGAGCGGCTGCCTTTTTCGCACCCGCTCTACATTCTGTTCTCCTCCGGCACGACCGGAACCCCGAAATGCATCGTGCACTCGGCCGGCGGCACGCTGATCCAGCACGTCAAGGAGCAGCGGCTGCATGCCGACCTGCTCGACGGGGACCGCTTTTTCTACTTCACCACCTGCGGCTGGATGATGTGGAACTGGCTGGTCTCGGGCCTCGCCTCGGGGGCGACGTTGCTGCTCTATGACGGTTCGCCCTTCTACCCCGACGGCAATGCGCTGTTCGATTTCGCTGATGCCGAGAAGATGACCTATTTCGGCACTTCGGCGAAATTCATCGATTCCCTACGCAAGGCAGGGCTGAAGCCGATCGACAGCCACGACCTTGCAAGCGTGCGGACCATCTCTTCCACCGGCTCGCCGCTGTCGCCGGAGGATTTCCGCTTCGTCTATGACGGCATCAAGAAGGACGTGCATCTCGCCTCGATATCCGGCGGCACCGACATCGTTTCCTGCTTCGTGCTGGGTGTCCCGACCGAGCCGGTCTGGACCGGCGAGATCCAGGGGCCGGGCCTCGGGCTGGCGGTGGACGTGTGGGACGACGACGGCAAGCCGATCCGGCAGGAGAAGGGCGAACTCGTCTGCACCAAGGCATTCCCGTCGATGCCGATCGGCTTCTGGAACGATCCGGACGGCAAGAAGTACCACGCGGCCTATTTCGAGCGCTTCGACAACATCTGGTGCCATGGCGATTTCGCCGAATGGACCGCGCATGGCGGCATGATCATCCATGGCCGCTCCGACGCCACGCTCAATCCAGGCGGGGTGAGAATAGGCACGGCCGAGATCTACAACCAGGTCGAGCAGATGCCGGAAATCCTGGAGGCGCTCTGCATCGGCCAGGATTTCGACAACGACGTGCGCGTCGTGCTGTTCGTGCGGCTGGCCGCCGGCGTGAGCCTCGATGAGGATCTGGAAAAGCGCATCCGCGCCAGAATCCGCTCGGGCGCCAGCCCCCGCCATGTGCCGGCGAAGATCGTTGCCGTCACCGACATCCCGCACACCAAGTCGGGCAAGATCACCGAGCTTGCCGTGCGCGACGTGGTGCATGGTCGCGCCATCAAGAACAAGGAAGCGCTCGCCAATCCGGAGGCGCTGGAGCTGTTCAGGAACCTGCCGCAGCTTGCTGATTAGGCCTCCCCGGCATGGTTAAGAAATAGTGTCGGTCCAATTTACCTAGATTTCACGAGTGGTACACATTCGTAAATTTTTTTGGCTCCCGGTAAGGACTTGTTAAGGGACGGCGCCGATAGTCGCGTGTAACTTGAGGGAGAAATCCCGTTCCTCGTCCCCTGAGGTTCAGCTCAAGCCCCGTTGTGACAGCATCCCATTTTCCAAGGCGTCCTCCAGGACGCCTTTTTCTTTGGCCGAAGCTCGGTCTTGCGGATCGTTATTCGGCCAGCACGCGCGTCGATGGGAAGACGACCTCGACCAGCGTGCCTTCGCCAGGTGTCGATGTGATAGTGAAGCGGGCACGGTTGGCCTCCACCATCGCCTTGGTCAGAGGCAGCCCGAGGCCAGTGCCGTCGCCGCGGCCGCGTTTGAGCGCATTGATCTGCTTGAACGGCTTCAGTGCCTGCTCGATCTCGGCCGGCGTCATGCCGATGCCGGTATCGCGCACGCGCATGACGACGTCGCCGGAGGTCTCGTAGGCGGTGGACACAATCACCTGGCCGCCGGCCTGGGTATAGCGGATGGCGTTGGAAAGTATGTTCAGCGCAATCTGGCGCACACTCCTCAAATCCGCCACCACTTCCGGCAGCCGCGAGGCGAAGCTCGAGCGGATGATGACGCGCTCGCGGTTGGCCTGCGGCTGCATCATCGCCACCGTTTCGGCCAGCGTGTCGTTGAGCGACACCGCCTCATAGGCCATCTCCTGCTGGCCGGCCTCGATCTTGGAGATGTCGAGCAGGTCGTTGACGAGGTCGAGCACATGGTTGCCTGAACGGTTGATGTCGCGCAGATAGTCTCGGTAGCGGTCGTTGGCCACCGGTCCGAACTTCTCGTCCACCATCAGTTCGGAAAAGCCGATGATGGCGTTGAGCGGCGTGCGGATCTCATGGCTGATGCGGGCGAGGAAATCCGTCTTCTGCGAGGAGGCGCGCTCGGCCACGGCGCGCGCCTGGGTGAGGTCTTCCTCGGCCCGCTTCCACTGCGTGATGTCGCGCACGACGGCGCAGAAGCCGCTGTCGTTGGGCAGCCTGCCGATGGTCATGAACAGCGGGATGAAGCGCCCTTGCGCCTCGCGGCCGATCACCTCGCGCCCGTCGTTCAGCAAGCTCGCCACGCCAGGTTCGGAAAGGCCGACGAGATAGTCGCGCGCTGCGCGCTGGCTCTCGATGGCGAACAGCGAGGCAAAGGGCTTGCCGGCGATCTCGTCGCTGTCGAAGCCGAACAGGGCTTCAGCCGGGCGGCTGATCGAGCGGATGTTGCCGTCGCGGCCGATCAGCACCACGCCGTCGGTGGCGGTGTCGATGATGGTGCGCATTTCGGCGATTCGCGACTTCAGCTCGGACACGTCCGGCTGCTGGTTCGGCTCGTCATTGGCCGCGCTGAGATGGGCGGAGGGCGCCTCGTCCTCGCCCGAGCGGCGCACCACCAGCATCAGCGCCTTACCGCCGCGCCACGGCACCGAGCGCAGGAGCGCATCGATCGGGAATTCCTGGCTCTGGCGGGTTGTGAGCTTCAGCGAACGGTCGCTTTCGTCGGTCTCGCCATCATCGGCGTAATGGTCGGCGAACAGCGCGCCGAGCCCGCCGGCATCGGCAAGGTCTTCCAGCGCGTCGTAGCCGGTGAGCTCCAGGAACGCCTCATTGGCATAGTGCAGCACGTCGCCGGAATGGATGAGCAGCGGCACAGGCAGCCTGGCGAGGATGGACGTATCGGGAGCCCTGCCGTCTTCCCCGGTGGAGAAAGCCGAGGGCACGAAGCCCTCGAGCTTGAGCGGCGGCACCGTGAGGCGCGGCCTTTTCGGTGGCGGCGCTTTCGCTTCGCCAGGCTGTTCAGCCGCGGGCAGGGCGCCATCCCGGTCGGAACCGACCCAGTCCTCGCTGTCTTCCGCGTCGCGAAAATCGTCGGCGGTCATGCCGTCGTCGTCGCTAGCGCCTGCCTCAGGGGCAGGGGCTTCGGCTCCTGGCCGCTCGGCCGTCGGTTCAGCTGCCCTGTCCGCCGCTGCGGTTTGGCGCCTGTCGGGACCCGCTTCCTCCGCTTCATCGGCGGCTTTCTCGCGCCCGGCATAGTTGAGCAGCGACCCGGAGGCGGCGGGCGTTTCGTCTTTCCCAGCGGCTGCCTCGGGAACATCGAGGCCATCGAGCCGAGCCAGATCCTTCTGATCTTCCGCCTCGGTCTCCGCTTCGGCCGTACCATCGGTCTTCCTCTCACCGGCCAACGGTTGTTCGGCCGTGGGAGCAGCCTTGTCGGCGGTTGCAGCCGCATCTGATTGCTTTTGAGCACCCGCGGTTGCGCCGCTTGGCGGCTCGGCCGGTCCCGAACTGTCCTTCCGCAGCCGCTCGCCGATCTCGCGAAAGGCGCTGCGCTCGAGGATCGACAGCCCTTTCTCACTCGCCGGCCTGTCATTTCCCGGCTGCTTGTCGTTGGCCGGCTGCCTGTGCTCGGCCAGCCGGATCACCTTGTCGGCATAGCGGCGCTCCGGCTTGGGCACGATGGTCAGCGCCGGCACTTCGCCCAGGAACGGGTCGGCAGGTTTCGCCGGCTCGGCCGCGGGTTGCCCGGCGGCAGGTTCGGGTTCTGTCGGAGCGGCGCCATTGGGCACCAGCGCCATGCCGAGCGCTTCCGGGTCGACAACGGCGTCGCCGCTGCGCGCGACGCCGAAGCCGCGGAAGCCTTCGAAGGCGCGGCTGCGGCCATAGACCGGCAGCGCCGCAAGATCGACGGGGATCTTCAGGTCCGTGCCCGCCACCGGCCACAGCACCGAGCGTCCCGACCAGGTATCGCGCCGCTCGAGCAGAGTGGCGATCTCGCCCGATGCGTCGAGGCCGAAAGTCGTCGCGACATCCCTGAAGCGGCGACCGATCACATCGGCGGCGGGTTTGCCGACGATATCGGCGAATTCCGGCGACAGCGCGCTGAACTTACCTTCGGCGTCGGTCCGCCAGACGAAACGCAGCGGCGGCGCCGAACGGTCGATGTTGCGCGCCGCGCTCGGCTCGGCCGCCGTTCCGGCGGTGTGCTGCCGGCTTGCGGCCGCGACCTCCGCCGGTCCGATCTGTGGCGGCCTCTCCGGCCCCTTCACATCGTCGCCGCCGGCATTGAAATACCAATGGTCATGCTGCGCCGGGCCGGCACCGCCTACCAGCGCAGCATCCGGCGCGCGGTCGGCCGTGGCCGCGGTCCTTTGCGTTGGCCGGGCGTCATCCGTGGCCGCCGGCGGGACCACGTCTGCCTTTTCGCCCGTTGCCGCGGCCGGAGACTGGGTATTGTTCTCTCGGCTCGGCTCGGCGATGACTGTGGTGTTTTTGTCTTCGGAGACGGTGGGCGCGCCTTCCGGCGCTGCCGACTTACCGGCGTCGGGCTGGTCGTTCCGCTCCCCGTCGAGCTGGTCTTCGTCGATCACCACCAGGAGATGGCGCGCGTCGGTCAAGCGCGCAAGCCCGGCCGGGTAGGAGGTGCTTGCGCCGGGAACAAGCCGCTTGACGATGCGGTCTCCAGCACTTGCCACGTCCGCGACCAGGGCAGCGAGCGTCTCCGGCCTGATGCCGAGCGCGGCAAATCCCTCCGAAGCCGCCTCGACATGGCCTTGGGCATCGACGAAGGCGATGAAATGTCCGGCCTCGGTGAAGCCGCCAATGGCGCGGCTGGCGATTTCGGCGGCGCCGCGCGAGCCGGTCTGCGCCGCGGGCATCGCCAGCATGATCGCCTTTTCGCCGTCCGGCATCGTTACCGCGCTGGCGAGCAAGCCGACGGCGCGGCTGACCATGCCGGTCGCCAGCCGCACGGTGACGGCGCGGTCGCTGCCGATATCCGGAAAGCCGCTGGTCGCCATGATCTGCCGCCTGGCAACTAGCGGCAGCCGCGCGGAAGCGCCGATGATTGCTTCGATGTCCGGATAGCCGAATACCGCGGCACCTGGCCCGTTGGCCCAGATCACCTGCTCGAGATCGGCCGAGAGTATGGCCAGCGCGTCGCCGGCGGCGAAGCGCTGGCGCACCGCGTCGAGCACGGCGACGTCGAGGAAGGAGTAGTTTTCAGGCGGCATGCGCTGGCAGACCTTCCAGGCGGGCTTTTTGAGTTAACGCTTTGTTAATAAAAGCGTACGGGACCAAGGTCCACAAGCCATGCCGTGTATCGGCCGAAATCTCTGGGCTCTTGGTTAATGGCGGGGCGATTTTTTTATGGTGCAGTGCAACAAAGATATTGCAATGCACAAAACTTGCCTTTATATTGCCATCATACATGAACGAGACGGCTTTCCGTCAAAGCCGCTGCCCTTGAAAGGTTGGAAAATGTCCAAGACTGCCAAGACCGCTGAGACCATCGAGAACGTTGAATTCCCGAGCTTTGACGCTTCCAAAGCCACCGACCAGATCCGCGCCTTCGCCGAGAAGGGCGTCGAGCAGTCGAAAGAGGCCTACACCAAACTGAAGAACGGCGCCGAGGAGACCCAGAAGGTTCTGGAGTCGACCTACGAGACCGCCAAGACCGTTTCCGGCGATGTCTCGCTGAAGACCATTGCCATCCTTCGCGCCAATGCCGAGGCCAGCTTCTCGCACCTTGAAGCCCTGGTCGGCGCCAAGACGCTGTCGGAAGTCGTCGAGCTGCAGACTGCCTTCCTGCGCAAGCGCGCTGAGATGGCCGTCGAGCAGGCCAAGGACTTTCAGGCCGTCGCCTCCAAGGCTGTCGAGGACGTCTCGAAGCCGGTGAAGACCGCTTTCGAGAAGGCGTTCAAGGACATCAAGGCGGCCTGATTTCAGGCGCAACTCAACGATGCATCAAAACGTCGCATTTCGTCAGACAAATAGATGTGCGATGAATTGATGAGATGAATACCCGGAGTGTGAAACCTCCTCCCTTTACTCTCCGGGGTGACCAGCCAGCTCCTCCTCCCGCTGGCTCGTAACAGGAAAAGGCCGGCACCTCCTCCCGCCGGCCTTTTCTTTGCCCAATCAGGACTGCGCGGGTTCGTTCATCGGATCTTTGCCTCATCAAAGGCCTTGAATTAGACTCCGATAATCCGTATTGGACGCATCGCCGACGACGGAGCGGACACGGGGAATGATTTTCTCCTCGGATTGCGCTCAGGCGGATGTGCCGTTGTAGCTCAGTTGGTTAGAGCACCAGATTGTGGATCTGGGGGTCGCTGGTTCGAGCCCAGCCAACGGTACCATCGATTCCTGGCGGTCACGTCGCTTTTCCGGCCGCCGCGTCCCAATCCTCTATTGGGTGACGAAGCATCGCCGGGCGACGAAGGGCAGCTCAGGCTGAGCAGCCCGCGCACCTCGCAGAAGGCCAGGCGCCTCTCATAGCCGGTCTGATGGCCGACGGCCTCGTTCTGCGCCATCGTGAAAAGACCTGCACGACACTGACTGCAAGCAGTGTCACGGCCGTGTTCCGAAGCGCCTGTTCGGCAGCCGTCCCGCCGCCCGCAACCATCACGCCCTGCGCCTGGTCGATGGCGCGCCGCAACGAATGTGGAATGAGAAGCTGCAGCGTCGCGGCAACGAAAGTCGAGGCGATGGTCATCGCCACCTGCCAAGTATGGCGCAGCGTCATGCCCAGATGCGCAGCAGGGGTGCCGAGACCTTTCCCCGAAGGCTGTCCGCCACCTGCCTGACGCGGCGGAAAGAAGCAGGCACGACGATCAGAGTCGACATTGTATGGGGATATCACTATATAGCGGCGGCTTTCGGTTTCTCGCACCTTGGCTGCGCCTGCGAGATCGCCGTAAATGCGTGGTGTTGTGACGGAAATCGGTCTGAAAAACCGGAAGAAAGCAAGTAAAAACAACAGAGCGGATCTTTGACGGTCCTGGCCTAAGCATCATCCTCAACAATCTGAACGTGTCCCTCGAACCTTTCCAGTCCTTCGGCTCCGCGGACCCTGGGCAAGACATCTTGTCCCATGGGCAAGGCATCTTGTCCCATTGGCAAGACGTCTTGCCGGCAGGGGCCGACTCGGCTCGAATGGGCCTGCGTCCCGTGGCGGGACGCGAGCGTTCATGACTACCAACCGGCATTGCCGCTAGGGAAAAGCAGTATGAGTGAACATGCGATCGAGTTCTTGCGCGGATGGATTGGCGAAAAGGTCCAATGCCAGCATTCGCCGGTGAAGATCGACGAGCAGGCCGAAACTCTCGCCAAGGAGTGCTGCGCCAAGGCCGCCGAGGAAGGCATCCTTCTGGAAGACATCCAGGAAGAGGTCGGCGACATCCAGGAACTGATCGCTTCGCGCCTTGAGGAAGTCGCCGAGGAGAGCGAGCAACAGACGACGTCGGACAAGCCGTCCGAATAAGATACCGTGCGCGCGGTTTGTCTGACCTCAGCCGGGCGTCCGGCTTAGCCGAAATTGTCCTTCAGCCACGCCTTTGGCAGCGCCGGCACGAAATTGCCGTCGCGCCCGGTCATGTCCTCATTGGCGACGAGCGCGTTGAGGATCGCCTCCTCCACCCCTTGCACCGCAGCATCGAAGAACGGGTCGATATCGACATCGGGAATGAACTCCGCGCGGGCGACGCGGCCTGAAGCCGCCAGCGCGGCCTCGCGATTGGCGGTCGAAAAGGCAAGAAAGATATCGCCCGAGCTGTGGTAGCCGTAGCCGCCGGCCAGGGCGATGCCGAGCGGCACGCGCCTGGCGAGGCGCTTCATCTGGTGCGGCAGGAATGGCGCATCCGTAGCGACGACGGCGATGATCGAGCCCTTTTCGGCGCGCGGCGTGCCTTCGCGGATCGCCGGCTCGGTGAGTTCCGGCCCGACGTGCCGGCCGCGAATGGTGAAGTTGCGCCGCTTGCCGAAATTCGCCTGCACGAACACGCCGAGCGTGTAACTTCTGTCTTGCCATTCGACGATGCGCGAGGCGGTGCCTGACCCGGCCTTGAAGCCGAACGAGATCATGCCGGTGCCGCCGCCGACGCTTCCTTCCTCGATCGCGCCGTCCGTCGCGCCGTCGAGCGCCGAGGCGACATGCTCGAAGCTCACATGGTGGCCGTTGATGTCGTTGAGGAAGCCGTCATAGGTCTCCGCCGCCACCGGCAGGCCCCAGGCGCTGTCGAGCGCCGCCGGCAGCACCCGGCTCATCCAACGCAGCGTTCCGTCGCGGGTAAGGCCGCAGGAATGGGTGTTGGTGATGGTAACCGGCAGGTTGAAGGCGCCGGTCTCCTCGATGATATGCGTGCCGGTCAGCTCGCCATTGCCGTTCTGGCTGAACACGCCGGCAAACACCGGCGTCGCCAGTTCGCCGACAGGTCTCGGCAGGATCGCAGTCACGCCGGTGCGCACCGGTCCTATCCCGACTTGCAGCGGGCCCCCGCCGGCAATCAGCGTCGTATAGCCGACCGCGACGCCCGGCACGTCGGTGATGGCGTTGAAGCGGCCGGGCGTGCCGTCCAGTGCGATGTTGAACGAGCGCAGGCGCGGCTTGCCCGACGGCGTGCGCAGATGCGGGTCGCTCCTGCTCATTTCAGAACAACGAGCCCTGGTTGCCCGGCTCCTTGGCCTTGCCCGAGGGCTTGGCGGCCAACTTCGGCCGCGCGCCGCCGCTGGTGGCGATGGCCTCTGCATTGCCGTCGGCGAACTCCAGCTGCAGCGCCGCACCCGGCGCCAGCTCCGCGACGCGCTTGACGACGGTCCCATCGGCGTCCTTGACCAGCGCGAAGCCGCGCGCCAGCACGGCCTTGTGCGACAGCGTGGTGAGCAGCCGGTCGGCCTGGGTAAGAGCGGCACGCAGGCGGTCAAGCCGCCGCGCCATCGCCTGCTCTTGGCGGCGGGTCAGTCCGGCCAGCGTGTCGGCCTGCAGCTTCTGGCGCCTGACGACCGGCGCCGGCGACAGCCTTGCCGAGTTGCGCTGAAAGCGCGCCCGGCTTTGCCGAACGACTGCGAAGAACGCGGCCCGCGCGCGGGCGATGTCGCGGCCTGTCAGCCTGCGCGTCTCATTGAGGCGGCGCGACAAGGTGGCCGGCGTCAGCCGCTGCCGCTCCAGCCTTGCGCGCTTGCGTTCGATGCTCACCGTCAGCCCGCGGCCGAGCCGGCTCGTCGCTTCGTCGAAGCGCCTGCGCGGCAACGCCAGCAGCTGGTCGGGTGAGGGGAGAGCCCGCGCCGCGGCGCGCACCGCCTGGCGCTTGCGATCCAGGTGCCGCGAGGTGCAGGCACTAAGCCGCGCGCCGAGATTTGCCAGTGTCGCTTCGAGCTCCGCCTTGACCGGCACTGCCATCTCGGCGGCGCCCGTCGGCGTCGGCGCCCGCATGTCGGCGACGAAATCGACCAACGTCCAATCGGTCTCGTGTCCGACGGCCGAGATGATCGGAATGCGCGAGGCGGCGACGGCGCGCGCCAGCCCTTCGTCGTTGAAACCCCAAAGGTCCTCGAGGCTGCCGCCGCCGCGCGCCACGATCAGGAGATCGGGCTGGCGGATTGCGCCGTCCCAGGTCAGTGCGTTGAAGCCGTTGACGGCTGCGGTCACTTCCTTTGCGGTCGTGTCGCCCTGGACCCGGACCGGCCACACCAGCACAGTGAGCGGAAAACGGTCCTTGATGCGATGGATGATGTCGCGGATCACCGAGCCCGTGGGCGAGGTGATGACGCCGATGACGCGCGGCATGAATGGCAGCCGCCGCTTGCGGCCGGCATCGAACAGGCCTTCGGCCTGCAGCCGCCGCTTGCGCTCTTCCAGCAGCGCCATCAGCGCGCCGGCGCCGGCCGGCTCCAGATTGTCGATGACGATCTGGTAGTTGGATTTTCCGGGATAGGTCGTCAGCCTGCCGCTGGCGATCACTTCCATCCCTTCCTCGGGGCGGAATTTCAGCCGCGCCATCGTGGTCTTCCAGACCACGGCCTCGATCCGCGCACGGTCGTCCTTCAACGCGAAATAGGCGTGTCCGGAGGAATGCGGGCCGCGGTAGCCGGAAATCTCGCCGCGCACCCGCACATTGCCGAAAGCATCCTCGACCGTGCGCTTCAACGCGCCGGAAATCTCGCTCACCGTATATTCGGTGGCATTGCTGCGTGATTCGGTTGCTGCTTCGCTCATGCTCTGATTGGGGAACGCTTATCGGGCGGCGTCAAGGCAGAGCTGAAATCTCGCTAATATTATAACGCGATCTTAAGCCCGATTTGCTTTGACTGGCGGTAGCAAGAGCCAGCCGGAAACACATGAGCGCAACCGCCAACACCAGACCTTTGACGCATCAGGTGACGCTGACCGTGCTGACGTTGGCCGTCTTCGCGCTGGCCATGGTCGTCGGCTTCGGCATCTACGCGGCGGCTCAGGCTGACAACGCCTCGCTCGAACGGCAGAAGATATTCATCGACGAGGGTTTGAAGGACCAGATTGCGTCTGTTCAGCGTGAGCAGGAAAGCGTTGCGGTCTGGGATGACGCGGTCGCCAATGTCAGGGCCGGCAATTGGACCTGGATCGAGGAGAACCTCAGCGTCTGGATGTATACCTATTACGGTCACAACCGGGTCTACATTCTCGATGCCGCCAATCGTCCGGTCCATGCCATGCAGGAAGGTAAGGTGGTCGATGCGTCCGCCTATGGCGATGACAAGCCTGCCTTGCAGCCATCCATCGAGAAGCTGCGCCGCATGCTGGCTGAGCCACAGAAGGCGGACGCTTCCGGCCAGCCGGCCAAGATGGTCGCGGAGGACCTTGTGTCGCTCCAAGGAAAACCGGCGATCCTGAGCGTCATGGCGCTGGTGCCGAGTACGGACCGGGTCACGCAGGCGCCCGGAACCGAATATCTGCACGTTTCGGTGGAGTTCATCAACGACGCGGTCATCGGCAAGATCGCCAAAAAATATCTGCTCGACGGCGCGCGTCTCGTGCCGCTGTCGCAATCGGTCGGAGCCGCTGCGGTGCCTCTGGTCGATTCCCGCGGTATCATCCTCGGTTATGTCGGCTGGGACCAGGAACGGCCAGGTCTCACGCTGGTGCGCAAGATGGCCCCGGCGCTGGTCTTGGCGCTGCTTGTCGCGGCCGGCGTTCTGGCGTTTCTGCTGCGCAGGCTCCGCCGCGCCTCGTCCGCGCTGCAGACAAGCCAGGACGAGGCGCAATATCTCGCTTTCCACGACACGCTCACCGGCCTGCCCAACCGGGCTTTGTTCGAGGACCGCTTGCGGCGGGCCCTGCTCAAGGCCAGCCAGGATATTGCGGTTCACGACATGGGAAGGGCGGCGCTGCTTTACCTCGATCTCGACCGCTTCAAGCACATCAATGACACGCTCGGCCATCCGGCGGGCGATGAGCTTGTGCGTCAGACAGCGGCCAGGCTCCAGCACACCGTTCGCGAGGTGGACACCGTGGCGCGGCTGGGCGGCGACGAGTTCGCGCTGATCCTCGTCGACATCCGCGATATCCGTGCCGCCGAGGATATCGCCGAGCGGCTGCTGCAGAAGTTGCAGGAACCGTTCAAGCTCATGGAAAATCAGGTCTTCGTCAGCGCCTCGATCGGCATCGCGCTATCGGACGGCGTCGAAACGGATGCCGACGATCTGCTGCGCAAGGCCGACATCGCGCTTTACGAAGCCAAGAAGAACGGCCGGGGCCGGCACCAGGTCTTCGCCGGCGACATGGACGACCTGCTCTTGCGCAAGCGCACAGTCGAGACCGAGCTTCGCAAGGCTCTCGACGGCGGCACCGGCATCGGGCTCGCCTACCAGCCGGTGTTCGCGGCGAACGGCAAGACGATCCTCGGCGCGGAGGCGCTGATCCGCTGGGGGCATGATGTGCATGGCGCATTGCCGGCGGCGCAATTCATCGCCATCGCCGAGGAGCGCGGCATGATCGGCCAACTCGGCGCGTGGGTGCTGCAGGAGGCCTGCCGTTTCGCCGTGCGAACCGACCTGCCGTGGCTCGCCGTTAACGTATCGCCGCTGCAGTTGCGCGACGCCGGCTTTCCCGAACAGGTCGCGTCGATCCTTGCCGACACCGGGCTGGCGCCGCAGCGCCTGCAGTTCGAGATCACCGAAAGCGTGCTTCTGGACAACAGCGATGCTTCGAGGGCGGCTCTGACCACCTTGCGCCAGTTGGGCGTCGGCATCGTTCTGGACGATTTCGGGACCGGCTATTCATCGCTCAGCTACTTGCGTCGCCACGCCATCGACAAGCTCAAGATAGACCGCTCCTTCGTGCGGCTTCTCGATGGCGACGGCAACTCGGCCGCGATCGTCAAGGCCCTGATCGATCTTGCCATGGCGCTCGGGGTCGACGTCACCGCCGAGGGCGTCGAGACCGAGGCGCAGAAGATGTTGCTGGTCGCAATGGGCTGCCGGCAACTCCAGGGCTATTTCTTGTCGCCGCCGCTTGAGCCGGTCCAACTGCTCGGCCTTTCCGGTCTAGCTTCGCCGGACGAGATTCAGCCGGCCGCCGCTCGCGCCTGAACCCCTACCATCCAGGCAGGATCTGGTTTGCCTTGGTCCGCTTCATCTTGGCGAAGGCGAGTGCCGCGAAGTCGAAGCTTCCCGTCTCTTCGCTGACCGGCACGGAAATATTGTCCAGGCTTTCCGCGATATGGCGGGCCAGAGCATCGACGATCTCCGGCTGCGAGGTCTGGCCGCGCATGATGCCGATGCGGCAATCCGGCAGCGCGTCGAACCCGTCGGCCTCGCCGAGCACGCGCATGCCGGGCCTGAGCGCGCATTCCGGCAGCACCGAGATGGCGAGGCCGGAAAGCACGGCGGCAGTGATCACGGTCGCCGAGAAGCTGGAGAAGAGCACGCGGTATTCGCGGTTCTGCCGGTCGAGCACGTCGACCGCCGCGCGCCGCCAGATGCAGTTCGGCCGGCCGAACGCCATCGGCAGGATTTCCTGCTCATGCGTGGCATGATTGGCCGAGGTGACCCATAGAAGCGGCTCGCGCCGCACCACCTCCGACTGGCCGCGCGTGTCGTTGTGCGTCACCAGCGCGAGGTCGAGATTGCCGCGCTTGATGTGCTCGACCAGGCCCGGCGTCGGCTCGCAGATGACGGTGAGTTCCACACGCGGGTTGGAGCGCGAGAAGCGCGCCATGATCTCGGGCAGGAAGCGGTCCGCATAGTCATCCGGCGTGCCGATCCGTATCGTGCCTTCGAGCCGCTGGTCGTCGAAGGCCGCCAAAGTCTCGCGGTTGAGGTAGATCAGCCGCCTTGCATAGGAAAGCAGCCTGTCGCCTTCCTCGGTCAGCTTGTTGGTGCGACCATCCTTTTCGAACAGCGGCTTGCCGATCCGCTCCTCAAGACGGCGCATCTGCATCGACACCGCAGACTGTGTCCGGTGCACCTCCTCGGCAGCCCGCGTGAAGCTGCCGGTGTCGGCAATCGAGATGAAGGTCTGCAACTGATCGAGATCGAGCGGCGCTTTCATCGGTCCAATCCATCATTCGTGTTGATGCTAAAGATTAGAAACATTCGTTGGATTAATCAATCGCGGCGTGGCAAATTGCCATTGTCCACATGAAGGCACAGCATGTCGCCCAAAAGTGGCCCCCGTGTTGCGGGCCAACGACATGCGTCACGTTAACTGTATCGAGACCGCAACGGCGCTCCTCCCAGGCGCCGATTGCATGGTTTCGTCTGCACGACTCCGAAGGAGAGACTGACATGACCACGATCGAATTCGCCTCCGAGACCCCGCGCATCACCACGCGTCCGGCCGTTGCGACCCGCGTGCTCAATGCGGTCGCCGATGCCTTCCGCGCCTGGAAAAACCGCCGCGCCTTTTATCGCCTTGGCGAGATGTCGGATGCCGAGCTTGCCGACATCGGCCTGACCCGCGCCGACCTCCACGTCGCCGTCAGCGTGCCTTTCGGCCGCGATCCGACGGTGAAGCTGCGCGCAATCGCAGAAGAGCGCGTCGATATGATCGAGGACCTCGCCCGCAAGGTCGCCTGAGCGGCTTCGCCGGCTGCGTTTGCGCTCGCGCTGAACCTTTCGAGGGCTCGGCGCGACCAAGTTTCATGCAGGCTCCCACACTCCCTGCCGGTTCCCCGCCGGCCTGCCTGCACATTGCCCGGTTCCCCTCCAGGACCGGGCATTTTTCTTTTGAGTTGAGCGCCCTACCGTCGGTCCATCCCGCGCTTGAACTGGTCGAAGATCGTCTCCATGCCCTTCTGATATTCCTCGCGCTGCTGCGCGCCGGTCTCGAACATCCTGCCGAAGATGTCGTCGAATGGATTTCTCGGCCGGCCGCTCGGATTGGTTTGCGGCTGCGGCTGGGATTGCTGCGGCGCCTGCTGTCCGTCTGGCGTGCCGAAACCGCCGCCTTGCCGCAGCATTTCCTCGAACATCTTGCCCAGCGGATTGTCGCCGTAAGGGTTCGGCGCCTGCTGCGGTTGGCGTTGCGGCTGTTGGGCGCCGCCGCCGAACATGTCTTGCAGCACCTTGCCGAGCGGATTGTCGCCATAGGGATTTGGCGCCGGCTGCGGGGCCTGTGCGCCGCCTCCCGCCTGCCGCATCATCTCCTCGATGATCTCGCCGAAAGGATTGCCGCCGCCACCGAAGCCGCCGGCGGCCTGCATCTGGCTGTTGGTCTGCTTGAACAATCCGCCCATCATCATCGACGCCATCGCCGGCAGCATCTGCTGCAGCACCTGCTGGCTAAGGCCGGTCGCCTGAGCGGCCTGGGCTGCAACAGCGCGTGACAGGTCCTTCGAGCCGAACAGATGGCCGAGAATGCCGTTGCCTTCATCGATGCCTTGCGGCGTGAAGGCCCGGGTTGCGTCCTCGAAATACTTGGCGTGCTGGCCGCTCGCCATCGCCGTCATGAAAGCACCCATTCCATAGGGATCGGCGGTGTTGCGCTGAAGCCCCTGTGAGAAGGCCGGCAGCAGCGCCTGCACCGCGGCCTGCGCCTGCTGCATCGAAAGGCCAAACTGCTGGGCCAGCGCCTGCATGCCGGCGCCGTTCTGGGCTTGCAAAAAAATATCGAACAGGGAAGGCATGAGATCTCCTCCGCAATATCCTCACGGAGGAGCCTATTGCGTTTCCATCACCGATTGAAGCAGCTTTTGCCGAGCCACGGCTCAGGTGGCCGGCGAACGGTCAGTAGGCATATTCCATGAACACCGGCTCGATCGAGCCGCCCCAGCGCGTGTGATATGCCGAAAGCATCTCCTCGGCGCTGGTGGTGCCGCGCGCCACGACCTCGTCGAGCGTGTTGAGGAACGAGGTCTCGTCATAGCCGTCGCGGTTCTTCTTGGCGCGGTTCTTCAGACCCGTGCGGGCGATGGCCAGCACGTCGCGGGCAACCTCGCGCAAGGTGGCGTTGCGGAATGGCGCCGAAATCCCGTGCTCCGGCACGGCGTTGCGCATCGCCAGCGCTTCTTCGTAGGTCCAGCTCGAGGTCAGCGTCTCCGCGGCGTCGAGTGCCTGCTCGTCATAGAGCAGGCCGACCCAGAAAGCCGGCAGCGCGCAGATGCGCCGCCACGGTCCGCCGTCGGCGCCCCGCATCTCGAGGAAGCGCTTCAGCCGCACATCGGGGAAGAGGGTGGAGAGGTGGTTCGCCCAGTCGCCCATCGTCGGCAGGCCGTCGGGCACTTGCGTGTGCGCGGCACCCGCCATGAACTGGCGGAAGGTGTAGCGCGTCATGTCGTGATACTGCCCGTCGCGGATGACGAAATACATCGGCACGTCGAGCGCCCATTCGACATAGTCGGCAAAGCCGAAATCCGGCGCGAAGCAGAATTCGAGCATGCCGGAGCGCTGGTTGTCGGTGTCGCGCCAGATGTCGCCGCGCCAGCTCTGCAGCCCGTTCGGCCGGCTCTCGGTGAAGGGCGAATTGGCGAACAGCGCCGTCGACAGCGGCTGCAGCTTCAGCGCCACCTGCATCTTGCGGCGCATGTCGAATTCGCTTTCGAAGTCGAGATTCACCTGGATCGTGCAGGTGCGATACATCATGTCGAGGCCCTTGGAGCCGACCTTCGGCATGTAGCGAGTCATGATCTCGTAGCGTGACTTCGGCATTTTCGGCGTTTCGGCAAGCGACCATTTTGGGCTGCCGCCGAGGCCGAGGAAGCGGATGCCGAGCGGCTCGGCGATCTCGCGCACCTGCGCCAGATGTGCGTTGCCCTCGCGGCAGGTCTGGTGGATCGTCTCCAGCGGCGCGCCGGAGAGCTCGAACTGCCCGCCCGGCTCCAGCGAGATCGCGCCCTGGCCGGTCGGCTCGACTAGGCCGATGATGCGGCCGGCATCCATGATCGGATCCCAGCCGAGCTTTTCCTGCATGCCTTCCAGGATGGCGCGGATGCCGCGCTCGCCGCCATAGGGCACCGGCGCGTTGCCATCGACATAGAAGGGAAACTTCTCGTGCTCGGTGCCGATCCGCCATTTGTCGCGCGGCTTGTTGCCGGCCGCCAGATAGCCGACGAGTTCGTCGATGCCTTCGATGGGCTGGATATCGGTTGTGTCGCGCGCCATAGGAAAGCCCTCCGCAGCCGTCAGCTAGCCGCCGGGCGCTAGATGGACGAAATGTCAGTAGCCGATCAAGCGAAAAATCCTGAGCCACGCCTCAACTGGATTTGATCACCAGTCGCCGATCGTCGCCTGCATCACCGCGAGCGCCGCGACCGCCGCGGTGTCGGCGCGCAGGATGCGCGGCCCGAGCGGAATGGCGCTGACGAAGGGCAGCGCCCGCAGCATCCTGCGCTCGTCATCGGAAAAGCCGCCCTCCGGCCCCACCAGCAGCGCGAGTTTTTTCTCGCTCACCTTCTGCAAGGCTGGCAGTGGATTGTTGGTCGAGGCATCCTCGTCGCAGAAGATCAGCCGCCGTTCCTTGTCCCAGCCGCCGAGCAGCCGCTCCAGCTTCTCTGCTTCGCACACCTTTGGCACCGCCAGGATGCCGCATTGCTCGGCCGCTTCGACGACATTGGCGCGCAGCCGAGCGATGCCAGGCTTGGCCACTTGTGTGTGCTGGGTGATGACCGGTTGCAGGATGCCGGCACCCATTTCGACCGCTTTCTGCACCAGATAGTCGAGCCGGCCCTGCTTCAGCGGGGCGAAGCAATAGACGAGATCGGGCAGCGGCGGCTGCGGCCGCTGCAGGGTAAGCACCTTGAGCCGCACGGCTTTCTTGGTCTTGGCGGCGATCGAAGCCGACCACTCGCCGTCGCGGCCGTTGAAGAGCAGGACCTCCGCGCCTTCGCCGAGCCGCATCACATGCGCGAGATAGTGGCTCTGCTGCTGTCCAGCATCGAATTCGAAGCCCGGTCCGAGATCGTCCGGCACGAACAGCCGCTGCATTTTGTAGTTGGCGCGCATGGCCGAGCAATGGGCGAGGCGCGGGTTGTCGTCAAGTATCGGCGGACGGATGCCAGACCGGCGCGTAACCATGTCTCAGCACCGAAACACTTGTGGCAGGCGTGAGCAGTCGCAGCGATCGCCTGGCGAGGCGATTGAACAAGACGGGCTCGGCATAGCCTGCGAAGGACCATTCGAGCGCCTTGCCGGCGCGGAGCGCGTAGGCGGTCTCACCCTCGGCCACGACTGCTCCATCCGGCAAACCGGCGAGTTCGTCCGATGAGACGGTCGGCGGACGCCCGCCGGAGGCCAGCCGCTCCTTGTGCAGCCGCTTGTCGACCATCGGCGCGCGCGGTTCGGCAATGCCGAAGACCTTTCCGAAGCGCCGCACGAAATCTCTCGCTTGGTCGCGCCGGCAGTAGAAGCAGGGCCGGTGACCGGCCGCGAGCGCCGTCACCTCGTCGAGAAAGAACAGCTCGGTCCAGCCGGCCTTTCCTCCAGGCCGATTGCGGCCCATCGGCTCGCGTCCCACGCCGCGGAATTGGCAGACGCAGATGATCCAGGCCGGCAGCGCCCAACGCTTCCTCAGAAGCGTCTTTGTCTCGGGGTCATGGATGATACCGCGATTGCCGGTGAAGAGGCCGCGCTCGGGCACGGCATGGATGGCGCCGAACGGATCGACCCGGTTCTGCAGTGGCATAGCTTTCTCTCCGGCGCGTGGCTTGGCTGAAACTGAGGCGGCATGATATCGCTCCCACCGTCATTTTCATGTCAGCAGGGATTCGCGGATGCGGGTGCTGGTGGTCCAGAACTACGACAATACCGGCCTCGGCCAAGTCGGCGCCGCTCTCGCGGAGGCTGGCGCCGAGCTTGACTTGCGCCGCCCCTACCAAGGCGATCCGCTGCCCCGGGACGCGAACGGTCACGATGCCATGGTGGTTCTGGGCGGGGGGCAGAATGCGCTGGCCGACGACGACTATCCCTATTTTCCCGCCTTGCTCGAATTGACGCGCGATTTCGCCGGCAAGGACCGATCGGTGCTTGGCATCTGCCTCGGCGGCCAGCTCGTCGCCCGCGCCTTTGGCGCCGACAACCACATCGGCGGTGCGGTTGAATTCGGCTGGTGCGGGGTGTCGCTGACGGCCGAAGCCAAGCACGACCCTGTTCTCGGCACCTTGCCGGAAAAGTTCCCGACTTTCCAATGGCACGACGATACGTTCGACCTACCCGAGAAGGCCGTGCGGCTTGCGGGCAATGATGTCGCGGCGAACCAGGCTTTTCGTATTGGCCGCGCCGTCTATGGCTTCCAGTTCCATTTCGAGGCGGATCGCCCGCTGGTGCGCGACTGGAGCACCTCCTTCGCGGCGCTGATCGCCGAGCGCCATCCCGACTGGACCGGCAGGCTCGACTACGAGATGGCTAGCAACGGACCGCACGCCGACGCCGCAGGGCTCGCGATCGCGCGTGCCTGGGTGGCGACGATCTGACCGTCGCACCGCCGCGGAGCGTGACATAATTGGCACGCGGCGGCAGTTCCGCCTGGGGAAAACGCACTTCATTCTTGGTTTGTGTCCGGCCGCCCGCCTAAGAGGGCGCCCTCTGTATCGTCCGTGCAACCGCGATGAAGCTGTTGTGTGATCCAAGCGACACACCGGCGATACAGAATCTGCTTAGAAGCGCGAAATCGTCGAAACATTGAGACGCATTTTATCGTTTCAACGCATTGGTAACCGCCTCGTGCACAGATGCAGAAAGCTCAACCAGAGATGACGTCCGTGAAAGCAGCGCTTTTGTCCTTTGTAATGCTGTCTGCCATCGTCGTGTGCGGCCTCGGCATTTATTCTGCCGACGCTGCAAACAATCACCAGGCCGTCGACGGCTACGGCGTCACCGCCGCGCTTCGCTAGAGCCTGATCCTTCCCGACAAAGGGAAAGCTGATCCCACACTTGGGGTCATGGCCAGAACGCCATTCCCTCGACCGTCAGAATGCGCTTTTCAGCGCCGTCGACGGCAAGTGCGCTGAGCGTTCCCGCCTGCCAGGCGAGCGTGTCGAGATTGACGCGGTTGGCCATCACCTCGACGTCCGGCACCGGCGTATGCCCGTGCACGATCACTTTGGGATACAGCCCCGGGTAATTGTGGAAGACGTCGCGAATCCAGATCAGGTCCTGCTCGTTCTGGCTTTCGAGCGGCACCCCCGGCCGGATGCCGGCATGGCAGAAGAAGAAGTCGCCGAAGCACGCTGAAAAAGACAGCGAGCGCAGGAAGTCGACATGGGCTTGCGGCACTGCTTCGACCAAGGCCGCGTGTCCGTGCGCCAGCGCCTCGTCCGACCTGCCGAACCAGCTGCTGCCGGTCGAGAGCTTCACCCCGTATGACGCCGCCGTCTGGACGCCGCCATAGCGCATGAACAGACCCTCCGGATCGGGTTTGGCAAGGAAATCGAGCATGCCGATGTCATGGTTGCCGGCAAGCATGATGTTGCGGGGATCACGGCTCCGCGCCTCGATTAGGAATTCGATGACGTTCCTCGAGTCCGGTCCGCGGTCGACATAATCGCCGAGATGGATGATGCGCCAATCGGACTTTGGTCCGTACTCCAGATCGCTTGCTATCCGGCTGTGCATGGCGGCGAGCAGGTCATGACGGCCATGCACGTCGCCGATGGCATAGATGCGTATGCCTTTCGGCCCGCGCGCGTCGAGATAGTGGATGCCGGCTTCAGTCAAGGCGACGTCTTCCCGTGTCTGTCATCACGGGAAACTAGGGCGGATCGGTGAATAAGCCCCTAGCGCCGCAGCTGGTCCTTGCCCATGTCGGTTACCAGACGCTTACCGCACAGCGCCAGCGTGATGTCCATCTCCTTGCGGATGATCTCCAGCGCCTTGGTGACGCCCGCCTTGCCCATCGCGCCGAGTCCGTAAAGGAACGGCCGGCCGATATAGGTGCCCCTGGCGCCGAGGCAGAGCGCCTTGAGCACGTCCTGACCCGAGCGAATGCCGCCATCCATATGCACCTCGATCCGATCGCCGACAGCGTCGGCGATCTCTTCCAGCACTGAGATCGAGGAGGCGGCGCCGTCGAGCTGCCGCCCGCCATGATTGGACACGATGATCGCGTCGGCTCCCGTCTCGGCCGCCATCAACGCATCCTCCTTGTCGAGGATGCCCTTCAGGATCAGCTTGCCGCCCCAGCGCTCCTTGATCCAGGCGACATCCTTCCAGGACAGCTGCGGGTCGAACTGCTCCGTCGTCCAGGACGACAGCGAAGAAACGTCGCCGACACCCTTGGCGTGGCCGACGATGTTGCGGAAGGTGCGGCGCGGCGTGCCCGCTATCCCCAGGCACCAGCGCGGCTTGAGGGCGAGATCGATAATGTTGGCGAGCGTCATCTTGGGCGGTGCCGACAGCCCGTTGCGCACGTCCTTGTGACGCTGACCGAGGATCTGCAGGTCAAGCGTCAGCACCAGCGCCGAGCATTTCGCCGCCTTAGCGCGGTCGATGAGATCGACGACGAAATCCTTGTCGCGCAGCACGTAGAGTTGGAACCAGAACGGCTTCTTGGTCACCGAGGCGACATCCTCGATCGAACAGATGCTCATGGTCGAGAGCGTGAACGGCACGCCGAATTCCTCAGCCGCCTGCGCCGCGAGCATCTCGCCGTCGGCATGCTGCATGCCGGTCAGCCCGGTCGGTGCCAACGCCACCGGCATCGCCACCTTCTCACCGATCATGGTCGATTCCAGCGAGCGGTTGCTCATGTCGACCAGCACGCGCTGGCGGAATTTTATCTTGCCGAAGTCCTCCTCGTTGGCGCGGTACGTGCTCTCCGTCCAGGCGCCGGAATCGGCATAGTCGAAGAACATCTTCGGCACCTTGCGGCGCGCCATGTCCTTGAGGTCGGCGATGGTGAGGATGTCGCTCATGGTAGTCCCCGCGTGATCAGTGCTTAGGAGCGTTTGCGTGTCGGTTCGATGTCGCCGGCTTCCGAGCGCTGCCTGAGCCTCAGCCGTGACACGCGCTGCCAGTCGCCGCTGCGCTCGGCCTCAGCCATGGAGCGCTCGACATAGGTAATGTGGTCCATCGCCGCCTTGCGGGCTGCGGCAGGATCCGCCGCCTTGATCGCGGCGTGGATTGCCCGGTGCTGCTCAAGCAACGCCTCGCGCGCGCCGGGCACGGTGAAGACCAGCAACCGGTTCTGGAACACGCCCTCGGAGAGCAGCCGGTAACAGGAGCGCAGCGTGTGCAGGAGGATGATGTTGTGCGCGCATTCGCAGACCGCGTGGTGGAATTCGACGTCGATTTCCGCCTCGTCGTCGAAGTCGCCGGTACGGTGCGCCTCGTCCATGCGCGCCATGATGCGGTCAAGCAGCGCCAGATCCTCGGGCGTCGCTCGCCGCGCCGCGTATTCGGCCGCGATTGCCTCGACCTCGCGCCGGTATTCCAGATAGTCGGTCACCGCCTTGCGGTGCATCGAGATCAAATCGGTCACCGGCCTGGTGAAAAGCTGGCCGATGACGTCGGCGACATGCGTGCCGCCGCCCGGTCTGGTGGTCAGCAGCCCGCGTCCTTCCAGCGCCTTCAGCGCGTCGCGCAGGATCGGCCGCGACACGTCGAACTGACGCGCCAGCTCGCGCTCGCCCGGCAGCCGGTCGCCGGTGCGCAGCACGCCCTCGAGGATCAGGCTCTCGATCTGCTGCACCACCTCGTCGGCGGTGCGCGAATGCTCGATCCTGGAGAAGATATCGCTCAATGGAAGCGCGCCTGGAAACGGAATGGATGTCGCGCAGATCTAAGCCTCCGTCGCCAACTGGTCAAATTATTTATCCAATTCGCCGAATCAGGTCGACTCCCCGGCGGCTCTGTGAATCGGCTGCAGCTGAAATTTGCTGTTTACGGCCCCTGCCGATTGCCGCAAGACAACGCGATTGCACGAAGGGTCGAAACCAGGGGGACCAGCCGTGTCGGACGCCAATCTCGAATTCCAGCCGCGTGCCCAGGGCAGCGTCATGGGCTTTCCGGCCCATGAGGGTCGCCCCGGCGCGCTAGGCGAGGTCCATGCTCGTCCGCACCCGCTGGTCGAGAAGCCGCGCGTGCTCATCCAACTCTCCTTCATGACCGAAGGCGGCTCGGCCGTCGACCTTGCCGTGCTGTCGGACCTGTCGCGGCGCTTGGGCATCGCAGCGCCCGAACGCCATGCCCGCCACCATGCCATGAAATGGGGCAAGGGCACCTTGCGCTGGGAACGGCATACGGAGTTCTCGACCTATCTCTGGGAAGGGCCGCTGGCCGAAAGCAGCCGGGGCCAGGAGGATTCGCCCTTCGGCAACGGCTTCTCGCCGCCGGGAACGGTGATTTCCGGCATCCGGCTCGAAATCCGCAAATGGACGCAGGCGAGCGAGAAGCTGATCGCCGGCTTCGATCCGACCAGCCTCTGCTATTCGCTGGTCGAGCGCGGTGCGGCGGCCATCGTCACGGACTTTCGCCAGGATGGCGACGGGCTGACCCGCATGCTGGTGCTCGACCGCGGCCTGACGCCGGCGAGCACCGGCGCCTTGTCGCAACGGCTCATCGACATTGAGACCTACCGGACGCTTGCCATGCTTGGCCTGCCGCTGGCGCTGACGCTGTCTGGCCGCGCCCGCCGCATCGAGGACCGGCTGGCGCAGACGACGCTTGAAATGAAGGCGGCCGAGACCCGCGACAGCCAGACCTTGCTCGCCGACCTCACCGAACTTGCAGCCGAATTGGAGGCCGATGCGGCATCCAGCCTCTACCGTTTCGGCGCCAGCCGCGCCTATGACGGCATCGTCAGCGAGCGGTTGGAGGCGCTGGATGAGGAGTCGGTACAGGGCTACGACACCTGGGCAGGCTTCCTGCAACGGCGCATGGCGCCGGCGATGCGAACCTGCCGCTCGGTGGAGGAGCGCCAGGCGAACCTCTCGCGAAAACTCACCCGCGCCACCACGTTGCTGCGCACCTGGGTCGATGTCGACGTCGAGAAGCAGAACCGCGACCTGCTGGCCTCGATGAACAATCGCGCCAGGCTGCAGTTGCGCCTGCAGCAGACGGTCGAAGGTCTCTCCGTCGCTGCCGTCTCTTATTATGTCGTCGGCCTCATCGGCTATGTCGCCAAAGGCGCGTCGAGCTTCGGCCATGCCTTCCCGCCGGAAGTCGTCACCGCGGCTTCGGTGCCGGTCGCCATCCTGCTCGTCTGGTGGGGCGTGCGCCGCGTGCGCAGGATGCACTCCGAACCGGCCAAGCATCCGGGCGAGTAAACTTCCCCTCGACCGGGAGATTTCCCGAAGACAACAGGGGGGCGCGGCGCGAGAAGCTCCAGGATCTTCCTCGACGCCAGACGAGCCGGCGGTTACGTGAGGCGAACCCCTGACCGCTTCGCGGCCATCTCCCCTCGAGGGTCCCTCAAGCGGGCAGAAGCCAGCGGCAGATTGCCGCTGCGAAAGCTCGGCCGTCGTTCGCCATCCGATTTCGACCAAAGCAGCGTTTGCAAGGAATGCTCCCGGCTGGTAAAAGATTTTGACCAGTCGAGTGGAGGAGGCTTCGATGTCCGGCCTTGCCATGCCCAAGCCAGATGCCGGGACGCTGCGCAAGCGCGCCGAGATCGTCGCCGACATGCGCATCATCGTGCCGGGCGAGGGCGTTGTCGACACGGCCACCGAGATGCGCGCCTTCGAGAGCGACGGCCTGACCGCCTACCGCCAACTGCCGCTGGTGGTCGTGCTGCCCGAGACAGTGGCGCAGGTCTCCCGCGTGCTGAAATATTGTAACGAGCGCAACATCCGCGTCGTGCCCCGCGGTTCCGGCACGTCGCTGTCGGGCGGCGCGCTGCCGCTCGAGGATGCCGTGCTTCTGGTGATGAGCCGCTTCAACCGCATCCTCGCGATCGACTATCCGAACCGTGTCGTCGTCGCCCAGCCGGGCGTCACCAATCTCGGCATCACCACCGCCGTCGAGCAGGAGGGCTTTTACTACGCCCCCGATCCATCCTCCCAGATCGCCTGCTCGATCGGCGGCAATGTCGCGGAAAATTCCGGCGGCGTGCATTGCCTGAAATACGGGCTTACCGCCAACAATGTGCTGGGCATCCAGATGGTGCTGATGAATGGCGAGGTGGTGCGGCTCGGCGGCAGCCATCTCGATCAGGAAGGCTATGACCTGCTCGGCGTCATGACCGGTTCGGAAGGCCTGCTCGGCGTCGTCACCGAGGTGACGGTGCGCATCCTGAAGAAGCCGGAGACGGCACGCGCGCTGTTGATCGGCTTTCCGACCAGCGAGCAGGGCGGCCAATGCGTCGCCGACATCATCGGCGCCGGCATCATCCCGGGCGGCATGGAGATGATGGATCGCCCGGCGATCCACGCGGCCGAGGATTTCGTCCATGCCGGCTATCCGCTCGATGTCGAGGCGCTGCTGATCGTCGAGCTCGACGGGCCGAGCGTCGAGGTCGATCATCTGATCGGTCTCGTAGAGGCGATCGCTTACCGCAATGGCTCGACCACCTGCCGGATATCGCAGTCGGAGCAGGAGCGGCTGAGCTTCTGGGCCGGACGCAAGGCGGCCTTCCCGGCCGTCGGCCGCATCTCGCCCGACTATTACTGCATGGACGGCACCATCCCGCGCAAGGAGCTGCCGAGGGTGCTCGCCGGCATGCGCGATCTCTCCGAAAAATACGGGTTGGGGGTCGCCAATGTCTTCCACGCCGGAGACGGCAATTTGCACCCGCTGATCCTCTACGACGCCAACGTGCCGGGGGAGCTCGACAAGGCCGAGAGTTTCGGCGCCGACATATTGCGGCTGTGTGTCGAGGTCGGCGGCGTGCTCACCGGCGAGCATGGCGTCGGCGTCGAGAAGCGCGATCTGATGCCCGAAATGTTCAACCAGACCGATCTCGAGCAGCAAATGCGCGTCAAATGCGCCTTCGATCCCAGCCATCTGCTCAACCCCGGCAAGGTCTTCCCGCAGCTCCGCCGCTGCGCCGAGCTCGGCCGCATGCACGTGCATCGGGGCCAGGTGGCGTTTCCGGACATTCCGAGGTTTTGATGGGAACGTCTCAGAATCTGGGTTCCTCGCCCCCGCTTCGCGGGGGGAGGAACCGGAGATTGCAATGACCACCTTCACCCCATCCAGCCCCGCCGAAGTCCTCTCCACCATCCAATGGGCCGCCGCGGAGGAAAGCCCGCTCGAAATCCTCGGCCATGGCTCCAAGCGCGGCATTGGCCGGCCGCTGCAGACCGAGCATACGCTCGACCTGTCGACGCTCACCGGCGTCACGCTCTACGAGCCGGCCGAGCTGGTGCTTTCGGCACGCGCCGGCACGCCACTCGCCGAAGTCGAAAAGCTGCTTGCCGAGAACGGCCAGCAATTCGCCTTCGAGCCGATGGATTACGGGCCGCTGCTCGGCGGCGAGCCGGGTAAGGGAACGCTGGGCGGCGTGCTGGCTTCGAACCTATCCGGTCCGCGCCGGCTCAAGGCGGGTGCGGCACGCGACCACATTCTCGGCATATCGGCGGTTTCCGGCCGCGGCGAAGCCTTCAAGTCCGGCGGCCGGGTCGTCAAGAACGTCACCGGCTACGACCTTTCCAAGCTGATGGCGGGGAGCTGGGGCACGCTTGCCGTGCTGACCGACGTCACCTTCAAGGTGCTGCCGGCGGCGGAAACCGAGGTGACTTTGGCCATTCGAGGCCTGCTCGACGATGCTGCCGTTGCGGCTATGGCGCTGGCGCTGGGCTCCAGCGCCGAGGTCTCGAGCGCCGCGCACCTGCCCGAGCGGATCGCGGCGCGCGTCGCCGCCGGCCATCTCGGCAGCGATGCCGCGACGCTGCTGCGCGTCGAAGGCTTTGGCCCCTCGGTCGTCTACCGTACCGAGGCATTGCGAAACCTGCTCAGCAAGGCCGGCCCGCTGCAGGAAATTGCCGGCGAAGCGTCGAAGGCGATCTGGCGCGACATCCGCGACTGCGCGCCCTTCGCCGATGGTGCCGCAAGGCCGGTCTGGCGCGTCTCGATGCCGCCGTCTGAGGCGCATCATATGGTGATGGCGCTGCGCATGCAGGCGGCGGTCGATGCCTTCTATGATTGGCAGGGCGGGCTGGTGTGGCTTTCGATGCGCGAGGACGACCCAGAGGCGGAACTGCTGCGCGGTCTTATTCGCAAATATGGCGGCGGCCACGCGACGCTGGCGCGCGCGTCTGCCTCGCATCGCGCGGCGCTCCCCGTTTTCGAACCGCAACCGCCGCATCTGGCGGCGCTTTCCGCGCGGGTCAAGGCCGAGTTTGACCCGAAGCACATTCTCAACCCCGGCCGCATGGCGCCTACTTCCAGCTCTGCTACTCTTCCTCAGTCAACGGAGGGAGCAGCACCATGAGCAATGCCAATCCAGGCCCGGGCAGCGGCTCGCGCCAGACCGATCGCTGGCTTGAGCCGGGCCAGACCAACGCGCTGGTCATCTACATTCTCTATCTCGCCAGCCTTGTGGTCGGCGTCACCGGCATTATCGGATTCGTGCTTGCCTACATCAATCGCGGCAAGGCGGGCGGCTATGTCGAAAGCCACTACACATTCCTGATCAGGACGTTCTGGATCGGCCTTCTCTACGCGCTGATCTCGGTGGTCCTGATGATGCTCGCGATCGGCTTCCTGCTGATGTTTGCGGTTGCCGTCTGGTTCATCGTCCGCTGCATTCTCGGCCTGCAGGCGCTGCAGCGTGGCGAGCCGATCAGGGACCCGCAAAGCTGGCTTCTCGGTCAATGAGAGCATGATCCAGCAAAGTGGAAACCGGTTTGCGGAAAAGATCATGCTTAGACGATAAGGACATTTTTCGTGCAGACCAATTTTTCAGCCGCGCAGCTCGCTGACCCGCATGTCGCGGAATCGGAGAAGATCCTGCGCAAATGCGTGCATTGCGGCTTCTGCACCGCGACTTGCCCGACCTATGTAACGCTCGGCAACGAGTTGGATTCGCCGCGCGGCCGCATCTATCTCATCAAGGATATGCTGGAGAACGGCCGGCCGGCGGATAAGGAGATCGTCACCCATATCGACCGCTGCCTCTCCTGTCTTGCCTGCATGACGACATGTCCGTCAGGCGTGAATTACATGCATCTGGTCGATCATGCCCGCGCCCACATCGAGCAGACCTACAGACGGCCGCTGCTCGACCGGCTGATCCGCGCCATGCTGGCTTTCGTGCTGCCCTATCCAGGCCGCTTCCGCGCCGCGCTGAAGCTCGCCCAGCTCGGCCGGCCATTGATCGGCCTGTTGGAAAAGCTGCCGACCCTGAAGCCGGTCGCCGCCATGCTAGAGCTTGCGCCGTCGTCGATCCCGCCGGCATCGCCGATCGCCTCGCCCGGGGTGCATGCGGGGCAGGGCACGAAACGCGGCCGCGTCGCCATCCTCACCGGTTGCGCCCAGTCGGTGCTCGATCCCGCCATCAACGAGGCGGCCGTCTCGCTGCTGACGCGGCTCGGCGTCGAGGTCGTGGTGCCGGAAGGCGAGGGCTGCTGCGGCGCGCTGGTGCACCACATGGGCCGCGAGGATCAGGCTCTTGCGTCGGCTAGGCAAAATGTCGACGCCTGGACGCGCGCGATAGACCAGGGCGGGCTCGACACCATCATCATCACCGCGTCCGGCTGCGGCACCACCATCAAGGATTACGGCTTCATGCTGCGTCTCGATCCGGCCTATGCGGAAAAGGCGGCTCGTGTCTCGGCGGTGGCTAAGGATATCACCGAATATCTCGCTGCCCTCGACCTGCCTGAGCCGGTGCGCAAGCCGGGCACGATCGTCGCCTATCATTCCGCCTGCTCGATGCAGCACGGCCAGAAGATCATCCGTCAGCCGAAGGAGCTTTTGGCCAAGGCGGGCTTCGTCGTGCGCGAGCCGCGCGAGGGGCATCTCTGCTGCGGCTCGGCCGGCACCTACAACATCCTGCAGCCCGACATTTCGGCCAAGCTGCGCGACCGCAAGGTGAAAAATATCGAAGCGACCGGCGCCGAGATCGTCGCCACCGGCAATATCGGCTGCATCACGCAGATCGCGTCCGCGGCGAAGCTGCCGGTGGTGCACACGATAAAATTGCTCGACTGGGCCTATGGCGGCCCGAAGCCCGATGGCGTTTCCGAGAACAGCCTGGGTGGCGCGGAATAGCTACTCAGCCGCCAGCTGGTCCGCCACACCGTAGGTCGCGCGGTAGAGCGCGCGCTGACGGCTGAGCGCCACCATGGTGTTGCGCAGCAGGATCGCCACCGTCAGCGGGCCGACGCCGCCCGGCACCGGCGTGATCCAGGAGGCGACCTCCTTGACGCTCTCGGTGTCGACATCGCCGACGATGCGGCTCTCGCCGTCCGGGCCGATTTCCGAATTGATGCCGATGTCGATGACGCAGGCGCCGGGCTTCACCATCTCGGCTTTGATCAGTCGCGGCCTGCCGACGGCGACGAACAGCGCGTCCGCGCGCCGCGCATGCGCGGCCACCGAGCGCGTCATGTGATGGCACACCGTCACCGTCGCGCCCTCGCTCATCAGCAGGAAGGCGATCGGCTTGCCGACGATCTCGGAATGGCCGACCACCACCACCTCGAGCCCCTTGAGGTCCAGGCGGGTCTCCTTGAGAAGCTCGACCGATGCGGCCGCCGTGCAGGGCGCGAGATCGAGCTGGTTGTAGACGATGTTGCCGATCGAGGCCGGATGCATGCCCTCGACGTCCTTCAGCGGGTGCACCGCCGCCTGCAGCGTCTTGATCGGGATATGCGCCGGCACCGGCCGCTGGATGATGATACCGGTGACGCGCGGATCGGCGTTGAGGCCGTGAATGGCGGCTTCCAGCTCGCCCGCCGTGATGTCGGCGGCAAAGCGCCGTTCCTCGAAGCCGATGCCGGCAAGCCCGGCCTTGGCGCGCTGGTTGCGCACATAGACGTCGACCGCGTCGGTGTCGCCGACGGTGATCGAGACCAGCTTCGGCGGGAAGCCTTCCGCTGTGGCGATGGCCGCTTCCTCGCGTACCGAAGCGATGATGCGCTGGGCGACCGGACCGCCCCTGAGATAGCGGCTGTCGTCGGACCGGGTCATAGGTGGAACCTCTGCCTTCTGGAGCAACTCCAGAAGGGCGGTTTTCCGTCCGGAATTGCGTAAAACCAAGATTGTGCGCTGCAATAGCAGAGTTGCGCTGGGAAATCAGCCCCGAATGCGAAACATGCTGCTTCCGGGGCGACCCGTTGACGGGCTTGAAACGAAAAGGGCAGCGCGGTCTCCCGTGCTGCCCTTCGTGACTGACCGTATCCCCACACGGCCCGTCCCCCGTTAGCTCGATGCCAGTCTAAGCATGTCTCGCCAAACCGCGCTATGGCTTGGGGGCAACAGCAACCGCCAAAACTGCTCAGCGCCGCCTAACCGGCTGATTCGCAGTTACTATATCACCTCGACGGTTGTTCCGACATTGACGCGCTCGTAAAGGTCGACCACATCCTCGTTGCGCATGCGGATGCAGCCGGAGGACACCGCGCCCCCGATCGTCCAGGGCTGGTTGGTGCCGTGGATGCGGTATTCCGTGCTGCCGAGATAGAGTGCGCGCGCGCCGAGCGGGTTCTCGATGCCGCCGGCCAGATAGGTCGGCAGGTAGCGACCCTTGGCCGCCTCGCGGGCGATCATTGCCGCCGGCGGGCGCCAGTCCGGCCACACTTTCTTGTCGGTGATCTTGTGCGTGCCCGACCATTCGAAACCGGGCTTGCCGGTGCCGACACCGTAACGGCGCGCCTTGCCGTCCTTCTCGACAAGATAAAGGAAGTTCTGGTGGGTATCGATGACGATCGTGCCCGGCCTCTGCGGCCCGTCATAGGCGACTTCCTGAGGCAGGTAGATCGGGTTGATCTGTGGCCGCATCACCATGCGCTTGGCAGGCTGCCGCACGGCTGCGGTGCGCCGCTGGTCGGGCTGCGCCTGGAAAAGCCGCCGCAGCGGCTGCTGGGTCGCCTGGCGGCTCGGGCGCACGATCCCTGGCGCATGGCCGAGCTGCAGCACCCAAGGCGCTGAAAGGTCGGGGCTCACCATCACGGGCGGCCTGTCGGCATAACGGTCATTGGCGAAAGAGGTCGTCGCGCCGGCGGCAAGCACCGCGGCTGCGCCGAGCACGAAAGTGAACGCTGTCTTCATCGGAACGCACCTTGATCGTCGAACTCGTCCGAGGCAGGGGGAAAAGGCCTCGGCGTGGCGATCCTTGGCGCTGAGCGGCAAGCAAAACATGAATCGAAATGCGTAAAATGCCGACTTGTCAGTAAACTTTGTGGTGTGGTTACCGGCCGGTTCAGGAATCTGGTAAAGCCACCGTAAAACCGACGCTTTGGCGCATTAACGGACGGATTTCCCGACAATGGAACAAGAACATGCCGGCCTGCTCGACGGCCCCGACGGTATCACGCGCTGCTTCTGGCACGGCAATCTGCCGGACTATCTGGACTATCACGACCATGAATGGGGCCGGCCGGTAGCGGACGATCGCCGGCTCTTCGAAAAGATCTGCCTCGAAGGTTTCCAGTCTGGTCTCTCCTGGCTGACCATCCTGCGCAAGCGCGAGAATTTCCGCGAGGCTTTCGCCAATTTCGACTTCGACAAGGTGGCGGCGTTCACCGACAAGGATGTCGAGCGTCTGCTCGGCAATGTCGGCATCATCCGCCATCGCGGCAAGATCGTCTCGACCATCAACAACGCCGGGCGCGCCCGTGAAATGGCCGATGAATTCGGCTCGCTGGCCGCCTGGTTCTGGAAGTTCGAGCCGGGGCCTGACGAGCGGCCGACGGTTGTCGACCTCGCCCATCTGCGCGCCAATCCGACGACGGCGGTCTCGGTCCGGATCTCGAAGGAACTGAAGAAGCGCGGCTGGAGCTTCGTCGGCCCGACGACCGTCTACGCCTTTATGCAAGCGATGGGCTTGGTCAACGACCATCTCGAAGGCTGTGTCTGCCGGGCAGAGGTGGAGGCCGAGCGGCAAAGGTTCAAGAGACCGAAATAGCGTCACCTCTACCTGCCCCTTATGGCCCCCTTGTGGGCAGGTCGCGCCGAAGGCGCGGGTCGGGTCGCAAAACCGAGTTCATCGCCTCCGACGCTACGCGTCCTCAGATTGGAGGGTGGGCAAGATTAGAGGCTGCCGGCGCTTGTCAGAAACAGCCCGGCGATGATGGCCGCCACGGCGGCAAAGGCCGGGTAGATCACCAGCAGTCCGGTCACCAGCGCGTCGCGCACCGTCGGCCTGTGGGCTTCCGCCACGACCTCGAACGGCCCTGCGGGCTGCTGCGCCGGCTTGGGGGTGGCGCTGCCGGCCGGCCGGAGCTTGGCAACCGGCTTGCTCTCGATGATGTCTTCCGTGGTCGTCATGGCCCGAACCCTTATTTCGGCGCGCTTTATGGTCCTTGATTGTGTCGGCAGCATGCCGCGCTGGTGACGCAATTGTTTCGTTCTTGGCGCCGTTTTGTTTCGAAGGCGCGGCCTTTCCTTCTCGCACAAGGAGAAGGGAAGGCGCCAACCCTTGCCGCCCAAGGCGGTATCGTCTAGGACACGCCCGCTCGAAATAAGTCAGCGTTCACATAGCGAAAAGACCCATCCATGGCCGACAAATCGGAAAAGACGAAAGCGCGCCTGCCGCGCGGTTTTGCCGACCGCAGCGCAGAAGACATTCGCGCCGTCGAGAAGATGATGGCGACTATACGCTCGGTCTATGAGCTTTACGGTTTCGAGCCGGTCGACCAGCCGATGATCGAATATACCGATGCTTTGGGCAAATTCCTGCCCGACCAGGACCGGCCGAACGAAGGCGTCTTCTCGTTCCAGGACGATGACGACCAGTGGCTGTCGCTGCGCTACGACCTGACGGCGCCGACGGCGCGTTTCGTCGCCGAGAATTACGACCGCCTGCCGAAACCCTATCGCAGCTACCGGTCCGGCTGGGTGTTCCGCAACGAGAAGCCGGGCCCCGGCCGCTTCCGCCAGTTCATGCAGTTCGACGCCGACACCATCGGCACGCCGGGCGTCGCCGCCGACGCCGAGATGGCGATGATGATGGCCGACGTGATGGAGGCGCTTGGCATCAAGCGCGGCGACTACGTCATCCGCGTCAACAACCGCAAGGTGCTGGACGGTGTGCTGGAGGCGATTGGGCTTGGCGGTGAGGAGAATGCCGGGCGCAGGCTGACGGTGCTGCGCGCCATCGACAAGCTGGACAAGCTCGGGCCGGAAGGCGTGAGGCTGCTGCTTGGCCCGGGACGATGGGATGGCGGCAAGGAAGGCGAAGGCGATTTCGCAAAGGGCGCGGGGCTGAATGACGCGCAGGCCGAAGCGGTTCTTCTCGCAACGGCAAGGAACGGACAGGCTGGCCAGCATTCCACCGTCGGTGCCAACGCTGTGTATCAGGAAGGCGTCGGCGAACTTGCAACGATTGAAGCTCTGGTCAGGGCTGCAGGATATGGCGAGGACCGCGTTGCGATGGACCGCTCCGTCGTGCGCGGCCTCGAATATTACACCGGCCCGGTCTTCGAGGCCGAGCTGCTGGCCGAGATCCCCAACGACGAAGGTCAGATCGTGCGCTTCGGCTCGGTCGGCGGCGGCGGCCGCTATGACGGGCTGGTCTCGCGTTTCCGCGGCGAGCCGGTACCGGCGACCGGCTTCTCGATCGGCGTCTCGCGGCTAATGACGGCGCTGAAGAACCTCGGCAAGCTCGACACTTCCGACGTCATTGCGCCGGTCGTCGTCCTGGTCATGGATAAGGATACGGAAAGCCTCGGCCGCTACCAGAAGATGGTCGCCGATCTGCGCGCCGCCGGCATTCGCTCGGAAATGTATCTCGGCGGCGCCGGCATGAAGGCGCAGCTGAAATATGCCGACCGTCGCGGCAGCCCGATCGCCGTCATCCAGGGCGGCGACGAGCGCGTCAAGGGCGAGGTGCAGATCAAGGACCTGATCGAAGGCGCGCGCCTGTCGGCCGAGATCACCGATAACGCGGAATGGCGCGCCGCGCGCCCGGCGCAGGTGACGGTGGCGGAGAGCGAGCTGGTCGCCGAGGTGAAGAAGATCCTGGCAGCGCAGGCCGAGGAGCGGGCACGTGGGAAGTAGGGCGCCAACCTCTCCTTCTCCCTTTGTGGGAGAAGGTGGCCGAGCGAAGCTCGGTCGGATGAGGGGTGTTCCAGGGAGCGCCGGCGTCTCATTCCTTCCAGCACCCCTCATCCGTCTTGGCGCTGCGCGCCAATCCACCTTCTCCCACAAGGGGAGAAGGGGAGGTGGCGGTTTATGACTTCCCGCTATCCCGCCATCGCCGCCGACGTCGCAAAACTCTTCGCCGCGCGCGACACCCACGCGGTCGAGGTGGCCGTGCTGCAGCCGGCCGACCCGTTCCTCGACATGGCGGGCGAGGACCTGCGCCGCCGCATCTTCCTGACCGAAAGCGAGACCGGCAAGACGCTCTGCCTCAGGCCCGAATTCACCATTCCGGTCTGCCTCGACCACATCGCCAGCCAGGCCGGCACGCCGCGGCGCTATTCCTATCTCGGCGAGGTGTTCCGACAGCGCCGCGAGGGCGGCAACGAGTTCTTCCAGGCCGGCATCGAGGATCTCGGCGATCGTGATACCGCCGCCGCTGACGCGCGCTCGCTGGCCGACGCGCACGCGCTGCTCTCGCTGGTGCTGCCCAGCGTGCCGCTCGCCATCACGCTCGGCGACCAGACCTTGTTCGAGGCGGTGCTGGCCGCGCTCGGCCTGCCGCGTGGCTGGCGCATGCGCCTCGCCCGCGCCTTCGGCTCGGCGTCGATGCTGGAAGCGGCCCTTGCCGACCTCGCCAATCCGCCGCGCAACAGCCAGCTGTCGGGTCCGGTGGCCTTGCTGGTGCTCGACAGCGATACCGACGGCCTCGCCGCTTATATCGCCGCCGGCATGGAAGAGGCCGGGCTGTCGGCCTCCTCGGGCCGCGCCCCGGCCGACATCGCGCGGCGGCTGATCGAGAAGGCGCAACTGCGCAGCGTGCGGCTGTCCGACGAGGCGTTCTCGGCGTTGAAAGGATTTCTCGAGATCGACGTCGCGCTGGGCGGAGCAACTGAGGCGCTGGAAAAATTCGCCGCCGCTGCCGGCCTGTCCCTTGGCGCGGCGCTCGAAAATTTCGCCGCCCGCGCCGAGGCGATCGCGGCGCATGGCCTGCCGGTCGAAAAGATCCGCTATGACGCCGCCTTCGGCCGTCCGCTCGATTACTATACCGGTCTCGTCTTCGAGATTGCTGCCCAAGGTGGCGACCGTCCGCTGGCGGGCGGCGGTCGTTACGATCGGCTGCTGACGCTGCTCGGCGCGAAGAAGCCCATCCCCGGCGTCGGCTTCTCGGTCTGGCTCGACCGCATCGAAGCATTACGGGAGCCCACGCGATGATCACGCTGGCGATCCCATCCAAGGGCCGTCTCAAGGAGCAGTCGCTTGAAGTCCTGGCCAAGGCCGGACTGGCGGTCGCTCTGCCCGAGGACGACCGCAAATACCGCGCCCGGATCGAGGGCCTCGACAATGTCGAGGTGGCCTTCCTCTCCGCGTCCGAGATCGCTGGCGAGATCGGCCAGGGCGCGGTCGATCTCGGCATCACCGGCGAGGATCTGCTGCGCGAGAACCTCGCCGACTGGGAAGCACGCGCCGAGATCGTTGCCCGTCTCGGCTTCGGTCATGCCGATGTCGTCGTGGCGGTGCCGGATATCTGGCTCGACGTCGATACCATGGCCGATCTCGATGATGTCGCCGCCGATTTCCGCCAACGTCATGGCCGGCGGCTCAGGATTGCCACCAAATACTGGCGGCTGACCCAGCAGTTCTTTTCGCTGAAGCACGGCATCCAGGTCTACCGCATCGTCGAAAGCCTCGGCGCCACCGAAGGCGCACCGGCGGCCGGCCTTGCCGACGTCATCGTCGACATCACCACCACCGGCTCGACGCTGCGCGCCAACCATCTCAAGGTGCTGGGCGATGGAATAATCCTGAAGTCGCAAGCCTGTCTCGTTGCTTCCAGGAAGGTCCGCGACGCGGCCGATGAGGCACAGTTGCGTGGCATCGCCACGAAGATGGCTGCGCTGGTCGCTTAACCCATACCTTCGGCGGGTTTCCACCGTCCCGGCAGGCTGATAGGCTGGCTCATCCCGGGAGGTGACGGCGATGGCGATCAAACTCGACGAGCTCATGAACGCCACCAATCTGCGCGGGCGCGGAACGCATGGCACCTTCATTGCTCCGATGGACGGCAGGGCGCATGTCTCGGGCGACCGTTCGACGCCGTTGCTCGACAAAACCATTCCGGAAATGTTCTCCGATACGGTGAGCAGATACGCCACGCTCGATGCCGCCGTCTTCGTCGGCCAAGACAAGCGCTTCACCTGGAGCGAGCTGTCGGATGCGGTCGACGCGCTGGCCGCCGGCTTCCTGGCGCTCGGGCTGGAGAAGGGCGATCGCGTCGGCATCTGGTCGCCCAACCGTTGGGAATGGCTGGTGACGCAGTTCGCCACCGCGCGCATCGGCCTGATCCTGGTCAACATCAACCCGGCCTACCGGCTCAGCGAGCTGGAATATGCGCTCAACAAGGTCGGTTGCAAGGCGCTGGTCACGGCGGTCAGCTTCAAGACCTCCGACTATCTCGGCATGATCGAGACGCTGGCGCCGGAGATCGCCAAGGCCGAGCCCGGCAAGCTCGAGGCAAAGAAGCTGCCATCGCTGAAGATCGTCATCCGCATGGGCGAGGACAACTCGCCCGGCATGTTCAATTTCGGCGATGTGCTGGCAATGGCCGGACGCGACGAGCATGACAGCCTCGATCGCATCTCCGAAAGCCTGAAGCCCGGCGACGCCATCAACATTCAGTTCACCAGCGGAACGACGGGCGCGCCGAAGGGCGCGACACTCACCCATTCGAACATCGTCAACAACGGCAGCTTCGTCACCTCGGCAATCAAGCTCACCGTCGACGACCGGCTCTGCATCCCTGTGCCGCTCTATCATTGTTTCGGCATGTCGATGGGCACGATGGGCTGCGTCACCAAGGGCGCCACGATGGTCTTCCCTGGCGAAGGTTTTGATGCGGGCGCGACGCTCAGGGCCGTCGCGCAGGAACGTTGCACCGGCCTTTATGGCGTGCCGACCATGTTCGTCGCCATGCTCGATCATGCCGATTTCCGTAGCTTCGACCTCTCCAGCCTGCGCACCGGCATCATGGCCGGCTCGCCATGCCCGATAGAGGTGATGAAGAAGGTGGTGTCGCTGATGCATATGGCGCAAGTGACCATTGCCTATGGCATGACCGAGACCAGTCCGGTCTCCTTCCAGAGCAGCGTCGACGACCCCCTGGAAAAGCGCGTCTCCACGGTCGGCCGCATCCATCCGCATGTCGAGGTCAAGGCGATCGGCGCCGATGGCGCCACCGTCCCGGTCGGCGAGCCGGGCGAGCTCTGCACGCGCGGCTATTCGGTGATGAAGGGCTATTGGGACGACGCGGAAAAGACCCGCGAGGCGATCGACGCGGACGGCTGGATGCACACCGGCGACCTCGCGACGATCGACGCGGAGGGCTACTGCAACATTGTCGGCCGGGTGAAGGACATGGTCATCCGCGGCGGCGAGAACGTCTATCCGCGCGAGGTCGAGGAATTCCTCTACCGCCACCCCAAGATCAAGGAAGTGCAGGTCTTCGGCATTCCCGACGACAAATATGGCGAGGAGATCTGCGCCTGGATCGTGCTGAAGCCCGGCCAGATCGCCACCGCTGAGGAGATCAAGGCCTTCTGCAGCGGCCAGATCGCGCATTACAAGGTGCCGCGCTATATCCGCTTCCGCACCGAGCTGCCGATGACGGTGACCGGCAAGCCGCAGAAATTCCTGATGCGCGAGGCAATGGTGGAGGAACTGGGGCTGGTGGCGCAGAAGACGGCGTGAGGCGGGATTGATCCGGAAATATTCAGCCTTCGCAAAACGCGCTCGAAGCGCAACTGCCGACCACGCGTTTGGATGGGATTATGGACAACGAGTTCCCAAATTTCGCGGCGCTGAAGGCCGCCAAAATCGAAAACGTGGACTATCGCATCGTCGTGCGGCGTGGCGCTCGAACCGGCAATGCGATCGTCCTCGCCCCGCACGGTGGGAAGATCGAGCCCCGCACCTCCCTGATTGCCGAGACGGTGGCAGGGAGCGATCTGGATCTGTATTGCTTTGAAGGAGTGATGCCGCACAACAATCGCGAGTTGCACATAACGTCAAATAACTTTGACGAGGAATCCGCGCTCGACTTGGTGCGGGCGAAGTCGATTGTCGTTGCTATCCATGGTCGCCAGGATCGGGACGATCCCTTGACAGTCTATTTGGGCGGCAAGGATGCTGCGCTGATTACAGAGTTAGTTGGACGTCTTCAGGAAGCCGGCTTCAATACAAAAAAGGACAACCATATTTTTCCAGGCATCGGCGATTTGAACATCGTCAATCGCGGATTGACCGGCAAAGGAGCGCAGCTGGAGATACCATTCTCCCTGCGCCAGCGGCTGGGGAACGAACCGGAACTTTTGCGAAAATTCTGCACGGCGGTTCGCAAGGCGATTGACACCGTCGATGCCAGAAGCCGTTCGATCGTTTCCTAAAGCCGCCTCACCCTAGACCGGCAAGGGGGAGCACGTCACGCACGCGTAAAGTCCTGGCGCGGATGCTTTGAGGTTGGTCATTGCCGGGGCGGGAAACGGCGTAGACCACGGCATCTCGAGGTTTCGGTGCGCTGGAACAGCCGGCGCCGCAACTCCTCGAGCATCCTCGGCAGCAGCGGATCGGCTTCCCGGAAGAAGTCGAACGCCGGGCGATCGGTCCGTCCACTTCGCAATGATGTCGGCTGGGGTGCTTCCCACAGGCTTTTCCGCTAAATTCGCGGAAACGCAGGGGCTTCAATGACTGGTTTCGCGCGGTCGGTGACTTCCTACACGATGCCATTGGCCGCCCTGGTGACGGCTGTCGCGGTCAGAGCCAGCGGCCTTTCGGTGGACGAAGGTTCGCTGAACATCAGGATTGTCGTTGGAGCGCTTTCGAGTGCGATCATGTTCATCACCATTTTCGTGGTGCTCGACCACGCCGAGGCAGTGGCCCGGCGCGTGGGGGAGCCGTACGGGACGTTGGTGCTGACCTTTGCCGTGACGGCAATCGAAGTGTCGATCATCGTTTCCATGATGCTGCATGGAGAGAACAACCCGACATTGGCGCGCGAGTCCGTTTTCTCGACGGTGATGATTATCTCTACCGGCGTCGTCGGTACGTGTCTCACGCTTGGCGGCTGGCGTCATCGCAAGCAGGCAATCGTTCGGCAAGGGACCAGCGCGTATCTCGCGGTTCTGATCGCGCTGACTGTCATGACGCTTGTCCTGCCGACCTACACCCAGACGACGGATCCAGGCACGTTTTCGGCGGGCCAGCTTGGTTTTGTGAGCGTCCTTTCGGTGCTGCTCTATGCAAGCTTCGTGTTCGCCCAGACCGTTCGGCACCGGGACGACTTCGTCCAGGAACAGGCGCACGACGTTTCGATGCGAACTGCCCTTCACGAAAGCCTTTCTGTCGGCGTTCTGCTGCTGCTGAGCGGGCTGATCGGCATCGTCATGCTGGCCGAGCAGGTCGCCGCCGGTGTCGAGGACACGCTCGTTGCCTACCAGGTGACCCAGGCCGACAGTATCGTGGGAGCGATGATCGCCGGGCTGGTTTTGATGCCGGAGGCCATTTCGGCGGTTCGCGCCTCGCTCAACAATGAGCTGCAGCGCGGCCTCAACGTTGCGATGGGTTCGGCCTGCGCCACCATCGGTCTGACGATACCGGCGGTCGCGGCCGCCAGCCTGCTGACAGGCCGAGGGTTGACCCTTGGGCTTCCGGCGGCTGATGCGGTACTTTTGGCCCTGGCGCTTTTCATTTGCAGCGTAAGCTTCAGCACCGAAAGAACGACATTCCTGACCGGAATGGTTCATATTGTGGTGTTCTTTACCTACGTATTTCTCATATTTGTGCCGTGAAGGCTTGCAATCGAACGAGGGATAGAGAACTCGAGGTTGGGACCCGCACTATCGGATTTTCGAAGCGGGCAGCGTTAGCTCCGGTAAGCAGCAGAAGCTTCCGATACGGGGCGTTGGCTGAGAATTGGGATTGGGCAAAGCTCAGAAACCAGGGTCAGCTCGCCAGCACCGCATGATCCAATCCCCGTATGATCTTTGCCAGTTCCACGCATTCGTCCTGGCGCACCTTGTTGCGCCGCCATGCGAGGCAGATCATGCGCTGCGGCATCGGCTCCTGGAACGGCACAATCTTGAGGTCCGGCATGACGCCGGCGGCGCTTGCCGCCATTTCCGGAACCAGCGTCACGCCCAGCCCATGCGCCACCATCTGCAAGAGCGTGGTGAGACTGGTGGCGCCATAGCTTGCCATCGCCACCGGCCGAACATTGCCGCAGACGGCCAGAGCCTGTTCGCGCAGGCAATGACCTTCCTCGAGCAGCATCAGCCGTTCCAGCGCCGGGCTTTCCGGCGGCACGGGCGGCGAGGCGAAAGCCGGATCGCCGGCGGGCACCGCAAGGAAGAAGCGGTCCGGGAAGAGCTCTTCCGTGACAAGCCCCGGATGGTCGAGCGGCAGCGCGGCGATGAAAGCGTCGAGCTTGCCCGAGACATTGTCCTCGACCAGCGATGCCGTCACCGCCTCGCGCAGTTCGAGCTGCAGGCCCGGGAAATGCTTCTTCAATTCCGGCAGGACCCACGGCAGGAGATAGGGCGCTACGGTCGGAATTATGCCCAGCCGGAAGCGGCCTTCCATCGCAGGGCGGCCGCGCCGGGCGGTTGTCTCGACGTCACGTATATCGGCAAGAATGCGCTCGATGCGCGGCTGCAGCACAAGTGCTTCGTCCGTCATCCGCACCGCCTTGCCGCCGCGCTCGAACAGAAGACAGTTCAGCCGCTCTTCCATTTCGGCGATCTGGGCGGAGAGCGCCGGCTGGCTGACGCCGGCAAGCTTCGCGGCGCGGCCGAAATGCAGCGTCTGCGCCAGCGCGTCGAAATAAAGCATCTGTCGCACGGTGAGGCCGATCATAAGGAAAGCTTATCAAAACGAACAGGAAAGGCAATTTGTCTTTATCGCCAAGCCGGCCTAGGCTGGAATCATTCCAGATTGGCGCGGCCGCTGGCCGGCCCCGAAATCTGCGCAGAATCAATCTCGGAAAAATCAAAACCCTGGAGAGTAAGATGGACGCGAAAACCGACGACAACAGCGCTGGCAAATGCCCCGTGGCGCATGGATCCGCCGGCAGGACCAATCGGGATTGGTGGCCGAATCTGCTCGACCTTGGCGTTCTTCATCAGCAGTCGAACCTCTCGGACCCGATGGGCGAGGATTTCAACTACGCCACCGAATTCCGGAGCCTCGATCTCGATGCCGTGATCAAGGACCTGCACCATGTGATGACCGACTCGCAGGACTGGTGGCCGGCCGATTTCGGCCATTACGGACCGCTCTTCATCCGCATGGCCTGGCACAGTGCCGGCACCTATCGCATCGGCGACGGGCGTGGCGGCGCCGGTGCCGGCCAGCAGCGGTTCGCGCCGCTGAACAGCTGGCCGGACAATGCCAATCTCGACAAGGCACGCCGGCTGCTGTGGCCGGTCAAACAGAAATACGGCCGCAAGATCTCCTGGGCCGACCTGATGATCCTTGCCGGCAACGTCGCGCTGGAATCGATGGGCTTCAAGACCTTCGGCTTCGCCGGCGGCCGCGCCGACGTGTGGGAGCCGGAGCAGGACGTGGATTGGGGCTCCGAAACGAAGTGGCTGGACGACCAGCGCTATTCCGGCGACCGTGAACTGCAGGGCCATCTCGGCGCCGTTCAGATGGGCCTGATCTACGTCAACCCGGAAGGCCCGAACGGCAAGCCGGATCCGGTCGCCGCGGCCCGCGACATCCGCGAGACCTTCCGCCGTATGGCCATGAACGACGAAGAGACCGTGGCGCTGATCGCCGGCGGCCACACCTTCGGCAAGACCCATGGCGCCGGCGATGCCTCGCTGGTGGGCGTGGAGCCGGAAGGTGCCGGCATCGAAGCGCAGGGCCTCGGCTGGTCGAGCAAACATGCCACCGGCATTGCCGGCGACGCCATCACCTCGGGCCTGGAGGTCACCTGGACCACGACGCCGACCAGATGGAGCAACAATTTCTTCGACAACCTGTTCAACTTCGAATGGGAGCTGACGAAGAGCCCGGCCGGTGCCAATCAGTGGACGCCGAAGGGCGGCGCCGGCGCCGGCACGGTTCCGGACGCGCACAATCCCTCCAGGCGTCATGCTCCGGCCATGCTCACCACCGATCTCGCGCTGCGCTTCGATCCGGCCTATGAGAAGATCTCGCGTCGCTTCCACCAGTACCCGGACCAGTTCGCCGACGCTTTCGCCCGCGCCTGGTTCAAGCTCACCCATCGCGACATGGGCCCGGTGGTTCGTTATCTCGGCCCGCTCGTGCCGAAGGAAGAGCTGATCTGGCAGGATCCGATTCCGGCGATCGACCACGAACTGGTCAGCGAAGAGGATATCGCCGCGCTGAAGGCGAAGATCCTGGCCTCCGGCCTCACGGTTCCTGAACTGGTCTCAACTGCCTGGGCCTCGGCCTCGACCTTCCGCGGCTCGGACAAGCGCGGCGGCGCCAATGGCGGCCGCATCCGTCTCAGCCCGCAGAAGGACTGGGAAGTCAACCAGCCGGCCCAGCTTTCGAAGGTGCTGGCGAAGCTCGAAGCCATCCAGCAGGAGTTCAACGCGGCGCAGGCTGGCGAGAAGAAGATCTCGCTCGCCGACCTGATCGTGCTCGGCGGCGCCGCCGCGATCGAGAAGGCCGCGAAGGACGGCGGCAATGAGGTGAACGTGCCCTTCACGCCAGGCCGCATGGACGCTTCGCAGGAGCAGACCGATGTCGAATCCTTCGCGGCACTCGAGCCGAGGGCCGACGGCTTCCGCAACTATGTCCGCGGCAGGCTGCCCATGTCCGTCGAAGCGATGCTGGTCGACCGTGCGCAGCTCCTCACGCTGACGGCGCCGGAAATGACGGTGCTGGTCGGCGGCCTGCGCGTGCTCGGCGCCAATCATGGCGGCTCAAAGCACGGCGTGTTCACCGACAGGCCGGGCACGCTGACCAACGACTTCTTCATCAACCTGCTCAGCATGGCGACCATCTGGGATCCGGCGGCCGGCTCCGAGCCAGACTCGGATGAGGTCTATGAGGCGCGCGACCGCAAGACCAAGCAAGTCAAGTGGACCGGCACCCGCGCCGACCTGATCTTCGGCTCGCACTCGCAATTGCGTGCGCTGGCCGAGGTCTACGGCTCGGCGGATGCCAAGCAGAAGTTCGTCAAGGACTTCGTGAAGGCGTGGACGAAGGTGATGAATCTCGACCGCTTCGAACTGGTCGCGAAGTAAAGCATGTCTCCCGAGAGTGGGAGCCGCTTTTGGGCACAAAGGCAACTAAAGCGCACGGAGCGAAACTGAAAGATCGCGATGCGCTTTAGGTCTCATGCTCCCAAAAAAAAGGCGCGGGTTCATGCCCGCGCCTTTTGCATTACGTATCAGTCTTTTTCGAAGATGCCAGTCTTGGCGACGATGCCGGCGATCGCCCCGCCGATCAGTGGCGCGACGATGAACAGCCAGAGCTGGCCGAGCGCCGCCCCGCCCGAAAAACAGCGCCGGGCCGATCGAGCGCGCCGGATTGACCGAAGTGCCCGTCACCGGGATCATGGCAAAGTGGAGCCCTGCCAGCGTCAGGCCTATCACCAGGCCGGCAAAGGCCGTCATGTGCTTGGCGTTGGTGACGCCGAGAATGACGGTGACGAAGGTGAAGGTGCCGATCAGCTCCCACAGGAAGGCCGAGCTGATGCCCCATTTCGCCTCGTCCCAGCCATTTGCGCCGAAGCCCCCGGTGTGGCCGCCGGCCTGACCGGTGACGATGATCCACAGCGCCAGCGAAGCGATGATGGCGCCGATGATCTGCGCGATCCAGTAAGGCACGACTTCCCTCGCCGGCATCCGCCCCGCAAGGAACACGCCGAGCGTCACCGCCGGATTGAGATGCGCGCCCGAGATCGGGCCGATCGCATAGGCCGCGGCGATCAGGCCGATGCCGAACGCCAGGCCGATCCCTTCCTGTCCGAGCGGCAGTGCGCCGCCGAAGCCGCCCGTGACCACGGAGGCCGTGCCTATGAACACCAACAGAAACGTGCCTAGAACTTCTGCCGAGATAAGTCTTCATTGCCCTCTCCTCATAGGGATCCGCCAAAACGCGTTTTCCGCGTCGCGAATCACAGGCGAAAGAGTATTCCTGCCGGCAAAACTTGGAAAGCTGAGTGTTAAGCCAGTGGTCTTGCTTTGCATCCGCCAGTCAAGACATTAGAGAAGTTTCATGTGCGAGGCGTTTTTCTTGTTATCCGCTGACCGCCGACTGCCGCGAAAGAACCTTCCGCCTGTTGCATGGACGATGGCATGGGACAGGTCGTTTTGGCTTCACCGCAAGAGAAGTGTTTCAATCGGAGCCGGAAAGGCTCTAAGAGCAGGGCTGGAAGCAACGATAGACGGAAGCAGGAATGAGACTGGGCGGAAGGCTGGCGGCGGCCATCGAAGTGCTTGAAGACATCGGCCGGCGGCATCGGCCAGTGGCCGACGCCTTGCGCGACTGGGGCTTGTCGCACCGCTTTGCCGGTGGCGGCGACCGCGCGGCGATCGGCAACATCGTCTACGACGCGCTGCGCCGCAAGCGCTCGGCCGGCTGGCTCTTCGGCGAGGAGACGCCGCGCGCCATCGGCTTCGGCGCGTTGCTGCTGGAATGGGGCCAGACGGCGCGGTCGCTGAATGACGCTCTCGACGGCGACAAATTCGCGCCGCCGCTGCTCAGCGCCGCCGAACTGAAAGCGGCAGCCTCCGGCAGGCTCGCCGATGCGCCGGATGCCGTGCGGGCCGATGTTCCGGACTGGTGCGCGCCGCTCCTCGAACACGCCTTTGGCGATGCCTGGGTCGAAGAGGGCGCGGCTCTCGCGATGCGCCCGCCGCTGGATCTCAGGGTCAATGCGCTGCAGGCAGACCGCGGTAAGGTGCTGACGGAACTCCAGGGCACCGGTGCAGCAGCTGCCGCAATCGCGCCGCACGGCATTCGCATCCCGCCGATCAATGGCGACGGCAGGCATCCGAACGTCCAGGCCGAGCCCGCCTTCCAGAAAGGCTGGTTCGAGGTGCAGGACGAGGGCTCGCAGCTTGCAGCAGCGCTCGCCGGCGCCGGGCCAGGCATGCAGGTGCTCGACTATTGCGCGGGCGCCGGGGGCAAGACCCTGGCGCTTTCGGCAGAGATGGACAATCGCGGCCAAGTCTTCGCCCATGATGCGGAAAAGGTGCGGCTGGCGCCGATCTTCGAGCGCATCCGCCGCGCGCACAGCCGCAACATCCAGGTCGTCAGCAAGCCCGCGGAACTCGCGCCGCTCACCGGTCATATGGACCTCGTGCTGATCGATGCGCCCTGCACCGGCAGCGGCACCTGGCGGCGGCGCCCGGACGCCAAGTGGCGGCTGACGGACAGACAGCTCGATGCCCGCAAAGGTGAGCAGCAGGCGATCCTCGACATGGCGCAGGCTTTCGTGAAGCCCGGCGGGCTGCTCGTCTACATGACCTGCTCGGTGTTCGATGCCGAAAACGGCGAGCAGGTCGCAGCCTTCCGCGAGCGCCACGGCGACTTCGCGCCGGTCGACCACCGCCAGCTCTGGGACGGCCGTTTCCCCGGCCACGAGAGCGCTGCGCGTATTGGCGAAGCCGGTGGCATCTCGCTGTCGCCGGCGCTCAGTGGCACTGACGGGTTCTATTTCCACGCCCTGCGCAGGGCCGCATGAGGGCAGCCGGCATTTGCTGCGCTGCAACATAAGAGATTGCCTGTCCTGCCTGCCTCTGCAATAAGCTTCGCCAGCAAAAATGAGGCGAAGGCCATGGCAGCCAAGATCGTACCCGCTCCCGACTATGAGGATCGCGTCAGGACTTCCTTTGCCCGCCAGAAGGCCATGGCCACCATCGGCGCGGAGCTGACGCTGGTCACGCCCGGCATCATCGAGATCGAGATGCCCTATGCCCCTTCGCTCACCCAGCAGCACGGCTTCCTGCATGCCGGCGTCATCTCGACCGCGCTGGACTCGGCCTGCGGCTATGCCGCCTTCTCGTTGATGCCGCAGAATTCCAGCGTGCTGACCATCGAATTCAAGGTCAACCTCTTGGCGCCAGGGAAGGGCGAGCGCTTCCTGTTCCGCGGCTCGGTGACCAAGCCAGGCCGCACCATCATTGTTGCCGACGGCCAGGCCTATGCTTTCGCCGCCGATGGCGAGGCCAAGCTGATCGCCACCATGACCGGCACAATGATGACGGTGGTTGGCCGCGACGGCATCGAGGGGTGATCCATGGCGAGCGTTGCGCGGTTAGGGGAAAAATCCGTCCTCTTCGTCATGGCGGCCGAGGCCGAATACGGTCCGCATCTCAAAAAGCTGTTCACGCCGCTGATGACCGGCGTCGGCCCGGTCGAGGCCGGCGTGCGCCTCGGCGCCGAGCTCGCCACGTTGAAGGCCGAGGATGCGCTGCCTGATCTCGTCGTATCGCTGGGCTCCGCGGGAAGCCGAACGCTCGAACAGACCGAAATCTACCAGGCCGTGTCGGTGAGCTACCGCGACATCGACGCTTCGCCGCTCGGCTTCGCGAAGGGCGCGACGCCGTTCCTCGACCTGCCCGTGACGGTGCCGCTGCCCTTCCTCATTCCCGGCATCAGGACCGCGACGCTGTCGACCGGAGGCGCCATCGTCACAGGCGCCGCCTATGACGCGATCGACGCCGACATGGTCGACATGGAGACCTTCGCCTGCCTGCGCGCCTGCCAGCTGTTCGGCGTGCCTCTGATCGGCCTGCGCGGTATTTCCGACGGCGCGGTCGATCTCAGGCATGTCGGCGACTGGACCGAGTATCTGCACGTCATCGACGAGAAGCTGGCGGCGGCGATAGGTCTGCTAGAGCAGGCGATTGCGTCCGGCGCGATCGGCCTTACTTAATGCATGTCGCCCAAAAGTGCGCAGTGCTTTTGGGAGAACGACATGTATCAAGATGAAACTTGAAGCTCGTCGCCTGGCCCCGTTCGACGCGACGCGCTTTAGGCGTTTTGGCAAGGACCGAACGCCGCAACGCGCCACCATTGCGCCGAATCGGTTCTTTCTTTAAAGGCTCGCCATGACGACACATCCCGACACCGTTCTCATCATCGACTTCGGCAGCCAGGTCACGCAGCTGATCGCGCGGCGCGTGCGCGAGGCCGGGGTCTACTGCGAGATCGTTCCGTTCCAGTCAGCCGCAGAGGGCTTCCGCCGCATCCGGCCGAAGGCCGTCATCCTATCGGGCAGCCCGCACTCGACCGTCGACATCGGCTCGCCCCGCGCGCCCGACGAGGTCTTTTCGTCCGGCATTCCGGTGCTCGGCATCTGCTATGGCGAACAGACGATGTGCGCTCAGCTCGGCGGCAAGGTCGAGGCCGGCCATCACCGCGAGTTCGGCCGGGCCTTCCTGGAGATCGAGGACGACTGCGCACTGTTCGAGGGTGTCTGGGCCAGGGGCACGCGTCATCAGGTCTGGATGAGCCACGGCGACCGCGTCACCGCCATTCCGGAAGGATTCAAGATCGTCGGCACCTCCACCGGCGCGCCCTTCGCAGCGATTGCCGACGAGGCACGGAAGTTTTACGCGGTGCAGTTCCATCCCGAGGTCGTCCATACCCCGGACGGCGCGAAGCTGCTGAGCAACTTTGTCCACCATATCGCCGGCCTCAGCACGGGCTGGACCATGGCTGCCTATCGCGAGCAGGCGGTCGAGGCGATCCGCAAGCAGGTCGGCAAGGGCAAGGTGATCTGCGCGCTATCAGGCGGCGTCGATTCCTCGGTCGCTGCGCTCCTGATCCACGAGGCGGTCGGCGATCAGTTGACCTGCATCCTCGTCGACCACGGCCTGATGCGGAAGGACGAGGCGAAAAGCGTGGTGGAGATGTTCCGCCAGCATTACAACCTGCCGCTGATCCTGGTCGACGCTTCCGACCGCTTCATTTCGGCGCTGGAAGGCGAGAGCGATCCGGAAAAGAAGCGCAAGACCATCGGCCGCCTGTTCATCGAGGTGTTCGAGGAAGAGGCGAAGAAACTTGGCGGCGCCGACTTCCTGGCGCAGGGCACGCTCTATCCCGACGTCATCGAAAGCGTCTCCTTCTCCGGCGGCCCGTCGGTGACGATCAAGTCGCATCACAATGTCGGCGGCCTGCCCGAACGCATGAACATGAAGCTGGTCGAGCCGCTGCGCGAGTTGTTCAAGGACGAGGTGAGGGCGCTGGGCCGAGAGCTCGGCCTGCCCGAAAGCTTCATCGGCCGCCATCCGTTCCCGGGTCCTGGCCTCGCCATACGCTGCCCGGGCGGCATCACCCGCGAGAAGCTCGAGATCCTGCGCGAGGCCGACGCCATCTACCTCGACGAGATCCGCAAGGCCGGCCTCTACGATGCCATCTGGCAGGCCTTCGCCGTGCTCTTGCCGGTGCAGACCGTCGGCGTGATGGGCGACGGCCGCACCTACGAATTCGTCTGCGCGCTGCGCGCTGTGACCTCGGTCGACGGCATGACGGCCGATTTCTACCACTACGACATGAACTTCCTGGGCGCCGCCGCCACCCGGATCATCAACGAGGTGAAAGGCATCAATCGCGTCGTTTACGACGTTACGTCGAAGCCCCCGGGCACCATCGAGTGGGAATGATTCAGGCCCATCCGAACACCGCTGAAATTGCGCTAGAGTTCGATCTAAGTCACTGAGATAAAAGATGGTTTTGGCCGGCAATTTTCGCCGGTCATCGGTGTGCGTCGTTTGGAGGTGCCGTACCGGTTGCCGGACCTCACCCACATTGCCACGATGATTTTTGACAGTACCGTCACGTCATAGAGGGCTTCTGACGGGACCTTTTTCCACGCCAAGCAGCTGAAAAATAAAGGTAAATTCTGCAAATCAGCCCTCAAAACCTGGTGACGGTACTTTAAGCTTCCGCGAAGTTCGGCCATCAGGCGATTACGTTCAATGGCTCGCCATAGCTACCATTTGCAAGGTCCACGACCCCTGGCGGGAGCAAGGCGGAACAATCCGATTGCGGGTGAGTTTTCAAGATGAAGGGCGCATCTGTTTCGGAGGAAGACTGGGATGAAACGCGTCCTTGCCCAAAATGCGGTACGGCTGATGCTGGGCGGCGTAACCGCCTGTCTGCTTACGGTCGTTGATATCCCCAACCCGATTGCACCATTCTCGCTAGTGTCGCAGGCAAGGGCCGCCACCGAGGTTTCGATCAGCACATTCTACGAAGACCTGTCGTCCCATGGCGATTGGGTCTCGTATCATGGAGCGACCGTTTTCGTGCCAGTTGATGTACCTGACGATTGGCGCCCGTATACCCTGGGCCATTGGGTCTATACAGAGGAGTATGGCTGGCTCTGGGTATCCGACGAGCCATTCGGCTGGGCGACGTACCATTACGGCCGGTGGGGCTATGCCGACGATATCGGCTGGTACTGGGTTCCGGGCACTCGCTGGGCGCCAGCATGGGTAACTTGGCGTCGTGACAGGGAGCACATCATTTGGGCTCCGCTGCCGCCGCGCCGTGATCCGGACTTGATTTCAATCGAGGTGACCTTCGACACGACGCCGGATTATTACTGGGTGGTAGTCCCTAGCCGCGAATTCCTTGCTGCCGACGTTTCTGTCGCCGTTATCCGTGATAGGTCCGAGTTTGTGCGGATTGTCGAGGCGGCCCAGCCGGCCGGCGACGTGACCATCCAGAACAACGTGGTGGTCAACAAAGTCATTGATGTTGATGTGATCGAAAAGGAGACGGACCAGAATGTGACTGCCGTCAAGGTCAGCAAGACCGACGCGCCCGAGCAGTCCGGCAAATTGGAAAATGACATGGTCGCGGTCTTCGAAGGTGAGGTGAAAGCCGACCCCAAGGCAAAACCAGCTAAGCTAAAGGACATCGAGCAGGTGAAGCAGGTTCAGGCTGGCCGTAAATCGAAGCCGACCGAAGGCGCAAGGGCCGATGGGGCGGAGCCGGAAGAGACCGCCAAGCCTGAGCAGCCCGCCGCCGAGCAGCAGCAGGCCGAGCCGGAACAGGCCGCCAAGCCTGAGAAGCCGAAGGGCAAGAAGCAGCCCGCCGCCGAACAGGAGGCCGAGCCGGAACAGGCGGCCAAGCCCGAGAAGCCGAAGGCCAAGACGCAGCCCGCCGCCGAGCAGCAGCAGACCGAGCCGGAACAGGCTACCAAGCCTGAGAAACCGAAGGCCAAGAAGCAGCCAGCCGCCGAGCAGCAGGCCGAGCCGGAACAGGCTGCCAAGCCTGAGAAACCGAAGGCCAAGAAGCAGCCCGCCGCCGAGCAGCAGGCCGAGCCGGAACAGGCGGCCAAGCCTGAGAAACGGAAGGCGAAGGAGCAGCCCGCCGCCGAGCAGCAGCAGGCCGAGCCCGAGCAGGCGGCCAAGCCCAAGCCACGGGGCCAGAAAAACAAGGCGTGCGATCCGCAGACTGACGCGAACTGCTAGGCGGCCGCGAAGGAAAGTCGATTGCACAGCCGCCGGAGTTACCCGGGGCGAGTCAGCGACACTCGTCTTTGCAGTCCGAGTCCCTGCGATTCTCCCCGACGTTCCTCGGCTCCGATAGCGTCGGATCCTTGGCGGCGGATGGGCCCAGTGCCGGGACGTTGTTCTGGACCGTCATGACCAATGTTCGGCGGCCGGCGCGCGCATGTCGGTGGGCGGGCCACTGAACGCAGCAAGGGCGAAGCAGTCGTGGCGCTCGAGGAGAAATTCACGCGCTATCGCCAACCCGCTGACGGCTGGTCTGCGCTGCCGAAGCGAAGGGCATGTGAAATCGGGCGGGGCGATGTTGGAACCATTGCCATTTGCCACAGAAGCCGGGCTAGGCCGCGCGTGAGCCTTCGGAGGTAGTGGGGTGCAGAAAACGCGTCAGGGGGGCCTATTTCGTTCACCTGTCGCGCGCCTGTCGAGCGGCGGCACTCGACAAAAGCCGCCGGTGAACAACTCCTGGGACCTTCGCCCCTTGTCGAAGTTCGGTAGCTGGGCGGCGCTGTTGCGTCGGGATGGCATATCGGGCCCGATCGGAACGGGCTGATCAGAGGAGACCCGACAAAAGAGCCGTCCCTCACACCGTCGGGCTCTTTCAATGCATTGGCGGCGCTTTATTGAAGAGCTTTCCGGTGACCAGCTACACCGTTGAAACGATGTCGGGGACGGATGCAGTATTGCCTACGCGAGGACCACCTCACCTAAAGAAGCCGCTGAATGGGTGACCGGCCGCCACGTACAGGACCGGCGAGACGAGACCCAATGGGTTCGCGTCACCGACGACACCAATCGAGCGGTTTACAATTTGCTCCAGATTGGAAAAGCCCGCCGCCGAGACGGACCGGGTCCCTCACTTGTTAGCCGCCCGCGGCGCAAAGATTTCAATTCCCAACATCTCTCGCCGTGCGACTACGGGGGTCGGCAGAAGGCAAACGGCGATTTAAAAACACGCAATAGAAAATTGCGATGAAAATAGAGGCAGAAGCCCAAAATTTGACAACGCCTTGAAGCGGAACGGCCGTTGAAAACTTGAGTTGAAATTATAACCAACTGTAACTGATCGATTTTTTTGCCCGGCACTTTGGACTGTCAGGTTTGGCACGCCGCTTGCACCGCAATGTTGCAATGCAAAACAACCAGCTTGGGAGTGTGCAATATGAGGGGCAATTTCTCGACAATAACAAAATTGTTTTCGGCCGGCGTGATCGCTGCCGGCCTGTCGATATCGGCTCCCGCCAGAGCGGCCGACGACACCATCAAGGTCGGCATCCTCCATTCGCTCTCGGGGACCATGGCGATTTCGGAGACGACGCTGAAGGACGTCATGCTGATGCTGATCGAGGAGCAGAACGCTAAGGGCGGCCTGCTCGGCAAGAAGCTCGAGGCGGTTGTCGTCGATCCGGCCTCCAACTGGCCGCTCTTCGCCGAAAAGGCGCGCGAGCTGATCTCCAAGGACAAGGTCGCGGCGGTCTTCGGCTGCTGGACCTCGGTATCGCGCAAATCGGTGTTGCCGGTGTTCTCGGAGCTCGACAACATCCTGTTCTACCCCGTCCAGTATGAGGGCGAGGAAAGCGAGCGCAACGTCTTTTACACGGGTGCTGCCCCCAACCAGCAGGCCATTCCGGCCGTCGACTACCTGATGAGCGCCGATGGCGGCTCGGTGAAGCGCTGGGTGCTCGAAGGCACCGACTATGTCTACCCGCGCACCACCAACAAGATCCTCGAAGCCTATCTGAAGTCGAAGGGCGTGCCGGCCGAGGACATCATGGTCAACTACACGCCGTTCGGCTTCTCCGACTGGCAGACCGAAGTCTCGGCGATCAAGAAATTCGGCTCGGCCGGCAAGAAGACGGCCGTGATCTCGACCGTCAACGGCGACGCCAACGTGCCGTTCTACAAGGAACTGGGCAACCAGGGCATCAAGGCCGAGGACATTCCAGTCATGGCCTTCTCAGTCGGCGAGGAAGAACTGGCCGGTCTCGACACCGGACCGCTGGTCGGCCACCTCGCCGCCTGGAACTATTTCGAGAGCGTCGACACGCCCGAGAACAAGAAGTTCATCGACGACTGGCACAAGTTCATAAAGAACGACAAGCGCACGACCAACGACCCTATGGAAGCCCACTATATCGGCTTCAACATGTGGGTGAAGGCAGTCGAGAAGGCCGGTACTACCGATCCGGACAAGGTCATCGACGCCATGGTCGGCGTCTCGGTGCCGAACCTGACCGGTGGCTATTCGACGATGATGCCGAACCATCATATCACGAAGCCGGTGCTCATCGGCGAGATCCAGGCCGACGGCCAGTTCGAGACCGTCTCGCAAACGCCCGGCCTTGTGATGGGCGACGAATGGTCCGACTACCTGCCCGATTCCAAGAACCTGATCTCCGATTGGCGCGCGCCGCTCAGTTGCGGCAACTTCAACGTCGCCACCGGCAAGTGCGGCGGCAAGGGCACCAACTGATCCTCCCAGGTCTGTCGGGTCGCCGCGTGGCCCCGCGATCCGAGACCGCGGCCCGGGCGGGCCTTCGCGTCCCGCCCGGGCAGAAATCTCAAACGTTCGAGATCCGCTGAAGCTGATGATCCTGTTGCGCGCGATTGGCTTGACGCTGCTGCTGACGATGGCAAGCCTGCTGCCCTCGAAGGCAGGCGAGGCCGATCTTCGCGCGGCAATAGCCAAGTTCGCTACAGCGACTAATTTCTCGGCCACGGAAGCCATCGTGCGCGAGCTCGCGGCCAGCGGCGATCCGGCCGTCGAAAGGCCGCTGTCGGCGCTCGCCGACGGCAACCTCTATATTCGCAAAGCCGATTCGCAGGTCTTCATCGGCAAGGACGCGGCGAGCGGTGTCGAACTGCTCGATCCTTTCAGCGGCGACAAGTCCGCCGATGCCGCCAAGGCCGATCTCACCAAGATCAAGGTCAACAACGGTCTTCGCCGCGCCATACGCGACGCGCTGGGGACGCTGACGCTGCGCGCCAAGGACGCGAGCGTGCGCCTTGCCGCCGCCGCGACCATGTTCAAGACGCCCGACGCGGCGAATATCGAACCGCTCGATGCCGCGATCGCTGCTGAGACCGACCCAGCCGTCAAGACGATGTTCGTGCAGGCGCGCGCGGCGTCGGTTCTGGTTTCCGACAAGCCGGAAGCCGACAAGCTCGCCGCCATCTCGGCCATCGCGGCGCGCGGCGACCGCGATGCGCTTTCCCTGCTGACCTCCGTTGAGGCTGGCGCGCAGGGAGCGGTCAAGAACGTGGCAACCGCCGCGATCGGCCATATCAATTCGACGCTGGCATTGTGGGATGCCGGCCAGAACATCTGGTACGGCATATCACTCGGATCGGTGCTGCTGCTCGGCGCTATCGGTCTCGCCATCACCTTTGGCGTCATGGGCGTCATCAACATGGCGCATGGCGAGATGGTGATGCTCGGCGCCTACACCACCTTCGTCGTCCAGCAGGTGATCCGCACGTCGTTTCCGAGCCTCTTCGACTGGTCGCTGGTCATCGCGCTGCCGCTCGCCTTCCTGGTCTCGGCGCTGGTCGGCCTCGTCATCGAGCGCGGCGTCATCCGCTTCCTCTACGGCCGGCCGCTGGAGACGCTTCTTGCCACATGGGGCGTCTCGCTGATCCTGCAGCAGGCGGTGCGCACCGTCTTCGGCCCGACGAACCAGGAGGTCGGCAATCCGTCCTGGATGTCGGGATCGTTCGACATCGGTCAATTGGCCATCACCTGGAACCGGCTGTGGATACTGGTGTTCGCGCTGCTGGTGTTCGGTGTGCTGCTCTACGTCATGAAGCGAACGCCCTGGGGCCTGCAGATGCGTGCCGTCACCGCCAATCGGCGCATGGCCGCATCCATGGGCATCAGGACGCCTTGGGTCGACGCGCTGACTTTCGCGCTCGGCTCCGGCATCGCCGGGATCGCCGGCGTGGCGCTCAGCCAGATCGACAACGTCTCGCCCAATCTCGGCCGCGGCTACATTATCGACAGTTTCATGGTCGTGGTCTTCGGTGGCGTCGGCAATCTCTGGGGCACGCTGGTCGGCGCCTTCTCGCTCGGCATCGTCAACAAGTTCCTCGAGCCGTACGCCGGCGCGGTGCTTGGCAAGATCGTCGTGCTGGTACTGATCATCCTGTTCATCCAGAAGCGGCCGCGCGGCCTGTTCGCGCTGAAGGGCAGGGCGGTGGAAGCATGATCACGCAGCGCTTCTTCGGCGCCGACCGGCGCATCGCGATCGCCATCCTCGTCCTGCTGGCGGCGGCCGCCATCGTGCCGCTGCTAAACCTCGCGGTGTCGCCTCAAAGCGCTTTCTACATTCCGCCTTACATCGTCTCTTTGGTCGGGAAATATCTCTGCTACGGGCTGCTGGCGCTCGCGCTCGATCTGGTCTGGGGCTATTGCGGCATCCTTTCGCTCGGCCACGGCGCCTTCTTCGGGCTCGGCGGCTATGCGATGGGCATGTATCTGATGCGTCAGATCGGCTCGCGCGGCGTCTATGGCAATCCCATCCTGCCGGACTTCATGGTGTTCCTGAACTACAAGGAACTGCCCTGGTTCTGGCACGGCTTCGACCATTTCTGGTTCGCCGTGCTGATGGTGCTGGCCGTGCCGGGCCTGCTTGCCTTCGTATTCGGCTGGTTCGCCTTCCGCAGCCGCGTCACCGGCGTTTATCTCTCGATCATCACCCAGGCGATGACCTATGCGCTGCTGCTTGCCTTCTTCCGCAACGACATGGGTTTCGGAGGCAATAACGGCCTGACCGATTTCAAGGACATCCTCGGCTTCAACATCCAGGCCGACGCGACGCGCGCGGCGCTGTTTTCAGCAAGCGCCGTGACGCTGGCGTTCGCCGTCTTTGTCACCGCGGCGATCGTGCGCTCCAAATACGGCAAGCTGCTGATGGCGGTGCGCGACGCCGAAAGCCGCACCCGCTTCCTCGGCTGGCGGGCCGAGAATGTAAAACTCTTCGCCTTCAGCGTCTCGGCCGTCATGGCCGGCATCGCCGGCGCGCTCTACGTGCCGCAGGTCGGCATCATTAATCCCGGCGAGTTCGAGCCCGCCAATTCGATCGAAGTGGTGATCTGGACCGCCGTCGGCGGGCGCGGCACCATCGTCGGCCCCATTATCGGCGCGCTCCTGGTCAATGCCGGCAAATCCTGGTTCACCGGCGTGCTGCCTGAATTCTGGCTATTCGCGCTTGGCGGGTTGTTCGTCGCCGTAACGCTGTTCCTGCCCAAGGGCGTGGTCGGCACGTGGGATAGCTGGCGAGGCAAGGCCAGGGCGCTGCGCGCGGCCTCGCTCGCCGCGGAAGCCGGCATCGACCCGCCGGAAGCGCAGCCGAAGATCGAGCGCTCGGCGGCGAGAACGCCGGGCGCGTGGTCGGCCAACGGCCCCGAACCGCAGCCGGCGGAGTAAGCGACCATGAGCAAGTCGAACACCATCCTCTATCTGGACGGCGTCTCGGTCTCCTTCGACGGCTTTCGCGCCATCAACAACCTGTCGCTGGTGCTCGACAAGGGCGAGATGCGCGCCATCATCGGACCCAACGGCGCCGGCAAGACGACGATGATGGATATTGTCACCGGCAAGACGCGGCCGGACGAGGGCGAGGTATTCTTCGACGGTCGGGTCGATCTCACCCGGCATGACGAAGCCGAGATCGCCATGATGGGCATCGGCCGCAAGTTCCAAAAGCCGACCGTCTTCGAGAGCCACAGCGTCGAGGACAATCTGATGCTGGCGCTGAAGGGGCCGCGCTCGATCTTTCCAGCGCTCTTCCATCGCGGCTCGCCGACCGGGGCCAGGCGCATCGACGACATCCTCGGCATCATCCGCCTCGGCGACAAGCGCGGGGAGGTCGCCGCCAATCTCAGCCATGGCCAGAAGCAGTGGCTGGAGATCGGCATGCTGCTGGCGCAAGACCCGAAGCTGCTCCTCGTCGACGAGCCGGTCGCCGGCATGACCGACGCGGAGACCGAGGAGACGGCGCGCCTGCTCAAGGACATCGCCCGCGACCATTCGGTGGTCGTCGTCGAGCACGACATGCATTTCGTGCGCGAGCTCGGCGTCAAGGTCACCTGCCTGCACGAGGGCTCGGTGCTGTCGGAAGGCACGCTCGATTTCGTTTCGGCCGACGAACGCGTCGTCGAAGTCTATCTGGGGCGCTGAGCATGATCTGGCGGGTCTCGTTGCATCGTTTCGACCTTTCCTTCCTCAGGTGCTGGAGAAGGGGCTGACCATGCTCGAAGTCTCCAACGCCACCCTCCATTACGGTGCCGCCCAGGCGCTGCGCGGCGTTTCGCTGAAAGCGGGCGCGGGCAAGATCACCTGCGTACTCGGCCGCAACGGCGTCGGCAAGACCAGTCTGATGAGATCCATCGTCGGCCATCATAGGCTGACGAGCGGAAGTGTTGCCTTCGAGGGGAAAGCGCTCGAGCGGAGCGCGGCGTATGACCGCGCCCGGTCGGGCATCGCATTCGTGCCGCAGGGCAGGGAAATCTTTCCCCTGCTCACGGTGCGCGAAAATCTGGAATCGGGGTTCGCACCGCTGAAGCGCGCCGACCGCAACGTTCCAGCTCATGTCTTCGAGCTGTTTCCAGGGTTGAAGCAGACGCTCGGCCGCCGCGCCGGCGACTTGTCCGGCGGCCAGCAGCAGCAGCTCGCCATAGGCCGCGCGCTGGTGATGCGGCCGAAGCTGCTCGTGCTCGACGAGCCGACCGAAGGCATCCAGCCATCAATCATCAAAGACATCGGCCGCGCCATCCGCTATCTGCGCGACCAGGCGGGGATCGCGGTGCTTCTGGTCGAGCAGTATCTGGATTTCTGCCGCGAGCTTGCCGACGAGGTCAACATCATGGACCGTGGCCAGATCGTGCATACCGGCCCCGCCGAGGATCTGGACAGGCCCGATGTACGCAAGCTCCTTACTGTCTAGGTTCAGTCGTCATCCTTTGGCCGAAGCGCCGCAAAACAATGTCGTTTCGATGGAAAGTCCGTAGAAGCGCGCCATGTTCTGCGCGGCATCCTGCGTTCGACATTAAGCCGATAGGGCTGAGCAAAGCATGGGGATAAGAATCGCCGATCGGGGAATGCTCGTACAACGACACCTATGAATCGCTTGTCGCGCAGCGCCCACGCGCTCCAATCCGCGGCCGCGGTTTGCTGGGGGCGAACTCCAGTCTGAGCCATCCGAAAGCGACCTTTCTGCTCACCCAACAAGCCGTCATCCGGACAGATGGAAGCTCCCTTCTTCCGCGTCAAAGGACGCCTGAGCCCAGGGGATCGACTCGCCTCGTCAGGCTCCGCGATTGAAGCGATCTATCCTAAAATCGTCGAGGGCCGTTTCGCAGTCGCCGGTGGTGATGAGCTCGGCCATGGCGTCGCCGACACCCGGACCGAGCTGGAAGCCGTGCCCGCTGAAGCCGAAAGCGTGGAACAGGCCCGGCGTCGTCGACGAGCGTCCCATGACCGGCAGCATGTCGCGGACATAGCCTTCGCAGCCCGACCAGGTGCGGATGACCGCGACTTGCGCGATCGCCGGCAGCAGCCGCGCGACGGCGCGCAATTGCGTCGGCAGGCGCATGGGGTCGGCGGTCGCATGGCCTGGATCGAGGTCTACCGGCACCCTTTCGGCGGCGCCGCCGAAGACGATGTTGCCACGCTCGACCTGACGCAGATAGGCGCCATAGTCCTTGTCGCGCGTCCAGATGCCGACCACCGGCAGGATCCGGTGCGGCAGTGGCTCGGTCACACCCATTTGTGGACCGCGGGCATCGAGCGGGACCTCTTCGCCGAACAGCGCGGCGACGCGCGCGCCCCAGGCGCCGGCGGTGTTGAGCAGGCATTCTGCAGCGAAAGCGCCTTTTGAACTGGCGACAAGGAAACCCGAGTCGGTCCGCTCGATCTTTTCGACCCGAGCTTCGTCGATGATTTTCGCGCCCAGCTTGCGGGCGGCCTCGGCGAAGGCCGGCGCGATCAGCCGCGGATTGCCGCTGCCGTCATGCGCAGAGAACGACGCCGCGATCGCGTCCGGACCGAGGCCGGGAAAACGCGCGCGGATCTCGCGCGGGCTGAGCTGCTCCAGCTCGAGTCCCCAGGGACGCGCCGCCTCGGCATAGCTGCGCATGTCGGCGAGACCGCCTTCATCGAAGATCAGCCGCACGTGACCGGTGGCGCGGAATTCGACATCGCGCCCCAGCATTTTTTCGGCCTCGCCCCACAGCCGGAGCGAGCGGTGGGCCAGCGGAAGCTGCGACAGATGACGCCCCGTGCGCCGGATGTTGCCGAAGGAGGCGACGGTTGCTCCACTGCCGATCCGGTTGCGCTCGATCAGCGTCACGCGGGCGCCGCGCCTGGCCAGGAAATAGGCGGAAGCCGTCCCCATCAGGCCGCCGCCCAGCACGATCACATCCATTGTCGTTCCTTAGCGCAGAGGGCTGATCCTGATCCATCTTGTCGGCGCCGCGGCAATGCGTCAAAGATGGCTTTGGATAAAAGCCATAAGTTTTACCTATGGAGTAGGAATGCGGGCCCGGCAGCTCGAAGTGTTCATCGCCGTCATGCGCGCGGGCACCGTGACCGCCGCGGCGCGAATGCTGAACATCTCCCAGCCCGCGCTCAGCCAGATACTGCTCCACACTGAGGACGAGCTCGGCTTCACGCTGTTCGAGCGGGTCAAGGGCAGGCTGCGGCCGACCCCTGAGGCGCTCGAGATCTTTCCCGATGCCGAGAGGCTGTCGGCGGGGCTCGACGGCCTGCGCCGCAAGACCACCGATCTGCGTCTCGGTCGGACTGGACTGGTGCGGGTCGCCGCCTCGCCGCCGCCGGCCATGGCGATATTGCCGCGCGCCTTCACCGCATTTCGGGCGCAGCATCCCGACATGCTGCTGCGTTCCCATAGCGCGCCGATCGCCGCGATTGTAGACATGCTGCGCGCCGGCGATGCCAGCCTCGGCGTGGCCATGGATGACCGCCTGCCTCCCGATATCGAGGCCGAGGTGATCGGCAGCGTCGGCTTCGCCTGCCTGCTGCCGCGCGGACACGCGCTGCAGAATAAGCCCGAGCTGACGCTCGCCGATCTCGTCGGGCAGCAACTGATATCCTATCGCGGCAACACGCGTCCCGCCGACGAGCTGGCCCACGCGGCCCGCGCGCAAGGCGTGGCGCTTTCACCGTCGCTGGAGATCGACGTTTCGATTTCTGCCGTCGGCTTCGTCCAGGCCGGCCTGGGCGTGGCTCTCGTCGACGCGCTGCTGCCGTGGCACCAGTTTTCCGGCCTCGCTGTCAGGCCGCTGGCGGGCGGCCCGGAATTCCCGATCGCGCTGCTCACGTCCCGCGCACGAGCCCTTTCGAGGGCCGACGAAACGATGCGCGATGACATCCGCACGGCCTGCTCCGCCGTTGTCGGCGAGCATAGCGTCAAGGTATAAGTACGACTTATATTCTTGCCCATCATCCATCTTGGACCGTGACTGTCCGCTCGTGCGAGTTTCCGAGCAGACGGAAAGGGACGCATCATGGATGGAGCCACTGCGACGGATGAGGCGCTGAAGAAGGCCGACTGGAAGGTCGGCGTCGATATCGGCGGGACATTCATCGATTTCTGCGCGCTCGAAGCAAACTCCGGACGCGTCGCTTCGCTGAAGGTGCTGACGACGCCGGAAGATCCGGGTGCCGAGCTGATGACGGGGCTCACCTTGCTAGCCGAACGCGAAGGCTTCGACGCGACCCATATGACGCGCTTCGTGCACGGCACGACGGTCGGCATCAACACCATCATCCAGCGCAAGGGCGCGCCGCTGGCGCTATTCACCAATGCCGGCTTCGAGGACGTGATCGAACTCGCGCGGCTTCGCATGCCGGACATGTATTCGCTGTTCTGCGCGCGGCCGGATCCGCTGATCTCGCGCGACATGGTGTTCGGCATTCCGGCCCGCATGCGCGCCGATGGCAATGAATCCCAGGCGCCCGACACGGCGGCGGTGGAGAGCGCGGTCGCGGCCGCGAAAGCGAACGGGGCGCAGGGGATCATCGTGTCCTTCCTTCATTCCTGGCGCAACGCCGCGCAGGAAACCTCGGTAAAGGCGGCGATCGCGCGCCTGGCGCCCGACCTCTTCGTCTTCACCTCCGCCGAGGTGTGGCCGGTCATCCGCGAATACGAGCGCAGCTCGACCGCCATTCTCAATGGCTATGTCCATCCGCGCGTCTCCGGCTATCTGACCGCGCTGGAAGAGCGGCTGAAGCATCGCGGCGTGCCGGCCCGGCCGATGCTGACGAAGTCGAACGGCGGGCTGATGAACGCCGCCGAAGGCAAGCGCGCCTGCGTGAACATGCTGCTGTCGGGAACGGCCTCGGGCGTCATCGGCGCCTCGTGGCTGGCGCGTCAGGCCGGCGAGGATAAGGTTCTCACCCTCGACATCGGCGGAACCTCGGCCGATTTCGCGCTCATCATAAACGGCGAGCCGCAGTTCGGCACCGGCGAGCTGATCGGCGAATTTCCGCTCCATATCCCTTCCGTGTCGGTGAGCTCGATCGGTGTCGGCGGCGGCTCGATCGCCAGCGTCGACGCGCAAGGAGTGCTGCGGGTCGGGCCGGAATCGGCCGGTTCGACGCCGGGACCCGCATGCTACGGCCGTGGCGGCGAGCGGGCGACGGTGACCGACGCCATGGTGGTGTGCGGATGGCTCGGCCATAGCGAGATGGCCTATGGCCAGCTCAGCATCGAGACCCAACTGGCGCATCGCGCGGTCGGCGAACTTGCGATGCGGCTCGGCCGTCCGGTCGAGCAGACCGCGCAGGCGATCCTCGACATCGCGGTGTCGGAAATGTTCGTCGAGGTCGAGAAGCTCGCCTCGCGCGCCGGCGTCGATCTGCGCGATTTCACGCTGATGCCATTCGGCGGCGGCGGCCCGATGCTTGGTGCCTTCCTGGCCCGCGAGCTCGGCATCAAGCGCGTCATGGCGCCCCGCCGCCCCGGTGTGGTATCGGCGCTAGGTGGACTGGTGGCTGATCTGCGCGGGGACTTCATCCGCACCATCTTCAGCCCGCTTTCCGGCGCGTCGCTTCCCGGAATCTGCGAGGCCTTTGAGGCGCTTGCGCAGGAGGGCCGCGACTGGCTTGCGGCGCAGGAGCACGATGCGGCCGCGCAACTCACACTCTCCTGCGACATGCGCTACTTCGGCCAGAGCTATGAGATCGAGGTCGTCCTTTCGCCCCAATGGCTGGCGGACGGCGATGCGGCCGCGATCGAGCAGGCATTCCACCGTACCCATGAGCAGCTCTACGACTTCCACGATCCGGACGGCGCGATCGAGCTCGTGAATGTTCGGCTGTCCGCGATAGGCGCAGGTCCGGCGCTCTCCTTCCCCGAGACCGAGGAGATCGACGTCCCGACCCATCCGGCGCGCCGGGTGCCGGTCTACACCGGTCTGACCGTCGAGACCATCGACCTCCATGACCGCCAGACCCTGGCGCCGGGCAGCGCGTTTCACGGGCCTGCGGTGGTGGTCCAGGAAGATACCACCTTCGCTCTCCCCGCCGGAACGCAGGCGCGGGTCGATCGCCACCTTAATCTCGTTCTGACTTTCGCGGAGTGACGCCTTGTTCGACCGCACAAATCTTCAGGTTCTGGCTAACCATGCCCGCGCGGCGGCCGAGAACATGGCCCACACGCTGCACCGCACCGCGCACTCCGCCTTCGTCAAGGAGACGCAGGATTTTACGGTGATGCTGATGGATCGCTCGGGAGCGACCTTCGCCGTCCCGATGGAACTCGGCGCCACGTGGTATCCGGGGCTTTCCTATCACCGTGCGATCGCCATAGTGAACGACTACCGGCCGGGAGACGTCGCCTTCACCAACGATCCCTATTCCGGCCACGTCGCCACGCACGCGCCCGATACGCATTTGTGGAAGCCGGTCTTCGTCGACGGCGAGATCGTCGCCTGGACGGGAGGGCACATCCACAACACCGACATGGGCGGGGCTGTGCCGGCTTCGCTCAGCCGTGCGCTCACCGAAATCCATCAGGAAGGCATCCGCTTTCCGCCGATGAAGCTGGTGAGGGAAGGCGTCTTCGACGACACGATCCTCAGGATCATGAGCACCAATGTGCGCAAGCCGGACCTCAACATCGGCGACATCAAGGCGCTGGTCGGCGCACTCAACACCGGCGAGCGCAAGATCCAGGCGATGGTGAAGAAGTTCGGCAAGGCCGGCTTCGTCGAAGGCGTTGCCGCTCTTCTTGACCATGCCGAGGCGCAGGCGCGGGACGTGCTGCGCACCATGCCCGACGGCACCTGGCAATTCGCCGACTATGCCGATGAGGATTCGGTCGAGGCCAATCCCTGCCGGCTGAAGCTGACGCTGACGATCAAAGGCGATGAGGCCGTGCTCGACTTCACCGGCTCCGATCCGCAGCTCGGCTCCTCGCTCAACGTGCCTTCGGGCGGCGACCCGCGCCACACGATGCTGCTCGTCGGCGTCTATTACGTGCTCTACACGCTCAACCCGAAAATCCTGCTCAACGCGGGCCTCACCCGGCCGTTCACCTGCATCACGCCGCAAGGTTCGGTGCTGAACCCCGTCCATCCCGCCGCCGTCGGCATGCGCTCGCTCACCTGCGCCCGGCTGCGCTCGGTCATCTTCGGGGCCTTCTCACAGGTGCTGCCGGAGCGCTTGCCGGCGGCGCCGGCCGGCAACAACTGCATCGTCAACGTCATGACCATCGATGAGCGCACCAGCAGGAGCGTCATCGCGGCGGTCAACCCCGTCGTGGGTGGCGGCGGCGCGATGCCGCATCGCGATGGCACCAATGGATCGGGCGCCGATGCTGCCTATCTCAAGAACACGCCGATCGAGATCACCGAGACCGAGACGCCGGTCGAGTTCGTGAAATATGGGCTCGCCCAGGACAGCGGCGGTGCGGGCCGCTGGCGCGGCGGGCTGGCGACCGAGATGGCTTTTCGTGTCTTTGCCCCCGACTCCCGGATTACGGCGCGCAATCGCGACCGCAGCTTCTTCCGTCCCTGGGGCGTGCTGGGCGGCAAGGCGGCCGGCCTGTCGGACATGGTCGTCAATCCGGGCACCGACCGCGAGCGGCGGCTGGGCAACATCGACACGGCGGTGCTGCAGCCGGGCGACGTGCTCGAGATCCGATCCGCCGGCGGCGGCGGACGCGGCGACCCGTTTAAGCGCGAGCCCTGGCGGGTCGGTGAGGATGTGCGGCGCGGCTATCTCTCGCCGGCCGCAGCCGAAAGCGACTACGGGGTCGTTATCCGCGGCGGCGAAGTCGACGAGCGCGCGACGGAGCGGCTGCGCGCGAGGCACACGCCGTCCGTCGGCCATTTCCATTTCGGGCCGGAGCGCGACAGCTACGAAGCGCAGTGGACGCCGGCCGCCTATGACCGGCTCCACGCTCTGCTGGACGCCTTGCCGATCCACTGGCGGTTCTTCGCCAAGACGGAGATTTTTCGCCGCATGAAAGGTCGCTCCGGGCCGGAAGGCGTCCAAGCGGCCCTCGAGGCGGTCTGCGAACGTTTTCCCGAGCTGCCTCGTCCGGGGCCGGTACGAGAGGCCGCCGAATGATCACGGTCGGCCGCATCGTCCGGCTGGCCGAGCGCGATCGCGAGGAGGTGCAATTCCTTCTCGACGGTGAGACGCGCAACGCGCTGGACGGCGACACCGTGCTGACGGCAATGCTGGCTTCAGGACATGCGCTGCGGAGTTCCGAGTTCGGTCCCGAGCCGCGAGCAGGTTTCTGCCTGATGGGAGCCTGCCAGGACTGCTGGGTATGGCAAGAAGGGGGACCGCGCCTGCGTGCGTGCACAACTCTTGTCGTCGAAGGCATGCGGCTGCACACGACGCCGCCGGAGAACTGGCCGTGAGCGAGCCCTCATCGCCGCGCATCGTGATCGTAGGTGCGGGCCCCGCCGGCATAAGGGCCGCGGCGACACTGGTCGACGCCGGGCTCCATCCGGTGGTGATCGATGAAGGGCACCGCGCGGGTGGGCAGATCTATCGCCGCCCGCCTGCCGGGTTCGTCCGAACTCCGGAGCAACTGTACGGCTCTGAGGCGGACAAGGCTCGCGCGTTGCATTTGCTCTTCGACCGGATGGCCGATGAAGGGCGGCTCACTTATTGCGCGCGCAGCTCCGTCATCGCCGTGCATGAGGGGCGGCTGCATGTGCTGGGGGAGGGCGGCGCGGAGGTCGTCTTCTACGACCGCCTGATCCTCGCCACCGGCGCTTCAGACCGCGTCGCCCCGATCCCTGGCTGGCAGAACGCCGGCGTGTACAGCCTTGGCGCGGCGCAGATCGCGCTCAAAGCGCAGGGCGTCGCACTCGGACGGCGCATCGTGCTTATCGGGTCGGGCCCCTTGCTGACGCTGGTTGGCATGCAACTCCTCAAGGCCGGAGCGGATGTGGCGGCGGTGCTCGACACCTCTTCCTGGCGCCAGCAGATGCGCGGGTTCTGGGGACTTGCCGCCCGACCAATCGTGGCGTTGCGCGGGCTGGCCCTGCGGGCGCGGCTTGGTCGCCGCTACCACGCTGGCGTGACGCCTTTGCAAATCGAGGCCGATGGACGGGGTGTCACCGGGATGCGCTGGCGCGACGCCGGCGGCCGGGAGCGCGTCACCCCATGCGACATGATCGGGATCGGCTGGCACCTGCGGGCGGAGACTCATCTGACTGACCTTGTGGGATGCGCCTTCACCTATGACGAGCAATGGCGGCAGTGGCTCCCGAAGACCGACCGGATGGGACGGGCCGGCAATGGCATCTACCTGGCCGGTGATGGGGCTCGTCCTCTCGGGGCGGACGGCGCGGAGATCGCCGGGCGCCTTGCCGCGGCGGCGTGCCTTGCCGATCTTGGAAGCCCGGTGCCCTCCGTCGGCGCCGACCTGCGCAGGCTCGCACGGCTCGAGCGCTTTGCCCGCGGTCTGGCCCAGGCCTTTCCTTGGCCAGGCGCGATGGTGAGGGCGCTTCCCGACGATACGATCGTCTGCCGCTGCGAGAACGTCACTGCCGGGGCCGTGCGCGAGGGCACGACTCTCGGCGGCGGCGAGGCCAACAGGGTGAAATCGCTCTCGCGCGTCGGCATGGGGCGCTGCCAGGGGCGTTATTGCCAGTTGGCAGCCGCCGAACTCATCGCAGCCCACGCCGGCTGTAGGCCCGAGGATGTCGGCCGGTTTCGCGGGCAGGCCCCCATCCGGCCTGCCCCCATCGGCGCCTTTCTTCGGGAGAGCTGATGCAATCCGGAGGGTTCACCTGCCAAGCGATGTCGGAATGTCGCGTTTGAAACTAGAAGTCGGCGACCTTGCCCCACGCCGAAGCATCGAAACGCCGCGGATCGTAGGATTTCGGATCGACGATCGGCTCCAACCCGGTGACAAGATCGGCGACGAGGTGCCCGGCACCGGGTCCGATGCCGAAGCCGTGACCCGAAAATCCGGCAGCCAGGAAGAAGCCTGGAACGGCGTGTATCTCGCCGATGGCCGGCACGCCGTCCGGGGTGCTGTCGATGTAGCCCGCCCAGGCCGCGCTGATCTTCGTCTGCCGCAGCGCAGGCAGCAGCTCGAGCGCGCGGGCATGGGTCAGGCGGATGGTCGCCTGATCCGGCATCGGATCGAGGATACGCATCCGCTCCATCGGCGTCGGCCGGTCGAGCCGCCAGCGTTGGAGCGTTTCGTGGCCTGAGCGCACCCCCTGCAACCCGCCGGGCGCGAGGCTGCGCCAGCGCTTCAGGAACATGGGGACGAACTGCGAAGCGAAGCGCAGCTGCTGCGGCGTCACGTCGACGCGTCCGCGCCCGCTTATGGCGAGGGTGTAGCCGCCGTCACCGCGCCGCGTCGCCGAGATCTTTGCCGTGTGCAGCGCATCCGGCAAGCCCCCCGCGCCGGGCGAGACGGACAGGATGGAGGAGCGGATCGAGGCCTGCGGAAACCGGAAACCGAACTGGCGGCAAAAGGAGGACGCCCAGGCGCCACCGGCCAAAACCGCCGCTTTCGTCCGGATCGTACCGCTTTCCGTGATCACGCCGCTCAGGCGACCGCCCTCGGTCTCGATACCGCGCGCGGCGCAATTCTGATGCACCGTGCCGCCAAGCTGGAGGATGGCGCGGGCGACCGCTGGCGCGGCCTGCGACGGATCGGCGGTCCCGTCGGTCGGCGAGAAGACGCCGCCTTTCCAGGTCCTTCCGGTGGCGCGGCCCCGCTCGCTGGCCTCGGCGCTGTCGAGCATGTGCGTGGTGACGCCCGCCGTTCTGGCGAAGTCACGCCAGCGCGCCCAGCCGGCCAGTTCCGCCTCGTCATTGCTGAGATAGAGCAGGCCGCAGCGGCGAAAGCCGGTGTCCTGGCCGCTTTCTGCCGCAAAGCACTCCCAGAGATCGAGGCTGCGCGTCGCCATCGGCAGCTCGCGGGCGTCGCGGTTCTGCTGGCGACACCATCCCCAGTTCCTGCTGGATTGCTCGGCGCCGATGCGTCCTTTTTCGACAAGCGCGACCTTCAAGCCGCGCCTAGCCAGGTAGTAGGCCGCGAAGACGCCGACGATGCCTCCGCCGATCACCACCGCATCCGCGGATTGCGGCAGTTCGCCGGATGTCTCGATCTGTTGCAGCGGCGCGCGCATGGTCCTCTCTCTGCTTCGAGGCTCGAATCTAGCGCGTTGCGCAGGCAGCCGCTGCCGCAGTTATGCTTCAGGCAGAATTTTATTCCGTAGCGCGCAATGAAATCGAGAGTCCCTGCGTGTCAGAGCAGGCCCATCGGATAGACAGGCCTGCGGGCTGTGGTAGTGTCACGGCTAGAGAAGTGGCGGCATTTTGTGCTGTGGCTTGCGTTCTTCGGAGATGGACGTGAAACTGGATCGGATCGACATCAAGATTCTGCATGAATTGCAGAAGAACGGCCGCATCACCAATGTGGAATTGGCCGAACTGGTGCACCTGTCGCCGAGCCCGTGCCTGATGCGGGTCAAGAAGCTCCAGTCGGAAGGTTATATCGAGGGCTATTCCGCGCAGGTCAACATCGGCAAGCTCGGCCAGACACTGACCGTGTTCACCGAAATCACCTTGAAGAACCATCGCCAGGTGGACTTTGCCCGCTTTCTCGCCGTCGTCGAGAAGATCGATCAGGTCATCGAATGCCACCTCGTGTCGGGCGGTTACGACTATCTGATGAAATTCGTGACCGCCGGGATTGGCGAGTACCAGACGATCATGGAGCGGCTGACCGATATGGATATCGGCATCGACAAGTATTTCAGCTTCGTGGTGCTGAAGTCGCCGATCGTCAAATCGCACATGCCGCTGCCCAGCCTGTTTCCCATGTAGTCAGCGGGTAGCTGTGCCGGGCGCTGCAGTTGTCTGCTGCGGTCCGGGCTACAGGACCCCGGGCTGCAATAGTGCGCGCAACGCTTTCAACTCGGCTTGCATCTCGGCGATCATCCAGGCGCGGATATCGGAGACGATCGGCCGCACTGGCCGTGAGCGAGGTGCAATCAATTCATGGATCCGTCCGGTGTTGATCTGCCTGTCCGAGGCCGGAACGAGCGTTGCCTGAAGCAGTGCCCTTGAGACATTGCTGAGCCAGCCGAGCGCCACGCCTTCTCCGTTCATCGCGGCTTGAAGCACGACCGCGTAGTCCGAGAATTCGAGCCATTTCGCCCTGCTGGTCTTGCGGTGGGCTACGCTGCCCCAGGCGTCCAGCCACTGCTCCTTGGCGTCGGTGAGATGAAGCAGGATATGACCTTCGCCGTCCGAGTCATGGTTCAAGCGGCCGTGGTGCGACAGATAGGATGGGCTGCACACCGGAACGATGATTTCCGGCGAGAAGGCCCAGCGGTGATAGTGGATGTCGTCGTCGGCCAGGATTCTGGTGGCAAGCTCGACATTCTCGGCGGGTCCTCGCAGAACGCCGGCGATGAGTTCGAACCTCAGGTCCACGTCGGGAAATCGCGTGTTGAACGCCGTTAACCTCGGAACGAACCAGTGCGTAGCGAGAGAGCTCGAGAGCGAAAGGGTAACCACCGGCTTTGCGGCACTGTTCCGCTTGATCGTGCCGATCGCCTCCTCGATGCCGTCAAATCCTTCCCGTACAGCCGAATAGAGGGCGCGCCCCTCCGGGGTCGGGGACAATCCCGTTGGACCGCGCGTGAACAGAGCCACGCCGAGATCGGCCTCCAGCTGAGCGATGCTGCGGCTGATCGAGGGTTGCGTGACGTTGAACTCGCGCGCTGCAGCCGTGAAACTTCCTGAACGGACAGCGGCCTCGAAAACGAGGAGTCCGCGTGCGGATGGAACGAGTTTTGCGAAGCCAGCCATACGCCAAGCGTATAGCCGCCCCAACAATTTTCAAGCTTTCCTGCGGTCCTGCAAATCGCGAACTATAACCCTCATGAATGGTTCGGAGCAGCATGTGCCGGCAGCGGCATTCCAAGCGGGGAGCACATCCGGCGATCCACTGCTTCAGCCGTTTCGGCTCAAGGGTCTAACGCTGCGCAACCGCGTCGTCAGCACCAGTCATGCCTCAATGCTGGACGAGGGTGGCCTGCCGCTCGAGCGCTATCAGCGCTATCATGAAGAGAAGGCGCGCGGCGGCCTGGCGATGACTATGGTCGGCGGCTCGGCGATGACGTCGCCCGATTCGAGCTGGGGCGGCGGTCAGCTGGATCTTTCCAGCGATCGCATCATCCCTCATCTCCAATCGCTGTCGCAGCGAATTCATCGCCACGGCGCGACGGTCATGTGTCAGGTCTCGCATCTCGGCCGGCGAGCTACTGCCTATGCCGGTCACTGGTTGCCCCCGGTTGCGCCGTCACGCGTCCGCGAGACGCGAAACCGGAATTTCCCCAAAGAAATGGACGCCGCGGACATCGACAGGATCGTCAAGGACTACGCCAGTGCCGCCAGGCGCTGCGTTGACGGCGGCCTGGACGGCGTCGAGACCGTCACCGGCGGCCATCTGATCGGCCAATTCCTGTCGCGCAGAACCAACAGGCGCACGGACGCTTTCGGCGGCTCGCTGGAAAACCGCGCGCGCTTCGGGCTGATGGTTCACGAAGCGATCCGCCGCGCGGTGGGCGACGACTTCGCCGTCGGGATCCGCTTCGTGATCGACGAGGCGGTTGACGACGGATCGGATTTCGAGGAAGGCCTTGCCTTCGCCCGGCTGTTCGAGCGCGAAGGCCATGTCGATTTCTTCAACTGCATCTTCGGCCGCATGGACACCGACTTGTCGCTGGCCGAGCAGAATATGCCCGGCATGTTTATCAGGAGCGCGCCGTTTCTGCCGTTGGTTGGGCAGTTCAAGCGGGAAACCAGGCTGCCGGTCATCCACGCCGCCGCCATCAGGGACGTAGCCACGGCGCGGCACGCGATCCGCGCAAACCTTGTCGATCTGGTCGGCATGACTCGAGCGCATATTGCCGACCCGCATATCGTCAACAAGGTGATGCGGGGCGAAGAAGACCGCATCCGCCCGTGCGTCGGCGCGTCCTACTGCCTGTACAAGAAGGTCCATTGCATTCACAACCCCGCCAGCGGCCATGAAACGACCGTCAGCCACATCATTGACCGGACCGAAACGCCGAAACGGGTGGTCGTCGTCGGCGGTGGTCCGGGCGGGATGGAGGCGGCCCGGGTCGCCGCCGAGCGCGGGCACAGCGTGACCTTGTTCGAAGCTGGGGCCCGGCTCGGCGGGCAGGTGCTGGTTGCGGCCTCGGCTTCCGACCGCAAGGATCTGATCGGTATAGTCGACTGGCGCGCCGAAGAGCTCGCGCGCCTGGGCGTGGATGTCCGCCTCAACACCTATGCGGACGCAGATGGAGTGCTTGCCGAGAAACCGGATGCCGTTATCGTCGCCACAGGCGGCATCCCGGACATGGAGTGGCTGGAGGGCGCTGAACATTGCGACAGCGTCTGGGATATCTTGACCGGGGTCATGCCCGCGAAGGCCGATGTGCTCATCTACGATGAGACTGGACGCCAGGCCGCCATATCCTGTGCCCTGCATCTTGCCCGCCTGGGACATGCGGTCAGCCTGGCCATGGCTGACGACACGCTTGCGATCGAGACACCCTATCCGGACCGGGTCAGTTTCCGCAAACTCGCGTCCGAACTCGGCATCCGGGTCGTCGGCGATCTGCGGCTCATCAAGGCAGCGCGCCACGGCAACGGCATCGCCGCCCGGTTCCGGCATGAGCTCACCGGTGCAGAAACGGAAATGACCGCGGCCCAACTCATTGTCGAGCGCGGCACGGCACCTGTGGAAGATACCTATCAGGAATTGCGTGCCCGCTCCGCCAATGAGGGCGTCACCGACACCGCGCTCATGACGGGAGTGGCGACAGAGGGGGTGCAAGGGCTCCAAGCTCCAGGATCCTTCGTCCTGCACCGCATTGGAGACGCGGTCGCCAGCAGGGACATCTACTCGTCAATCTATGAGGCCTACCGGCTCTGCTCGCAATTGTAGTCCGGCGAATCCCCTCCGGTCAGTTTGGTCAGCGGTGGCCGTACTGAGTGACGAGCTCGGGGTCGCGGACGAGGCCGTCGAGCCAGGTCGGATCGAGCTTCGGCACGGAGGAAAACAGAAGTTTGGAATAAGGGTGCGTGGGCGCTTTCACCTTGTCGGGCGTGATCTGCTCCACCCGCTCACCATTGTACATGACCATGATCTCATCGCAGATGGCCTCGACGACGGAGAGGTCGTGGCTGATGAAGATATAGGAGAGCCCCAGCTCGCGCTGCAGCTCCTTGAGTAGCTCGATCACGGCGGACGCTACAACCGTGTCGAGCGCTGAGGTGATTTCGTCGCAGATGATGAGCTTCGGACCGGCCGCCAGCGCGCGCGCGAAGTTCACGCGCTGTTTCTGGCCGCCCGAGAGCTCCGAGGGATGACGGTAGCGCAGCGACCTCGGCAGGCGCACCATGTCGAGCAACTCGTCGACACGCTTCGAGCGCGCCTGCTTGTCGAGCCCGTGATAGAAAGCCAGCGGTCGCGAGATGATGTCCTCAATGGGCTTGGCGGGATTGAGCGCGGTATCGGCATACTGGAACACGATCTGCATCTCGCGCAGCTGGTCGCGAGTGCGTTTCCGGGCGGCGCGCTCCAGTGCCTTGCCGTCGAAGACGATATCGCCGGTCGCCGCCGGATGAATGCCCGCGATGGCGCGCGCCAGCGTCGATTTTCCGCAACCGGACTCGCCGATGACACCGAGATTGCGGCCCTTCTCCACGACCAGGCTGACGGAATCGACCGCGCGGATAACCGGCTGCCCGTCACCTTTCACCGGGCCGTATCCGGCTATCAGATTGTCGATGCGAAGCAGCGGCTTTGGTCCGGAATCTTCATCCGCCCGTATCTGCCTCGACTTCGGCTCGAAAGCGGCCAGCAATTCCCGTGTATAGGGATGCTGGGCAGCCGAAAGGATTCCGGCCGTCGTGCCGGTCTCCTGCACCTCGCCGCCCTTCAGCACCACGATGCGATCTGCGATCTGGGCGACGACCGCGAGGTCGTGGGAAACGTAGACACCCGCTATGCCGCCCGCCTTCATCACCGACTTGAATGCTTTGAGCACGTCGATCTGGGTCGTCACGTCGAGTGCGGTCGTCGGCTCGTCGAAGATGACCAGTTTGGGATCGCCGATCAGCGCCATGGCGGCCGCCAGCCGCTGCAATTGCCCGCCTGAAACCTGGTGCGGATAACGGGCGCCGATACCGTCCGGATCAGGCAGCGACAAGGCCCGGAACAGCTCGACCGCGCGCTTTCGCGCCTGCTCGGGTGGCATCAGGCCGTGGATGCGCGTGACTTCGATCACCTGCTCGATGATGGTCGACGAGGGGTTGAAGGCGGCGGCGGCGCTTTGCGGAACATAGGCGATGTCGGTGCCGCGCAACCTGGCGCGTTCCCGCTCGGTAAGCGCAGCCATGTTCTTGCCGTTGACATTGATCTCGCCGCCAGTAATCCGGCAGCCGGGCCGCGCATAGCCCATGAGGGAGAGCGCCACCGTCGTCTTGCCGGAGCCGCTCTCGCCGATCAGGGCGACGATCTCGCCATCGGCGATGTCGAGGCTGACGCCCTTGATGATTTCGACCAGACGTCCGGCGTCGGTCTTTGCCTCGATCCGAAGGTTTCTGACCTCGACGAGATTGGTCATGCGTCCCGGTCCCTGATCTTCTGCGGCAGGTTGTCGATTAAGAGGTTGACGCTAATGGTCAGGCTGGCGATCGCCAGCGACGGCACGATGACGGCCGGGGCCGCGAAGGGCAGGCCGCCGATGTTCTCGCGCACCAGCGCGCCCCAGTCGGCTAAAGGCGGCTGCAGACCGAGCCCGAGGAAGGACAGGCCGGAGAGCAAAAGCACGATGAAGACGAAGCGCAGGCCGAAGTCAGCAAGCACAGGCCGGATGATGTTCGGCAGGATCTCGGAGCCGATGAGATAGATAGTGCTCTCGCCGCGGACGCGGGCGACGGTCATGAAATCCATGGTGTTGATGTTGACGGCAAGCGCCCGCGCGAAGCGGTAGGCGCCCGGGATGTAGATGACGGCGAGCGTCAGGATCAGCACCGGGATCGATGAGCCGACCGCGGCGACGACAACAAGGCCGAACAGCTTGCTGGGGATGGAGTTCATGGCGTCGAGGAAGCGGCTGAGGCAGGTATCGAACCAGCCGCCGGTGACGGCCGCGATCATCCCCAGCACGACCCCTGAAAAGCAGGCGATCGAGACGGCGGCAAGCGATATGCCGACGGTGTAGCGTGCTCCCATGAGAACCCTGGAGAGCATGTCACGCCCTAGATAGTCCGAGCCGAGCCACAGGCCCTGGCGCATCGGGCCGAAATAGTCGTCGTCGACGATATCGCCGATCGGATGGGGAATGATGTAGGGCGCGAAGATCGCGACCAGCGTCCACGCCAGAATGACCAGCGAGGCCACGACGCCCACGAGGTTGTAGCTGTGGCCCAGGAAGGACCGTCGGGTGGATGCCGCGCGCGCCACTGTCATCTGAGCCTCGGGTTGGACATGATGGCGACGATGTCGGCGGCCGTGATGAGCAGGAGATAGCCAAGGCAGAAGATCATCGCGCAACTCTGGATCAGCGGCAGGTCGCGCGTCGCGACCGCATCGACCATCAGCTTGGCGATGCCGGGATAATTGAAGATCGTCTCGACGATGATGACGCCGCCGACCAGATAGGACAACGAGAGCGCGACCGCGTTGACGATCGGCCCAAGCGCGTTCGGAAGGGCGTGCTTGAGCACCATGCGGCTGCGCGAGGCGCCTTTGAGAAGCGCCATCTCGACATAAGGCGTTGAGAGCGTTTCGATCACCGCGGCGCGCGTCATGCGGATCATTTGGGCCGAGATGACGAAGGTGAGGGTAATCACCGGCATCGAATAGATGCGCACGAGGTCGGCAAGCGAGTGCGCCTCGTTGACCGAAGACAACGCCGGCAGCCATTTCAGATAAACGGCAAAGAGCAGGACGGCGAGGGTCGCGACCATGAATTCCGGCACGGAGATCACGCCGATCGAAAGCACGGTGACGGTGCGGTCGTAGACGGAGCCGCGCAACATGGCGGCGGTGATGCCGAGCGTCAGCGCCAGCGGCACCGAGATCAGCGTGGTGATGCCGGCGAGCTTCATGGTGTTGACGAAGCGCCCGCCGATCAGGGCCGCGACCGGCATTTCGTTGGCGTAGGAGGTACCGAGATCGCCGTGGAGCAGACCGACAAGCCAACGCAGGAAGCGCAGGATCGCCGGATCATTGAGATGCATGGCCTCGCGCAGGCCGGCGACCGCCTCGGGCGTCGCCGCCTGCCCAAGCAGGATCGACGCCGTGTCGCCCGGCAGCATGCTGGTGGCGAAGAACACGGCGAACAGGACGATCAGAAGGGTGACGATCGCGATCGCCAGCCGCTTCAGCACGAGGTTTAGAACCCCAGACTTCATGGAAGCTCCCTGCGGTTGCGTTCGGCCAAACAATCTTGCGCAATGCAGTGCAGGGGACCGGCTGACCGGTCCCCTGCAGGCGCCTCTTAGGCTTCGAGCCAGAGGTATTCCGCCATTGCGTACCCCATCATGCCACCGAGCGGGTTCGCCTCCAAACCCTTCACCTTGCTGGAGAGGGCATCGACGTTGGAGATGTAGGCCGGGATGATGGTGCCTGCTTCCTCGGAGATCATGGTCTGCATCTGCCCGTAGATCTCCTTGCGCTTGGCCTGGTCGAGCAGGCCGCGCGCCTCGACGAGCAGCTTGTCGAACTTCTCGGACTTGTACTGGCTTTCGTTCCAGGGCGCGTTGGAGGCGTAAAGCAGCGAGAACAGGATGTCCGGCGTCGGGCGCGGATTGATGTTGCCGAAATGGACAGGCGCCTTGAGCCAGTAATTGTCCCAGTAGCCGTCGGATGGGACCCGCTGAACGTCGAGCTTCATGCCGATTTCCGCGCCGGCGGCCTGGATGATGACCGCCATGTCGATCGACGAGGTCGCGGCGTCCGAGGCGACCACCGGAATGGACTGGCCGAGCAGGCCCGCCTTCTTGAAGTGGAACTTCGCCTTGTCCGGATCGAAAGCCTTCGGCTTGAGGTCCGCATTGTGGAAGATGTTCGCCGGCGAGACGGGCTGGTCGTTGCCGATTTCGCCGAGGCCGCGCAATGCCGATTTCACGATCTGCTCGCGGTTGACGAGGTATTTCATGCCGGTCACGAAATCGGCCGTGCTGCCCGGATCCATGTCGAGCCGGATGTTGAGGTCCGTATAGTTCCCCGAGGTCGTCTTCGACAGTTCGAAACCCTGCTGGCTCTGCAGCAGCTTCATTGCGCGCGGATTGATCGCGGCAGCAAAATTGATATCGCCGGAAAGCAGGGCGTTGACCCGGGCGCTGTCGTCGCTGATGGCGATGAATTCGAAGGAGTCGAGATAGGGCTTGCCCGACTTCCAGTAGTTCTTGTTCTTGGTGACGACCGAACGGACGCCCGGTTCGAACGTCTGCAGCACGAAGGCGCCTGTGCCGTTGCCCTTGGAGAAGTCGGTGGTGCCGTCGGCCACGATCATGAAGTGGTGCAGCGCCAGGATGGTCGGAAGGTCGGCATTCGGATCGGCGAGGGTGATTTCGACCGTCGATTTGTCGACCGCCTTGAAGCCGGTCATCTGTGCGGCGATCTTGGCGACCTTGGAGCCGACCGACTTGTCGAGATGGCGCTTGAGCGAAAAGACGACGTCGTCAGCCGTCAGGTCCTTGCCGTCGTGGAAGGTGACGCCCTTGCGCAGCTTCACCGTCCAGGTCTTTGCGTCCTTGCTGTCGATGCTTTCGGCCAGTTCCATCTGCGTCTTGCCATCCTTGTCGAGGAAGGTCAGACGGTTATAGAGCGAGCAGCAGCGGACATAGTCCGTGGAGAGCGATGCCTTTGCCGGATCGAGCGTGTCGGCCGTCGATGACGACCAGCCGGCCGCCTTGAAATTTCCGCCGGAGACCGGCGTGGCGGCGACGGCCTGCGTGGCACGGCCAAGCACAACGCCGCCCGCGGCAACCGCGGCGCCGCCCGCCAGCAGCATTTTGAGGAGTTCGCGGCGGCTCGCGCCTCGCCGGATGGCGTTTTCGACCATCGCATCGTCTGCTCCGGTCCAGTTGGTGATCTTGTCGGTCATGTCATTCCCCTTTCGTTGGTTGGTCAGGACGCGCGTCTTGCTGCGGCTTTTCCAGGCTTGGGTTCAGGTTCGTTCTTTCATGCTCTCCCGCACGGCCGCCGCAAACGCGGCCATCGAGGTGAAGTGGTAGTCCGGCACGGTGAAGCGCTCGGGCTCGATCGTGCCGCCATAGCCCTTCTGGGCATGACGGCGCTCGATCCAGCAGTTGGTCATGCCGAGCGCCCGGGATATGCCGATGTCGTGATGCTGGCTTTGTGCGACGTGCAGGATGTCGTCCTTGCTGTCGCCGCGCGACGCCACGAAATCGAAGACCTTCTGGAAAAAGGCGGGATCCGGTTTTTCCGTGCCGGTATCGTCGGCGGTGAAGGTGGCAAAAAAGGGCGATCCGAGCTGCTTCTCGAAATGGTCGAGAGCCCAGCGCCGGGCATTGGTCATGGCAATCAGCTTATGAGACGTCGCAAGGTCGGCCAGCGCCGCCCTGCTGTCGGAGAAGCCCTGCCAGACGCTGGCCGAATCCCGCAGGCGGGCGCCGTATTTCTCCTCGGCCGGCAGGCCGAGCCGCGGTGCGATGACCGTGTACACACGTACGAGATCGTCGGGGAACAGATTGGCATCGGGCATGTAGCGGGCCTGCCGGTAAAGGGCCAGCGCTTCTTCGCCGTCGATTGAGACACCGGCCTCCGCAGCGATCTCGGCCAGGCAGGTCGTTATGCCGCCTTCGAAGTCGATCAGCGTGCCGACCACATCGAAGGTCATGTATTTGAATTCGCTAAAGCCCCTGGCCAAGACTGGCTCTCCTCTGCGCGCGGCCGAATTACTGATGCTGAACAGAACAAAATTCCGTGCTGTCCGGGGCGTCGGCCTTTTTCAAAAGCCCGGAAATCCGGGCTTTCTGGCCTTGTCTTAAAAAGCAGTCTGGCACTTCCCCCGCGCTGGATTCGCCGAAAAGGCGCGAGGTAGCGGCACAAAATTGCGAAATCGTCTGCCGCGGCGATATTTCGAGATGCGAAAAATGCGTCGCCCTTCATGCAAGCGCCCGGCGGACATCGGCGTCGTCCAGCGTCTGGTCCAGCGTCCGGCGCGTGCGCTCGATGATCGCATCGATGTCGCCGTCGGTGCAGCAGAGCGGTGGGGCGTAGCCGAGAACCCCATGCGCGAAGGCGCGGATGATCAGGCCATTGTCCCACGCCCTGTCGAAGACGCGCCGCGCCGGCATGGCCGAGGCCGGAAGCGGCGTTTTCTTCTTTTTGTCGACCACCAGCTCGATGGCGGCAAGCATGCCGCGACCCCGCACATCGCCGACCAATGGATGGTCGCTCAAGGCAGATAAGCCCGCCATCAAGCGCGCGCCGGCCCTGGCGCCGTTCTCCAGAAGGCCTTCCTCATAGAGCTTCAGCACCTCGAGCGCGACGGCGGCGCTGACCGGATGGGCGGAATAGGTGTAGCCGTGGCCGACCGCCGAGGCGCCTGCGCCATCGGCGATGACGTTATAGACATGATCGGCCATGAAGACAGCGCCCATTGGCACATAGCCCGAGGTCAGGCCCTTCGCGGTGGTCATGAAGTCGGGAACGATATCCTCCTCCGTGCAGGCAAACAGGGGGCCGGTGCGGCCGAAACCGGTGATCACCTCGTCGGCGATGAACAGGATGCCGTATTCACGGCAGAGTTCGCGCATCGCCTTGATCCAGCCTTTCGGCGGGACGATAACGCCACCCGAGCCCTGGATCGGCTCGGCGTAGAAGGCGGCGACCCGCTCCGGCCCGATCTCCTCGATCTTCGCCTTCAGCGCGGCGAGCGATGCGGCGATGATCGCGTTCGGGTCATCGCCAACCGGATTGCGATAGGGATAGGGCGAGGGGATCTTGTGCTGCCATTCGAACGGAATGCCGAAACCGGCATGAAAGGCGGGCAGGGCGGTCAGGCCCGCGCCGACCACCGACGATCCGTGATAACCCTGCTCAATGGAAATGAACTGGTCGCGTTCAGGCTCGCCTCTGGCATTCCAGTAGTAGCGGACGAACCGGATCGTGCTGTCGACCGCGTCCGATCCCCCGAGCGTGAAATAGACGTGATTGAGATCCCCCGGCGCCCGGTCGGCCAGCTCCGAGGCGAGCCGGATGGCGGGCTCCGAGCCGAGATCGAAATAGGCGGTGGCGTAGGGCAACTCGCGCATCTGCCGGGCCGCTGCTTCGACGATGCTGTCGTGACCATAGCCGGCATTGACGCACCACAGTCCGGCGAAGCCGTCGAGAAGTTGCCGGCCGGACGCATCGGTCACGGTAGCGCCCTTCGCCGATTTCAGCACCCGCACGCCGAGCGCCTCATGGCCGCGATATGAGGCGACCGGATGGATGAGATGGGCGCGGTCGAGTTCGATCAGGGAATTGGCGAGCATTGTTGTCCTCCGGGCTATCCGAGCGCCTGGTTGGCGAGGGCGTAAACTTTTGGCCTGGCCTGTTCGGCCCCATTCTTGGCCGGACGGTCCATAGCGACGCCGCCGCCGACATGAGCGAGGCCGATTTCTCCGAGCCAGCCGGCGATGCCGGTCCTGCTTTCGGTATCCACGCGCAGGAAAGCGCCAGGGCGAGACGCGGCGAAAAAGCTGATCAGGGCCTTGGCGTCGTCTGCATTTCCGGCGATGACGGGGCCGATCACCTCGCCGCGTCCGAACGGGCGGATTGCGGCATAGGCCGCGATGACGCCACTGCGGCGGATGACGGCGAATTCACCCCGCTCGGCCAGCGCATCGATCAAAGCTTCACGGTCGGCGCCGTAGGCGTCACGGTCCAGGGCCTTGATTTCCGGCAGATGGTGCGCGCCCGCGGCTTCCACACCGTCGGAAGCCTCAAGCGCTGCCACCTGGCCCTGATGCTGAAGAATCGTGCCCGAGGGCACGAAGCCAAGCTTCTCATAAAGAGGCATGCCGTCGGTCGTGGCGACGAGCCGCAGCGGACGGTCGCCGGCAAGGGCGAAGGCCTGTTCCATGAGCCGGCGCCCGAGCCCTTTGCCTCGCGCGTTCCTGTCGACGATCACCATGTTGATCATGGCGCAATCGGCGCCGTAAGGCGTTACCAGGATTGTCCCGGCGACCCGGCCCTGGTCGTCGAGCGCAACCGCGCCGCTCGAAAGCTGCAGCGCCATCTGCCAATCCTGCGGGCGATGCGGCCAATTCTCCTGCCGAGATAGCGCGACTGCACCCTCGATATGATCCGGCCCGAAGTCCTGGAGTTCGATCTCGCCTTGCTGCATGACGCACCTTTCAGTCTGACCCCAAGTCTCGATCATCGGTGCGCCGCAGATCGTCTGAAGGTCTCGACTTCGGCGGTATCATTCGCCGTTGCTGAGGGCGTGCGCCGCATCTTGTGCTGGCCCCTATGGAACTGGATGCGTTTAGCGCCTCGACCGGCGGCATCCTTCGACGCTCAAGATGCTACAGCGTGCCAAACGGAACCGCGGATACGGAACTTTCTGCTTTCGGCAGGCGCTTTTCGGTCAGGTAGGTCGCTTCCTGCCGGCCTATGATGAAAGACGTCCCAACGCGGATGTGCTTCCACCGGAGATCGACGGATATGGCTTCTTTCAGGCCCAAATACATCACCTTCGACTGCTACGGCACGTTGACCAATTTCCAGATGGCGGAGGCGGCGCGTGACCTCTATGGCAGCCGACTCGACGAGCCGCGCATGCAGGCGTTCATCAAGAACTTCGCGGCTTACCGGCTCGACGAGATCCTGGGCGACTGGAAGCCCTATGCCGACGTCGTCCACAACGCGCTCGAGCGCGCCTGCAAGCGCAACGGCGTTGCCTTCAGCCCGGACGACGCCACGATGGTCTATGAGCGTGTCCCGACCTGGGGACCCCACGCGGACGTTCCAGCTGGCCTGGCGAAGGTTGCCAAGGAAATTCCGCTGGTCATCCTCTCCAACGCCATGAACGCGCAGATCATGTCCAATGTCGAGAAGCTCGGCGCGCCATTCCATGCCGTTTGCACGGCCGAACAGGCGCAGGCCTACAAGCCACGCTTCAAGGCTTTCGAATATATGTTCGATAGGCTGGGCTGTGGCCCGGAGGATGTTCTTCACTGCTCGTCCTCGTTCCGCTACGACCTGATGTCGGCGCATGACCTCGGGATCAAGAACAAGGTCTGGGTCAATCGCGGCCACGAGCCGGCCAACCCCTATTACGGCTATGTCGAGATCGCCGACATTTCCGGTCTTCCGGGCGTGGTCGGGCTTTGAAACTGACGGATTGCAAATGAAGCTGGTCTCCTACTGGCACGACACCGCTCCAGTTTTTTCCGGCGGGGCGCACGGCCCGGTCGAGGGACACTACGACGCCGCCATCATCGGCGGCGGCTTCACCGGCCTCGCCGCCGCCCGCCAACTGGCGAAGGCCGGCGCCAAGGTGGCGGTGCTGGAGGCGGAGCGGGTCGGCTGGGGCGCGTCCGGACGCAATGGCGGGCATCTGAACAACGGCCTCGCCCACAGCTACCTTTCGGCCAAGGCGGAACTCGGCAAGGAGCGCGCGATCGCGCTCTACCGGGCGCTGGACGATTCCGTCGACACGATCGAGGCGCTGGTCGCCGAGGAGGGCATCGACTGCAACTTCCGCCGCGCCGGCAAGCTGAAGCTCGCCTCCAAGCCGCAGCATTTCGAAGCGATCGCCCGTAACTTCGAGGCCGTCCATGCCGAGGTGGATCCGGATACGGCGCTGCTGTCGCCGAACGATCTCAAATCCGAGATCGGCTCGCCCTTCCATGGCGCGATGCTGTCGAAGAAGAGCGCCATGATGCATATGGGCCGCTACGTGGCCGGGCTGGCGACGGCCGCGGTTCGCCATGGCGCCGTCATCCACGAGAATGCGGCGGTGACGGATCATAGGCAGTCGGGCACGCGGCATCAGCTGACCACCTCCCGCGGCCGCATCAGCGCCGACAATGTGCTGGTGGCGACCGGCGCCTACACCACGCCGAATTTCGGCTATTTTCGCCGCAGGATCATTTCCGTCGGCAGCTTCATCATCGCCACGCGACCGCTGAGCGACGCCGAGATCGCCGCGACCATGCCCGGCAACCGGACATGCGTGACCTCGATGAACATCGGCAACTACTTCCGGCTTGCGCCGGACAAGCGCCTGATCTTCGGCGGGCGCGCACGCTTTTCGGCGACATCGGACCAGCGCTGCGATGCCAAGAGCGGAGAGATTCTGCGGGCAAGCCTCGCGGCGATCTTCCCGCAGCTCGCCAGGGTGGAGATCGACTATTGCTGGGGCGGGCTGGTCGACATGACCAAGGACCGCTTCCCGCGGGCCGGCTACCATGACGGGGTCTGGTACGCGATGGGCTATTCCGGCCACGGCGCCCAGCTTTCCACCCATCTCGGCATGATCATGGCCGATGCCATGCTTGGTCGCGCGGACCGCAATCCGATGAAGGGGCTCGAGTGGCCTGCCATTCCCGGCTATTCCGGCAAGCCCTGGTTCCTGCCGATGGTCGGTCTCTACTACAAGGCGCTCGACCGGATCCAGTGATCGGGGCTGGGGTTTAACCCAGCCCGCCCATGTGGAAGCTCTTCAGTTCCAGATATTCCTCGATGCCGGCCTGCGCGCCCTCGCGCCCGAGGCCGGACTGCTTGACGCCGCCGAAGGGGGCTATCTCCATCGAAACCGAGCCGGTGTTCAGACCCACCATGCCGAACTCCAGCGCCTCGCCGACGCGCCAGGCGCGCTTCAGGTTCTCGGTGTAAAAGTAGGAGGCAAGCCCGTAAGGTGTGCCGTTGGCAAGCGCGACCGCTTCCTCTTCCGTCTCGAAACGGAAAAGCGGTGCGACCGGACCGAAAGTCTCCTCGCTGGCGAGTTCCATTTCGTTTGTCGCACCGGCCAGCACCAGCGGGGCGACATATTGAGGACCCTCCGGCAGCACCGGCTTCTCGGTGACGATCGTCGCGCCTTTAGCAAGCGCGTCCTCGACGTGCCGATTGATTTTCTCGACCGCCGCCATGTTGATCATTGGGCCGATGGCGACACCGGGCTGCGTGCCCGGTCCCACCGTCAACGCATTGACGCGGCCGCTGAGCTTGGCGGAGAAGGCGTCATAGACTCCGGCCTGGACGAGAATGCGGTTGGCGCACACGCAGGTCTGGCCGCCATTGCGGAACTTCGACGCCAGCGCCCCCTCGACGGCGAGGTCGAGGTCGGCGTCGTCGAAGACGATGAAGGGCGCGTTGCCGCCGAGCTCGAGGCTGAGCCTTTTCACGCTGTCGGCCGCTCCGCGCATCAGCAGCGAGCCGACCCTGGTCGAACCGGTGAAGGAGATCTTGCGCACGGTCTCATTCGCCATGATCTCGTTGCCGATCTCGGCCGGCATGCCGGTGACGATGTTGATGACGCCGGCGGGAATACCCGCGCGTTCGGCGAGCACGCCGAGCGCCAACGCCGAATAGGGCGTGAACTCGGAGGGCTTGATCACCACCGTGCAGCCGGCGGCCAGCGCCGGCGCAACCTTGCGGGTGATCATCGCATTGGGAAAGTTCCAAGGCGTGATGATGCCGCACACGCCGACGGGTTCCTTCAGGACGATGATGCGGCGGTCTGATGTAGGCGAGGGGATGGTGTGGCCATTGATCCGGCGCGCCTCCTCGGCGAACCATTTGACGAAGGACGCTCCGTAGTGGATCTCGCCTTTGGCCTCGTCCAGCGGCTTGCCCTGTTCCGTGGTCAGGATCAGTGCGAGATCGTCCAGATGCTTAAGCATCAGACCATGCCAGGCCTCCAGCAGGGCGGCGCGTTCGGCGTGGGTCTTCTTTTTCCAATCCCGATAGGCGGAAGCCGCGGCCTCTATGGCCGCGCGGGCCTCCGGGCCGGCCATGTCGGGCACTGTGCCGATCGATATCTGTGTTGCCGGATCGATCACATCGACCGTTCTGCCGGAACCTGCCGCGACCCATCTGCCGCCGATCAGACCGGCCTCGCGGAAGAGAGTTTTGTCTTTCAGGCTTTTCATCGAAAACGACCTCGCAAATCAGGTGAGCGCCGCGACAACGGCGGATGTGATGGCGTCCGTACGATCTTTGCCGGCCGTGGTTCCCACCCCTCGCGCCGTTGTCGCTTCGATCGCGTTCATGACGCGGCCGGCTGCGTCCTTTTCGCCCAGATGTTCAAGCATCATTGCGCCCGACCATATGGCGGCGATCGGGTTGGCGATGCCGAGGTGGGCGATGTCGGGCGCGGAGCCGTGCACCGGCTCGAACATGGACGGCGCCGAGCGGTCGGGGTTGATGTTGGCGGAAGCTGCGTAGCCGAGCCCGCCCTGGATCGCCGCGCCGATATCCGTCAGTATGTCGCCGAAGAGATTGGAAGCGACGACCACGTCGAGGCTCTGCGGATCCATGATCATGCGCGCAGCGAGTGCGTCGACATGATAGCTGGTCACGTCGACGTCCGGATAGTCGGCGGCCAGCTTGCGCGTGATCTCGTCCCAGAACACCATCGAATATTTCTGCGCGTTGGACTTGGTGACGGAAGCCAGCCTGCCGCGCCGCGCCCGTGCCTGCTCGAAGCCGAAGCGCAGGATGCGCTCGACCCCGGCCCGGGTGAAGATCGAGGTTTCCACCGCGACCTCGTCCAGCGTGCCTTGATGCACACGTCCGCCGGCGCCGGAATATTCGCCTTCGGTGTTTTCGCGGATGCACAGAATATCGAAGCTCTCGGCTCGCAGCGGCCCCCTCACACCCGGCAGCAGCCGGTGCGGCCGGATGTTGGCGTATTGCACGAATGCCTTGCGGATCGGCAGCAAAAGTCCATGGAGCGAGACGGAATCCGGCACCTCCGTCGGCCATCCGACGGCCCCGAGCAGGATTGCGTCGAAGCGGCGCAAGGTCTCGATGCCGTCCTCGGGCATCATGCGGCCGGTTTCCTTGAAGAAACGACAGGACCATGGCAACTCGGTTCCGGTCAGGGCAAAGCCGGAGTGCTTGGCCACGGTTTCCAGCACCGTCCAGGCGGAGGCGGTCACATCGCGACCGATGCCATCACCGGGGATCAGGGCGATCGAGTAGGTCTTCATCGGCATCTCTTCACAGGCTGATCAGGACGCTCTTGGTCCTGCGGTTGGCGAGATAGGCCTCGCGGCCAAGGTCCTTGCCGATGCCGGAGCGCTTGTAGCCACCGGTCGGCAGGATGTGGTCGCGCGAGCGGCTGTAGCGGTTGACCCACACCGTGCCCGCTTCCAGCTTGCGCGCGAGACGGATTGTGCGAGACAGATCGGCGGTGAACAGGCCGGAAGCCAGTCCGTAGGTCGGATGGCTGGACAGCGCCAGCGCCTCGTCTTCGGCCTCGAAGGTCTGGACCGTCAGGACCGGGCCGAAGATTTCCTCGACGATCGCCGGATTGACCTGGTCGACATTGGCGATCAGCGTCGGTTCGTAGAAATAGCCGGGGCTGTCCATAAAGGTGCCGCCGGTCAGGCATTCGCCGCCGCCCTCGACCGCGGCCCGCACGATGGCGTCGACACGTCCCCGCTGCCGTTCCGATATGATCGGCGAATACCGCGTCGTCTCGTCCCAGGTCGGGCCGGGCTTCACCGCCTTCATCTTTTCCAGAATCGAGGCCGTCAGCTTGCCGGCCACACTCTTCTCGACGATCAGGCGCGTGCCGGCCACGCAGGCCTGGCCGGCATTGAAGGTGACGCTGCCGGCGATTGCGGCCGCCGCCTTGTCGAGATCGGCATCGGCAAAGACGAGCTGCGGGCTCTTGCCGCCGAGCTCCAGCGTCATCGGCTTGACGCCGGTGCGGGCGACGTTCTCCATGATCGCTGAGCCGGCGCGGGTCGAACCGGTGAAGCTGACCTTGGCGATCTCGGGATGGCCGGTCAACGCCGTGCCGGTCGTGGGACCGTCGCCGAGCACCACGTTGATAAGTCCTGCCGGCAGGCCGGCTCTGACGGCGAGCTGCGCCAAATGAACGGTCGAGAACGGCGTCATTTCGGACGGCTTCAGCACGACTGCATTGCCCGCGGCCAGCGCCGGGCCGAGTTTCCAGCCGGCCATCGAGATCGGAAAATTCCAGGGCGTGATCGCTGCCACGACGCCATAGGGTTCGCTCATGATCATGCCGAAACTGGCGTCGTCGGTCGGCGCGAGTTCGCTGCCTTCCTTATCGGCGAACTCGGCAAAGAAGCGGATCTGCTCGGCGGTCACGGCGATGTCGCCGGCGGCGAGCTGGCCGACGGGCCGGGTCGAGGACAGTGCCTCGATCCTGGCGAGCGTTTCGGCTTCCGCTTCCATCAAATCGGCCCAGGCGTGGAGCGCCCTGGTGCGCTCGCGCGGCCGGACGCCGCCCCAGTTGCTGGCTTTCAGCGCCGCCTTGGCACTTTCCACCGCCCGGTCCACCAAGTCCGCACCGGCCACGGGGCAAGCGGCATAGGACTTGCCATCGGACGGACGGCGCATTTCGATCGCACCCCCGGCCGAAATCAGCTCTCCATCGATGAAGTGGCCGACGGGAAGCGAGATTGTATCGGGATCGAAGCTCAGGCTCATGGGCAACCACTCGGCAGCATCGGCCTCAGCCTAGCCCGTGCCGACACGCAGCATGCGCTGTTCGGCGATCCGCCGCCGACGAATGTTGCGTGCTGGGGACAAGAGACGGCAAAATCTTCCGCGGCGGTCAGGGCCTGCGCGGGCGCTCGCTAGCCCACTGTGACGTAGATCTTGCGCACGGTCTCGATGGTCTTCCAAACACCCGTGAAGCCCGGCTTCATGACGAAGCTGTCGCCGGCCCGGTAGGTCACCGTTTCGCCGGCGTCGGGCGTGATTTCGACCACGCCGGCGAGGATATGGCAGAACTCGAAGGTTTCCCCCTTGATCGAGCGCGTTTCGCCGGGCGTGGCCTCCCAGACGCCGGTATGGACAAGGTCGTCCTTGGCCACGTCCTGCGCCCAGGTTTTGAAGGCGGGATTGCCGGCAATGAGCCGCTCCGGCAGCGCGGTCGATTCGCGGGGCGAAAAGCTCGGGTTGATATCGATGGACTTGAGCAGGGACAAAGGATGGCCTTTCCAGTTGAGTTTCAATAACCGCGCGACCGGTCGACGAGCCCGATGGGATCGAGCCCGGCGCGGTGGGGCTTGATGTTGTCGATGACGGCCTGGGCGGCGGTCGCGGGTTGGGTCACGCTGGCTATGTGCGGAGTGAGGATGATCTTCGGATGCGACCAGAACGGATGTCCCGCGGGCAGCGGTTCGGGATCGGTCACGTCGATCATCGCCGACGACAAATGGCCGCTATCGAGCGCGGCGACAAGCGCTTCGTGATCGAGCTGCGGGCCTCGACCCGTATGAACGAGAGCCGCCCCGTCAGGCAGTTTCGCGAACAGGCCGGCGTTCAGAAATCCGCGCGTCTCCTCGGTCAGTGGCAGCAGGCAGATCAGTATGTCACTGGCCGCCAGCATCTGCTCCAGCCCAAGCTCGCCATGATAACAGGTCACCCCTTCGAGCCGCCGCGGGGAGCGGCTCCATCCGGAGAGCTGGAAGCCGAAAGGTTTCAGCCGGTCGAGGACGGCTTGGCCAAGCTGTCCGAGGCCGAGCACGCCGATCCGGCGCGACGCGGCTTGAGGCTGAGGGATGTCGCGCCATTCTCCGGCGCGCTGCTGCGCCAGATAGGCCGGCAAGTTGCGGTGGAGCGCAAGCACGGCGAGCGTCACATACTCCTGCATCATGCGCACGATGCCCTCCTCGACCATGCGCACGATCTTCACCGGCGCGGGCACCGCGTCGAAGCGGAACTGATCGACGCCGGCGCCGATGGAGAACAGGATTTCGAGGTTGGTGTAGCGGTCGAGGTTCTCCGGCACCGTCCAGGTGATCAGGTAGCGCACTGCGTCGGGATCGACCGTAGCGGCATCGATCGTGAAGGGGAGGTCCGGCAACTCCTTAGCGAAGGCCTCGGCGAAGATCGCGCCACGCCGCGCGTCGGAATTGAAGAGGAATGTCATTCCGGCTGCTCCTTCAGGCCGCGCATCGCGCGCCCAGCGCCTCGATCATCTGCTGGCAGGCGGCGAGCTCGCTGGCGAGAATATATTCGTCCGGCTTGTGGGCGCGCCCGATATCGCCGGGGCCGCAGATGATCGCATCGAGCCCGGAGCCTTGGTAAAGCCCGGCCTCCGTCCCGTAGCTGACGGCGGCTAAAGGCGCTTCGCCGGTCAATTCGCGCAGCAGTCCCGCCAGAGCCGAGTCTTGCGGCAGCGACAGCGCCGGATAGGCGCTAATCGGCTTCCATTCAACAACATAGCCTTGAGCGGCAAGAGCTTCAGCCCGCGCCTTGACCGGGGTGAGCAAGCCAGCCGGTTCGATGCCCGGTATTGCGCGCGCCTCCAGGTCGAGCGTGCAGCTGTCGGGGATGATGTTGACCGACTGGCCGCCTGCGATCACACCGGCCTGCAGCGAGGAATAGGCCGGCTCGAAGGTTGGGTCGGACGGGCCATGCATCAGCCGCTCCGCTTCACTCACGGCGGCGCTCAGCACATCGGACATGCCATGGATGGCGTTAAGCCCAAGATCCGGTCGCGAGGAGTGGCCGGAGCGGCCGCTGATGATTACGCGGGCGGCCGCCTTGCCCTTGTGGCCGCGCACGGCGCGCATGCCGCTCGGCTCGCCGACGATGACGCCGAGCGGCTTGGCGCAAAGCTCGGGCAGCCCGGCGATCAAATGCGGCACGCCCCGGCACCCGATCTCCTCGTCATAGGAGAAGGCGAGGTGGATCGGTCTGGCGAGGCGCAGCCGCACAAGCGCAGGCACGGCGGCGAGCGCGGCGGCGAGAAACCCCTTCATGTCGGTGGTGCCGCGTCCGTAGAGCCGTTCGCTCTCCCGGCGCAGCGAAAAAGGGGCCGAACTCCATTGCGGCTCGCCGGCGGGGACGACGTCCATATGGCCGGATAGGATGTAGCCCGGAACCTCGGCCGGGCCGATGGTGGCGAAAAGATTGAAACGGTCGCCCTCTGGCCCTGGGAGCAGGCTGACCTTCGCGCCTTGTTCGGTGAGATGAGCCTCGATCCAGCCGGCAATGTCGCCGTTCGGCTTGCCGGCGACCGACGGAAAGGCGACGAGACGGTCGAGGATGTCGAAGACGTCCATTCCAGCCCTCAAGGCGTTAGGGTTCGCCGGCATCGATGCCGCATGCTGGCGAATTTCCGCAGAGGATGGGTGCGTTCCCACGCGATTGCATGCCGAAAGCGGAAGTGTTTCAGTTGAATCTTGCGTTGGTGCACGGCTTTCGAGCAAATCCTGTGGGGTTTGCTTGTCTAGCGTTGGCGGGCACGGGGCAGCGGTCTGCTCGCCCGTTGATTTTTGAGGGTTCTTTATTTTTGAGGGTTCTTTCAGGGCCATGGAAGTGAAGCCGTCCGAGAGCTTGAAAATCGATGCCTTCTCCATGCGTATCGGCGACGTCCAAGATGTCGACCTGGAGAGGTTGCACGCGCTCTCCCTGTCGGTGGGATGGCCGCATCGCGCCGAGGATTGGCAATTCCTGCGTGAATCGGGCCAAGGCTTCGTGGCGCTCGATGAGATCGGCCGGGCTCTCGGTTCGGCCATGTGGTTCCCGCACGGCGCCAATTTCGCCACCTTGGGGATGGTCATCACCTCGCCGCGGCTTCAGACGCAGGGGGCGGCGCAATGGCTGATGAAGCGGATCTTCGACAGGATCCCCGGGCGCGATCTGCGCCTCAATGCAACCCGTGCTGCGCGGCGGCTTTATCTCTCCCTCGATTTCCAGCCGGAGAAGACCGTCTATCAATGCCAGGGCATCGCCCGCGTGCCGACAGCGGGCCGGCCGACGGAGGCGCACGGTAGCGTCCGGACGTTGGACGCGGGCGATGTTGCGGCAGCGATCGCGCTGGACGCGGCGGGATTTGGCGTGAGGCGCACAGCGCTCGTTGAAAAGCTCTTCGGGCAATCGGCCGGCTATGGGCTTTTCGACGGGAACAAGCTGACCGCTTTTGCCCTCTGCCGACCGTTCGGACGGGGCCATGTCATAGGGCCGGTGGTGGCGGGAAGCGACCCCGACGCCCTGGCGGTCGTCAGGCCGCACGTGGCCGACCATTCGGGATATTTCCTCAGGATCGACACGCACATGGACAATGGCGAGTTCGCCGCCTTCCTGTCGCACAGCGGAATGCCGGTCTTCGACACGGTGCTGACCATGTCGAAGGGCAAATGCCTCGCCGATTTTTCCGACGGCGGCTCGGCTAGGCCGAAGACCTATGCCTTAGCAAGTCAGACCCTCGGGTAGTTGTTTTCGGATTGCTTCCTTCCCCCGGACGGATGGTTGCCGAGCCGTCAGCCTAAACGGCTTCTACATGGGCGTTGGCTCGTTCCATGATCCACCCTCTGACGGTCCTCACCACGCTGCCTTTCGAGAGCTGGCTCTCCGAAAGATAATAGGTCCATGGACTGGCGGCTCGCACGGGGAAAGGCTCCACCAGAAGCCCGCGGCTGATATAGGTTCTCGCCAGCGAATATTGCGTGGCGACGCAGCCCGCGCCCATTGCCGCCAGTTCCAGCGCAATGTTCGAGGCGTTCGTGGTGATGCCTTTCTCATAATCCGAAATGTCGATCTGCAGCGCGTCGCCCATGCATTGCCAATATTCTTGGCGGCCATGCACGAAGATCCAGTCGACGTTGAGGATATCGCGCGGCGAGCGCAGCCCTTTCGGGCCGGACAGCAGGCCGGGTGCGCAGAGGATGGCGAGCTGGTCGTTCCACAGCGGAACGCCACTCGGCGGGCGGTCGTCGAAGCGGCGGGTCGAGATGGTGATGTCGGCGATCTGCTCGCTGAGGTCTTCCCAGATCGTGCCGTGCAGAACGACCTCGATCTCCGGATGGATTTGCCGGAACGCCGCCATGCAGCCGGCCAGCCAGTTTTCGGCCAGGCTCATTGGGCAGGAGATGACGACCGTCCTGTTGCGCGAGGAGGCGACGATCGCCTCCGTGGCGTGATCGATCTGGTCGAGCGCCTGCCGCAGCGTAGGCAGGAAGGCCTCGCCCATTTCGGTCAGCTTCAGGCTGCGCGGATAGCGCACGAAGAGCTGCCGGCCAAGATAGTGTTCCAGCCCCCGCACATGATTGCTGACCGCCGCCTGGGTGTAGCCGAGCTCGCTGGCAGCGAGGGTGAAGCTGAGATGCCGCGCCGAACACTCGAACGAGCGGATATAGTTCAGTGGGGGTGGCGGCTTCATGCGATCGCTCCTTGGCGAAGCGAAAACTAGACCGGCTTCGTTGGCCTCCGCAATCGCCTTGACCCCGATTTTTTTGTGCGATGGCGCCAAACTAATTACGTGCCTGGCCCATGAGACCAAATTATTCGTAGTTATCTTGGAGCGATCGGGACGCGAAAGGTGGCGCCATGGACCAGCGGACGGCGGAAGGTGAGTCTGCTTCCACCGTATTTGCCCGTGTTGCCGACTTCGTGCTGCGCAGGTCGGCCGGCGCGTTCCCGCGCGACGTTCTGAAATCGGCAGCCCTCCAGTTCCTCGACACGATGGGCATTGCCATCGCCGCCGGCCCGATGCAGGCCGGACAAATCGCGCGCGATGCCGCGGTTATGCTCTACGGTTCCGGCGCCGACCGGCACGCGGCGAGGATGATCTTCGACGGCAGGCGCGCCAGCATGGCCGGCGCCGCCTTCGCGGCGGCGACCCAGACCGACAATCTCGACGGCCATGACGGTTACCCGCCGACCAAGGGGCACATCGGCGTGGCGGTTATCCCGGCGCTGCTTGCGCTCGCAGAAGAAAAGCCTGAGTTGACCGGCCCCGAGGCGCTGGCCGCGATCGTCGTCGGCTATGAGATCGCGGGGCGGGCCGGCATTGCGCTGCACGCAACCGTCTCCGATTATCACACCTCCGGCGCGTGGAATTCTCTTGGCGTGGCGGCGGTCGCGGCCCGCCTGCTTTCGCTTGACGACGATCAACTGCGCCATGCTTTCGGCATCGCCGAGTATCACGGACCGCGCAGCCAGATGATGCGCGAGATCGCAACGCCGACCATGCTGCATGACGGCTCAGGCATGGGGGCGCTGGTCGGCCTGTCGGCCGCCGTGCTTGCCGAAGCCGGTTTCGCCGGCGCGCCGGCGATCACGGTCGAGGCGCCGGAGGTCGCGGCACATTGGGATGACCTCGGCCTGTTCTGGCAGATGACCCGGCAATACATAAAACCGTATCCGGTCTGCCGCTGGGCCCACGCGGCGATCGACGCGACGCGCGCGCTTTGCCTGCAGCATGGGCTTCGGCCGGAAGACATACGCAAAGTCCATGTCAACAGCTTCCACTATGCGGCGACGCTGTTTGCCGGCATGCCGGACACGACATCAAAGGCGCAGTACAGCCTGCCCTTCGCCGTGGCCACGATGATCCACTATGGTCGAATCGGCGTGGAGCACATTTCGGGCTCGGGTCTGCGCGATGCCGCCGTCGCGGATTTGCTGAAGCGCGTCGAGGTGAACGAGGCGGCGAAGCACAGCGACCGTTTCCCCGCCGGGCGCTGGGCCGACGTGCAGATCGAGACGGTTGACGGCCGGCAGCTGGAGTCCGGAGATGTCCACGCACGCGGCGGCCCCGAAGCCCCGTTCAGCGAAGACGATATCGTCGCCAAGTACATCGAGTTTGCGTCGCCCGTTCTCGGCTCGACCAGGGCCGCCGCGATCCGGGACGGTATTCTCGGCCTGACCGACGCCGACCACCGGTTTTCCGAGGTGACCGCTCTGGTCTACGATCCTCCTGGCGGCCAGGGCAGCCATGCCGCTTAGGCTTCTCAAATACGGGCTTAGCCGCGACTATCCGGTGACGGGCGACATTCCTGCGACGCCTGAGCTGAAGCCGTCCTATGACGTGGTCATCGTCGGTGGCGGCGGGCATGGCTTGGCCTGCGCGCATTATCTGTCGAAATACCATGATATCGCCAGCATCGCGGTGCTCGAAAAAGGCTATCTGGCCGGCGGCAATACCGCACGCAACACCACGACGATCCGCTCCAATTACATCACCCAGGAAGGCGTCGCCTTCTACAAGGAAGGCGTTTCGCTCTTCGAAGCGCTGTCGCAGGAACTCGACTTCAACGTCATGTTCTCGCAGCGCGGCCAGCTGACGCTCGCACACACGGAAGCGACGCTGCGCGCCTTCCATCTGCGCGCCGAGATGGGCAAGCATATGGGCACGCGCACCGAGGTGATCGACGCAAAAGAGGTCGAGAAGCTGGTGCCCGAACTCAACATGGATCGCGGCGGCGCGCTCGAGATCCTCGGCGGCCTCTGGCATGCCGATGGCGGCACGGCCCGCCACGATGCGGTTGCCTGGGGCTTCGCCGCGCAGGCCTCGCGCCGCGGCGCCGAAATCCACCAGCGCACCGAAGTTCAAGGCTTTGAGGTCGAGACCGGTCGGGTGCGCGCTGTGGTGACGAACCGCGGACGGATCGCCTGCGGCTCCGTGCTCATCGCCGCCGGCGGCATGAACTACGATGTCGCCATGATGGCCGGCGTGGAACTGCCGATCCGCTGCTACCCCTTGCAGGCAATGGTGACGCAGCCGCTGAAGCCCTGGCTGCACACGCTGGTCTCGTCCGTGTCGCTGCACACCTATCTGGTGCAATCCTCGCGCGGCGAGATCGTCATCGGTGGCGGCTCGGATCCGTACCAGCTCTATTCGACCCGCTCGACGCTGGACATGAAGGAGCATCTGGCGGAAGGCGCCGTGCATCTCTTTCCCTTCCTGCAAAGTGTGCGGCTGCTGCGGCAATGGGCCGGCATCACCGACATGACGCCGGACTACAGCCCGATCATGGGCGCCAGCCCTCTCGCCAATCTGTGGCTCGATTGCGGCTGGGGCACCTGGGGCTTCAAGGCGACTGCGGTCGCCGGCAAGCGCATGGCGGAAACCATCGCCAGGGGCCGGGTTCCCGACCTGCTGAAGCCGTTTGCGCTGGAGCGCTTCGAGAAGTTCCGACTGCTCAACGAAATGGGCGCCACGGCGGCGAGCCACTGACCATGAAGCTGCTTGACTGCCCCATGAACGGCCCGCGCAACATCGACGAATTCCAGTCCTTCGGTCCGCTGCGGCAGGCGCCCGATGCGGATGCTGCCGCCGACGCTGAGTGGGCAAGGCATCTCTTTCGCGCGGACAATCGAAAAGGTGTAGTGGTCGAGTGGTGGCGGCACGTGCCGAGCAACTTCTTCTTCCTCGCCGAGCGCGACGTCGTCACCAACGAAATCATCCGCACCTATGCGCCTGGGAGCCGGCCATGACGCGGCTTGGCACGCCATACGGCTCGCGCCTCGACCGGACGCGGCCTGTCCGCTTCACCTTCGAAGGCAAGGCTTATCATGGCTTTGCCGGCGACTGCATCGCCAGCGCGCTGGCGGCCTCGGACCAGTGGGTCCTGTCGCGCTCGTTCAAATACCACCGGCCGCGCGGCATCATGACCATGGCCGGCGCGGAAGCGAACACGCTGGTGCAATTGCCGTCGGAGCCGAATGTTCCCGCCGACCTGACGCCGCTCCAGGACGGCATGATGGTGACGGCGCAGAACGTCAACGGCTCCCTGGAAAACGACCGCGATGCGGTGATCGACCGCTTTGGACGTTTCCTGCCGGTCGGCTTCTACTACCGCACCTTCATGGGTCCGAGACAGGACAGCTGGCTCCGCTTCTGGGAGCCGATGATCCGTCGCAAGGCGGGGCTCGGGATCGTCGACGTCAAGGCGCCGCATCTGAGTTTCGACAAGGCGCATCTTCACTGCGACCTGCTGGTCGTCGGCGCGGGGCCGGCGGGTCTATCGGCTGCGATCTCGGCCGCACAAGCCGGCGCCGACGTGCTGTTGTGCGACGACAATCCCGAAATTGGCGGTTCGCTGACCTATCGCCGCTGCGATCCGGGCATATTGTTCAGTCTGGCAGCCAAGGCAGCCAAGCTCCCCAATCTGCGCATCATGACCGGCACCATCTGCAACGGCTGGTATGAGGACAATTGGCTGCCGCTGATCCAGGGCAACCGGCTCTACCGAACCCGCGCCCGCGAGGTTGTCCTGGCGACAGGCGCCATCGAGCAGCCGGCGGTGTTCCGCAACAACGATCTGCCTGGCATCATGGCCGGCGGCGCCGTGCAACGATTGCTCCGCCATTACGCGGTGCAGCCTGGCCGGCGGGCAGTCGTGCTGGCCGCCAATGACGATGGCTACGACTGCGCGCTGGATCTGGTCGAGGCTGGCGTCGAACTGGCCGCGATCGTCGATCCTCGGCCAAATGCCGGCGACCGCGCCGGTGAGCTTCGGGCCAGAGGGATAGGGATCCTCGCAGGCGCCCCGATCGAGGAAGCTTCCGGGACGCGCGGCAACAAGCACGTCGCGCGAGTCCGCATTGGCAGCCGCTGGATCGACTGCGATCTCGTGGCGGTCTCCGTCGGCTCGGTGCCTGCCTGGCAGTTGCCCTGCCATGCGGGAGCGAGGGTCGGCTACGACGATGCGACGGCGCGAATGACGCTCAGTCTGCCGGTGGGCGCGGCCGTCCGGCTGGCAGGCGCCGTTGCCGGCAAATCGCGGTTGCAGTCTGCGATGGCCGACGGCCGCCGCGCCGCGCGCGAGGCTCTGGAGCGGCTCGGCCACGGCGATCCTCCTGACGTGCAGAACGAATACGAGCCCGAGCCAGCTGCCTGGGCACAACCGCTCGCCGGCAACGCAAAAGGTCGCGACTTCGTCGATTTCGATGAGGATCTGCAGGTCAAGGACCTCAGGAATGCGGTCAAGGAAGGCTATCGCGAACTCGAACTGGTGAAGCGCTTTTCCACCGTCGGCATGGGGCCGAGCCAAGGCAGGCATTCGGCGCTCGCCACGGCGCGGATTGTCGCGACGGGGCGCAGGGTTGGCGAGGTGGGCATCACCACGGCGCGGCCGCCGACCGGACCGGAGAAGCTCGGCGTGCTCGCCGGCCATCACGAGCCGTTGGAGCGGCGCACCGCGCTGCATGCGCGCCATCTCGCACTCAACGCTCGCATGAAGCCGATCGGTGCCTGGTGGCGGCCGTATTTTTACGGGCCGGAAGACCGGATAGACCGCCTGGTCCGCGAAGAGATCGCCGCGGTCCGCAACGGCGTCGGCATGCTCGACGTGTCGACTTTGGGCAAGCTGGAGATCCGCGGTCCTGACGCCGGCGCCTTCCTCGATCGGATGTACACGATGGCGCATGCCAACCAGCGCGTCGGCCGGGTCCGCTACTGCCTGATGCTCAACGAGATGGGCACGGTTATCGATGACGGCGTCGCCTATCGTCTCGCCGATGACCTGTTCTACGTCACCGCGACGACCGGCGCCGTCGCCCGCGTGCAGGCCGACATGCTGTTCTGGAATGCGCAGTGGCGGCTGAAGGTCGACGTGCTCAACGTCACGGCAGCATTTTCCGGCATGAACGTCACCGGCCCGAAGGCGCGTGAGGTCTTGCAGGCGCTAGATGGCGACATCGATTTCTCGCGCGACGCTTTCCCCTATCTCCACGGGCGCGAAGGCATGCTGGCCGGCCTGCCGGTGCGTGTGATGCGGATCGGCTTCACGGGCGAGGTGAGCTACGAGCTGCACTGTCCTTCGAGCTATGCGGTCGCGCTGTGGGACGCTTTGTCCGAGGCCGGCAAGCCGCATGGCTTGCGTCCCTATGGACTCGAGGCCTCGCGCATGCTGCGGCTTGAAAAGGGGCATATCCTGATCGGCCAGGATACCGACGCGCTGACCACGCCCAACGAGCTCGGTTTCGGCTGGGCGGTTTCGAAGAAGAAGCCCTTCTTCGTCGGCAAGCGGTCGATCGAGATGCGGACGAGGCTTGGCGAAAGGCGCCGGCTCGTCGGCCTCTCTTTCGAGGGTGCAAGCAATATCCCCGGCGAGTCCTGCCTGGTGCTGCGCGGCGGCAACCCGGTTGGGCAGATCACTTCGATTGGCTTCTCGCCAACGCTTGGCCACACAATCGCGCTGGCCTATGTCCATATCGACGACGCTGCTCCCGGCAGCAAGGTCACGGTGAAGTGTCGCAGCGGCGAATTGGTGCAGGTGCCGGTGATCGGTCACGCCTTCGTCGATCCGCAGAACGTCCGGCAGGAGATGTAACGATGGCCGGTCTTGCCATGCGGACATTTCCCCTGTCGCCGAACGGCTCGGCCGCTGAAGCAGTTCTGCCAAATGGGCAGCTGATAGTGACCGATCTGGCGGCCCGATCGCGCTTCGGCATCAAGGGTCCGGGCAGTTCAGCCTGGCTCGAAGCGCAGGGTCTCTCCTTACCGCCCGTCAATCGCATCGCCATACAGGGCGGCGTCAGGCTGCTAAGACTTGGCAGCGAAGATTTCCTGGCGATTGACGATATAGGGGCCGGTGGCGCCGCCGCAAAGCTTATAGCCGACTGGCAGGTCGAGAAGGACCCGCGCGGCTATTGGTCCTGGCGCGAGGAGGGCTGGAGCTGGATGCGACTTTCCGGCCAGTCGGCAGAAGCGGTGATGGCGAGGCTTTGCGCACTGGACCTCAGGCCTGCCCGTTTTGCCGATGACGAGATCGCGCAGACGCGCGTCGCCCATCTCGAAGCCGTGCTTGTGCGCAGCGTGGGGGGCTTCGACATCTTCTTTGACATCGCCTCGACAGCATTCTTTATCAGAACAGTCGACGCGGCGGCGCAGCTCGCCGACGGCGACACGACGACCCGGGAGAACCATCGATGAACAGCGTACAAGGCGTCATTGCGCCCATCCTGACGCCCTTCGACAAAGACGGCAGCGTCGCCCGCGATCTGTGGGTCAACCATGCGAAATGGGTGCTTGCTCAGGGCGCGCATTACCTTTCGCCGTTTGGGACGACCGGCGAGGCGCTGTCGCTGTCGCCGCGCGAACGCATGCAAGCCCTGGAGTGGCTGGCCGAGGCCGGCATCCCGGCCGATAAGATGATGCCCGGCACAGGCGTTACCGCGCTGCCCGAGACGCTCGAACTCAGCCGGCATGCCCTGGAACTCGGCTGCGCTGGCGTCATGGTGCTGCCCTCGTTCTTCTACACCGCGGCGGGCGATGACGGGCAGGCGCGCTACTATTCGGAACTGGTCGAGAAAGTCGCCAGCCCGAAGCTCAAGCTGATCCTCTATCACATCCCGCAGAATTCCGGGGTGCCGGTATCGCCGGTGCTGACGGCGCGGCTCAACGCGGCATTTCCCGAAACCGTTGTCGCCTACAAGGACAGTGCCGGGAACTGGGACAACACCGCCGCCGTGATCGCGGCGGCGCCCAACGTCTCCGTCTTCCCGAGTTCCGAGGGCCAGCTTACCCAAGGCCTGGCCGCCGGCGCGGCGGGCTGCATTTCCGCTTCCGTGAACCTCAACGCCAGGGCTATCCGCGCCGTCTATGACGGCGCGCGCGCCGGCCGCGACGTCTCGGCCGCCGATGCCGCCATAAAGGAATTTCGAAAGGCGGTTCAGACCGCCGGGCTGATCGGCGGCATGAAAGCGGCACTTGCCGTGCGCTCCGGCGACCAGCGCTGGCTCAATCTGCGCGCGCCGCATGAGAACACCAGCCCGCAGGCAGGCAAGGCTTTGCTCGAGGCGCTGGGTTCTCTTGCCGATCACATTCCAGGTCCGAGGCGGGGCTGAAATGTCCGCGCGGCCGACAATCATCGTCAGCAGCGACGCGCCGGACGGGCCGATTGCGGTGCTGGCGGAAACCCATCCAGATATCAGGGTGCTTGGCTGCGACAGCTATGAGGCGCTTCCCGACCTGATTGCGGACACCGGCGCCGAGGTGGTGTTCACCATCAAATTCGACCGGGGATCGCGCTATCCGCGTGCGGCGCTGGTCGAGAGCCCAACCGTGCGCTGGGTTTCGGTCGGCGGCTCCGGCACGGATCACCTGCGCCCCTGGAATCCGACAAAGGTGACGATAACCAATTCGGCCGGCGTCGCCGCCGACATGATGGCCGAATATGTCTTCGGCGCGATGCTTTCCTTCTCGCTCGGCCTGCGCGGCTTCGCGCGCGAGCAGGCTGCCAGGAGTTGGACGGCCGGCAAGGTCGAGCCGATCCAGGGCAAGACGCTGCTGATCCTTGGGCTCGGCAAGACGGGGCAGGCGGTCGCCATCCGGGCCAGGGCCTTCGGCATGACGACCCTGGGCGTGCGCGCCAGCCCGAAACCGACCGACCACATCGATGAGGTGCACGGCATGGCCGACCTGCCCAGCCTGTGGGGTCGTGCCGATTTCATCTTGTGCGCCGTGCCACTGCTCGAAAGCACACGTGGCATTGTGGGCAGCGAAGCCTTCTCGGCGATGAAGCCTTCGGCGGTGCTGATCGACGTTTCCCGCGGCGGCGTCGTCGACGAGGCGGCGCTCCTTGCGGCGCTCGACGGTGGCCGGATCAAGGGCGCGGCGCTCGACGTCTTCGCCGTCGAGCCGCTGCCGCCGGCGCATCCGCTGTGGGGCTACGAGAACGTGATCGTCACGCCGCATTGCTCGTCCGTCTACGACGGCTGGGACGTGAAGTCGGCACGCACGTTTGCCGAGAATCTCACCCGCTACCGGCGTGGCGAGCCTTTGGCGAATGTCGTCGATCCGGGACGCGGCTATTAAGGAGGACAGGCCGATGACAGCGCATGACAGGCGAAGCGGCGGACGGCGCACCAGAGCGGCCGGGCGCAGTGGCGGCGGCATTGCGCAACTGCCCTGGCAGCGCGTCACAAACCCCTACGCGCCGATGCAGATCCTCGACGAGGAGCAGATGGACAAGCTCCACCGGACCTCGATGCGTATTTTGTCCGAACTCGGCATCCGCGTCATGGGCGAGAAGGTGCTGGGTATCTTCGAGGCCGCGGGCGCCATCGTTGATCGGGCCGAGAACACGGTGCGGATCGACGAGAGTATCGTCAGAGAAGCGCTTAGGAACGCGCCATCGTCCTTCTCGCTAAGCTCGCGCAATCCGGACAAGCAGATCCGCATCGGCGGCAATTCGCTGGTGTTCGGGCTGGTCGCCGGGCCGCCCAATGTGCATGACCGCATCAACGGCCGCCGGCAGGGCAATCTGGCTGACTATGAGAACTTCATCCGCCTCGCGCATCATTTCAACGCCATCCATATCATCGGCAACCAGGTGGTGGCGCCTATGGAGCTGCCGGCGAATTCGCGCCATCTCGACACCTATCGCGCCAATCTCACGCTGTCGGATCTGAGCTTCCATTGCTCGGCGATCGGCCGCGGCCGCGCCATGGATAGCATCGCCATGACGGCGATCGCACGCGGCACGACCATCGAGGCACTGCGCAATTCGCCGGGGGTCACGACGATTATTTCCGTCAACTCGCCGCGCCTGTTCGACGAGGCGATGGCCGAAGGCCTGATCGCCATGGCGGAGCACGGCCAGCCGGTGACGATCACGCCCTTCACCCTGATGGGCGCCATGACCCCGGTGACGCTGGCCGCGGCTCTTGCGCAGCAGAATGCCGAGGCCCTGTTCGGCGTGACGCTGACGCAGCTGGTCAATCCCGGCACGCCGGTGATGTATGGCGCCTTCACGTCCAATGTCGACATGCGTTCCGGCGCGCCTGCCTTCGGCACGCCGGAGAACGCCAAGGCCAACATCGTCGCCGGACAGCTGGCGCGGCGCTATAACCTTCCCTACCGCACCTCCAATGCCAATGCCTCCAATGTCGTCGACCTGCAGGCGGCCTATGAGACCGAGATGGCGACCTGGGGCGCGGTGCTCGGCGGCGCGAACCTGATCTATCACGCCGCCGGATGGCTGGAGGGCGGGCTGACAGCCTCCTACGAGAAGCTCGTCCTCGACGTCGAGATCCTGCAGAACATGATGGAGTTCCTGCGGCCGATGCCGTTCGAGGAGGACGACCTCGGCTTCGAGGCGATCAAGGCCGTGCCGACCGGCGGACATTTCTTCGGGTCGGAGCACACCATGGCGCGCTACCAGACCGCCTTCTACCGGCCGATGCTGTCCAATTGGCAAAATTACGGCAGCTGGCAGGAAGCGGGCGGCCACGATGCGCTGGAGCGGGCGACGCAGCTCTGGCAGCAGGCACTCAGCGACTACGAGAAACCGGTTATGGATCCAGCCATCCGCGAGGAGCTGGACGCCTATGTGGCGCGCCGCAAGGAGGAGATCGGCGCCGGCGAGCCCTAAGCGCCTGGATTTCAACGAAAGAAAGGGGAAGCGCATGACAAGACAGCATTTGCTGGGCACAGTGTTAGCCCTCGCTCTTACCGCATCGGCACACGCCGCGAACGTCAAGGTGATCAATGACGACGCTTGGTTCGCCGAGGGCCCGATCTGGTACCAGGACAAGCTCTTCTACGTCGAATACGGCCGCGGCACTGTGGACGTTTGGGACGGCAAGAAGAACGCGATTTTCTGGAAGATGGATGGCTGCGGCCCTTCGGCCGTGCTGCCGACCGCGACGGGCGAATTCGTCGTCACCTGCTACGACAACAACACGATCGGCCGCATCTCGGCCGACGGCAAGACGCTGCCGGCCTACGACAAGGAGACCGACGGCAAGCCGTTCAGCGGCCCCAATGATTTCGCGCCGGACAAGGAGGGCGGCATCTACTTCACCGGCTCCGGCAAGGGCGGTCCGCTGATCGACGCGTCGGCCTACTACGTCGGCAAGGACGGCAGCGTGAAGAAGGTGGCTGGCGACCTGCACAATGCCAATGGGCTGGTCATGTCGAACGACGGCAAGATGCTCTACCTGGTCGAAACCGAGGACAACCGCATCATCGAGTTCGATGTCGGGGCCGATCACAGCTTGAGCAACCGTCGCGTCTTCCTTCGGCTCGACGATCTGTTCCCGAACCAGCCGCATATCTGGCCGGACGGCATCAAGATGGACAAGGCTGGCGAGATGTATATCGGCCAGAGCCCGCGCTCCCTCGACGCGCCGGGCAAGATCATAGTGGTGGACAAGGACGCCAAGCTCTTGCGCACGCTTTCGGTGCCGTCGCCGTCCATGCCGAACTTCGCCTTCGGGCCCGATGAAAAGGAGCTTTACGTGATGGCCCTCGACCAGATCGATGCAGCACCTTGGCACGGCAAGGTCTACGAAGTGCCGAATAAGTAGCTGCGATCGTGGTGATCGTCGGATAGGAAGGAGGCTGGCCGCTTTGCAGCCGGCCTTTGCTTTCGCGCGATGACCGCTCAGCCGGCCATCCAGCCGCCGTCCACCATCAGGTTGATCCCGGTGACGTATGTCGCAAGGTCGCTGGCCAGGAAAAGCGCCGCGCCGGCGACATCGTTCGGCTCGCCAAGCCGCGGCCATGGCGTGCGGCGGCGCGAATAGTCGAGCGCATCAGGGTCGTTGGCGATGCCCGGCTTGCCGGTGATGATCTTGCCGGGAGCTATCGCATTGCAGACGATCAGGTCCTCGGCGTGATCGACCGCGATCTGGCGCGTCATCTGCACGATCGCGCCCTTGCTGACCGAATAGGGGAAATCGCCCGGGCAGGCGACCATACCGTGCTGCGAGGCGATATTGATGATGCGCCCGCGTACGCCGTTGACCGGCTCCTGCCTGAGCATCTGCAGCACCGCCTGTTGCGAGCAGTAGAAGAAGCCGGTGACGTTGACGTCGATCACCTTCGCCCATTGCTCCGGCGTGGTCTGGAGCAGATTGGTCGAGGTATAGACCGCGGCGTTGTTGACTAGGATATCGAGCCGCCCGAACCGGTCCACCGCCTGCCGCATCATGGTTATGACGGCCTGCTGATCGGCGATGTCCGTGGAGATGAAGATCGCCTCACCGCCAGCCGCTTCGATCAGCCGGACAGTTGTTTCGCCGCCTTCGATAGCTTCCTCGCGCGTATCGGCGACCACCACCTTCGCGCCGTCCTGCGCGTAGCGTTGCGCGATGGCGCGGCCGATGCCGGAGCTCGCGCCGGTGACAATGGCAACCTTGCCGTCCAGAAGACCCATCTTGCCTGCCTCAGCTTTCCCACCGCACCACTTGGCCTTGTCCCGGGTTGACCAGCGCGCCGTCACGCGTGATTTCCTCGCCGCGCAGGAACACCTGCCGCAAGGTGGCTGAAACGCTCCAGCCGTCAAACGGCGTGTAGCCGGCCTTTGACTTCTGGTCGGCATCGCGGATGGCAAAGGTTCGCGTCGGGTCGATGATGAGGATGTCGGCATCGTGGCCGACGGCCAGCCTGCCCTTGCGCCGGCCAAGCCCGAACCGGTCGGCCGGATTGGCCGCGCACAGGCGCGCGATGTCGCGCAGCCCAATCAGGCCTTCGTCGACGAGCTTGAGCATGACGGAGAGCAGCGTCTGCAGTCCGGGCATACCGCCCGGGATGTCCGCGAAAGCCGGATAGCTGGCGGCCTTCTCGGCAGGGCTGTGTGGCGCATGATCGTTGGCGATGATGTCGATCAGCCCGGCCGCTACAGCCTCGCGGAGGCGCTGCACATCTTGCCTTGTCCGGAAAGGCGGTGATCCCTTCAGCCGCGCGCCTTGCTTTTCGTAATCGTCCGCACAGAAGAACAGGTTCTGGGGTGTCGTCTCGACGCTGGCATCGGCAAGATCGCGCAGGCGCCGCCAGGTCTCGACGCCGAGCGCCGAGTTGATCTGGCGGACATGAACGCGCGCGTCGGTCTCGGCCGCCGCCAGCAGCGCCCGCGCGATGCCGTTGGCCTCGGCCAGTGGGGGCCGGCTTTCGCGGAACGCTGCGATGTCGCCAGAATGAACGCGCGCGGCGCTGCCCACCAGCAGCGATTGATCGCCGGGCGAGATGCCGACGATCGTCTTGAGCGCTCTCATCCGCTTCAGCGCGTGAAGAACGGTGTCCACCGTCGGAAAAAGAAACGGCTCTGGGACATCCGCCGTGAAAAGCTCGAACGACACCGGGGCAAGCGCCGCGAGCCTTTCGAGACCGTCCAGCCTCTCGCTGACAACAGCCTGGAAGCCGACATCGACGTTGAGCTTGCCTTCGGCCATCGACATCTTCTCGGCAAGCTGGTCTGCCGTCGCCGTCCAGGGCTCGTCGGTCGGCATGTCGAGCACCGTCGTCACGCCGCCGAGCGCAGCCGCATGCGTGCCCGACGAGAAGTCTTCCTTGTGGGTCAGTCCCGGTTCGCGCAGATGCGCGTGCCCATCGACGAGACCGGGCAGCAGCATACAGCCGCTTGCGTCGATCACCTTCCGCGCTTCGGCCGCGTCTCCTGGCTGGATCAGGGCCGCGATCCTGCCGGCGTTGATGGCAATGTCGCGGCGGGCTTCGCCATCTGCGTTGACGATCGTCGCGCCGGTGATGAGTGTTTCGAACATTCCGCTGTTCAGCCGGCACGCTTGCCGGCAAACGTCCGGTGATTGTCCAGCCAGTACCGCGCGATGTCGGCGCGCCGCATGAAGATCGCCCCCGGCGTCTTTTGCACGTGCTCGATCACCTCGCGCAGGCCGGACGCCCGGTTCGGCTGGCCCATCCAGCGCGCGTGCACGCAGATGTTGAGCATCCGTCCGCCCGTCCCTTCGGCCTCCCACAGCATGTAATCGATGGCCGAGCGGCAATCCTCGGCGAAGTCGCGCGGATTGCTGTAACCCGGCGCGATGAGGAAGCGGCTGTCGTTGAGCGTCTTGGAATAGGGCACGACGAGGATTCTCTCCTCGCCATGGTCGACGAAATAGGGCAGCTCGTCGTTGCAGGGATCGGAGTGGTAGAGAAAGCCGCCCTCGCGCACCAGCAGATCGCGGGTGTTGACGCTTGGAAACGAGCGGCAGTTCCAGCCGAGCGGCCGCCGGCCAAGCACCCTCTCGTAAAGTGCGATCGCTTCGTGCAACTGCCGCTCCTCTTCCTCGCGCGGCATGCCGGGATAATCGGTCCAGCGCAGCCCGTGACCGAGCAGGTCGTGACCGCGCGCATTCATCCACTCGGCGACGGCGGGATTCTTCTCCAGCGCCACTGCGCAAGCCGACACCGTGATCGGCACATCGTAGCGGTCGAACAGCCGAGCCAACCGCCAGACGCCGGCCCGGCTGCCGTATTCGAAATGCGTTTCGGTGCCGAGGTCGCGATGCAGTGAAAGGCCGGGGTTGTTGTATTCGCCCCAATTGTCGTTGCGGCCGTCATCCAGCCAGTTGTACTCCGACCCTTCCTCGTAGTTCAGCACGAGATTGATCGCGACTGTCGCGCCGCCCGGCCAGGTGACATAGGGCGGGTTCGGTCCATAGCCGACGAAGTCGCGCGGCTGGACCGGTTGTGAGGCAGCGCTTGTCATGGCAATCCCTCTCACTTCGTCTCGTTGGCCGAAATCCAGTCCATATAGGCGTGGAACGCCTCCTTGCCCGGGCGCGGCCGCCATGCCGTATCGCGCATGATCCTCGCAATGTCGTAGGCGCCCCACATGCCGCCTTTCAGCGACACGTCCTGTACGATATTGGCGTCTTCTCCGGGCGTCATCTCAACCTTCAGCGCCGGATTGCGCTCCTTTGCCCAGGCGATGATCTCTCCGATGGTCTGGCTGGAGCCGGAGCCGATATTGTAGTGGCGGTAATTGAGGCGCGGCGCATCGAGCAGCGCGAGGATCGCGGCAGCGACATCTGTCGAGGCAAGATAGTCGCCCACCGGCTCCAGACTGTTCGGCCGGATCGTTTCGCCGGCCAGGGCCATGTGCGCAACACGGTTGGGGACATGGCGGAAGTTGCGGCTCTCGGTCGCGCGATCCATCGGGCCGTAGACGGAAGCAAGCCGGACCGAAACCGCCGACAGGCCGAACAGGTCGGCATAGCGGTTGGTCACCATCTCGGAGGCGAATTTGGAGATGCCGTAAAGCGTCAAGGGCGCGACGTAGCCGTCCTCCGGCAGCGGCTCGCCGCTCCAGTCGGGGCCATTGTGCCGATAGATGGCTCCCGAACTGACATAGACGAAGCGCTTGACGTTGGCCCGCGCGCGTGCCCATTCGAGCATGCGCACGGTGCCCATGAGGTTGATATCGACGATGCGAGCCGGGTCCTCGGCCTCCGGCTGGCGCTTGGCCTCCGAGGCGCTGCCGCGCGAAATCGGTGTGATGGTCGCGCCATGTACGATCGCGGTGACGTGCTCGTTGTCGAGCGCGCCGGACCACCCCGTCGGATCGAGGATATCCGCGCTGATCACTTTGAGCCGGTCGCGCACCGGAGCGAAATGCCTTTCGGCCGCGGCGTCGAGGCCGGCGCGATCCAGGATGACGGCGCACGCGCCAGGGTCGCGGTCCAGCCAGGCACGCGCCACCACGCTCATGACGAAGCCGGTGCCGCCTGTGACGAGAAGGGTCATGTCTTGGAGCCTCCTATGCTGGAAATTGATTCAACGCACCGCATAGCCGCCATCCACCAGGAGGTCCGTGCCGGTGACGAAGGAAGCGTCGGACGAAAGCAGAAAGGCGCAGGCGGCTGCGATCTCTTCGGGCTCGGCAATTCGTCCGAGCAGATGCGCAGGTCCTAGACCCTTGTCGGCCGCCTCCAGACTGGACCAGCGCTGCAGCAGGCGGGCGGTCGCGACCGCTCCGGGCGACAGGCTGTTCACCCGGATGTTCTGATCCGCATGGTCGATCGCCATCGCCTTCGCCAAATGCACAAGCCCCGCCTTCGCCGCGCAATAGGCCACCGCCTTGCCGACGGCGACGCGCGCGAATTGCGAGCCGATGAAGACGATCGACCCGCCGCCGCTCGATGCCATCAGCGGCACCGCGAATTTGGAGATCAGGAACGCGCCGGTCAGGCTGACGTCGACTTCCAGCCGCCACTTGTCGACTGCAAGGTCGGCGACGGTGCCGTCGGTCGAGGGAGCCGCGGCGTTGTGGACCAGACCGTCCAGCCGGCCGAATGCTTGAGCTGTCGCGTCGACAGCATCTTGGACCGAGTCCGGATCGGTGACATCACAGTCGACAGCCAGAGCATTCGGCCCAAGGCTGGCGGCAAGCGCCTTCGTCGATGCTGTGTCCCGATCCGAGCAGGCGACACGGGCTCCCTCGTCGGCGCAGCGGCGCGCGATCGCCGCGCCGATGCCGCTCGCGGCGCCCGTGATCAGAACGAACTTGCCATCCAGACGGTGGGGAAGGGCGCTGTTCACGGCTCGCCTCCGCACGGCTGCGCAACCGCTACACTGACCGGGCGCCGCCGCAGATTGATGCAAGCCGCAACCGCCACCAGAATGCCGCCGGTGCCGAGCACAAACAGCATGGCCTGCGGCGCGGTACGCTCCATCAGTCCCGCGGCGAGACCCGGCGTCAGGATGTTGCCGATCGAATAGAGCAGAAGCAGCGTCCCCGAAGCCGCCACCATGTGCCGGCTGTGCATGCGCGAATTGGCGAAGGCGATGGCCACAGGATAGACCGTGAGCGCGGTTGCTCCATAGAGGAAGAACAGCAGGAAGAGCAGCGGTAGCGGTCCGCTGCCCAGCCAGGCGATAGAGGCGCATAGCGACACGGAAAGCAGTCCCTGGACAAGCAGCATGATGCGCCTGTCGAACCGGTCGGACAGCCATCCGATAGGCGTCTGCGCCAGCATGCCGGCAATGCTGACGGTCGTCACCAGGCCGACAGTGGCGGCGGCGGACAGTCCGATCTTGGCGCCGTAGATTGGCGTCAGCACGAAGATGTTCATGTTGGTGATGCCTGCCTGGAAGATGCTGACCACCGTTACCGGAGCGAGACGCAGCAACTGGATGACGCCGTAGCGTTCGTCATGCGCCGGGATATCGGCCAGGGACGGCTCGGTTTGCTCGGCGGGCAGGGCAGGCCAAGGCCTGGAGACAAACCGTGCAAGCGCCGACAAGAGCACCGTCGCCGCGCTGACGGCGAACAAATGCGGCGAATGCGCGCCGACGATCTCCAGCAGCAGCTGTCCGAACAGCACCGCGACCGCCGTCGTCAGCATGTAGATGGAAAACAGCCTGCCGCGATTGTGCTGGTCGGCATAGAGGTTGATCCAGCTTTCGCAGACAACGAACATCGCCGCCATGGCAAGGCCGCCGAGCAGTCGGAAGCAGAGCCATGCCGGCATGGAATCGGTGAGCGCGAACCCCGCGGCGGCGAGGCTTGCAAGCACGGTTATGGCGAAGAAGGCGCGCTCATGGCCGACGCGCGACACCAGCGGACGCGCGACGAGGCAGCCGATGAGAAATCCGACCGGGTAAGCGGTCAGCACCAATTGCACTTCGGAGGGGTCGATTCCCGGCGCGCTCAATGCAAGCGAGACCGCGGTGGTCAGCATGGCGCTGCCGGTGCCGGCCAGGCAGATGCGCGCCATGATCGACAGGATGGCGCGCGACCGTTCGGCCTGACGCCAGAGGCGGCCCAGTGAAGCTGGCCTCGTCATGAACGGTCGCTCGCCTCGTCCGGATGCCTGGGACTCTCCAGCGCTTCCGCCGGAATGTGGCAGGCGATCTCGTGCGTGGCGGACATCCTGCGGATCGGTGGCGGTTCCCTGTCGCAGATCGAACCCAGCTTGCGATGGCAGCGACTGGCAAAGCGGCAGCCGCGCGGGACATCGACGGGGCTCGGCGTGTCGCCGGTCAGCGTGATGCGGTTGCGCTCTGCCCCTTCCGGTTTGGTGCTGCGGATCGCCGAGATCAGCGCCTCGGTGTACGGATGGGTCGCACCGCCGAAGATCTCCTCGACGGTGCCTTTTTCCATCACCTTGCCGAGATACATCACCACGACCTTGTCGGCGACGTGGCGCACCAGCGCCAGGTCATGGCTGATGAACAGCATCGTCGCATGCCGGGTCTTCTGGATGTCGAGCAGCAGCGTCACCACGGCCGCCTGCACGGAGACATCCAGCGCCGACACAGGCTCGTCGGCGACGATCAGCGACGGATCGGAGGCGAAGGCGCGGGCGATGGCGATGCGCTGCTTCTGCCCGCCGGACAACTGGCTCGGCCGGCGGGCGGCGAAGTCCGGCGAAAGCCGGACCATCTCCAGCAGCTCGCGCATGCGCTGGTCGATGGCCGCCTTGCCCTTGCGGATGCCGAACTTCTTCAGCGAGCGACGGATCGAGAAGCCGGCGCTGTGCGACGGATTGAGCGTCGAGTCCGGGTTCTGGAACACCATCTGGATCGATTGCAGCAGGGGCTTCGGCCGCGCGCTCGCTTCGATCGCGGCGATGTTTTCGCCAGCCATGCGGATTTCGCCCGAAGTGGCGCGGTCGAGGCCGGTGACGATACGCGCCAGGGTCGACTTGCCGCAGCCGGATTCGCCGACCAGCGCGACGATCTCGGCCTTGCCGGCCTCGAAGGATACGGCCTCATTGGCCTTCAGCGTCTTGTGGTAACCGAGGTGATAGAACTTGGTGATGTCGGAGAAAGTGATCTCGGCTGCCGGTGCCGCACTCTCGCCGGATAGCGGCGGAAGCTCGCGATGAGCCACCTCGAGTTCGGGCCAGCGCACGCAGCGCACAACATGCCGCTCGCCGACCGGTTCCAGCGTCATGCCGGGCCGGTCGCACAGGCCGGCGCGGAAACCGGCGCAGCGCGGACCAAACAGGCAGCCGCGCGGCCGCTCCGACGTCAGCGGGATATGGCCCGGAATGGCGGCAAGCGTGCGACTGTGCTTGCCGTGCCCGATATCGGGAATGCAGTCGATCAGCCCTTGCGTGTAGGGATGGCGTGGCCGGCCGAACAGCTCGCACGTCGGCGCCTCCTCGACCAGCTCGCCGGAATACATGATGCCGACCCGGTCGCAGCTTTCGGCGATCAGACCGAGATTGTGCGAGATGAACAGCAGGCTGGTTCCATAGCGACGGCGCAGCTCGCCGATCAGATCGATCACCGCCGACTCCACCGTCACGTCGAGACCGGTGGTCGGCTCGTCGAGCAGGAGCAGCGACGGCCGCCCGAGCAGCGCCATGGCGATGACGACGCGCTGCTGCTGGCCGCCCGAAAGCTGGTGCGGATAGCGCTTCAGCATGTCGCCGGCATCGGGCAGGCGCACGTCTTTCAGCATGGCGGCTGCCATGTCGAGCGCCTCGACGCGACTTGCGCCGAGATGAAGCATCGGCACCTCGGCAAGCTGCGCGCCGATCGTCTTGACCGGATTGAGCGCGCTCATCGGGTCCTGATAGACCATGGCGATGCGCCGCCCGCGTATGGCGCGAAGCTTATGCGCCGGTGCGTTGACCAGTTCCTCGCGTTCGAAGCGGATACTGCCGCTGGCGACGACGCCTGTCGCACCGAGATAGCCCATGATCGCCATCGCCGTGGTGCTCTTGCCGCAGCCGGATTCGCCGACCAGCCCGAAGCTTTCGCCGGGCTTCACCTCGAAAGACAGCTTCGGCACCGCAACGATCGTCTCGGCCTTCCCGCGAAACTCGATGCGCAGATCTCGGACAGCGAGGAGCGGCGTCTCGGACGCACGCTCGCCTTTCGTCGAAATTGGCTCGGCGACCATCGTCATGGCTTCCAGGCCTCCCGCAGGCCGTCGGCCAAAAGATTGAAACCCAGAACCAGGCTGACGATGGCGATTGAGGGCAGCACCGACATCAAAGGCCAGACGTTGAGCACCGTCGTGCTTTCCTTGACCATGCCGCCCCAGTCGGGATTGGGCGGCGGCAGGCCAAGGCCAAGGAAGCCGAGGATGCCGATGGTGATGATGGTGTAGCCGATGCGCAGACAGGCATCGACGATCAGCATGCCGCGGCAGTTGGGCAACAGCTCGACAAGCATGATGTATAAAGTACTTTCGGCGCGCAGCCTTGCGGCGGCGATGTATTCCTGCTCCTTCAGGCCGAGTACCAGCCCGCGCGTTATTCGCCCGATTCCTGGCGCCGAGGCAATCGTCGTGGCGATGACGATGTTGATTATCGATGGCCCGATATTGGCGATCAGGATGACGTAGAGGACCAGCACCGGGAAGGCGAGGATGATGTCGGAAAGGCGGCTGATCACGGCATCGATCCAGCCGCCGTAATAGCCGGCGATCATGCCGAGCGTGATGCCGACGATCATGGCGACCGCAACCGAAAGCGGCGCGACGACCAGCACGGTGCGGGCGCCGAAGATCAGGCGAGACAGCTCATCGCGGCCGAGAATGTCGACGCCGAGCCAATGCGCCGCCGATGGCGTCGGGTCGGCTAGCGCCATCACATCCTGCTCGGTCGGAGAATAGAGCGGCAGCACCGGTGCGAGGATCGCCGCAAGCACCCAGAAGCCGACCAGGAACAGCCCGACCAGTGCGGTAGGCGAGCGCAGGATGCGCGCCCATTTCAGGCGTGCCCTGCCCGTTGCCTTGACGGCTGTCGCCTCCATAGCTCTTTGCTCGACCAGTGCGCTCATCGCAATCTTATGCGTGGATCGAGCAGCATGTAACCGAGATCGCCGACGAATTGCGTCGTGACCGCGATGGCGACGGTGATCAGCGTGGCCGCCTCGATGGTCGCGATGTCGCCGAACAGGCTGGCATCGAGCAGCAGCCGACCGAAGCCGGGATAGGCGAAGACGAGTTCGGTCACCACCACGCCGCTGATCAGGAAGTTGATCTGCAGGAGCAGCACCGTGAACGGGGCGATCATCGCGTTTCGCAGGGCATGGCCGATGACGACCTGGCGCGTGCTCATTCCCTTCAGCACCGCGGTGCGGATAAAGGGCTTTTCCATCACCCCGATCATGGACACGCGGATCATGCGCGCGACATAGCCGAAATCATAGATGACGAGCACCGCCACCGGCAGCACGAGCTGCGAGGGAACGGACCAGCCGCCCTCTGTATCGAGCGGGCTGGTGCCCGGCAGCACGGGCCAGAGAATGACGAATAGGGTGACCAGAAACACGCCCGACGCGAATTCCGGGATCGAGGTGAAGGTGATGCAGATCACCGACAGGAGCCGGTCGAGTACGCCGCCTTCCTTCAGGCCGGACAGGATGCCGAAAACGATCGACAGCGGGACGATCAGCAGAAAGGCCAGCCCGGCCAGAATCGCCGTATTGCCGAGCCGGTTCCAGATCACATCGTTGACGGGCAGCTTGTTCAGCGTCGAATAGCCGAAATTGCCGAAATACTGCGCGCCGCGCGGATCCTTGAAATTGAGCCCGGTGCTCGGGTCCTGGAGCGGATCCGGAATGATGCCGAGCAGCACGCCCGCCCAGCGCCCGTAGCGCACCAGCAGCGGATCGTCGGCCCTCAGCTTCTTGGTCAGGAAATCGACCTGCTCTTGCGTCGCGAACGGCCCGAGCGATTTGCGCGCGACGCTGCCCGGGGTGAACTCGCAGACGGCGAATACCAGAAACGACGCCGCGACCATGGTGAGCAGCATCATCGCCAGCCGTTTCGCCACGAATATTGCCATCAGCCGGACGTTTCCGTTCTGGGTGCGAGTGGAAAGGAACGCCCGGCCGTTCTGTCGCCGGCCGGGCGCAGCGTGGTCTAGGCGGAGGCGACCGCATAATCCTTGGCGAAGATGTACTGTGATGGATGCAGTTCGAAGCCCTGCACCTTCTTGTCCATGACGGTCGAGAAGATGCGCCAGAACGGCTGCACGATCGGGCCCTCGTCCTGCATGATCAGCTCGATCTTCTCCATCACCTTGCTGCGCTCCTTCGGGTCGAGAATGCCCTCGGCCTGGGTGAGCAGCTTGTCGAATTCGGCGTTCGAGAAATGCGATTCATTCCAGGCGGCATTGGAGCGGTAGGCGAGGCCGAGCGTCATGATGGCGAGCGGGCGGTGGCCCCAGGCGGTCAGGCTGAAGGGCGCGCTGGTCCACACTTCCCAGTACTGCGCGCTCGGCAGCGACTTGATGTTGGCCTTGATGCCGATGTCCTTCAGCTGTTCGGCCATCGCCTGTGTCGTGTTGAGCTCCCAGATCGGGTCGGGCCGCGTCACCAAATCCAATTCGAAACCGTCGGCATGGCCGGCGTCGGCCATCAGCTTCTTCGCCTTCTCGACGTCGCGCGGCCATTTGGGCAGCGCGGCATATTCGGGGTGCGACGGCGCCACATGGTGGTCCTCGGCCGGCGTGCCGGCGCCGAGCAGGACGGTCTGGATGATCTTGTCGCGGTCGAGCGCATGGCGCATGGCCTGGCGCACGCGCTTGTCCTTGAACTGCTCGACATCGGGATGCATGCGCATGACGATGGTCTGCGTCGTCTCGACCTTGTGGACCGAGACATGCGGGAAGGCCTTCATCGAATTGATCTGCACCGCGTCGGCTTCCGACAGGCCATCGACCTGCTTGGACGCCATCGCCGCGATGCCGGCGCCGGGATTGTCGCCGAGGTCGACGAATTCAAACGTGTCGAGATGCGCAGCACCGCCCCAATAATCGGCCCGCGCCTTGTACTTCGCGCCCTTGCCGACCGTGTATTCAACCATCTCGAAGGGACCGGTGCCGTTGGCGCTCGGGCCGAAGGCGCCGTTGTCCTTCGGATCGAGGATGAACATCGGATAGTGGAAGAGATGTTCGGCGACCGCGATCTGCGGCGAGAACAGGTTCAGCCGCACCGTGCTGTCGTCGACCTTCTCGATCGCCTTGTCGGACCAGAGCCGGCTCGACTTCTTCGGATTGCCCTTGTCGTCCTTTTCGCCGGTATCGTACTCCTCGACGAGATAGCCGGTGAACAGGCCGAGCACCGAGGAGCCGACTTTGGGATCGCTGACACGCTTCAGGTTCCAGACCACGTCGTCGGCATTAAGCGCCCTGCCGTCACGCCATTTCACCTCCTTGCGGATGTGCAGCGTCCAGGCCTTCAGGTCATCGCTGACGTCCCACTTCTCCAAGAGATAGGGGTGAGTGATGTTGTTGCGGTCGGTAAAGGTCAAATATTCGCAGACCTGGCGGATGACGTTGGATTTTTCGGCGAAGTCGGCCAGATGCGGATCCTTGATCTCCATGCAGCGCATGCCGATGCGCAAATTGCCGCCTTTCGGCAGGTCGCCGGCACGCGCTTGCGTCGCCGGGTCGATGATGCCGGCCATGGAATAGGCCGCGCCGGCCGAAAGCCCGAGCAGCGTCGACTTGCGCAAGAAGTCCCTGCGGCTGATCTCGCCCTCGTTAAGCTGATCGAGCAGTGTCGGAATATAGGGATGCGATGTCTTGTCCAAGGTCTTAACCTCCGAGTTGTCGCGATGCGCGTGCCGGACAGGGCGCTTCGGCGCTGTCTTTTCGACTGGTGCGGAACCGGTTTTGAAGGCCGCGGCGCGACCGCGCCGCCGGACCGTCAAGACGCATGGACGACGAGAGGCATGCCGGTCTGACCGGTCTGTATCCGCGCTCGGAATGCAGGTCCATGGCGGGTGGCTCCCATTGGTGGCGCCGCTGGTCGCGGCTGCTCAATTCCCCGCCAAAAGCTACACCCGGCCTCTATGCCTACAAACGAAGATTGAAGTGGCTATGACCTCGTTTTTTTTGCTCTTAACTGCCCCGAAAAGCAGCAGCCAGCCCCAATAGCAGGCTTTACAGTCGTTTCCCGAGCTTTCTACATTGCCGGCGTTCGAAAAAGTGGGGTCATGTTGTCGGCACAAGAGCCAGCACGGACCCCTGTTGTTATCCGGCCCGTCGCCCGGCCGTCCGGCTCCGGCACACAGCCACAAGGAACACGTAAATGCGGACTCATGCCCAGGCTGTTGTGATCGGCGGCGGCCTGATCGGATGCTCGATCCTCTATCACCTGACCAAGCACGGCTGGAGCGATGTCGTGCTGTTCGAGCGCGACGAGCTCACCTCGGGCTCGACCTGGCATGCTGCGGCCAATATTCACGGCTTGCACGACTCGACCAATATCAGCCGCCTGCAGCATTACACCATGGCGCTCTACAAGGAGCTGGAGAAGGAGACTGGTCAGGGCTGCGGCATCTTCCAGCCGGGATCGCTTTATCTCGCCCAGACCGAGGCGCGTGAACATCAGCTCCGGCTGCAGGAAGCCAAAGCGCGCCGCTACAAGATGAACTTCTACGAGGTCGACCGCGCGGAGGCCGAGCGGCTGCACCCGCTCGTCGACTTCGACGGCATACGCTGCATCATGTACGAACCCGAAGGCGGCAATGTCGATCCTTCGGGCGTGACGGCCTCCTACGCGGCCGGCGCGCGCCAGCGTGGCGCCGAAATCCACCGCTTCACCGCGGTGACCGGAACGGAGCAGCAGCCGGGCGGCAGCTGGATCGTGCGCACCACCAAGGCCGACGTCCGCACGCAATGGGTGGTGAACGCCGCCGGACTGTGGGCGCGTGAGGTCGGCGCGATGGCCGGGTTGGCGCTGCCCCTCATACCGACCGAGCACCAGTATTTCGTCACCGAGACCATCCCAGAGATCGCCTCGATGGGCCGGCGTCTGCCTTCGGTCGCCGACCGCGATGGCGAATATTACCTGCGTCAGGAGGGCCTCGGCCTGCTGATCGGCGCCTATGAGCGGGCGATGAAATTCTGGGCCGAGGACGGGACGCCGCAGGATTTCGGCCACGAGCTGTTCCCGGACGATCTGGAACGCATCGAGGAGAACATGATGCGCGCGATCGCCCGCGTGCCGGCGGTCGGCGCTGCCGGCGTCAAGAGGGTGATCAACGGACCGATGATCTGGTCGCCGGACAGCGCCGCGCTGTTCGGCCCGGTGCCGGAGCTGCGCAACTATTTCTGCTGCGCCGGCATCATTCCGGGCTTTTCGCAATCCGGCGGCCTCGGGCGCCTGGCGGCCGAGTGGATGATCGAGGGCGAGCCGACGCTCGACATGTTCGGCTGGGATCTCGCCCGCTTCGGCCACTGGGCGGGCAAGGCATTCGTCAAGGCGCGCGTGCAGGACCAGTACAGCCATCGCTTCAAGATCCATTTCCCAAACGAGGAGCGCGCCGCTGGGCGGCCGGTGCGCACACGGCCGGCCTATTCCATGCAGAAGGAAAACGGCGCGGTGTTCGGCCTGAACTTCGGCTGGGAGCATCCGCTGTGGTTCTCGATCGACGGTGAGCCGCGCGAGGAGACGATCGGCTTCACCAGGCAGAACTGGTGGCACCCCGTCGGCCGCGAGGCGCGCATGTTGCGCGACCATGTCGGCATCATCGACATCTCCAACTTCGCCAAATACGAGGTGAAGGGGCCGGGCGCCGAGGCCTGGCTGAACGCGCTTTTCGCCAACAAGATTCCCTCGCGGGTCGGACGATCCTGCCTGACGCCGCTGATCGGCAAGCGCGGCGGCATCGCCGGCGACTTCACCGTCACCAAGCTGGCGGAGGACGAGTATCGCGTCTTCGGCTCCGGCATGGCCGAGCGCTATCATCAGCGTTTCTTCAAGATGCTGCCCTTGCCGGAGGGCACGACGTTCCGTTCGCTCACCGAGAACATGTGCGGCTTCAACGTCGCCGGGCCGAAGTCGCGCGCGGTGCTGCAGCGCTTGACCAATGACGATTTGACGACGGCGTCGTTCCCCTTCATGGCCTCGCGCCGCATCACCGTTGCCGGACTCGATGTCATTGCGCTGCGCGTCTCCTTCACCGGCGATCTCGGCTGGGAGCTCTATTGCGAGGAGAAGGACCAGACCGCTCTTTACAACGCCCTGCTCGACGCGGCGCGTCAGGAAGGCGGCGGGCCGGTCGGCTCGCGCGCGCTGATGTCGCTAAGAGTCGAGAAGGGCTATGGCAGCTGGGGCCGCGAATACTCGCCCGAATACTGGCCGCAGGAGGTCAAGTTCGCCCGCCTTATCAAGATGGATAAGGGCGACTTCCTCAACCGCGACGCCTACGCCGCGCTGGCATCGAAGCCGGCCCGCGACGAGCTGATCATGATCTCGATCGAGGCGAAGGATGCCGACGCCACGGGCGGCGAGCCGATCTTCCTTCCCGATGGCACGCCGGTCGGCCAGGTCACGTCTGGCGCCTACGGCTATCATGTCGGGATGTCGCTGGCGCTCGGCTATGTGAAGGCGGGCTCGGTGAAATCCGGCGATGCCGTCACCGTCGCGATCCTCGGCCGGCCGCACAATGCCGTGTTGCTCGAGAGGCCGCCCTTCGATCCCGATGGCAAGCGGCTGAGGGCCTGACCGGTGCTTGCCTGCCCGGTGACCCGCAACAGCACAGCGGCGTGAGCGGCACGAATGGCGCGGCGCTCGCATCAGCTGGTCGTAAAAGGCGGTAGGGTCGCTTTGGATGACGGTTGGCGGGATTGCGACGTCGGCATCGATGACGGCCGCATTGCGGCGATCGATTCAGGCCTGCAAGGTGGGCAAACCATTGACGCCGCGGGCCTGTGGGTGATGCCTGGCGGCATCGATGCCCACTGCCATCTCGACCAGCCTGTTTGGGGCGGGGCCGGTAACGCCGACGATTTTGAATCGGGCTCCATCTCGGCCGCATTCGGCGGCACGACCTGCATCGTGCCCTTCGGCATGCCGGGTCCAAATATGACCACGGTGGATGCGCTCGAACGGGCGATGGGCTGCGCGGCCGGCCGTTCCATCATCGACTACGGCCTCCATGCGGTGGTGACGATGGGGACCGGCGCCAACGTCGAGGCACAACTTAGCCAATTGGCCGGGCAAGGCATTGCTTCGGTCAAGCTTTTCATGACCTACCAGGGCTTCGCGGTCGACGACGACCTGTTCTTCACCGTGCTCGATACGGCGAGGAAGCTCGGCTGGATCGTCATGGTTCATGCCGAGAACGATGCCGCCATTCGGCGCACGCGGCAGCGGCTGATCGAGCTTGGCCGCACCGAGATGCGCTATCACGCCGTGGCGCACAGCGAGATCATGGAGCGCGAGGCGACCCATCGGGCTCTGGCGCTGGCGGAGATGACCGGCGCCCGCATGACCATCGTCCATGTGTCGTCGCGGCAGTCCGCCGAGGAGGTCGCGCGGGCGCGTCAGCGCGGCGTCGACGTCGCGGCCGAAACCTGCCCGCAATACCTCTTCCTCGGTGCCGCGGACCTCGACCGCCCAGGCAGGGACGCTGCCCGCTTCGTCTTTTCGCCGCCGCCGCGCACGCCGCATAGCCGCGAGCATCTCTGGCGGCTGCTGGCGGACGGCGGCATCGACCTCTGGTCGTCCGATCATTCGCCCTATTATTTCGCCGACAAGATCGGCAAGGCGCCGGAGCCAGGTTTCACCACGACATTGAGCGGTATTCCGGGCCTGGAAACCAGGCTGCCGCTGCTGTTTTCCGAAGGGCTGCTGACGGGGCGCCTTTCGCTGCAGCGATATCTGGATCTGACCTCGCGCAATGCCGCCGCGATCTACGGTCTCGACCACCGCAAGGGTCGCATCGCCCCCGGCCTGGACGCTGATCTCGCGCTCTGGGACCCGGCACGCAAGTGGACCATCGGCCACGAAATGCTGCACTCGCGCGTCGACTTTTCGCCTTACGAAGGCAAGGCGGTGACGGGCAAGCCGATCACCGTGCTGCTGCGTGGTGAGCCGCTGATCGCGGGCGAAAAGCTGCAGGCGCAAGCTGGTTTCGGCGGCTTCGTCGCGCGCCGTCCGTCCGATCCGGCAAAGGCCGGCACGGCTGTGGAGGACACCACGCCATGGCTCGACCCCTGATTGGGCGACTTGGAATATCGGCCTGGCAGAACGTCGGACTTACAGCTTGGGTCGCAAGGTCCGAAATGTGACCGAGTAGCGGTGTTCTGCGAGCGGCGGAATGCTGTGCTCCCATTCGTTGCGCGCCGGACCGGCCATGAGATAGGCGGATCTCGGCTCGACCTCGATCGTCTGCCGGTCCCATGTCGCGCCGTTCCTGCGGCGCAGCCGGAAACTGCAGGATGCCAGCAGGGAGACGCCTGCGACGAGCTCGAAATGGGGCTTGTCGCGATGCCAGCCGATGCCCGCGCCAGGCCGGTATTCGTTGATCAGCACCTGCGAGAACTCCGACGCGGGCCGACCGGCGAAGTCGGCGACCTTGTCGCGAAGCGGCAGCAGGAAGTCGGGTATGGCCGGTGCTTCCACGACCTCGCGGCGGTCGTAGTCGTAACGCAGCCCGAAGCCGACAACCTGCCTGTTGGCTAGATGGCCGTGGAAGTCGAAGGGCTTGAACGGCAGGCCTTCGATGCAGCGCACCAACGCGCTTTCTTCGTTGCGCGTGATCAGCTCCGGCCGGTAGCGGAATCCTTCCGGCAGGCTGTTCGGGACACCGAAAAGATCTCCTTGGCGGACTTGCGCCGTGGCGCTCGATTTCGTTGACGGCATAAACCTCAGATAGGCAATTCGGCAGGTCTCGCAAGGCCCTGATCCGTCGGCAGCCGGTGCGACGGAACCCATTGACAGCTCCGGGAATTACGCATTGGCCAACGGGGCGCTCGTCATGCCTTCCACCGCCATCCGGAACATCTATTACGACCCGGCGACGAAGATCCTTTCGGTATGGTTTGTCCCGAGCGGCGACCGCTATGACTATGAGCAGGTTGAGCCAGAGACCCACGCGGCATTCAAGGCTGCTCGGTCCAAGGGCCGGTTCTTCAACGAGTTCGTGCGCGACCGATACAGCTTCCATCTGGTGGCGCAAGGACCGCAGCATTGAACCAGAGCCCCGCTCCCATGCCCTGCTCGAAACCACCCCTCCTGTCGTTGGGCAGGGCCTGTTAGCCTTATTGCTCAGCTACGGTTCGACAACTGGAGAATTGGTATCTACCGGTGTGACTTTCGATCGGTCGTGCGAGCTTGCGCAGCGCCGGTGCGCACCGCCGCGTGGCAGTCAACCTCCCTTGCGCGGAACGTTCCTCTGCTGTCCCGGCGTGCTCTGCCTCCGACTTCCGTCGATGCTGTCACAGTCGCGTGAGCTTCCGGGCCTTCGCCTGCAAAATTCGGAACAATGCCCCCGTTGAGAGGTTAGCGCCCCATAGCCAGCCCCGATGACAGCCAGCCTGGGAGCGAGCCATGTCCCGAATTTCCGCGCCAAGCACGACCGGCCTCAGCCGGCGAAGCTTCATGACAGCTACTGTCTCAGCCGCCGCGGCGGCGCCCTTGCTCAGCTCCCCAACGAGAGCGGAAAAACCGGCCGCGACCCGTTCCGGCTTGAGGGAAAAGGTCGCGGTGTCCTTGCGCATCAACAAGCAGCCTTACAAGCTTTCGCTGGATGCCAGGACTAGCCTGCTTGACGCCCTGCGGGACCATGTCGGCCTTACCGGCACGAAAAAAGGTTGCGACCATGGGCAGTGCGGCGCCTGCACCGTTCTGGTGGACGGAAAGCGCGTGCTCTCCTGCTTGAGCTTCGCCGTGATGAACGACGGCAAGGAGGTGACGACCGTCGAAGGGCTTGCCTCGAGCGACGGCAAGCTGCATCCGATGCAGCAGGCCTTCATCGACCACGACGCGTTCCAGTGCGGCTACTGCACGCCGGGTCAGATCATGTCGGCCATCGGCTGCGTCAACGAAGGCCACGCCAACTCCGAGGACGACATCCGCGAATACATGAGCGGCAATATCTGCCGCTGTGCGGCCTACCCGAACATCGTCGCCGCGGTCGTCCAGGCGCGCGATCAGGCGAGAGGAACCTGACGATGCGCCCCTTCATCTATGAACGGCCGACAGATGTCTCCGCCGCGGTCGCCATCGCATCCCGCTTTACCACCGAGGACGACCAGCCGACACGGGCGAACGCGCAGTTCATCGCAGGCGGCACCAATCTTGCAGACTATATGAAACTTGGGGTGGCGGCGCCCAACCGGCTGCTGGACCTCAACCGGCTCGAAGAGCCAGGGCTGAGGCAGATCAGGGTTACCGACGACGGCGTGCGCTTCGGCGCCCTGGTGCGGATGGGCGAGGCTGCCGACCATGGCGAAGTCAAACGCCGCTATCCCGTCATTGCCGAAAGTTTGCGGCTGGCGGCAAGCGGCCAGATCCGCAACATGGCGAGCCTTGCCGGCAACATGCTGCAGCGAACGCGCTGCGAATACTTCCGCGAGCCCTCCTGGGCCTGCAACAAGCGGGTGCCGGGTTCGGGCTGCGCGGCGATGGAAGGCTTCAACCGCCAGCACGCGGTGCTGGGCGCCAGCGATGCCTGCATTGCCACCTATCACGGCGACTTTGCCCAGGCTCTGATTGCGCTCGATGCCGTTATTCGAGCCGAGGGGTCTCGCGGAGCGCGCGAAATTCCCTTTGCCAGGCTGCATCGGCTGCCCCGCGACACGCCGCATATCGAGACGGATCTGGCGGCGGACGAGATCATCACCGCCATCGAGGTGCCTGCCTTACCGTGGGCCCGGCGCTCGCGCTACCTGAAGATCCGCGACCGCGAGTCTTATGCCTTTGCGCTGGCCTCGGCGGCCGTTGCGCTCGACCTCGACGGCGACAGCGTCCGCGAGGCAAGGATTGCGCTCGGCGGGCTGGCGACGGTGCCGTGGCGCGCCGGCGAGGCCGAAGCGGCCCTGCAGGGCAAGAAGCTCGACGAGGCATCGGCAGGTGCGGCGGCGGACGCTGCCTTTGCCGGTGCCGAACCGCGCCAGCACAATGCGTTCAAGATCGAGCTCGGCAAGCGGACGCTGGTGCGCGCGCTGCTCGAAACGCGAGACATGAAGGTGTGACCATGGACCCAGCCGCTCCGAAGCCCAAGGAGAACATGGGCGAACCGCTGCCGCGCGTCGATGCGCGGCTGAAAGTCACCGGGCAAGCCCACTATCCGGCAGACCTGCCGACGGCAAACCTAGCCTATGGCGCGCTGGCCACCAGCAGCATCGCCAAGGGCAGGGTGACGAAGCTTCACCTGGACGATGCCCGTGCCGTGCCCGGCCTTCTCGACATCGTCACTTATGGCGACATGGACAAGGTCGAGAAGCCGAAATTCGGCAACGCCGGCGCGACCTCGATCGGACCGCTGCATGACAGGACGATTTTCCACGACGGCCAGATCATCGCCTTGGCCGTTGCCGAGACATTCGAGGCGGCGGAGGAGGCGGCCCAGTTGATCCGCGCCGATTACGAGGAAGAGAAGCCGTCCGCGAGTTTCGATAGTCCCGGCACCAAAACCATTCCCGCCGCCGGCAAGAGTCCGCTGTTCAAGGAGGATGTGAAAGCAGGCGATTTCGACGCCGCCTATGCAGCCGCCGCGGTCAGGATCGACGCTCGGTATTCAACGCCCACCCAGCACCACAACCCGATCGAGCTGTTCTCCACGACGGCATTTTGGCAGGGCGATCAGCTCATCGTCCACGAGCCGTCCCAGAACGTCACCGGCTGGAAGGCCGAACTTGCGAGAGAATTGAAAATCGATCCGGCCAATGTGCGCATCGTCAGTCCCTTCATCGGCGGCGCCTTCGGCTCAAAAGGACCGATGACGCCGCGCACCGCCATCGTCGCAGTAGCCGCAAAACGTCTCGGGCGTCCCGTGCGCTGCGTGACGAGCCGCATGCAGGCTTTCGGCACACAGACTTACCGGGCCGAAACCCGCCACCGCATCCGGATCGGCGCCGGCGAGGACGGCCGCATCACCGCTTTCGCGCACGAAGGATGGGAGGTGACATCGCGCCCTGATCCCTATGTTGTCGGCGGCACCTCGGCGACCGGCCGCATGTACGACTACGGCTCGGTGTTGACGCATGTGTCGCTGGTCCAGGCAGATCGCAACACGCCGGGCTACATGCGTTCGCCGCCCGAGACACCTTACGTCTACGCGCTGGAAAACGCGATGGACGAGATGGCGGTGGCGCTTGGCATGGACCCGGTCGAGTTCCGCCGCATCAATGAGCCGAAGGCGGAACCGATCGGCAAGAAGCCCTTCTCCAGCCGCTCGCTGATCCAATGCTATGAACAGGCGGCCAATGCCTTCGGCTGGGCGAAGCGGGACCCCAAGGTCGGCGCGATGCGCGACGGCGACTGGCTGATCGGCATGGGCTGCGCCACCGCCATCTACCCCACCGCGGTGGCACCATGCGCGGCGCGCGTGCGCCTGACGTCGGATGGCGATGTGCGGGTGCAATGCGGCTCGCATGAGATCGGCACCGGCGTCCGGACAGTGGCCGCCCAGATGGCCTCGGAACGTCTTGGCGTTTCGATCGACAAGGTGACCGTCGAAATGGGCGACAGCAGCCTGCCTCCGGCCCCGGTCTCAGGTGGTTCGATTTCCACCGCAAGCGTCTGCTCGGCGGTTCTGAAGGCTTGCGATGCCATCCGGGCGAAGCTCTCCGCCGGAGCCACGGCCGAAGGCGGCCCGCTTGCCGGCTCACATAACGAGGAACTGGACCTTGACGGCGGCAAGCTTGCGGCCAGGGGCGGAGCGTCCGCGAAGATCGAGGACGTCTTCAAGGCGATGCAAATTGGCGCGATCGAGGAATATGCCGAGTTTGCCCCGAAAGGCGCGACGCCTGAGGCAGTGAAGAAACTCTATGCCGGTCAGTCGGAATTCCATGGCGGCGATCAGGACGAGGACTCGGTGAAATACGCCTTCGGCGCGGAGTTCGTCGAAGTTCGCATCAACAGCTATACTCGGGAAATCCGTGTGCCGCGCATCGTCGGCGCTTTCGCGGCCGGCCGCATCATGAACACGCGCACCGCGCGCAGCCAGCTGATGGGCGGCATGATCTGGGGCATCGGCCAGGCGCTGCATGAAGCGACCGAGGTCGACAGGCGCTATGCCCGCTACGTCAACCGCGACCTGCAGGATTACCTCGTGCCGGTCAACGCCGACATCAGGGACCTGCAGGTGATCCTGGTCCCGGAGGTAGACCACGCCGTCAATCCGGCCGGCGTCAAAGGCTTGGGCGAACTCGGCAATGTCGGCACCGCCGCCGCCGTTGCCAGCGCGGTCTACCACGCGACGGGCAAGCGCATCCGCGATCTGCCGATCAGGATCGACCAGCTTATCGCTTGACGATGCGGCGAGCGGCAGCGCACCGCGATCTGCTCATCAATCCGCTGATTGCCGAGCCGCCGGTGCAATGCGAGCACCCCCACCCGCATTGCACCGGCGGATAGCTTCCGACCATAATCCGTCGAATTTTCCCTGCCCGCTTGCCAGCGAGCGCCCCGCTTCGGTTTCGGCGAAGCAAAGGACAGAAAAAGACTTCTTTTTGCGATCCGGCCCGGATGCTCTCTTGCCGACCCTAGAACACGCGAAGGCTCGCCTGAGAGGCGACGCATAACGAGAGCGGCTCGAAATGTCCGCCCTTCTGTGGCTCGATCGCGCGTCTGTGTCATTTTGGCGAGGTGCAAGGTTGCGAGCGCGGAGTCTGGCAGCTATGTCGGCCGGACATTCCCGGCGAGAAGGCAGAACCGATGAACGTCCTTTCCACGTCCAAATCGCACGGCGGCATCCAGGGCGTCTATTCGCACGCGTCGGAAGTCTGCGCTTGCGACATGACCTTTGCCGTCTTCGTGCCACCCCAGGCGAAGGACGGGCCTTTGCCGGTTTTGTGGTATCTCTCGGGGCTCACCTGCACCCATGCCAATGTCATGGACAAGGGCGAATACCGGCGCCTGGCGGCCGAGCTTGGACTCGTCGTCGTCTGCCCCGACACCAGCCCGCGCGGTCCGGACGTTCCCGATGAGAAGGACAATTGGCAGTTCGGTTGCGGCGCCGGCTTCTATGTCGATGCCACGCAAGCGCCCTACGCGAAGAACTATCGCATGTACTCCTACGTCACTGAGGAATTGCCGGCGCTCGTCGCCGCCAATTTCCCGGTCGACATTTCGCGCCAGTCGATCTTCGGCCATTCGATGGGCGGGCACGGCGCGCTGACCATCGCGCTAAAGAACCCTGAGCGCTTCCGGAGCTGCTCGGCCTTCGCGCCGATCGTGCAGCCGACGACGGCGGGCTGGTCGCGGCCGGCGCTGGAAAAATATCTGGGATCAGACGAAAAGAGCTGGCGCGCCTGTGACGCCACGCTGCTCATCGAGGACGGCCATCGTTACGGCGAACTGCTCGTCGACCAGGGCAGCGCCGACGGCTTCCTCCAGGATGGTCTTCGTCCCTGGCTGCTCGAAGAGGCGTGCAAAAAGGCAGGCATCGCGCTGACGCTGCGCATGCAGGAGGGCTACGATCATTCCTACAATTTCATCTCGACCTTCATGGACGATCATTTGAAGTGGCACGCCGCGCGGCTGGCATAGGCAGCGCAAACGCCCGGCAGCCCTGAACCGGAAGTTGGATGGCCGCGACGCAATCCGGCGATCCAACGCGTCTTGTCATTGCGGTGAATAGGTCTCTGGAGTAATTTAGTACTTGGTTGGATGAGACGCATGCCCGCTGTCGTTATGCATGCGGTCTGCTCTGGTCCCGGCAGATTGTGAACTCTTTAACAGACCTCGGCGCCGCAAGCTGCGTTCCTGTGGCCGACAGGTCATAGCAGTTAAGGATTTGCCATGCTGCGATGCTGCGCGTTCCTTGCAGCCCTGGTTCTCGTGAGCTTCACGGCCTTCGAAGCTCATGCGGAGCGCAGGGTCGCCTTTGTGATCGGCAATTCCGAATACCGCGACATCCCGGCTCTCAAGAACCCGGACAAGGATGCCGAGGATGTGTCGAACACATTCCGCCTGGCCGGCTTTGACGTGTTCGTCGCCAAGGATCTCACCAAGCTTCGGTTCGAGGAGCAGTTCCGCAACTATCTCGCCGCGGCGGACGGTGCCGATCTCGCCGTCGTCTACTATTCGGGCCACGGTTTTCAGATCGGCGGCGAGAATTTCCTCATCCCGGTCGATGCCTCGCTCAAGGCCGCGGCCGACATCGAGGTCCAGGCGATCAAGCTCGACGACGTGCTGGAGCAGCTGCGGGCGAAATCGAAAATCCAGGTGATCATCCTCGATGCCTGCCGCAACAATCCGTTCCCGCGCAAGGACTATTGGTTGCGCGACCAGCTGATTGCCGCGGGCGGCACCGGACTTGCGCAGGTGAAGAGCTCGCTGAACACGCTGATTGCCTTCGCCACCGAGCCGGGAGCCGTCGCCTATGACGGAGCGGATGATCTCAGCCCGTTCTCGTCCGCCTTCTCGCGCCGGGCGCTGGCGCCCAACCAGGAGATCCGCACGGTGATGGCGGCGGTTCGCCGCGACGTGGTCAAAGCCACCGATGGCAAGCAGGTTCCTTGGGAGAATTCGTCGCTGATCGACGAGGTGGTGCTGATGCGCCGCGCCAGTCGACCGGCGCTGCCGCCGGTCCTGGAAAAGGTCGTGCCGTCGGGCGTCGGACCGGTGGCGCTTGACCTTCCGGAGCCGGTCGATGTCGACGGCGGCGCGGTCACCGTCAGCATCGAAAGGCCGCCGGCGCTTGGACGCCTGACGCTGGACGGCAAGCCTGTCGCTATCGGACAGCCGATTGCGGGCAAGGATCTGCCGCGCCTTAAGCTGGACGTGCCGAAAGGATCCGGCGCGCACGAAGAGGTCGACATGCTGGCCTATGCCACGCATGACAATTGGGGCGGTCAATCCCAAGGTATCCTGGTGTTTCGGGTCAAGAACGGGAACGCCGCCGAAGGGCAGCAGCTCATGGCTTCGCTCGAGGCCGAGCAGGAGCAGCAGGTGCTGGAGCGCGGCATTCACATCACCGGCGCCGCCGAGGCGATCGAGAACCGTGACGTAAGCGTCCCGGTCGGTGTCGGCCCGGTGCCGCTGAAGCTCGTTTTCCCGACCAAGGATCCCGCCGTCAGCGTGAAGCTTGCAAGCTATCCGGCAACGGGAACGCTGTCGCTCCCGGACCGGACCTTGTCTCCGGATTCAAGCCTGATGGCCGATGAAGTCGACCACTTGCGCTACGAACCCCAGATCGGCGCCGTCAAGCCGCTGAGCGTCGGCTTCGAAATAAGGGCCGACAACACGCCGTCAAAGCCGGCGACGATGAAACTGTCGCCAAGCGTCGACGCCTGTGACAGGGAGGCCGGCGAGCCTCTCGACCTGCAGGGCGTCGTCCCCGGCCTGCTGCCGAACGAAATCAGCAGCAACGCCGTGGATGTCTGCCGGGCAGCGGTGAAAGCCTATCCCGACGTCGCCCGCTTCCGCTACCAGCTCGGGCGTGCGCTGCTTGTTGCCGGCAAGGTCGACGAGGCCAAGAAGGCGATCCAGGAGGCTGCCGACATGGGGCATGTCCGGGCGGTGTTCGAGCTTGGCTATCTCAACGCCACGGGAACGGGAATGCCCGTCAATCGCAAGCAGGCCAATACCTTCTATGCCGCAGCGTCCGACAAGGGCGATCCGTATGGAATGACCTCGTGGGGTCGCGCTTTGTTCAACGGCTATGGCGTCGATCGTGATGCCACCAAGGGGTTGGACCTGCTGCTCAAAGCGGCGGCGATGGGGCACACCTATGCCATGAACGACCTCGCCGCGATTTTTACGGAAGGTCGTAACGGCGTACCTGCCGATCCGGCTCGCGCCGTGGCCTTCCTCAAAGCGGGCGTCGAACGGCAGGACATGTATTCGATGAACCTGCTCGGCCGAAATTATCTCGCCGGCACTGGGGTTGAGAAGGATCCCAAGAGCGCGCTCGAACTCTTCCAGAAATCCATGGATCTCGGCCAACCCTACGCTCCCGGCAGCTTGGCGCGTATGTACAGGGACGGTGTCGGTGTGCAGCAGGACCTTGCTGAGGCGCAACGCCTTTTCGAGGTAGCGACCGACCGCGGTGATCAGTCGGCCGCATATGATCGCGCGGCTCTGGAACTGCAGCGGGGCAACAAGGCGGACCAGCCTCTCGCCGTACGTTACCTTGCTTTCGCGGCGGCGCTCGATGTTCGCAACGAAATTCCAGATGCCAAGGCCACGCTGGCGAAGTTCGGAGCTAAAGCGAAAACGGCGGCCCTGAAACAGCTGCGTGGGGAACTCAAATCAAAGATTTCGGCGGAAGGCTCGTTGGACGTTCAACTGGTCAAGACGGCCAGAGCGGTCTGGGAGCAAGCCAATCCGCGTCGGGACTTGTTCTGATCAACAAGGAGGCAATGGTGGGCAGGGCATCGAAACTGGCAATCATAGCAACATTCCTAACTGGAGTTCTGGCTGTCGCGGGGTGCACCGCCGTGACGCCCCAGGTCGAACCGGAGCCGACGACGAAGCAAAAAGTCGTTCGGACAACGACCACGCCAAAGGTGATCCAGCAGAAGAAGGTCACCGCGAAGAAGCCGATCGAACCGGCGGAGGTAACAACTGAAGCTCCGCCTCCAGTTATTCCAGCGATGGGCGGAGGCGGTAGCGGCGGCAATAGTGGTGGTGGCGGCGGCTGGGGAGGTTGACCCCAAGGGGCGCAAGGCGGCTATACGTGATCGCCGACATTCGAGCAGGCTTGGCTAGTTTGAGCAGGCTTGGCTAGTAAGCATCGGCCGGTTGCTGCTGCGCCTCCATCTCCGCCATCTCGATGCCCATTTCGACGAAGGCTGAAAGCACGGCAAACCGGTCCGCGAGCGATACCCGCGCAAGGCCTGCCAGTATCCCCGCGCTGACGGCATGGGCGGTTGGAAATTCGGCTGTAGCCTGATCGATGCCCGAGTCGCCGTCGCGCCAGCCTGCTGCCAAAGCGATCCAGGAAACCGGCGTCGCGGGCGGCACCTCCACGGCCTGGGCCACCGCCTCACGATGGTCGGGATTGCCGGGTTGGCCGACCCAGTCGCCGACGAGCGCCAGCAATTCGAGGTCCCTGTCGCCGAGGAGCTCGGCAAGGTTGCTCAGGCACTCATGCGCCCACCAGATCGCGGCCCGCTCGGGCAGCACATAGGCGCAGAAGGTGATTGCTTCCTCCGGCACGCGCCCGGCGAGCAGCGCCCGGCAAAACTCGATCGAGGGCTGGTCTGTCGGGACCGCTTTCATGTCCCGGGCGATGGCGGGGCAAGCGCTGAAGAGATCCCGCGCCGTCCTGAACTGGAGCCCCCTCGCCATGGCTGCCACGCCCTTATTAGGAATAGGGATACTGAAGCCCCGGCGGAGGCGCTGGTCAAGCATTAGCTTAGCAAATGACCGGCGCTCGCAGCGTGTGTTTGTTCACAGACAACCGGCGCGAGATTTGCTATCGTCCGTCGCAGCGAGATCCGCTCAAACAGGGAGTAACGGTCATGCGGTGGGCCAGTTCAGCCTTTGCATTGGCGGCCGTGCTTTTTTCGACGCACGTTTCCGCTGATCCGCTTCAGAAATCCGAAGACATCGTGAAGTTCTTCACCGGCGCGGGCAATCTCGGCGCGACGCGGGGGATCTGCGTCGGCACTGAAGAAGAGTGCAAGAGCAAGAACGACCAGAACGCGGCCTCGACCAAAACCGGGCTCGACATGATGATCAATTTCGCGCTGGATTCGGCCCAGCTCGACCAGACCGCGCGCACCGAGCTCGACGAGTTCGCCAAGGCGCTGAAAGACAACCGGCTGAGTTCGTTCAGCTTCGTTGTCGAAGGCCACACCGATGCTTCGGGTTCGGATCGCTACAATCAGGACCTGTCGCAGCGCAGGGCGAAATCGGTTGCCGCATTCCTGACCGCGAACGGCGTACAGGCCACCCGGCTCGAAGCTATTGGTCTCGGCAAGTCGCACCCGCGCGTCGCCGATCCCTACGATCCGGTCAACCGCCGGGTCGAGATGCGGATCAGGACGGAATAAGCCGCACGAATCACTCACGCTGCGAACAGCGACCGACGGTAGCGCGACAGGGCCTCAAAGGGTGGCCTGGATCGAGCTTATCAGGGCCGTGACGGCTTGCTTGTATTTCTCGAACTCCGGCGATGTCTGTCGGACCTGGGTCGTGGGCGTCTGCTGGTTCTGATCGGACGATGCCAAGCGGGTCACCTTCTGACCCATTTTCCGCTCGGCCCAGTCGACGACGTAGCTGGTGGTCTTTCCGGTAAGGAAAGGGTTGGCCTGGATCACGGCGGAGCCGAGCACTGCGCTCAATTGCGCCGAGCCGGGCGCCGCCAGAACCTGGGCAGCACCTTCCATGCCCAGGAAATGGCAGAGATAGAGCCGCCCGGCGGTGATCTGGTGGCCGCGGGCGCGAAGATAGGCTTCGCCCTCGCGCGCCAGATTGCGCACCATCTCGCGCGACAGCGTGGCGTCGTAGCGGAGCGCGAGCAGGTCGGCGGTCGACAGCGAGCGGGCGAGATCGGGCCGATAGGTGTTCATCATCCGGATCCAGGTCTTGGTGATGAACTGACCGGCACCGGTCGCCGAGGAGAGCGGGTTCTTGGCTCGCGCTTTGCCGCCACTTTCGACATGGACGATGCGGTCGGTCAGCGTCTCGACGGCAGCATCGCGGTAGCCGCCGCCGGCGCCGCCGGACGCATAGGTGGCGACCGTGGTGACCGTACCCAGCGGATCGATCGCCTGGCCGCTCTGGTAGAGCTCGAAATGCAGGTGCGGGCCGGTCGAAAGTCCGGTGGTGCCGATATAGCCGATGACGTCGCCGGCCTTCACTTTGGTGCCGACGCCGCTCGCGATGGCGAATTTCTGCATATGCGCGTAGCGCGTCTCGCGCCCGTTGGCATGTGCAATCTTCACCAGATTGCCATAGCTGCCGCCATCGCCCTGGAAGGTGATTTCGCCGTCGAAGGCGGCCATGATCGGCGTGCCGACCGGAGCGGCCCAGTCGACGCCTTTATGAATGCGAACGGTGCCCAGGATCGGGTGTTTGCGCGGGCCGAACGTCGAGGTCATCACCCCGCTCACCGGCGTCACCATGCCGTTGGTGACGTTGAGCGAGCGAACCTCGTCATTGCCCGTCACGCACGCATACTGGCCATCGCTCTGCTGGAAGACGAAACAGTCGAGCGTCTTCTCCGTGCCCTGAACGCCGACATAGAGGACCCGTCCTGAGATTTCGCCCTGGCCGCGCGGCGTCTGCGAGTAGATCAGCACCAGCCGCTGGTCCTCGCTGGCGAAGGCGTCGAGATCCTGTCCTCGCGACAGATACATGATGGCCTCTCCGATCACGCTGGTCGGAACCTTGTTGCGGGCGGCCGTCGAATATATCGCATCGAGCAGGCGATATTGGCGCTTGGGCCCGCCTTCGTCGGATGCGCCTGAATAGTTGAAAAGGTCCTCCCGCACCCACGGGTCGACGCCCGACACGAACGCGCCCGCAGCATTGCGCGTCAGCGTGCCGACATAGACATTCCTGGCGTAGATCGAGACCTGCATAAGCGACATGGTGGTGGTCTCGCGGTTCGGCCTGAATCCGCGCATCGCCACGACAAAGCCCGCCCCCAGCCCGTCACGGTTGAACAGCGTCTTCAGCGCTTCGCCCGCCAGCTTCGCGTCGTCGGCGGAGAAATGCGCATCGGCGACGACGCTGTCCAGGCTGCGGTCGTTGAGGATTTTTACGAATGTGTCCTCGGTCGCCTCGAAGCGCTGGTATTCGCTGCTGACGGTCGCAACGGTCGTGTTGTTCTCGATCTGGGTCTTCTTGAAAGCGGGAAGGGCGGCCTCGCCCTGGTCGACGGTCTCGCCCCAGCCCGCTTCCGGATCATCGGCATCCGCCTTGGGCGCTGAACTGGCAGGAGCTTCGCTCTCGTCGGGTGCGGCCTGAAGGTCGTTCTCAAGATCGCCTTGCTGGTCGTCGGCTGCGCCCGGAGCGAGGGGGGCGGCTTGCCGATCCTGCGGCGCCGTTGCAGGAGATTTCGGCACGGTCTGCCGCTGCGCCTGGAAGAAGGCGAAATCCTCCTGCGTCGAGGGGATCGTCGTCATGAATTTTTCGCTGGCGCTCAACATTACATCGGACAGGATTTCGATCTGCGGCGAGGCGCCGGAACTGTCGAGCTCGGCCGGGCGCGCGACCGTCTTGCCCTTGGCCGTGTCGGCATCGGGCGCGAGCGTGATCCACATCGGATCGCCGGCGAGGTCGATGATGGCCGGCACATAGACCGAAGCGTCGGGCGGCACGTCATCCCTTCCCTCGACCGGATGCAGTTCCTCGTCCTCGTCGCCGAAGGACCAGTAATCGCGTGTGAGGTAGAAACCCGTCGCTGTCGAGACGAGGACGAGTGCCGCAACGCCGGAAAAAATCCAGCGCCACAGCTTGCGCCGCCGCTCGGCAAGGCGCGCCTGCTTCTTCAGTTTGAAGCTCGTGTCGATGCTGTGCGTCACTGGCGGTTCCCGCTCAGGAAATAGGTCCAGCGCACCTGCTCCTGCGTGTCGACCTCAACGAAGCGCGCCGCGATATGGCCGCGCTGCCAGCATTCGTCGATGCCGCGGATCGAGAAGCGGCGCCGGTCGATGCACATCTCGATCGATCCGGTGAGGATCGCATGGCCGAAGACGTCCGTGGCATAGATGTAGATGTAGCGGTTGGTCAGCTCCTCGCGGATGACGTTGACGCATTGGTTGGCGCCGATCGTCCACCAGCCGTCGGTCTGGTCGGCATCGTCGACCTTCTGTCCAACGGCGAGGTTGACGACGTCGAGCGTCTGGTTGCAGACGGTGAATTCGGCATGTGCCTTGTTGACGGATAGCATGGAGAGCAAAGCCATGCCGGCAAGCGCAGCAAGCTTCATGCGGCCGATGCGATCAGCAACAGGCCGGATCGGTCCGCGCTCCTTGCGTGACTGGGAAAGGGTGGAAGAGAGCAGGCGGCAGAGAACCATCGGCGTCCGCGCTATCCGCCAAGCCGGAAATACTTGGCGGTGGCCGAAAATCCGGAATCGTCCGTCTGGATCTCCTTAAGGATCCGGGGCAGCACTTCCGAGGCGGGGGTCGGGCCCGCGAACATCGCGGCCTGGACGTCCCGTGGCCCGGTGATCACCAGGATGACCTGAGGCAAAGCCTTGCCGGCCGCCTTGTCGTCAGCGGCGAGATCGATGGCGATCTTGAAGGTCGCCCTGTCCGGCTGCGCGACCATGCGGCTGTCGAGGTTGAAGGCGGTGCCATTGTGGTTGATCAGCAACACGCTGGAGATGAGCCCCCCGCGCGTCACCAGCGTGCCGCTGATCGGTGATCCGTCGGGCACCGACGTCCGGTCGAGCATGAGCTGCGGTCGTTCAGCCTCGCTTCGGTCGAGAAGGTGCAGGAAGGTGGGTACGCCGCATTGTGATGGGGTAATCAGGCGCACGCTGATGTCCGGCTCGACGTTGAACCTGGACTGGAACGCACCGAGCAGTTGCTCGAAAGGCTGCACGGCCGTTCCGAATCCCTCGATCGCCGCGGATGTGCCCGTTGCCGATGTCAGGGTCGCGTAGAAGCAATTGCCGCCGCTGAAGTCGCGCACCCAAGAGGCGCGCTGAGCCAACGCGTCGGTTTTGTTTGGCGGCGGCGGAACCTGGGGCTTTGGCAGATTGATTGCGACGTCGGTATTTTGAGATGGCTTGTTGGCCGGCGGTGGCTGCGGCAGTGGTGCCGGTTGTGTGGTCGAGACTTTCGGCCTTGCCGGCTGAGTAGCCGCTTCGGGCGCTGCCGGCTGGCGCGCAGTCGAAGCCGGCGCCTGATTTTGGTTTTCCGTAACTTGCGGCGCCGGCGTCTTCGACTTCGACAATTTGGACAGAGCGTCGACGAGGTCGGATGCGCTCGGTTTCGTCGCCGGCGGTTTTGCTTCCGGCGCCGCAGCAGCTTCCGCCGTCGGGCTCGACGGCTTTTGGTTTTCCGCTGCTTTCGGCAGGGGTGCCGGCAAGTTCTCGACCGACGGCTGAGCCGGTTCGGGCTCCGCCGGCTGCGAGGCTTTCGCCTGGTTGTTTTTGGCCAAGCTCTCTGAAGGGGCAGGCGGTGTCGGCTCAGATTTCTGTCCGGTCTCTACTTGTGCCTGTTTCTGGGCGGTCTTGTCCTGCGGTTGCGGCGCAGCCGATAGGGCAGGCTGTGTCGGCTTCAGCTCAGTCTCGGCCTGCTTCTGGACGGGTTGTGTCGTGTCTTGCGGTTGCGGCAGAGCCGGAGCGGCAGGCTTTGCCGGCTCAACGGTGGCTGAGCTGTCCGCCTTCGGTTCTTCCGGCTGCGGTTCGGCCGGCGCTTGCGGCCGAGGTTGCGGTGCTTCTGGCTGAGGCGTCGGTGCCTCCGCTACCGGCTGGGGCGCTTCCGCGACGGGTTTTGCCGCCGGCTTCGGCGTAAGAGGCCCAGGCTTTTCAACGGCGGGCGGAGTGACCAACGCGCCGCTGAAATAGACGCCGGCCGCCGCCAGGACTGCCAGAACCGCGACGCCGCCCGTTATGGCCGGGATCCGCGAGGGCTTTCGCTCCGCAGGTCGGCTTGACGCACTGGCCGGAGCCGCCGCCGGCGCCGGCCTCGGTTGCGACAGGTGCGCAGGCCGCACATGCGGAACGAAACGCGGTTCGTCGGGAACAGCAGAAGCCGGGGGACTGGTGTTTGGCAAGGCCGTCCAGCCGGCGCGCGGCAAGCCGGATCGTTCCCGCGGAGCAAACGATCCGGGCGGCGGCAAGGTCGCGTCGAGATCGTCGTCACGCGTTGCCCTGGCGATCTCGGCCATGCTGGCGGGCCGGTCTTGAGGATCCGGCTGCAACATCGCTTCGATGAGTTCGCGGAAATCGGGATCGATGTCCGACAAGTCCGGCACGGTGCGGCGCTTCTCGATGACCTCATATTGCGAGCCGCTCATGTCGAGCGGCTTCCCGCGCAGCGCGGCGGCCAGCACCAGGCCGAGGCTGTAGATATCGGATTGCTCGCTGACCTCGCCGCCATAAAGGCCGAGCTGTTCGGGCGAGACGTAATTGTATTTGCCGGCGAATTTGCCGCCGATCAGCGTCTCGCCGCCGACATTCGCCGAGCGCGCGATGCCGAAGTCGATGATCTTGGCGCGCTCGACCCGGCCGCCCGGCAGGATAATGTTGTCGGGCGAAAGGTCGCGGTGGACCGCGCCGGCCTGATGGACGGCGCTCAGGCCCGAGGCGAGGCGATGGCAAAGCCGACGCACGTCCGGCGGCGCCATCGGGCCGCGCCGCATGACATCGAACAGCGACTGGCCGTCGACGAACTCCATCGCCAGGTAGGGGCGGCCGATGCCCGGATCGATGGTGAAGACGTGGTATCGCACCACCGCGTCATGCGACAAATGGTTGAGGATCGAGGCTTCCTTGCGGAACAGCGACAGGATGGTTTGGTCGCGCGCGAACTCGGGCAGCACGATCTTGATCGCGACATGGTCGCCGGTCTGGATATTGTGGCCGCGATAGACTTCGCCCATGCCGCCGGATGCGATGCGCTCGTCAAGCTCGTAAATGCCGCTGAGCTGCGTGCCGACGCCGGTATTTGCGAGGTTCGGCGAAATCCGCGTCCTGTCGTCGTCGCTCATGTGTCTCAGCCCCTGGACCGATCCGCATCGAGCGGTCCGTTGCGTCCGTCGCCGATCCTGACCAGCACGATGGTGACATTGTCCGTTCCGCCGCGCGCCAGCACCGTCTCCAGCAGCTTCTCGCACGCGGCTTGCGGCGGCGCGGACTTCACCGCCGCTTCGATCTCCGCGTCGCTGACATGCGCGGTGAGCCCGTCGGTGCTCAATACGAAGATATCCCCCGGCATCAACTCGCCTTGCTGAAAATCGATCTCGAGTTCGTCGCTGACCCCGACGGCGTGGGTGATCACATTGCGGCGCGGCCAGGTGAGCGCTTCCTCCGCGCTGATCATGCCCCGGTCTAGCAGCTCCTGGACTTCGGTATGATCCCTGGAAATCTGCGAGATAGCGCCGCCGCGTACCAGATAGATGCGGCTGTCGCCGGCCCACAGGCCCGCGAACCGCCCCTCCATGGCGAGCAGGGCGGCGAAGGTGGAGCCGATGGTGATGCCGCGCGAACGCGATATGTTGCGGATCTCGGCATTGGCGCGGCTCAGCCGGTCCTCGAAACGGGCGCGAAGGTCCGGCGCCGAGCTCGCAATGCCGATCGTCGCCAGGTGGTCGACGATGCTGGCCGAAGCGACCTCGCCGGCCTCATGGCCGCCCATTCCGTCGGCCACCACCCAAAGGCCGGCTTGTTGCTCGACCAGATAGTTGTCTTCGTTGTGGTCGCGCACACAGCCTTTGTGGCTGACGCCGAAACTCTCAATGGAAAGGGCGACAGTGCTCAATTTGCCACCAAGCGCTTCGCGAGCGTCCTCTGTGACGAACGATGGGCCGCGTGCCCAGGCCAGTTTGCCACAAGCGCATACTTTAGAGTATCAAAATGAAGGCGAGAGACGGTGCTGCTCGGGAACGATCCGATCGACCATGACGGCGCCATCTCAGAATGCCTTCGGACAGCTGAATCCGGACAGCGCCGGGAGCAGGAAGGGATTGGCGCCAGAGCCGCTCTCCATCTTGTAGGCGACGTCGCGTCCGCCGATCACGAAGCGCGCCTCGGCACCGGCGCCGTTGCTGGTGACGCTCGCCTTGTCCAGCAGGCGCTTCAGAGCCCATGGCCCTTCGAATTTGAGGGCGGACTCGCGGCCGGGCATCTCCGGCGTCAGGCTGAGGCTCGCGGATCCGGAAGCGCCGCCGCCCGGCCATGTCACCGTGCTCGGCGCATTGCCGGCCTGCGTGCTTTGCACCGTCTGCCCATCTATGTTGAGCACCGCGCTATCCACCTCGCTGTTCAGCGAGGAGGGCGTGAAGGTGATCGAGACCGACGGCGCCGAACCGCCGGAGGGGAAGAAGGCGCTGCGGATTTCCGCCGCCGACTGGAACGCCTTCAAGGTCGATTTGGCGAGGTCGCGGCTGGAGCGGGCCTCCTGCTTCCAGGTCCAGTCCTGGCCTGTCATGTCGATCAGCGGCGCCAGGTTCTGCGCAAAGAACCGGTCCATCAGGCCGCCCGGTGCGAACAGCTTGGCGAAATCGGCAAGAGAGATTTCCTCGCTGCCGTCGCCGGCAAAGGGATAGTGGCCGTTGACGGCTTCCTCGCAGGGGCGCGTGACCGTCTCGTCGAGCATCTGGTTGAGGTTGGCTACCGAAGTCTCGGCGACATTGCCTTCGAACTCGTCCGCCGCCGCGTCGACCATGCGCGCGAGCTGCTTGGGCAGGCGCGAGGCATTGGCGCGCATCGTCGAAATCTGCAGCTTCAGGTTCGCGTTGACGCGCTCCGTCTGCGCGGGGACATCCGCTGCCAGCTTCACGCTCTGGTAGATGTCGTGGAAGTTTTGCGTCAGCGCATCGAGCGGGCGGCGACCGCTGGAGCCGCTCACCAGCGCTTGGAACGGCCTGAACTGCGCCTCGACGGTGGCGCCGGCATTCTGCGTGGCGGACGAGCTTGCCCCGGCGCGGCTCTGCGACTTGCCGCCGGCGATCTGCAGACCGATGCGGGCGAGACCCTTGGCCATAACGACCGGGTCCTGCTGCGCCGTTCCGGTGTCGCCTGCGAAGGCGGCGCCGTCTTTTGTCAGGGCGGTTTCATCGGCAATGGCCGTGAACAGCCGGTCCAGCGGCGAGTCCGGCGAGGCGGCGGCGGAGAGCGTGATATATTGCGGCTTGTCCTTCAGCATCGCCTTGAATTTCAATTGATCGAGCGCGCCGTTCCAGGCGGAGGCGAACTCCTTGCCGTAGCGATCGATGAGTTCGGGGCCGAGCCTGGGCAGGTCCTGATCGATGCCGCCCTGCTCGCCGCCGCCGCCGAGAACCCACTGGTCATCGACCAGCATTTGCGCGATGCGCGAGAGCTGCGGCAGGTAGAAACCGTTGAACCCCGCCTTGGTGTAGAGGCCGGGAACGCCAAGGTCGGCGAGCTCTGCGCCGTCCATGCGTTCGAACAGCAGCTGCGCCTCCGGACCGGCTTTGGCGGCAACGGAAAAATCCTGGAGCCTTGCCGCATAGACCGCCGATCTGATCAGCGCCGACGCGCGGTCGGCAAGGCTCATGCGTCCGAGCGAGCGTTGCGCGGCCTCGACCAGCGGCTGGTTGAGCTCGAACACCGGGTCGTAGGCATCGTCGAGCGCCAGCATGGCGCGCAGATGCTTTTCGAGCTGCGCGCGGCCTTCGCGGTTGTTCTCGCCGGGGTAGCGGTTTTCCTCCCAATCCTGCTTCATCCAGGAGACGATCAGCTCGTCGTCGACCTTGGGCGCCTTGCCGCCCAGCATCAGATAGATCTTCAACGGTTCGTAGAGCGCGATCGGGTCGGCCATCTTGGCCTGGATCGTGCGCTCCGCCTGAACCAGCAGGCGCGAGCGGAAGCTACGCTCCAGCGCCTGCCGATAGGCGGATTTGGACGCCGACAGAAGCCTCTCCCGCTGGCTGAGCCCGAAACTCTCCTCGATCGGCTTCGTTTGGCCGGCGGTCTCATATCCCGCCGGCAGGTTGCGCAGTTGATCGAGCGGGCCGATGACGTTTTCGAGGTCGACATCGGTAACTGTCGTGCTCCTGAGCAGCGAATCCGCGCCGTCCCGATACTGCGCCATCGCCTGTCTCGTGGAGCCGATCAGCGACTCGTTGGCAAAGTAGCTGAGGCCCAGCACGCCGAGCGCTGCAAAAGCTGCCAATGCGATTGCGGCGAGGCTGCCAAACCTGGCGAGCCTGGCGCGCCGCTCCGCTGTCCTGTCGAACGAGACCCAGCCGGCCTCGGGGAAGATCACCTTCGCCAGAAGATCATGCAGGAAAAAGCTCTTGCCGGTACCGGAAAGATGCGCCTGCGAAGCGCTGCCGAAATTGCGGCCGATCGCGCCCAGCACCTGGTCGATCGGTGTTCCTTCCTGCGTGCCCGAAGAGAAATAAAGGCCGCGCAGGCTGACATTTACCTGGGCCCGCGAGGCATCGAAAAGGCTTGTGACGAACCGCACGACGCGGGTTCGCAGCGCGACGAACTGGGCCGGGAAGCCGAAGATCGCGATGCGCGCCACCGGATCGGCCTCGTCCTGCAGGCGGTCGGCGATCTCGTCCGCAAGCTGCCTGGCCAGCGCGTCGAACTCGGCCGAGGTTTCGCCGACCATGTTCCTGTTGCGGTCGGTGGTCTGGAACGTCGCGCCCCAGACCTTGCGTCGGCGGACTTCATCGAAATCGCCGAAATAGTCCATGAAGCCTGCGATAAGGTCCGCCTTGGTGAAGAGCAGGTAGACCGGAAACTGGATCTTCAGCGTCTCGTGCAACTCCCGCAGCCGGCTTCGTATCTCGGTGACATGCGCATCGAGCTGCTGGTCGTCGAAGCCGATCAGATCGGCGACGCTGATGGCGAGGATCACGCCGTTGATCGGCTGCCGGGTGCGGTACTTCTTGAGCAGTCCAAGGAAACCGAGCCAGCTCGCCTTGTCGCGCTGGGCATCCGAATCCTGCGTCGTGTAGCGGCCGGCCGTATCGATCAGCACGGCATCCTCGGTGAACCACCAGTCGCAGGACCGCGTGCCGCCGACCCCGGCCAGCGGCTGGGCATTGCCGGAGCCGGCAAGCGGAAATTTCAGCCCCGAATTGACCAGCGCCGTCGTCTTGCCGGCGCCCGGCGGGCCGATGATGATGTACCAGGGGATCTCATAGAGGAAGTTGCGCCTGCCGCTCGACTGCTTCAGGGTCGCGATGGCCTCGCTCATACGCGCTTCGAGCACCCCTGAATCGTCGTTGCGGTCGCCGCTGCGAACGATGCCCGTCTCAATCGCCTTCTGCGCCTTGCGCGCTTGCCAGAAGCGGATGCCGTAGAAGATTGCGAGCAGCGCGACGGCCACGCCGATGATCGTTGTCCGGAGCCAGACCGGTCCGAGCGGACGTGTATCGGCATACCGGATCAGCGGCCCGGCATACCAGACCGCAGCCGAGAAGCCGGCAAGCGCGAGCAGGCTGAACAGCCGCAGCACCCAGCGCATCAGTGCCGCTCCCCGCCGCGCGCGCTCACAACGTCTCCTCCTTCGGGATCATCACGTCGACGCGGCGGTTTTTGGCGCGGCCATCCGCCGTCGCATTGTCGGCGATCGGTTCGTCCTCGCCCTTGCCGTCGACCGCGACCCGCGATGGGTCTTTGAGCTCGTTCGCCACCATTGACTGGACGGCTTTGGCGCGCGCGACGGAAAGATCGAAGTTCGATTTGAACTGGCTCGACTTCTTCGGCTTCACATTGTCGGTGTGGCCGACGATCCATATTGGTCCGGGCTCGGCATCGAGAGCCGTGGCGATGTCCGCGGCGATGGGCTGGAACTCCGGCTTCAGCTCGGCTTGCCCGGGCGTGAACAAGAGCTGGTTGCTGATTTCGACCACGATGAAGTTGCCCTTGGTGCCGACCGTCAGCCCGCCGCCGGCGATTTCGCTGGCGAGCGCGGCGCGTATGCGGTCGATCTGGGTTACGGTGGGAACGGCAGGAGGCGGCGGGGTGGCTTCCGGCGGAGCGGCTACAGCCGGCTCGGCAACCGGAGCGACGCTCGCGCGCTCGATGGTGACCGGCGTCGAGGGATTGAGCGCCAGCAATTCGCCGGCTGTTGCGTCGCCCTCGTCGGTGATCAGGATCCGTAATCCGAAGAAGGCCGCCGTCACCAGGGTCGCGGCGGCGGCCGCGACCGCCCATAGCGGCAACCGCGCCCGGGACTTTGACAGCGCCGCCGCCATGCCTTGCCAATGGGGCGAGATGTCGTCCCTGGCGCGCGGTTGAAAATAGCGGATCGTGTCGTAGACGTCGCGCCGGACGCGTTCGAGCGCGTCCCGTTCGCCGACCCTCCCACGATACTGCCCCTCGAACCCGAGCGAGAGGCAGGCATGCATCAGTTCGAGCAGGTCGTTATGACCTTCCGGCCGGCCCAGGATCTTGTTCAGCGCCTCGTAGAAACCGGCGCCGGTGGGCTTGGTGTGGAATAACCGAGCCACCAGGCTGTGCGCGCTCCAGCCGTCGTCCTTCGGCCACGGCACGTTGCCGACCAGATCGTCGGCGGTTTCGCATAGAGCAAATTTAGCAATCCGGGCGTCTTCCTCGGCGATGCCGGCTTTCGCCACCTCCCGCTCGAATGTCTCGATCGCTTCGGTGATGTGCTCTGCCAAAGGGGCCGCCTGCCGCTCGACCGGGATCAGCCGCAGCTGGCCGAACAGCATCAGCAAGGGCGCCGCGGCCGCGAGGATTGGATTTGCCGCGGCGTAATTCACGCCATCCGCGGCACTAAGCAGGATTTCCTGTTGCAACGCGGGCGCCGCCGCTGCAGCGGCAGCCCCGGGAACCGGGTTTTGAACGACCACGGTTCCGGAGGACCAGCCTGTCGGCATCCGCCGGCCGACGCCGGGGTCGAAAACCGTCGATTCCCTGGCGGGTGTCGCAGCGGGCTCAGCGCCAGCCGAAGAGGAACTTGCGGGAGCCGCGGGCGAGCGTTGTCTAGGCCGTGGCGCTCGGATGACGGTCTTGTCCGCCGGCCGGGAGGGATCGTCCTTCGAACTCATCGTCGATCCACCGTCGTGGCGCGGCGAACATTTCCTTGACGGGAAATGAGGTCGGCTGCCGGCTTTTCATGCCGAGCTTTGGCGGCGGGCCGGATGGAAAGGCTCATCTCGCCGAAACATGACATTGCTGCACACGCCCCAAGCCACGCCGCTTTGCCCGCCAGGCAAGCTTCCGTACGTTATCCTAACCGTACAGGCAGCTGATTGAAATCGGAAAGCAGGATGCTCGAAGCAGCGCTTTCTTCTGTGAGACCCGTCACATAGCCCCGGTCTACTACTTCTGCTTGCTGGCCTTGGCGTAGGCTTCGCTGAAATAGGCCAGGAAGACGTCGAGCATGCCGTTTTCATGCTTCTCCTCCATCGTCCGCCAGGTGGCGACGAGGGCATCCCACGCCTGGCTCTTCTTGGATGAGAAGGAGGCCGGCGGCAGCTTCCTGGCGATGGCCTCCGGCGACAGGTCGTCGAGCAGCCTGGAAAGCGCTGCCTGCATGGCGGCGTAAGTTGCCAATTCATGCGTCTTGAGGTCCCGGAAGGCGTCCTCGACGCTGTGCGCGGCGTCGAGATAGCCGGTCCGGCGTTTGGCGAACATGATCTCCAGTATGTCGTCGGTGCCGGGAACGAATTTCAGCGGGTTGTTGTTTTCGGCGCCGATCATCGTGCGGTTGGCGTTCTTGGCCAGCACCTTGGCCGCCGCGCGCGCCTTGAGCAGCAGCGACAGTTGCTCGATGGTGGTCCTCAGCACGGTACCGATCTCGGCGGCCACCTCATGCGGATCGCGCGCTTGAAGCAGGTCGGGCGAAATGCCGGCCGCCTTCGCGATATCCTGCAGCAGCATATCGGTTCCCGCCGGCTGGCCACCCGGCTTCGCCGGCGCTGGGGGCGGCCGCAGCGCCGAAGATGTCGATGCCGCTCCCGTCCCGGGCCGCTGTTCCGTCCGACTGAAGAAGGGCTCTTTGCCGAGCTCCAGCGGTCTGCCCGTCGATGGCGGCAGCTCGCGTTGCGTCGACGCGGGCCGGGTTCGCGGGTGGGCGGCGGCGGCGCCTTCCTCGTCAATTGATACCGCAACGACATAGCGGCCGATCAGCATCCGATCGCCATGCGCCAGCCGGTGCGGACCGGCCATGCGCTGGCTGGAGCCGTTGACGAAGGTGCCGTTGCGCGAGATGTCGTAAAGCCAGAAGCCGCCCGCCTGGAAGCGGACTTCGCAATGCCGGCCCGAAATGATCTTGTCCGGATCGGAAAGCGTCCAGTCGCAATTCTCGCGGCCGATCTCGAAGCTGCGGTCGCGGGCGGCGTAGCTCGCGGCGGCGCCGGATGGCAGCCTGTCGACATTGCTGATCTGGAGCGAGATGAACATCCGGAAGCGTCGCCGAACTTGGTCAACAAATGCTTGTTTTTCACGCAACTCCGACGGAAAACCGCTATGCGCGGTTCCGAGAAATGCTCTGGCATTCTAGCAGCTTGCGAGCGCGGCGGGAGAGGAGCGTTTCACACCGGCGCATGTCGGGTTTAGCCACAGCTGTTATTTGGCCGCCACCAAACATGTGCTAGGCTGAAAAAGGTCCGGTGCGATGGGTGCGAAAAGTTCCCGAACGTGATGCGGTTAACATAGCGGGGGCTTCAATCCATCATACTGGCGGCCGCGTCCAGGAGGGGCACGACCCATGCCGAACGAACGCGCCACGGTTGTGCAGACGCCCGTTGGCGGCGATGTGCTGACCTTCACCCATCTCGTCGGGCGCGACGAGATCAGCCGTTGTTTCGCCTATACGGTCGGCTTCGTCTCCAAAAGCCACGACGTCGATCCGCTGAAGATGCTGGGCGGCGTCGTTTCGGTCGAGGGCGAATCCGATCCGAAACGCTGGTTCAGCGGGCTTGTGTCGGAATTCAAGCTCATCCGCATCGAGGACAGGCTCGGCTTTTATGAGGCGATGGTCAGGCCATGGCTCTGGTTCCTCGGCAACACCACCGATTGCCGCATCTTTCAAAATATGACGGCGGTCGAGATCGTCGAGAAAATCTTCTCGAAATACGGCATCGCGAAATTCGAGAAGCGGCTGCAAGGGTCTTATCCGCAGCGCGAATATTGCGTCCAGTATGACGAAAGCGATCTGGATTTCGTGCAGCGGCTGCTTGAGCACGAGGGCATCTTCTATTTCTTCGAGCATGACGAGGGCAAGCATACCCTGGTGCTCTGCGACGCGATGAGCAAGCTGAAGCCGGCACCCGGCTACGAGAAGGTGCTCTACAATTTCGAGGGCCAGGGCTCGCGGCGCGACGTCGAGTACATCACCGAATGGATTCCAGGCAGCGCGGTGCGGCCGGGGGCCTATGCCCACACCGACTTTGATTTCGAGAAGCCCGGCGCGGATTTGATGGCGAAGTCCGCCCAGCCGTTCAGCCACAAGGAGGCCGCGGGCGAAAACTATCGCCAGCCCGGCGCGCATCTCGATGTCGGGCGAGGCGACGCGATTGCGGGAATTCGCCGCGAGGAGCTTCAGGCCGTGCACCAGCGCAGCACGGCGGTGGGCACCGTGCGCGGCCTCTTCTCTGGCTGCAAGTTCAAGCTGGAAAGCTTTCCGCGCGACGACCAGAACCAGGACTATCTGGTGATCAGCGCCGAGTACCGGCTGTTCGATCCGGGCTACCGGACCCAGAACGAGGCCCATAGCGAGAATTTCAAGGTGGTGCTCGGCGTGGCGCCCGCCACATTGCCCTACCGGCCGCCGCGCATCACCCCGCGGCCGATCATGCGCGGCCCACAGACAGCGACGGTGGTGGGCCCCTCGGGCGAGGAAATCTTCACCGACAAATATGCGCGCGTGAAGGTGCAGTTCCACTGGGACCGCCTCGGCAAGAAGGACCAGAACTCTTCCTGCTTCGTGCGCGTGTCGCAAACCTGGGCCGGCAGCGGCTGGGGTTTTATTCAGATCCCGCGCATCGGCCAGGAGGTGATCGTCGACTTCATCGAAGGCGACCCGGACCTGCCGATCATCACTGGCCGGGTCTACAACGCATCGCAGATGCCGCCCTACGGGCTGCCGGGCAATGCGACGCAATCGGGCTGGAAGTCCAATTCCTCAAAGGGCGGCGGCGGTTACAACGAGCTGATGTTCGAGGACAAGGCCGGCTCCGAACTGGTCAATTTCCAGGCGCAGAAAGACCACCACCTGCTGATCAAGCACGACCGCAACAAGCTGGTGCAGCACGACCAGTCCGACCGCATCGACCACGACGCCAAGCACTCCGTCGGCCACAACCTTGACGAGGACGTCGGCAACAACAAGACCGTCAAGATCGGCGTCGACCAGACGACCAACATCGGCAGCAACGACACCGAAACGGTGGGGGCGAACCGTTCACTGACGGTGCATGCGAACGAGACCATCCATGTCGTGGCGAATTCGACGGAGAATATCGACGCCAACCACTCGCAGACGGTTGGGCTGGTGCAGACGGTGACGGTGGGTGCGGCGCGTGTCGATACGGTTGGGGCGGCTGAGGCGAGGACCGTGGGCGCTTCGCAGACGAACACGATCGGCGCGTCGCGGTCGGTGAGCGTTGGGATCAATCAAAGCCACAGTATTGGCGCCGCCGACAGTTGGGACATCGGTGCGGCGCAGACCGTCAATGTCGGCGCGGATCAAAGCGTGACAATTGGGAGCGCCCAGTCATTCAATGTCGGCGCGGCACGCAGTGCCAGTATCGGAGCGGATGACTCGACGAACATCGGAGGCGCTCATTCGCTGGGCATTGGGAAGAGCAGTTCGATCAAAGTTGGAGAGGACAGTTCGATCAATGTCGGCAAGAAGCTGGTGATTAATGCCGGCGACGAGATCCTGATCCAGACCGGATCGGCTAAGATCATGATGAAGAAGGACGGTTCGATCGGAATTGAGGGCAAGGACATCTCGATCAAGGGATCGGGCAAGATCACCATCAAGGCATCGAGCGATATAGTCATGAAAGCCTCGAAGATCAGCGAGAACTGAGGGGGTGGCGATGAGCAACTTGCGCGAACGCATCGATGGCGTGGTGATCGGCATCTTCCTCGGTTTCGATGATGCCGCTTCGCCGCTGGTGGTGTTCCCCGGCAACCCGGAAGAAGCCGCTTTGCCTGCGCATAGCCTGACCGAACTGGCGGCCGACATGATCGGGCAAGAGGTTGCCTTGCTGTTCCAGGAAGGCAATGCGATGAAGCCGCTGATTGTCGGCCGCATCGTCGAGCCGGCGCGCAAGACCGCCGCGCCGCAAATCCTGCGCGACGGCGAGCGTGTTCGCATCATCGGCGACGAGCGTATTGAGCTGCGCTGCGGCAAGGCGACGATCCTCATGGAAAAGGATGGCCGCATCACCATTCGCGGCACCTACGTCACCAGCCATGCAAGTGCCGCCAACCGAATCCGTGGCGGCTCGATCGACCTCAATTGACATGGCTGCAACCCGCAATCAGACCGCTGAAGGCAAGCCGGAACGGCCGATCGTCGCCGGCATCGTCAGGCAGCACGCTGAACAGGCCGCGTTCTTCTGGGCGAAGCGCGACACGCTGATGCAGGCCGATCCGCCGAATCTTGCCGTCGTCGCCATGGTCGACGGCCGTCTCGAAGCCAATCTCGATGGTCTGCGCATCGCCGGCTCGGCCGCCTGGCCGATCGTCGTCGCCGCTTATGAGGACTTCCCCGACAAGGGCGAACTGTTCCTCTACGCCTGGATGGCGATCGAGCAGAGTGAGAGCCGCCGTCTGGCCGAAGCTGTCGAGCTCGGCCGTCAAAGCGAAGACGACGCATGCGGTCTGATTGGCGCGCTGGCTTGGCACAAGCCACAGGCAATCGCTGCCGAGGTGCGCCATTGGATCAGCGCGCAGGACGCGTTCAAGCGCTTTCTGGGCATCTCGGCCTGCTTTGGGCACGGTGTCGATCCCAAGCAGATGCTATCGCGGCTCGTGCGCGATCCCGATGCCCGCGTCCGCGCCGCCAGCCTCCGTCTGGCCGGCAAGCTGCGGCGAACCGACCTGGTCGAGGAATTGCGCGCAGCTCTTGAGGATGGCCAAGGGCAGCCCCGGTTCTGGGCCGCGTGGGCTTTGACGGAACTTGGTTCCGGCGACCTGGCAAGTGCCGAGCTACGCAAGGTGGCGGTTGGTGGAGGTCCTGACGCCATGAGGGCGCTGCGGGCCGCGGTCAAGGCAGCGCCCGATAAGGATGTGCGGGCCTGGATGGGCGGGCTGCTGAAATCGCCTGAGACGGCAGCGGTGGCGGTGCGCGGCGCCGGCATGCTGGGAGACCGCACCTTGCTGCATTGGCTAATCCACCAGATGCGCGCGCCAGCTCTGGCCGCGTCGGCGGGGGCCGCTTTTCTTGAGCTGTTTCCGCAGGCGCGCTCTGAGGACCAGCTGTTCTCCGTCGAGCCGGAAGTGTTGGGCGATGCATTCGCAACGCATTTCGACGACAGCCCGCCCTATCTGCCGGTGGCGGAACGGGTAAAAGAATGGTCAAAGGGGTTGTAAGGCGATGCCATCACACATCTCCGTCAACAATCTCGGCCTGACCTACAAGGGCACTGTCGGCCTGTCGATGGCGACGATACCGGACGTCTGCAAGACGCCAAGTCCGGGTGGGCCGGTTCCGCTTCCTTACCCCAATATCGCCGAACAGTCATCGCTCTCCGACGGCACGACGACGGTCTTTGCCAAGGGCAAGATGATTGCCATCAAGGGGTCTCACTACAGCCGCAGCAATGGCGACGAACCCGGCACTGTCGGCGGCGTGAAGTCCAACGTCAACATGAAGGCGACGGACTGGATCACCTATTCCTTCGACGTGAAAATGGACGGCCAGAATGCCTGCCGTCATACCGACAAGAAGTTCCACAATGACAAGAACACGGTCGATCTCGGCGGCAATATCGACCCGCGCAGCAAGACCGAAGGCACTGTGCTGGTGATCCTGTGCGATGGAGCGCCGAAAGGAAAGACGAAATCCGGGCGGCCGCGCAAGGAGTACGACAAGTGCGAGCTCGAAGAGATTTGCGCCAAGATCAAGGCATACAATGACGCTTTGAAAGGCAGAAAGAGCTCGGAGTTCACCGATGTCAAACAGGCTGGCAAGAGATACGGGCCCGATGGCGCCGGCACGAGAAACTCAGGCAACAACGTCTGCAAGTCGATCAAGCGCTACGCCAGGCTGGGCAAGGGCCCGGGTGGCGAAGGCAAGCCCGAGGATATGGGCTTCCACGACGTTTCGCCCGGCTGCAAGAAGAAGCTGAAGGAAAAGGCCGAAAGCACCCGGCCGAAATACAAGCTGTTCAGTCCGGACCACGTCCAGGAAATCCAGCACAACGGCCATCCGACACGCGGTTCCAATCTGCGCTGGATGTCGCGCCGGCCGAACAAATGGATCGGCGGCGCGATGAGCGATTTGAAAACAAGCGGCCCCGACCAGCATACCGGAGTGCGAGGAGACTGCTGTTGATGGAGCCATCATGCTGAACGAGAAAAAGCGCGCGGAACTGGTGGCCGCGCTTCTGGAGGCCAAGCGCGAGCTCGACAGGCTGACGCTTGATGAGGACATGACCGATCCGCCGGCGGAGCCGGCGACTGAAAACGACATAGCCCGCTTCGAGAAGAAGTGCGGCTTTCCCATCGAGCCCTCCTATCGCGCATTCCTCTTGATGCACGACGGCTGGACCGACTTCGACGGCGATGCCGCTATTTTGGGGACCAGGGGAAGCCGCGAGGACTGGTTCGAGGAAACGCTCGAAATGGTCTGGGAGGTCTTTGAGGACTTTGGCGATGAGAACCCGGCCGAGGACGCAGTCGCTGTCGTGCTGGGCGAGGACACCAACAACTATCTCTTCATGTGGCCGCCGGCATCAGGTGGACAGGCGACGTTCAAGGAATATGAGGACGGCAAGCTGACGCGCGAATACCGCGATTTCGACGAATACCTCACCGAGTTCCTAAAGTCGCTGAGGCACTCCATTGATGTCGAGCGCGAAGGGGCGGATACCGACGATGAAGACAGTCAGTGATCCGGGAAAACCTCCACCGGGGTTTCCCGACGCGCTTCTGAAATCGAGCATCGTCGGCGATGCGCCCCTCAACAAGGTCCTGTTTGAGGTGGTGATCTATCCAAAAAGACTGACAGTCGACGATTTCGACTGGATTCTCGATCTCTACCGCGCGGTCTGTCCTAAGGACCGCATCAGGCTGTTCAAGATCGCCGAACTGCCATTCTGGTCGCAGGTCGCGAATCCGATCCTTACGCAATCGGCGCGCACGGTCGGGCGCGCGCCCTACAGCTTCTTCGAAGCGGCGCGAAAGCGTATAAGCGAGGGCCGATCCGTTGAGGCACAGCTCTGGGATGGTTGCGAGATTGACGATGCGCAGGGAACATTCAACCTGAACATCGAGGCGCTCAAGCGAAGGAAGCAGGGGCTGGCCTGGTATGTCCGCTTTCTCCTTCCTCTCGATTTCGCGACCGGGCAATTGGCTGGGCTTCTGCGGAGACTGGTGGATCGCATAGACGTCTTTTCCGGGCATGGTGGGCCGGTCTTCGCCTTCGCAAGAGACAAGAAGGACGAGGCTTTCACCGAAATCTATGCCAAGGCGCGACGCTTCTGGGGCATCGATATCGATATGCTCGATCTCACGCCCTTCAGGATGCGAAGCGAGTTGAAATCGCCGTGTTGGCTGAATGCGCTGGGCTCCCCTTTCAGGGACGATCTTAATGTCGCTGCGCGCACTGAAGACCTGCGCGCCGATCCTGATGTAACGGTGTTTGACCAGCGGCACGCCACAGTATTCGTGCTAGGTAACGAACCGGATGCGCTCGACCGCAACCGGCTGGCCAAAAAGGTGCTTGTCTACCAACGCATGGCCGAGGTGATGGACGGATACATCCTAGACGTGGTCGGTCCGCTGGCCGGCGACGGCTTCATATCCAATGCGGGCGCCACCGACGCATGGCTGCACCGCTTTTCACCGGGATCGAACTGGATGGCGGTACCCAACGTTCAGTAGTCACCGCGACGTCCCATGGCCGGTCCAGCCGTCAGGGCGAGCCGAGCAGGATCGCCGAACGGGCACCATTTTCCGAACTCGCCCAGATCAGCGACAAAGGCCCTTTCTGATAGTTACGGGCTTGCGCCTCGATGACGAGGCTTACGAAGAGCGGCCCGGAGGCCGCGCCGACATCGCCCCAGCAGTCAGCTGGGGTTTCGAAATCGGCGGCGTTCCTGAAGCGGCCCGGATTACGGATGACGGCAAAGCCGTATTCGTTTCCGCGATAGCGTTCGCCGTTCATGTCGCAGATGATGCGGTCGACCAGGTCGGCTGGCGCATCCTCGAACAGAGTCCCGAACGCCGCGCCCAGGCCTTCGCCAAGCACTACCGTTTCAGTCTTGATCCGGCTTTCTTCGCTCGCGGTCGATGCCGCGACGATCTCCAGCTGTGGCTGCAAGCCAATGGCGCGGGCGTTGGCCAACGTGGTCAACAGACAGAAGCCCGCCGCCTCGCCGGGGCAGAAGCCGTAGATATTGCCTTCAGAATGCAACTGTTCAGTCTCGTCCAGCCATTCGAGGGTTTCCGGCTCCAGATAGGTGTCGACCCCTCCTACGAGGCAAAACTTGACCTTGCCGTCGCGCAGCAGTTTGCAGCTGTGATAGATCGCGAGCAGGCCACCGGCATGCCCGCCCGCGGTAGATCCGCCGCCTTCCAGGATCACATGCTGCGAAAGCCGATTGCGCAGCTTGGAATTGACCTGAACGGTGAAGCCCTCCGGTTGGCCGGGGCGAGATTCTCCGGTCGAGAGGATCAGCGACACTTCCGTCGATGGCGCCGCCGCGAGCAACGGCTGCAGTGCATCCATCGCCGGCGCAAAGGCGATTTCAACGGCGCGGTCCGGCCCATTGAGCATTATGTCGATGCCGCTGTCTCTCGTCACCTTCATCAATTCGCCGAACCGGTCGACCATGTAAGGGTGGTCCTGGATGGCCGAAAGGCCGGCCCGCACTGCCGCCGCGCTTGATGCCGCGTCGAAACCGAGGGGTGTACGCGCGCCGACGCCGGCCACCACGATGGTTTGCCCCTTAGCCATCAGAAATCGTCCACCAGCCACACACCGGTGGCAGCGACAGTCGGCGATACACCGCTCCGCCGCTTGATCCGCACCGTCGTGTTCTTCAAACGCTCTTCGTCAAAGGGCACCGGCAGCGTCGACATCCAGGTGATCGAAAACTGCCTGAGATCTGGGTTGATGCGCAAAGTGTGGATCGTCGCCTCATCATGTTTTCGATCTGGCCGGCCGTAGAACTCGGTGGTGACGACGAAGGTCACACGCGGTAGCAGGAACTGCCAGAAGCCGTCTGTTGTGAAGTTGCCGAGACGCACGTCTTCGTATCCGATGAGCGGCGCCTTCGTTTGTTGATCTTCAGGCGCGCATTGGTAGTAGCGACGGTCGAAGTCAAGCGGCAAGAGCGGGTCTCGCGTCTTTACCCATGCATCGCCATATGTACCCGCGTGTTTCGCTCGTGGCTGCCAGTGCCGTGCCACCGGGCCGAAGGCAGCCGGCCTGCCGCTGCGATGATCGCGATAGGGCGCATCCGGATATTCGAAGTTCGGCGCCGTCTTGCCGACAAGCCTTTGCGGATTGGCACTAAAGCCGGTGCCGAGTGGATTACGCTCGTCCCAGTCCGGCCTCGACGCCTCCATATCCGTGCCGCCATACGTCCGCCGCCAACTGATCGGCATTTCGGAGAAAGGCTGTGGCCGAGTCGTGCGAACTGAAACCGGGCCAGGCACGAAGACACGGTCGCCGATGACCCTGATGGCCTTGTCGAGGTCGCCGATCTTGATACGCGCGATCACTTCCGGGCTAGGCTGGCCTTCAGGCGCGCAGACATGCCCATCGATGAGCACGTCGGTGTGCTTCTTCTCGATGTTGAAATCGCTTTCGTCCAGGAGTTCGTTGGCATCCGCGCCAAAAAGCGGAGCCTTGGTCACCGGCGTCTGGTCTTTCAGCAATGTCTGCTTGCCGTCCGGATCGATTTCGAACGAGCCCTTGATCGCTACCAGCCAGACCTCATGACCGCGCTCATCGCGGGTCCAGTTGCGCTCCACTGCGAACGGCGTGTGGTTCGACAAAAGCCACATTGGTCATCCTCCTCAATCGACAGAGGCTGACGGTAGGACAGGCGCGGTCTCCCAACTCGCGGCGAAGATCCGCTCCACCGTCTTTTGCGGCGCCTGCGGGTCGACGTCGAAGATATCCGTGCGCGCGGTCCACATGACGAGGTCGTCGATGACATCGCCATCCTCATCGACCGCCGGCGCGGGCAGGGCGCCCAGCGCGGCATCCAGTTCGTCGGGCGTCAGTTCGCCCCGTTGCGCGGCGAAGGCCGCTTCCTCGATGCGGTCGAACCAGGCATCCGAATAGGCCAGCCTGAGCGGCGCCTCGGCAAGCCGTGCGACGACGCTGAGCGGGAACTGTCGGCCGACCTTGTCGGCGCTCTGCACGATGACGCCGGCCGAGGCGCCGAACGAGGCGGGGCCGGCGAGAAAGCGCAAGGCAGTGTCCGTCTGCCACGCATCGTGGCCAAACAGCGGGACGATCTGCTGCGCCAGCCAGCGGTCCCAGACGCGCACGAAATCGCCCGGCAGCCGCCGCGTCACGAAATCGCCGGTGGCGGGCATCTTGCCGTAGAAGCCGGTGCTCATATCTGCGGCGGACATGTGAACTTCTTGAACATCTCGAGTGTGTAGGGGTTCTCGACGCTGGCCGCCTTGAGCTCGAAATCGGCATACATGCCTTTCGTGCCGAGGCGCAGGCTATAGACGTCGGATAGGTTGGTTCCGGCGAACTTGCCGCCGCGCAGCATCCTCAGCCACGCCCAGCTGCCGGTCTCGTTGAGCATCACCTCGGGCGAGCCGTCGACCGGTTGGAAGGCGAGCGAGATCACGCCGGTGCCGTCCTTGCCGGGCCACGTCATCGGCTGCGGCCGGGTCGCGTTGTTGTAGTAGACGAGGTTCTGGCCATCGAGGTTGAGCGTCACCCGCGCCACGTTGGGCGACAGGTCCTTTGGCTCCAGCGTGAAGTTCATCACCGGGCCGGTGCCGCCGGGAAACAGGTCGTCGCGGATGTGCCGTGCCTGCTCGAACGCCGCCAGCGCGGCCGCGTCGAGGCCGAAATCGGCCCGCCATTTCCACGGCTGGCTGGCGGTGTCGACATAGTTGATCAGATGGTCGTTGATGAAGGCGTCGATCAGGCCGGCGGGGCCGAAGAGGCGCTGGAAGTCGCGCACATTGACGTCGACCGCGCTCTCAGGGCTGAACGGATAGCGGTTGTTGAGCGCCGCCTGGCAGAAGGGCAGGATGTCGGCGCGCCAGATGGCGTTGAGCTCGTTGGTGACCGCCTTCTGCGACAGGCCGCTGGTGTCGCCGGCAATCCCGCCCAGCCAGTCGTTGATCGGCGAAGGCAGGATCTGCGCCTGTCTAGCGACCGCCCCCGTCAGCTCGGCCAGGCCGCCCTGCTTCTTGATGGCGTCCTGCGGGTCGGGGTTGGCCGACACCGTCTGCAGCACATTGGACAGCGCCGTCAGCGCCACCACGGCTGCGTCGAGCGCCGGCGGCTGGCCGTCTACCTCGGCGATCGTGCCTTTGAGCGGCTTGAAGTGTTCGGCCACCAGGCTGCCGGTCATGTCGACCTGCTCGGCCGAGCCCGCGCGCGGCAGTAATTTCGCTCCCGTCTTCACGACCTTGCCGAGTTTGCCGAGCTTGGAGAGCAGCTTCGAGCCGCTCTTGGCGGCGGCGCCGTTCTTGTTGTCAGCCGGCGCTTCGTCGGAACGGGTGAGATCGAGTTCCTGCACGACGGCGGTGAGGAGGCGTTTCAGCGCGGAATCGGCGCTCGAAAGGTCCTTGAGATTTTCGCTTGCGACATTGAGGTCGGTCAGCGGCGCCAGCCGCATGTCGCGCAGGAAGCTGTCCCACTGCGAAATGTAGTCGTCGTAGTAGAGCTTCAGAATGTCCTCGGACAGCGCCGAGACCGAGGTCTCGGCATTCTCCGAGCAGCCGCCGGCAAACACCGCGCGATCAAGCGCCGCCTGCGCCGCCACGTCCTCGACGCGATCGAGAACGGCGTCGTGGAAGCCGGCATAGGTGTAGGCGCCGGGAACGCCGACGCGCAGCGTCTTGGCGGAGCGGCGCGCGAACACTTTGGCGCCGTTCGGGCCGGCGAAATTGGCCGGCACCCATTCCTTGACGGCTGCCACTTCCGGATCCGCGAGCAACTGCTTGTAGGCGCGCTCCGGCAGCGAGATGGTGCACACCGTCTTCAGCGCCTCGGCCACCAGCTCCTTGTCCGGGGCGATGTAGCTGTCGTCGACCGCCATGCGGCGGATCGCGGCAAGCTGGTGCTGTTCGGCGTCGGCGGTCGGGAAGGGCGGGGCGGGCGCGAATTCCGGCAGACTGTTCACCCACCAGTTCTGCACGAAGTCGGTGTCCATCTGCGACAGGCCGGTCATCATGCGATAGGTCTTCAGCGCGCCGAGCATGAAATCCGGATCGCGGATCTGTCGCCACATCGTGGCCTCGAGCAGCGCCACCATGTGTGGCTCGAGCACATTGCGCAGCGCGTGGTCGTAAGTGTCGGTCTGGGCGCGCACGAGCTCGGCCGAAGCGGTCGGGCCGAGCAAATTGTGGACAGCATCCGGCGGTGCGGTGCGCGCCGTCGCTACCGCATCCATCGCGGCCAGCGCCCCATCCATCGTCGGCTGCTCCACCGAAGCCGGCGTGGCGGAGACGTCGGTCAGCGGCGCCTGCAGCGCCTCGAACTGGCCGGCCTGCTCGGTGATCGCGTTGCGATTGTCGAGATAGGACCAGGTGAACAGTCCGCCCGCCAGAAGGGCGGCAAGCGCGCAAGCCGCAGCCGCGCCGCGCCAGATCCAGGCGCGGCGGCGCTGCGCTAACGGGTCGAAGGTGCCGAGACCCGCTTCCTTGAAGATGACCTCGGTCAGGAGATTGCGCAGGAAGAAGCTGCGCTTCTCGACGCGCGGCGCCAGCATCGCGCGACGCGGCGGCAGCCCGAAGGAGGAGGACAGCGCCGCCGTCAGCCGGTCGATCGGCGCGCCTTCCTGTGTCGCCGAGGTCAGATAGAGGCCGCGCAGCCAGGCGGCTTCCTCGTAGCGGCTTTCGCCGAACATCGCCTCGATCAGCACCTGGATCGGCTCGGAGAGGCTGGCGAGCTGGGCCGGGAAACGGAAGATTTCCGCGCGCGATCCGAGCTTGTCCTCGTCCTCCAGACGCGGCACCAGCCGCCGCTCCAGCTCCGTGGCAAGCGCGGCGAGCTCTCTTTCGACGGTCTTGGCATCGATCCGGGCATCGAGCGGAAAGGTCGTCCCCCATACCTGCTCGCGGGCGGCGGTCGAGAGACCGCCGAAGAAGGCCTCGAACCCCTTGATCAGGTCGGCCTTGGTCAGCATCAGGTAGACGGGAAGGCGGATTTCGAGGCGGTCGTTCAGCTCCGCCAGCCGGCGGCGGATCTTGCGGCCATGCGCCTTGATGGCTTCGTCCCCTTCCGAAAGCGCATCGATCGACAGCGCGACGATGACGCCGTTGAGCGCGCGGCGGCCACGATGCTTCTTGAGAAGATCGAGGAAACCCAGCCATTCCGTCGCGTCGACATCCGGCTGGCTCTCCTGTTGGACATAACGGCCGGCGGTGTCGATCAGCACCGCATTCTCCGAGAAGAACCAGTCGCAATTGCGCGTGCCGCCGACGCCCTGCAGATCGTCGGTGAGATCGATCGGGAAGTTGAGGCCTGACTGTCGCAGCGCCGTGGTCTTGCCCGTGGCCGGCGGTCCGACGATGACATACCAAGGCATCTCGCGCAGGAATTTGCGGCCGCCGAGCTTGCGTCGCTTGAGCTCCGCCATCACCTCGCCGAATTTGGCGCCGACTGCGGCAACGCTTTCCTCGCCAGGAGTGAGCTGCTTTTCCGCCACGGGCGCGGCGATCTCGGCGACGAAGATGCGGTTGGCGCGGATCGCGCGGCGCTGCGCGATGATCAGCCAGATCAGCCACAGGATGATCAGCCCGGCGATGATGGCGATGCGCACATTGTCGGAATCGAACGGCGCATACGGGCCGACCTGGACGATCGGGCCGAACACCCAGATCAGCAGGGAAAGCAGCGCGATGCCGATCAGCGTCCAAAGGAAGCGCGAAGTGAGAACCGCCCAGAGGAAGCGCAGGATGAACATCAGAGCCTCTTCTCGACCAGGACCTCGACGCGGCGGTTGAGCGCGCGGCCCTCGCGCGTCGAGTTGTCGGCCACCGGATCGGTCTCGGCGCGGCCTTCCGAATGAATGCGCTCCTGCGGCACGCCGGCCTGCACCAGAAGGTTGGCTATGGTCTCGGCGCGCGCTTCCGACAGCCGCTGGTTCGACGAAAGCGGGTTGGATTTCTGCAGGCGCACATTGTCGGTGTGGCCGACCACCGTGACGTTCCCGATGAGTTCCTGATTGGCGAGGATCACCTTGGCGATCGATTCGATCAGCGGCTCATAGCCCTGAGTGAGTGTCGGCCGCGCCGACTGGAACAGTTCGGGATTGGAAGACTGGATGACGAGCTTGGCCAGCGACACGCTCTCGGTCCCGCTCAGCGCCGGCTTGAGACCATCCGGCGCCTCGGCCTTGAATTCAGGCAGCAGCGCAAAATCGACCGGTTCCGGCTGCGGCGCCTCGGGTTCGGGCGCGTCGACCTTGGGCGCGGCGCGGGTGACGTCGCCCCGCGAGGGCGGCGGCAAAGCGCGGACCAGGGCGGAGAGCTCGACCGCCTGGCTGCTCAGCCCCATCGACAGGCCGACATAAGCAGCGGCGGCGATGACCACGGCCGCCAGCGCCATCACCCAGATCGGTACGATGAAGCGCTGCGGCTCGTCCGAGGCGATCACGCCCTTCCAGTTCGGCGACAGCGGCGCATCTTCGGCATCGGCATTGCGCAGGAAGCGCGCCGCCGCCACGCGAACGGCATTGAGCGAGCGGTCGCCGGCGCGGCCAGGCACGCGATATTTGCCGCGGAAGCCGAGCGCCAGGCAATAATATTGCAACTCCAGCATTTCGCGGTCGCGGTTCGGATGCCGCTCCAGTTCGTCGAGCCGCGAGAAGAACTGCGTGCCGGCATCGACGTCGCCGCGCAGCATCACCACCAGCGGCTGGCGTGGCCAGGCGCTGGCGCCGCCCCAGGGCGTGTTGAGCGCGAGATCGTCGAGCAAGGCCGCCACCGCCCAGGCGGCCTGATCGGCCCGCTCCAGCGACGAGCCCGCGGCCATCGCGGCATCGCGTGCGCGCACGAGCTCCTCGAGCAGGCGCGTGCGCAGCACTTCCGGGTTCTCCGGCGCCAGCGCGCTTTCCAACTCCGGCGCGAATTCGAGCAGCGGCGCGAAGCTATTGATCAGCACATTGGGATGGGCGCGCGCGCGCTTCACCGGCGCGCCCGGCGCCAGCGGCGCCATCGGCCGGGGCGAAGCGCCCGTCAGCCTGATGCGCGTGCGTTCGCGATCCTCCGACAGTCCGAAAGGATCATCCCGGCTCATGGCCTCACCTGTTCACCGAATAGCAGTCGACCTGCGGCTCGCTTGGCAGCACGCCGGAAACGCCGATGACGAAACCGGGGGCGTCGAGCAGCGAGGCCCAATGCTCGCTCTTCTGGTCCAGCTCCAGGCACAGCCGGTCGCCGTCATAGGGAATCTCGCGCGGCTGCGAATGCAGCGGCTTCAGCGGAATGCCGGGCAGGCGCGACTTCCACAGCCCCTCGAACTGGTCGGCGGACCCGACGGTGGCCTGGTTGACGAAGATCTTGCGCAGCGCGTCTTCCGACAGTTCGGAGCCGACGCGGATGACGATGCGGCTGGCCACCAGAAGCTTCGGGTTGTCGATGCGCACCTTCCAGACATTGGTGGCATGCCGCATGACCGGCAGCGCGCGCGATTTCGGCTCGATATACCGCAGGCTGAGGATCAGCGAGCGCAAGGCGTCCGCCAGGGCCATATAGGCAGGACCGGGCGCCATGTGGTCATAGGCCGGCAGCTCCCCGAGCCGGCGCGAGCTGGAGCCATAAGTCGCCATTTCGCCGGCGAGGCCGGCGAGCTCGAGATAGAGCTCGGCCGGATGGAAGACATCTTGCGCCAGCATGTGGGCGAGCCGCGGCTTGGCCGCATTGGCAAGGTGGAGCATCAGCAGGTCCTCGACGCTGCGGCCGGGCCCGCCCATCACCATCTTGCCATGCGCTTCGGCGATCTGGTCGAGACCGGTGACGACCTCCTGCAGCAATTGCCGATACCAGGCGACCGCGCCTGTGATCAGCGTCGGCGGCAGGAAGCTCTCGTCGAGCGAGACGCCGCCGTCGGCCCGCACGCCCTTGATGTCGGCGACCGGCAGCGCGGTATAGCCGCCGACCGATTTGCCGGGCGCAAGCAGCACCGCCTGCGGGCGGGCGATCTCGATCTCTTCCGGGTCGGCGCCGCCCTGCACGGAATCGCGCACCGACACGATCCTGCCGTGATAGCGCGCGCCGGTCGACGCGGCATGCGCCGGGTCGAAACCGACGCCGCCGGGCGGCTCGAGCGGCAGCGCGACCAGCACCGGCCCGGCGCCGGTATCCGCCGTGACCGGCAGCGGTTTCGGCGCGTCCATCATTTCCGGGATGGAGAAGGGCGTGCCGTCGGGGAAAATACCCCGGGCGGACACGATAGAAACCTGGCCTGCATCGAGCAGCGATTGATCGAGCGTTAGCTGCTGGAAGCCGAACGTATGGAGCTGGCCGGCCTGCAGCGCGCCCCGCACCATCGCCTCGAAGAACCGGTCCTGCTGCTGGAAATGCTGGGTTCTCAGGAAGAGCCCCTCGGACCATAGCACCCTGTTTGCGTCGCTCATGCCGCTGCTCTCTGCACTGCCAACTTCTGTCTCGCCGTCAGGCGGAAATACCGCCGCCGCCTAGCGTGACGTTGATGGTGAATTTCGATCCCGCCGACACCGACTTGGTCGTGCGCCAGTTGCGTCCGCCGGGTTCGCGGATCAGCGCGACGAAGCCGAGCGCCGTCGCGTTCGGTTCGACCGTGATGGTCTTGGCCGCCGTCTTGCCCGGTGCGACGGAGATCGAATCGGATCCGATAAGGTCGGCTCCAAGTGCGGACCCCGCATCGCCCTGCAGCGCAAAATAATCGGCCGAATTGAACTTGCCGGTGCTGGCAAGCCGCATCACCAGCACAGTCACCGGTCGATCGCCGCCGCCGGGTCCCGGATTCATGCCGGCGCCACCGGTCACGTTGACCGAGATAACCGATGGTTTCGGCGGGCCGCTCTGGCAAGCCGCAAGCAGCCCCGTCGCGCCGAGGGCAACGATGAATTCGCGTCGATCGATCATGTCCTACTCCTCTTCGTATGCGTCCCTGAAGTCTGCGCCGATCTCGCCCAGGAAACTCGATTCCGCGCTTTGGGCGATGTCGCGATGGCGTTTCTGGTAAAGCTCCCACAGCTTGGCGTTGCGGCCGCCCGCAAGCAGGTTGCCGATCGCGGAATTGGATTTCAGCTCTTCCTCGATCGTCGCCGGATCGAAGCGGTCGATCATGCGCCGCAGCGCTGCCTGAACGCCGCGCCAGGCGCGCACGTGGTGCTGCGCGAGATCCTTCACCGCATCGCCGATCGCCGCCTCGCCGGAGAGGAAGCCGGGACTGCGCTCCGAGATTATGGTCACGATGACATCCTCGACCGTCGGCAGGAATTTGAGCGGGTTGACCTCGGAGGCGCCGACCACAGTCTGGGCAACGCGCGCGCTGCCCTTTTCCTCGGCGCGCTTGCGCAGAAGCTGCATCAGCCCGTCCAGCATCAGCCGGTACTCGCGCCCGAATTTTTCCATCTCGGCAATCGCGTCGCGCCCGAGAAAATCGGCCTCCTCGACCCCCATGCCGCGCAGGAAGGCTGCGCGCAGCGCCATATCGCCGGGCGCAGGCTGAGCTGCACGGGACGGCCTGGGCGCGGGAGCCGGGCGCGGCGGGGGAGGCGGCTCGGGCGTGCGCGCCGGGAAGTCCCGCGGAGGAGCGACCTGCGGCTTTTCGGCCGGCTGCTCGCTGCGACGGGCCGTATGCGCGCCGTTGGCGGAGGCAGGCGTCGCGGCGGGACCGAAGCCGAAGTCGTCGAAGCCGGTCGGTTTCGGCGCCGGCTGCGCCGTATCGCCGCGCGAGGGCATGTCGCCGAAGCCGAACGGATCGGACTGGCCAGTTGCCGACTCGTCGTCCGAGGCCGGTGTCGCCACCGGGTCGAGGCTGAATGGGTCGTCGAAGGCGGGCGAACTGCGCTGGTTCGAGGCGCGGTCATACGCGCCGGGCACAGGCTGCTCGAACGGGTCCGGCAGATCGGCCGGTCGCGGCCGCCGCGGCTCCTCCTCGACCTTGGCCGAAAAGAAATCGTCGCCGCCGATGCTGGGCGAAGATCGCGGCTGAGGCGCCGACCAGGCGGCGGCGGAATGGTTGGCGACCTCACTGACCGAAGTCTGGCTCGCGCTTGGCTGGACCTCGACATAGAGCACGTAGTCGCCCAGTCTCAAACGCATGCCGCTTTGCAGCCGTGCCGACCTGCCGGTGCCGAGCGGGCTGTCGGAATCGTCGATGAACAGCCCGCTGCTCGACGTGTCGGTGACGAAGTAGCCGTCGCGGCCGCCGCTGATCTTGCAATGGGCGCGCGACACGAACATGTCCGGATCATCGATCTGCCAGCCGGCATCGGCGCTGCGCCCGATCACCAGCTCGCCTTCGTCCAGCCTCGTCTGCCTGACCACCTGGGAGCGCGGGCCTTGTTCCAGCGTCAGCAGCAGGCTCATGCGGCCGCCTCCGCCATTTCCGGCCGCCAGCCGACGATCGTGCGCAGCTTGAGATCGTCGGCGTCTCCCTTCTCGGCGGGGCGCGCAAGCCAGGAGGTTCGGCCGAGCTGGACGGTTCCGATCTTCGGCGGCGGCACGGCGTCGCGCGCCAGCACGATGCGCAAATCGATGTCCAGCGCTTCGCCGATCATGTCGCGCACCGCTTTCTTGAAGAGGGCGAGGCGCCGCTCTCCGGGCAGGAACGACTTGAAGGCGTCGAGATCGAGCGGGCCGACGCGCAACTCGATCCGGCTCTGGCGGCTGAAGACGCGCGGGCCGATCGTCGCCCCGCGCCCGAGCGCCGCATAGGCCTTGCCGACGCGGCTCTGCAGTGCCGCCGGTATGGTGATCCAGGAAGCGACGAATTCCTTGATCTCGACCGGCACGTTGAAGGCCGTGGCAAGAAACAAGGTCAGCCGTTCCGGACCGTCGACCTGGCGGGCCAGCGAGCCGGCCTGGCGCAGCCGCACCGCGTCGAGTTCGGCATCCTGGGTGCCGGGAAGGCCGATCCCCGACATTGCTTCCAGCATGGCGCGGACGCGCCCGCCGACCGAGCGCTCGACCTGCACCGCCGGATGAGCGTCGGCCCAGGCGCGATAGTAAAGCGCGATCATCCGATGCTGCAGGATGTTGACGAAGTCGACGAAGGTTGTGTCGCTGGTCTGCTCCGCTTGCGTGCCGGTGAACCAGCGCTGCGACAGCCGGTCGAGCACCCAGCGCGTCAGATGCAGCGGCATCGGCCCTTCGGGCCCGAGCAGTCCGAGATTGGCGACGGTCACTCGCGCCGGAGCCTTTTCGCCCGCTTCCTGGAATTTCATCACGTCCCTGGCCGAGAAGCTCAGGCGGACATGCTGGCCGAGCCGCGCCGGCTCGCGATTGGCCTGGCCGGAATAGCCGAACAGCCCGCCCCTCTGCTCCAGCCGGCGCAGCAGCTCGAAGAAGTCGAAGCTTTCCGACAACGCCCCGATTCCGTCTGGGGCGGCTTCGCTCGGGGCGGGTCGTGCTAGATCAGGTAGCGATTGCCGGGCGTCATCGGCCATGGCACATCCTCCTGCTTCTGCAGCAGCCGCGTGCGTGTCCGCACGAAACCGTTTATCCCGGCATGGCGGGCAAACAGCCGCGCCAGCAGGGCCGAAAGCAAAAGCGTGCTTTGGCCCGCCAGCACCGACTGGTCGACATGCAGCGTCACTTCCGTGCCCCGCCCGAAGCACATCGGCCCGTCGATCTTGAGCCGCTCGATCACCGGGCGCGAGTCGATGCGGGTGATCGAATGCACGTTGCGGGCGAGGCTCGGGTCGCCGCGGTCGGCATAAAGATCGAGCAGCGCGTGCAGCGGATCGACGCCGCGGCCTTCCTTGGCGAGACTCAAGAAGTTGAGCGAGAGCTGCGCCACCAGCCGCCAGGCAAGATTGTCGGCGCGGGATTCGCCTTCGGCGCCCGCCGGCAGCGACGCCGGGATCGACGGCTGGGGCGGCCGCAGCGCGCCGAGCAGCCTGACGGCCTCCACCGGGTCCGCCGTCTCTAGCGTCAGTGTCGGTGTGTCGTCGAGGATCGGCAGGTCGCGATTGGTGCAAAGCGCCATGATGTCGAGGCGCTTGAGCGGCCGGTTGGCCGGGCTGCCGGCCGGGCGCGACACCGAGAGGAAAACGTCGTCTCCCGTGTAGGAGGTGCGGGTCAGGCCGTCGCGACGCTCATCTTCGGTGGCCCTGCGAGGGCGCCGCTCGGTCGAATACACCCAGCCGCTGCCGCGGTTCTGCCCCAGGCTGAAAAGCTCAGGAATCTCGGCCTCGCTGCCCTCCGCGTCGGCATTCTCCACTCGGGTGACGCGGAAGATCTCGAAATCGCGCGCTCTGGTTCGATCGGCATGCAGCACTTGCCTTGTCCTGCGCGGATCGATCTCGATGACGTTGCATTCGCGCTCGAAGAGATTGATCAGCGGCGTCACGAAGAGCTCGAAATCGGCCGGCGCAACGTCGGCGAGCTCGGGCACCGGGCGGCGGAACAGGAAGATGATCTCCATCCCCGCCTCGCATCTGCGCACCACCGGCTGCAGGCCGGCGACCCGCACATAGTGGAAGCGTTCGGGGACCATGAAATATTCGCGCAGCAGGCGGTAGCCCTCGAAGGTCGGGCGGGTGCGCGGCATCAGCGCCTCGTCGTCGCGGATGCCGACCATCTCGGGCTCGGGCAGCGCCGATAGCGGATTGGTCTTTCCTTCCGCCCGCGCGCCGACGGCCGAGCAGGCCCCGAAGATCGCGTCGAACAGGAGCGGCGCCTTGGTGCGACCGGCGAAATAGAGATCGAGACGGTCGAGCGACAGCTCGCTGAGCTTGCCCTTTCCGGTGCGCGCAAGCGCGACGCGCAGCGCTGCCTCGCCGCGCGCGCCGGCGACTGGGCCGATGCCGGCGGCAGCCAGCGCGCTGCGATCCTGGAAATAGCTGACGGAGGTGATCGCGATCGGCCATAGCGTGATCTCTTGCGCGGTGCTGAAGGTTGACCGCGTCGACAGCCCCGGATGCAGGCTGGAGACCAGTCGTGTGCCGCGCGCGACTGTATGACCGGCGATCATCGACTGCACTTGCTGGCCGGGTTTCAGCACCGCCATCGCCGTTGCCGGCGCCGGGGTGACCAGGTCCGGGTAAAGCACGTCGAGCACGGCGCGCGAGAAGCGCGAGCGCTCGGCGTCGACCTTCAGCCGCGTGCGCGCGGCAAGGAAGGCCACGCCGTCGAGCAGCCGTTCGACATAGGGGTCCGGGCAGGGAACGGTGTCGAGGGAAAGATTGCGGGCGACTGCCGGATGCATATCGGCGAATTCGGCCGCGAGCGCCCGGATATGGGTCAGTTCTTCTTCGTAATATTCGACGAAGGCCCGATCCATCTCAGGTCTCCCGGAATTCGGTTCGCGCCAGGCCGTTGTCGAGATTGATCGTGGTGCGCAGCCGCATGCGCTCCGGCGTCGGCGTCATGATCAGCACGGCGTCGATCTCGATCTTCAGGCCGACGCTCTTGTCGCCAAGGGTGACATTGACCGTCGTGGCGCTTTCCTTGAGCCGCGGCTCGAAGGTGGCGAGCACCGCGCGGATCTCGCGCGCCAGGGTATCGCGGTCGAAGTCCCGCGAGGAGCGGCCGGAGAAGGACGGCACGCCGTAGTTCACGACGCTGCGGCGCACCTCCGGAAAGTCGGCAAGCGACGGCAGCTCGTCCAGGGGCTGTTCGTGCTCGGCATCGGAAAGCATCGGAACGGACTCGAAGCGCTCGGTGTTGAACAAGGCTTCGATGTCGCGCCGGACGGCTTCCCTGAGCACCCGCGCCGACACCACCACGCCGCGGCTTTCGATCTCGGCGCGATGTTCGGCCTGGAACACCAGACGGTGCAGGCGCCGCTTTTGGTCGGGGGTGAGTTCCGCATCGGCATCGATGGTGCGTGCGCTGCCGGCAAGAAGAGCCTCGACGCGCTCGGCGCCGAGTTCTTCTTCCAGCAGGCGACGCAGCCCCTCGATCTCCGACGTCAGCCCGGGCAGGTCGTTGATGAGGCGGTCCCAGAGGGAGGGCTGGACCGCCTCGCGCTTTGCTCGCGAACTGCCGGCGAGCTGCGCCCTTGCGCCGGCCCTTTTGGCCTCACTTGCCGACATAGACATCCATTTCGATCTCGTCGTCCTTGTCGTAGACGAATTTGATCTTCTTGTAGGCGAAGCTCACTTCTTCCTCGATCAGGTCGGCCTCGTCATCGGCCTGCTTCATGTCGTATTCCATGATCGAAGCGTCGGTGAGCGTCACCACCAGATAATCGCTGGTCTCGCCGTCGATGGTGCGGCGCGCCGAAAACACCACTTCGTCGAGCGCCTTGTTGTCGAACAGCGCCTTCTTCAGGTAAGGCGACGCCTTGTCGTAATGCTTGGTGAACTTGATCATCCCCAAGGATACGCGCCCGCGGCGCGAGAGCGAATTGGGATCGTAAGGCGCGATCATCTTGTAGTCGACGCCATGGACTTCGATCTCATCTTCGTGGCCGTCGCGCACGCTGGGACCCTTGATGTCCGGAACTTTCAGAAAACCATCGATCTTCATTGAAGGCATTGTCTTTCTCCACCGCTCTCAAACCAAACAAGATGACTATGCTTGCGATTTCACCCCTTCACTGACGGCAGTTCGGACACCAGCCGGAGCGAGGCATTGATGCCTTCCAGCTGGTAGTGCGGACGCAGATAGAAACGGGCGTTGTAGTAACCGGGCCGGCCTTCGACACTGTCGACCTGGACCTCGGCCGCGGCGAGCGGGCGCTTGGCGCGCGCCTTGTCGTCGGCAAAGGCTGGATTGGCCAGCACGTACCGGTTGATCCATTCGGTCAACCAGATCTGCATGTCGGTGCGTTCCTTGAACGAGCCGATCTTGTCGCGCGCGATCGCCTTGAGGTAGTGGGCGAAGCGCGAGACCGGGAACAGGTAGGGCAGGTTGGCGCTGAGCCGCTCGTTGGCCTGCGCGTCGGGATCGACCAGACGCCCGGCTCGGGTCTCGTCGTCCTGCAGCGAATGGGCGCCGATGAAGGCCGCAAGGTCGGTGTTCTTCCGGTGCAGGATCGGCATCAGGCCGAGTTTGGCGAGCTCCGCTTCGCGCCGGTCGTCGATAGCGACTTCCGTCGGGCATTTCATCGCGATCGATCCGTCGTCGGTCGGAAACGCGTGCACCGGCAGGTTGAGCACCGTGCCGCCGTTTTCGACGCCGCGGATCTGTGTGCCCCAGCCAAAAAGCTTGTGGCTGCGGTTGATGTTGACGCCCATCGGGAAGGCGGCGTTCATCCAGACATATTTGTTGTGGTCGCCTCCCACCTCTTCCTCGAAGGTGAAACCCTTCACCGGAACGGTTTCCGAGCCGTAAGGCAGGCGCGCCAGCACCCGCGGCATGGTGAGGCCGATATAGCGGGCGTCCTCGCTCTCGCGCAGCGACTGCCACGAGGCATAGGCCGGGTTGTTGACGATCATCTGCAGGTCCTGCGGGTTGGGCAGTTCCTGCCAGCTGTCCATGCGGAACAGGCGCGGCGAGGCGGCGGCGATGAAGGGCGTGTGCGCCGAGGCGCAGACGCCGGAGATGTTGCGCAGCAGGCCGACGTCGCGCGGATGGTTCGAGAATTCGTAGGCGCCGAGAATGCAGCCGATCGGCTCGCCGCCCAGCATCGAATACTCGTCCGTATAGACCTTCTTGAAGATCGGGCTCTGGTCCCACATCTGGCCTTCATAGTCTTCCAGCGTGTCGGCCAACTGTTCCTTGGAGATGTTCATCACCCGGATCTTGAGCTTCGTATCCGTCTCGGTGTTGTTGACGAGATACCAGAGGCCGCGCCAGGTGCCTTCCATCTCGCGCACTTCCGGCGCGTGCAGGATCTCGTTGACCTGCGTCGTCAGCATCTTGTCGATGCCGGCGATCAGCGACTTGATCGACTTGATCGCATTGGACGAGATGGTGGTGGTTTCGGAGCGCGACTGCGCCGCCAGCGCCAGGTTGCGCACCAGCTGCTGGAGCTTCTCGCTGTCGTCCTTCTTGACCTTGAAATCCTTTTCCAGGAGGCCGCTGAATTCGCCGAGGTCAATCGCTTCCGCCTCGGCGGTGGCGGCTGCGGTTTTTTGCTGTTCAGCCATGACTTACTCCTCGCCCTTGCCCTCAGAAATCGCCTGGCCGGCGATCTTGCTCAGCAGCGGTTCGTTGTTCAGAAGCTGCGCGATGCGCTTTTCGGCGTCGACGCGGCCGTCCATGAAGCCGAGCAGCTCTTCGAGCTGCCGGCGCATCTTGAGGATCTCGGCCAGTTGCGGGACCTGCTCAGCGATCTTGTCCGGCGCGAAATCGCCCATCTTGGAGAAGGTGAGATCGATCGCGAGCTCTTCGTCCCGCTCGGCGCCCTCGGCTTGCGGGAGTGTGTTCTTTACTCGTGCCTTCACCCGCGGCCCCATGGCCTCCATGAACTTCGGGAACCGATTGGCGTCGGTCTCGACGAAGTTGCGGTCGAGCACTGACTTCACCGCTTCCTTGGTCTGTGAAGCGCCGGAAAGATCGGCCATCACGGCCATGACGAACGGCAGTTCGATCGTTGTCGGGCTGCCGTAGGTCTCGACGTCATAGGCGATCTGCACGCGCGGGGCGCGGTTTCTTTCGATGACCTTCGCTTTGCTCTCTGCTGGCATGCTTGTTACCTTTCATCCTTCTGGGCCGGCTTCTTCGGATCGGGGACACCGGCAAGCAGCCGGAACTCCTTCAGCCCCGATGGGGCGAGATCTTCCATCAATTCCACGAAATCCATGTGCACCATGCGGCGCACGCGGCGGGCGAGATGCGGGATCGGGCTCGACGGCTCGGTGCGGTCATAAAAGGCGACGACGAGATCCAGGCATTTGACGACGTCGTCGCGCGAGGTGATCCGGTCGGGCAGCCCGGCGCCCGGTTCCGCATAGCTTGCGACACTTGCCATCGATTCGGCTCCCCTCGCTTCGGCGCCCATCCTTTCGGCGCCATGGCCGTTTGGGCCGGGCGCTGCCGGTTCCGCCGGCTGCGGGATTGGCTTTGCGGCCCCGTTCGCCCCGGCACCGGCGGCGGAATTCCGCTCCAGCGTCGTCAGCAATCGCTGCAGGAAGCGTCTCAATTCCGGAATGGCGGGGCCATTGCCGTCGATGCGCTTGTTGAGGGCGGCGTCGACCTCGTCGAGAGCGGCGATCACCGCGCGGGCGTCGGCGAGCAGCGAGGTCATCGCCTCGCCGGCCTGATCGACTTGCGCCTTGCACCCGGTGCGCACCCGGTTCACCAGCTGGTTGTGGCCGCTCACCAGCGCCGCCTTTTCCGCCGCGCCCAGTCCCGAAGCAGCCTCCTGCAGCATGACGTGTTCGTCGAGGCTGCCCTTCTCCAGGTCCTCTCCCTTGATCGGGCCGACCGTGCGCGGCGCAAAGAAGACCATGCCGCGCAGATCCTTGAGCAGCCCGTCCTGGCTGTTTTGCAGGTCGATCAGCGCATTGATGCGCCGCAAGGCAGCCTCGCGCGGCGTGGCGCCAGAGCGCAGTGCCGGATGCATCGTTTCCCAATGCCTGTCGAAGGTTTGGGCGATCAGCGTCAGGCCTTCGGCGAGCCCGCCCAGCTGTTCTTCGTTGGCAAGGGCACGCACAACCAGGACGAGGAGGCGCAGGTCCCGCCCGTGCGACCGCAACTCCTCCGCCTTGGTGAGTACGACGGACCAGTCGACCGGAACATCGACTTCCGATTTGTTGTTTCCTTCGTATTCGACCTTTTTCTGCTGTTCGGTCAGGCGCTCCAGCTCATGAAAGGCCGGGTCGTTACGCAAGTCCTCTCCCGACGGATTTTCACCGTTCAGAGGATTCAGCCAGAGTGCGAGATCAATCACACTAACCCCCAGCCAGCGGCCCTGAGACCCTATGTGACGCAACGTTACCACCGGCCTCGCGTCACGACAATTGAGCAGCTGCTCAAAAACTAACGGATGCTAAACGCGACCGTTTCTTTCAGCAAAACCCATTGCGCGATTGCCGGGCCGGGTATGTGAAATGGCTCGCATAGCCCGGACCGCAATCCGGTATTTCTTGCACGACATTGCAGAGCTTGTGTAACCGGGCAGTGCCGCCCGGATGGATCCAAACGCCTTATCCGTCACACGGCTTTGTCAAGCCGCCGCTTATATGGCAGGGTACGGTTGGCAGATTGCGGGAGCAGGTTCGAATGGAACAGCGCCGGTCATCGCAGAGCTTCAAGCGTAAGGAACTGGTCGCCAAGCTCAACGCCACGGGGGTGCGCGCCTTCAAGGCCGCGGCCGACACGGCCAAGCTGCGCGGCAATCCTTATGTGGAGCTCGTCCACTTCATCCAGCAACTGGTGCTGTCCGAGCGCTCGGACGTGCAGATGATCATCGCCGATGCCGGGTTGGACGTCAGCCGGCTGACGGCTGACATGACCCGGGCCATCGACAAGCTGCCTTACGGCGCGACCTCCGTCGAGGAATTCTCCGATCACATCTTCCACGCCATCCAGGAAGGCTGGAACCTGGCGACGCTGGAGTTCGGCGTCGAGGAGGTGCGCAGCGCCCATATCCTCCTGGCCTGCCTGAGGACGCCGGTACTGGAAGGCCTGGTGTCGAAAATCAGCGCCGAATTCGACAAAATCGATGCCGACGGCGTCGTTTCCCGTTTCGCCGATGTCACCGAAGGCTCGCTCGAAGCCGGCACACCTCCCGCCTCTGCCGCCGCCGAACAGCCGATGAAGCGCGGTCCGGGCGGAGATTCGGCGCTGGCCAAATACGCGACCGACCTCACGCTGCGCGCCCGCGACGGCAAGATCGACCCGGTCGTCGGCCGCGACCCGGAAATCCGGCAGATCGTCGACATCCTCATGCGTCGCCGCCAAAACAACCCGATCCTGACCGGCGAGGCCGGCGTCGGCAAGACGGCGGTGGTCGAAGGATTTGCGCTCCGCATCGCCCAGGGCGACGTGCCGCCGACGCTTGAGAATGTCAGCGTGCGCATGCTCGATGTCGGGCTGATGCAGGCGGGCGCCAGCGTCAAGGGCGAGTTCGAGAAGCGGCTGAAGGCGGTCATCGACGAGGTTCAGGCCTCCGAGGTGCCGGTCATCCTGTTCATCGACGAGGCGCATACGCTGATCGGCGCCGGCGGTGCCGCGGGCACCGGCGACGCCGCCAATCTTTTGAAGCCGGCGCTGGCGCGCGGCGAGCTGCGCACCATAGCCGCCACGACCTGGGCCGAATACAAGCAGCATATCGAGAAGGACCCGGCGCTGACGCGCCGCTTCCAGGTGGTCAAGATCGAGGAGCCGTCGGAAGCTGTGGCCGTGCTGATGCTGCGCGGCGTCGCCGGCGTCCTGGAGCAGCACCACAAGGTCCAGATACTGGACGAGGCGATCGAGGCGGCGGTCGCGCTCTCGCACCGCTACATTCCGGCCAGGCAACTGCCGGACAAGGCCGTCAGCCTGCTCGACACGGCTTGCGCGCGCGTTGCGGTCTCGCAGCATGCGACGCCGGCCGAGGTCGAGGACATTCTGCGCCGCCGCCAGGCGCTGGAGGTCGAGAGTGGCATCATCGGCCGCGAGGCGGCGATCGGCATCGAGGTCGCCGACCGTCAGGCTCGCGTCGATGCCGGGCTGGCGGAAACCGAGACCACCTTAGCCGCCGCCCAGGCGCGCTGGGATCGCGAGAAAGCACTGGTCGCCGAGATTCTTGACCTGCGCGCTAAACTGCGCGGTGAAGGTGTGCCGCTCGATGCGGCGGGGGGGGAGGCCGGGGAGGAAACCGTAGCGGCTGAGCCGGCTGCGTCCGAAACTCCCGAAGCAAAGGCGCCCGAGAGCAAGGCGGCTGAAACCAAGCCCGCGAAATCCAAGGGCTCGAAAGCCAAGGCGGCGAAGGGCGAGGCGGTCGAACCCGAGGCGGTCGTCGGAGAAACGATCGCCGAGGGATCGGCCGGTTCGTCTGCCGATCTCGCGCGGCTGCGCGAGCTGATGGCGGAGCTTGCCGCGGCGCAGGGCGAGACGCCGCTGATCCTGCCTTCGGTCGATCGCAATGCGGTCGCCGCCGTGGTGCAGGACTGGACCGGCATCCCGACCGGTCGGATGCTGTCCAGCCAGACCGAGAAAGCGCTCAGGCTGGCCGCGACCCTTTCGGAACGCGTGGTCGGCCAGGATCACGCCATGGAGATGATCGCCAAACGTGTCCAGACCAGCCGCGCCGGCCTTGGCGCGCCGGAAAAGCCGGTCGGCGTATTCCTGCTCTGCGGCCCCTCCGGCGTCGGCAAGACCGAGACCGCGCTGGCGCTTGCCGAGACGCTTTATGGCGGCGAGCAGAACCTGATCTCGATCAACATGTCCGAGTTCCAGGAAGCGCATACCGTCTCGACGCTCAAGGGCGCGCCGCCCGGCTATGTCGGTTACGGCAAGGGCGGCATCCTGACCGAGGCGGTGCGGCGCAAACCCTATTCGGTGATCCTGCTCGACGAGGTCGAGAAGGCGCATCCGGACGTCCACGAAATCTTCTTCCAGGTCTTCGACAAGGGCATGATGGACGACAGCGAGGGCCGGCGCATCGATTTCAAGAACACGTTGATCCTGCTCACCTCGAATGTCGGCTCCGACGTCATCATGGACCGCACCAAGAGCGGCACCGTGCGGACCGGCATCGACGATCTCGACGCGGCCCTGCGCACTCCGCTGCTGAAAGTTTTCCCGGCCGCCTTCCTCGGTCGGGTGGTCACCATACCCTATTATCCACTGTCGGATTCGATGATCGAGGCGATCGCCCGCCATCAGTTCGGCAAGATCGCGCGGCGGCTTAAAGCAACCAACGATGCCGAACTGGTCATCGGCGACGGCGTCATGAATCTGGTCAAGGCGCGCTGCACCGAGATCGAGTCCGGCGGCCGCATGATCGACGCCATCCTCACCAACACGCTGCTGCCGGAGCTCAGCCGCGGCGTGCTCAACCGCTCGCTGGAGGGCGCGAAGATGACGAAGGTCACCGTCGGCGCGTCCAAGGAAGGTTTTACCTACTCCTTCGAGTAGCCGCAGCAACTCCGGGGAAGGAGTGTAGCGCCCAATCGGGCCAAGCTATTTTGAATGTGGAGTCGGGGAACTTTTGCTCCGCTGCCGATTTTGGATATGCTGCTGATCCGAATGGCCGGAAGGGTGCCGCCGATGACGAAAAACCTTGCGATCTCCGCTCTCGTTCTGGCCACGGTCATTGGCGTGTCCGGCGCGGCGTTCGCCGGCGACCGGCAGCTCAAGCGCCCGGTCGAGCAGGAGCGCTACGTTCCGGCCCAAGGCGACCTCATCGACATCCTGTTCGGCGGACCGCGCTACTATGACGCCATGCTGGTCACTTCGGCGGCGGGCGCATGTTCGTACCACCGGAGGGGGCCGGACGCGAACGCGCTGAACAAAATCAACGACCATCACTGCGGAAAATAAGGTCTGCCCCGCGCCATTCGTACGGGCCAGCCGTCGGCAAGCCGCGACCGCCTCCATTGATCATGCCGCGAACTGATCGTTCGCCGAGGTGGCTGGCCGTTCGGACAGCCAGTCCTCAGCCTGCCCCGCGGTTGGGCCGCTCTGCCGTCGCACACATTCAGCCCAAACATTGTATACAATAACAAAGAAATCTGTTGACAATCTGTCCCAGGCGGCTTCCCATAGGCTGTCCGCGCAGCCAATGAGCAAAAACAAAAGCGCGATAACCAGAAGGGAACCGATATGATCAACCGACGCTCGACTTTGAAATCGCTGGTGCTTGGCGCCGTCTCGACCCTGGCCATGGCCGCCATAGGCATCCCGTCCGCGCAGGCTGAAAACAAGGAACTGAAGATCGGCTTTGTTGGTGTCACCAGCGGTCCCGCCGCCGCCTGGGGCACGTCCAATGTGCGCTCGATGCAGACGCGCGCCGCCTGGCTCAACGAAAAAGGCGGCGTCAAGATCGGCAACGACACCTACAACATCAACATCGTCACCTTCGACGACCAGAAGGATCCCAAGCGCGCCATCGCCGGCATGGAGAAGATGGCGCAGGAGGGCATCCACTATGTCGTCGGACCCAATGTCGATGACGGCGCTGCTGCGGTGCGCCCTGTCGCCGAGGCCAACGGCATCATCTATTTCCCCTACGCCTTCCCGAAGGCGCTCTACCAGAAGCCGGCCTCGAACGCCGTGCTCGGCATGATCGCCAACTACCAGTCGGGCCCGGCGATCTATAAATACCTCAAGGAAAACAAGGGCGTGAAGACGATCGCCTTTGTCGCCGCGAACGAATCCGACCCGCTCAGCCAGCGTGACAGCGGCGTCGAGGCGGCCAAGGCGCTCGGGCTCGACGTCGTCGCGCAGAACGACACGTACCAGAACGACACCCGCGACTTCACGCCGGTGCTGACCCCGATCGTCGCGCTGAAGCCCGATCTGCTGGTGCTGTCCGGCGTGGCGCCGGCCAACGCGCCGCTGCTCATCCGCGCCGCCCGCGAGCTCGGCTTCGAGGGCCTGATCTCGACCGAGACGGCGCAGGACGCCAAGGTTCTGGAGGAGGGCGCCGGCGAATACGCCAACGGCTTCATCTCCGTCGGCGGTGCCTCGACGCCGGAGATCGCTTCCGACGAGATGAAGGAGTTCGTCGCCCGCTACACCAAGATGTTCGGCGAGTATAACGACGAGTCCAATACCAAGGTCTACGCTTTGGAGTACATCATCGAGACGATGAAGGCCAATCCGGCCGCTATCAACAATGTCGACGAATTCAAGAAGACCATGGACACCTTCTCGGCGCCCAACCCCTTTCTCAAGGGCGACGCCAAGCTGAGCTATGTCGGCGCGACCTCCTTCGGCCAGAAGCGTCAGCTAGCCGTGCCGATGGTGGTCAACGAATACAAGGACGGCGCTTTCCAGACCCTGTTCGTCGGCTCCGTCGACTAGGTTTGGGTTCCTAAGGTTACTTCCTCCCGAATGCCGGGGGTCCGGGCGATGCTCGGACCCCGCGGAAGATCGAAGGATCCATGGAACAGGTCATCGCCAACGGATTGTATCTCGGCGCCCAGTACGCGCTGATCGCGCTCGGGCTAACCCTGATCTTCGCCCTGATGAACGTGCTGAATTTCGCCCACGGGCAGATGTACGTTCTGGGCGGGTTCATCACCTATACCGTCTACGGCCAACTCGGCCTGCCTTTCGTCGTGGCGCTGCTGGCCTCCGGCGTGACGCTCGCCGTCATCGGCGCGCTGATGGAGAAATTCCTCTTTCGAACGGTTATCCGCCGCAGTCACCGCGAGGAGAGCACCATGCTGCTCGCCGCCGCGACGGCCTTCTTCTTCGACGCCGTCATCCTGCTCATGTTCGGTGAGAAGCAGCGCGGCGTTCCCAAGATCGTCAAAGGCGTCTTCAACGAGGCCGGCATCATCATGCCTTATGACCGCCTGGTTGTCGGCGCTCTGGCCATCGTCTTCATCGCCGCCTTTGTCCTTTACATGCAGTACAGCCGGGTCGGCCGCGCCATGCGCGCGCTCGCTCAGGACCGTGTCGCGGCCCAGCTGATGGGTGTCAGGGTCGACCGCTATTCCATGATCGGCTTCGCGCTCGGTGCCATGCTGGCGGGCGTTGTCGGCGGCCTGCTGGTCACCATCACCGGCGTCAATTCCGGCATTGGCGGCCCGATCTCGATCAAGGCCTTCCTGATGGTGATGATCGGCGGCGCCGGCGTCGTCGGCGGCGCGATCGCCGGCGGCTTCATCCTCGGCATGATGGAATCGGTTGGCCTCACCGCGCTGCGCGAATATGGCGACGTCACCTATCTCGTCATCTTCGCCGCCCTGATGGTGTTTCTGTCGATCCGCCCCAACGGGCTGATGGGCAAGCCGTGGGGTTGATCGCGCCATGACCCGCAATCGCAACATGAAGATCGCTTCGGTCGCAGCCTTCCTGGCGATCGTCTTCATCGCCGTGCCGGCCGCGATCTCGGCCAGCGGCCGCATCGACCTCTACTACACGCTGACTTCGGTGGCGCTGCTCAGCATCGCCAGCGCCGGCGTGTGGCTCACCTTCTACATCGGTCGCATCAATATCGGCCAGGGCGCCTATGCGCTGATGGGCGGCTATGTCTCGGCCATACTGGTGATGAACCACGGCTGGTCGTTCTGGCTGACGCTGCCTGTCGCGGGTCTCTTCTGCGCCGGCGCGAGCGTGCTGATCGGTCTGCCGATCCTGCGGTTGCGCGGCGTCTATTTCGCCATGGTGACGCTGGTTCTGACCGAGGTCGTGCGGCTCTTGGCGCTGGCGCTGCCGATCACCAACGGCGCCAAGGGCATCGTCAGCATCCCGCTGCCCGGTGCGCTCTCGGTCTTCGGGCTGACCATCATCCCGGACTTCGCCACGCTGCAGAATTCGCGGCTCGCGTTCTACCTGCTGGCGGTCACGCTGATGGTGGGCTGCTTCGCGGTGATGTATCGGCTGGTCAACTCGCGCATCGGCAAGCTCTGCCAGTCGCTGCAGCAGAACGAGGAACTCGCCTCCTCGATCGGCGTCAACATCGCCTATCTGCGCGTCATCGCCTATGCGGTGTCCTCCTTCTTCGGCGGTCTCGCCGGCGCCATCTTCGCCGCCATCTCGCAGTCGATCTATCCGTCGAGCTTCACGGTCACCGATTCCGTCAACTTCATGCTGAACTGCTTCCTCGGCGGCCTCGGCTACGTGTTCGGTCCGATGCTCGGCACGCTGGTGCTCTATTTCGGCTGGGACCTCTTGTTCCAGACCGGCCAATTCCAGCTCCTGATCTATTCCGGCCTGATGATCGTTTTGATGCTGGTGCTGCCAAACGGCCTGCTCAGCCTCACGGTTCCGACCCGGAAGAAGGCTTGAGCCATGGCCGAAATGCTCGAAGTTTCCGGCATCACCAAGCGCTTCGGCGGTCTCGTCGCGGTTAACAACGTCTCCTTCTCGGTGCGCGAGAAGGAGATTCTCTCGGTCATTGGTCCGAACGGCGCCGGCAAATCGACGCTGTTCAAGCTGATCTCGTCGTTCCTCAGGCCAACGTCCGGCGAGGTCCGCCTGAAGGGTGAACGCATCTCCGGCATGGCGCCGCATATCGCCGCGCGCAAGGGCGTCGTGCGCACCTTCCAGGAAACGACGATCTTCAAGAACATGAGCGTGCGCGACAACGTCATTATCGCGCATCATCTGCGCTCGAAGGCGAGCCTCGTCGGCTTCTTTCTCGGCACCGGCACGGCCAAGGCCGACGAAGCGGCTTTCGGCCAGTCCGCCGACGAGATCCTGGCGCTGCTCGGCCTGGCTTCGCTTGCCAGCGAGATCGCCCGCAACCTGCCACATGGCCATTTGCGGGCGCTGGGCATCGCCATCGGCCTTGCCACCGATCCCTCGATCCTGCTGCTCGACGAGCCCTTTGCCGGCATGAATCACGACGAGACGATGCGCATGGTGGCGATGGTGCGGCGCCTGCGCGATCTCGGCCTCACCATCCTGCTCGTCGAGCACGACATGCCGGCCGTGATGAAGATCTCGGACCGTATCGTGGTGCTCAATTTCGGGCAGAAGATCGCCGAGGGAACACCGTCGGAAATCCAGGCCAACGAGAAGGTCATCGAAGCCTATCTCGGCAGCGAAGACGAGGCGATCGGGCTATGAACCAGATCCTGAACTTCGCCGGCGTCGAACTCTATTACGATCACGTCTATGCGCTGAAGGGCGTCTCGCTCGAGGTCAATGAGGGTGAGACCGTCGCGCTGATCGGCGCCAACGGCGCCGGCAAGTCGTCGATCCTGCGCGCCATCACCGGGCTCAACCGGATTAGGTCCGGCGAGATCCACTACAGCGGCAAGCGCATCGACGGCGCCGCTCCAGACGAGATCGTCAAGATGGGCATCGCCATGGTGCCGGAAGGGCGCCGCGTCTTTCCCTATATGACGGTCAGGGACAACCTTTTGATGGGCGCCTTCACGCGCTCGAGCAAGGCCGAGATCGCGGCGACCTTGGAGATGGTGCTGGGGCGCTTTCCCCGGCTGAAGGAGCGCTTCTCCCAAGCTGCCGGCACGATGAGCGGCGGCGAACAGCAGATGCTGGTCATCGGCCGCGCGCTGATGGCCAAGCCGAAGCTTTTGCTGCTCGACGAGCCGTCGCTCGGAGTCGCGCCAAAACTTGTCCAGGACATCGCCCGCTCGATTGTCGCCATCAACCGCGACGAGAAGGTCAGCGTTCTGTTGGTCGAGCAGAATTCCCGCATGGCGCTTCGCATTTCGCAGCGCGCCTATGCGCTGACCACCGGCAGCGTCGCCCTGAGCGGCAACTCCGCCGAACTGCTGAGCGACGACCGGGTCAAGCGTCTTTATCTCGGCGGCGAGATCTGAGGCTGATTTCCATGCGCATACTCGTCATCAACCCCAACACGACCGCTTCGATGACCGGCAAGATCGGCAAGGCGGCGACAAGCGTCGCGTCCTCAGGAACCGAGATCGTCGCTGTCAATCCGGCCGATGGGCCGCCGAGCATCGAGGGCTATTTCGACGAGGTGTTTGCCGTACCGGGCATCATCGCCGAGATGAGCAAGGCGCCGGCGGCGGATGCCTATGTGATCGCCTGCTTCGACGATACCGGGCTCGACGCCGCGCGCTGCGCGACCGAAGCGCCGGTCATCGGCATCGGCGAGGCGGCCTTCCATCTCGCCAGCCTTGTCGCCGGCAAGTTCAGCGTGGTCACCACGCTTGCCCGCTCAGTCCCCGCCATCGAGCACAACCTTGCGAAATACGGTCTTTCCTCGCGCTGCGCCAAAGTGCGCTCGTCGGAAGTCGCCGTGCTCGAGCTTGAACGGCCAGGCTCGAACGCCAGGCATCGGATCTCGGACGAGATCGCGCGCGCCATTCGCGAGGATCACGCCGAGGCGATCGTGCTGGGCTGCGCCGGCATGGCCGACCTTGCGCACAGCCTGTCGGAAGAGCATGGCGTTCCGGTGCTTGACGGCGTCGTCTGCGCCGTCACCCTGGCCGAGAGCCTGTTCAAGGTCGGCTTGAAGACATCGAAGATCGGCGGCTATACCGCCCCGCGAGGCAAGCGTTTCGCGGGTATCTTCGCTTCGGCGTCTCCCCCGGGCGCCGGTTCGCCTGGCTAAACGTGGCCCCGGGAGATCGGTCCCGCGGGATTGACCGGGGCGCGAGCGCCATTAGATTGGACCGGCCGCTGGCGATTTGGGGGCAGAGCGGGCCGCGTCGGGCCTGCGCATTGAAAGCATGTTGACGGTACTCAGAGAAGCCGATCGCGACGACAAGCCGGCAGCGCGCTGGTCGCCGATCTACTATGGGCTGAGAGACGCCATCGTCAGCCATCGTCTCGCCCCGGGCACCAAGCTGCCGGAGGACGAGCTGGCGTCGATCTATTCGGTGAGTCGCACCGTCGTCCGCGCCGCCTTGCAGGCCCTTGCGCATGACCGGCTGGCGCGGCTGGAGCCCAACCGCGGCGCCTTCGTCGCACAGCCCTCCAAGATCGAGGCGCGCGAAGTGTTCGAGGCGAGGGCACTGATCGAACCCAAGGTGGCGGCGCTCGCCGCAAAGGCTGCGGTGCCCTCCGACATCGCGCAATTGCGAATGCACCTGGAGAAGGAGCATGAGGCGCTGCATGCCGGTCGCGACAGCGACGCCATCATGCTGTCGGCGCGCTTCCATGTCGGCATCGCCGAAATCGCGGCGCATTCGGTCTTCACCAACTTCGTGCGCGACCTCGTCTCGCATTCCTCGCTGATCATCGCGCTCTACTGGAAACGCCGCGACGCGACCTGCGAGAAACATGCCCATCACGCGCTGGTCGACGCCATTGAAGCCGGCGACAGCGCCGACGCCGCGGCGCTGATGAACAGCCATCTGGTCGATCTGCTCTCGGGGCTCGATCTCACCGACAAGGTCGAGAAGTCCGACAGCCTCGCTGATCTGCTCCGCGCCTGAAGGAAGCGTGTGCCCCGTTAGGCCGAGATAGGCTGACACCCCTGGCGCGGGTCAGCGCCACCAGCGGCGAGATCAGGCCTTGCTTCATCGTGTCATGCACCTGCGGAAGCCGCACCACCGATACTTTGACGCCGGCCTGCGCTATCGCCACCCCATCCAGTCGTGGATCGCTGCCCGATCGGCCTGATGCGCTAAACCTGAGCCTGCCGTTCCCGTGGCCGTTTTCGGGAGGTCTCGGCGCCGCCTCGATGCCTGATGTGATCGATGAATGCGCGCAGTTTGGGCAGGACCTGATGTTTTTCCGGGTAGTAGAGGAAGACACCCGGCGATGTCGCGGCGAAGGCCGAAAGCAGCGTTTCGAGGCGCCCGTCCGCGAGCGCCGCGGCGGCAATCGGGCTGGGCACCTGGGCAAGCCCGGCGCCCTGGATCGCAGCGCCAAGCAGCGTGGGATAGTCGTGTGCAATGAACGGCCCGGAAACGATTGCCTCGACCGCCTTGTTGCCTTTGGCGAAGCGCCACGGCGCGACCGAACCGTTCGATCGGCGCAGGCGCAGGCAGGCATGGTGGCGCAGATCCTCGATGCGCTCCGGCGTTGTTCGCTGGCGTAGATAGTCGGGACTGCCGACGACCACCATCGGGAAGGACGGCGTCAGTCGAACCGCGACCATGTCGGCCGCGATGAGGTCGCCGAGCCGGATACCGGCGTCGAATCCCTCGGCTGCGAGGTCCGCCAACTCGCCGCTAGCGACGATCTCCAGCTCAATCTCGGGATAGGCCTGGCAGAAGGATGCGATCATCGGCTCCAGCAGCGTCGGCACCACCGCAGGCGGAACCGACAGGCGCAAAAGTCCAGCCGGCCGCTGGCCGATTTCGCGCGCGACCTCGCTTGCTGCTACCAATTCCTCGAAGGCTGGCCGGGCGCGCGAGAAAAAACGCTCGCCGGCTTCGGTCAGGCCGACGCTGCGTGTCGTGCGGACGAACAGCGCGGCGCCGATGCGCGCTTCCAAAGTCCGCACCGCCTGGCTGATCGCCGATGGCGTGACGCCGAGCTCCGCCGCCGCCTTGCGGAAATTGCGATGCCTGGCGACGCTCAGGAACGCCTCGACGCCGTCGAGGGCGCCATGCCGGACTGTGAAGTTTTGCTTCATGACCCATTGAGATTATCGCGGATAATTCCCGGCACAAAGCGGTCGTATCTGTGTTGTCGATTGGAAGGCTGGAGGGAAGTGGCAATGACCGACGATTTGGATCGCGTGCGGTTGCGGGCGTCGGGGCCGCCGCCTTCGCTAAATCTCTGTTGGAAGGCCGTCTCGGTATCCTGAAGGCGGTATTCGAAGCCGTTCCAGCCAATCTCTAACGGGAGGCAAGTATGACGCCGGCCACGATCTTCAACATCCATCTCGTCCTGGGCTACGTCCCGTGGCTGCTCTGCTTCGGCGCCTATATCTGGCCGAGGCTCAGGCTCATGGACCGCGTCGAGGCGCAGCGCGCCATCGCGACGCTGCACAGCTTCCGCTTCTTCGGGCTGGTCTTCCTGGTTCCGGGCGTGGTTGGCCCGAACCTCCCGGCGGACTTCGCGGTCTTTGCCGCCTATGGCGATTTCGCGACCGGGCTGCTGGCCATGCTGGCGCTGCTTGGCGTGAAGCGGTCCTCGATCTTCTGGCCGTCCGTCGCGGCCTTCAATCTGGTGGGAATAGTCGACCTCGTCGGCGACTACTATCACGGCACCGTGCTTCATCTGCCCGCGCAGGCCGGGCAGCTGGGCGCCGCATACGCGATCCCGATCATCTATGTGCCCCTGCTGATGATTACGCACGTGGCCGCCCTTTATCTTCTGGCACGACCTCAGCCCAAGACCGAGGCGGGCGCGGACAATAGGAAGGCGGGCGGTCTCAGTTCCCTTCGCTCTCCTTCATCCGTTCGATGATCGATCGGGCCGAAGCGCCGGTCGTTTCGCCGAGCTTCGTTTGCTCGTTCTGCACCATCGCCAGCGCCGTTCCCGGCTCGCCCTCCCACAGGATCAGGCTTGCCGCGCCGACCAGCCCGGCGCGATCGCCGAGCTCGGCCGGCACGATCGGCACGTCGCGATAGGCTTGCATGGCGCGTTCCTCGACCGTCGCCCTGATGCCCGGCGCCAGCAGATCGAACCCGTTTGCGAGGCCCCCCCCCATGACGATCAGGTCAGGCGAATAGAGATGCAGGAGATTGGTGAAGCCGATGCCCAGCCATTTCGCCTCGGTCTCGACCAGTTCGCAGGCGACCGCGTCGCCGGCGCGCGCGGCATCCACGACATGCCGGGCCGAGACGTCGCCGTGGTCGGAAAGACGTCTGAGCACCGAGCCGTCGCCTGGCTTGGTAAGCCGCGTCGCCCGGCGCCCGAGGGCGGTGCCGGAAGCAACGGCCTCGAAGCAGCCGACGTTGCCGCAGAAACAGCGGTCGCCTTCGCCGGTGATCGTCATGTGGCCGATCTCGGCCGCGAGCCCGCGCCTTCCATGGTAGATGTGGCCATCAGCAACCACGCCGCCGCCGATGCCGGTCGAGACGGTGACGAACACCAAGGAGCCCGCGCCGCGGCCGGCGCCGAAACGCCACTCGCCGAGCGCCGCGGCATTGGCGTCGTTCTCCAGCCGTACCGGCAAGCCGAACTGGCGGCTGAGGATGTCGATCAGCGGCACGTTGTGCCAGCCGGCGAGCGTCGGCGGCCCGATGACGATGCCTGCCTTGGGGTCGAGCGGCCCCGGCGCGCACATGCCGATGCCGCTGACCTTTGCCTGCGGGTGTTCTTTAAGCAGCCTGTCCGCAAGCGCGATGATCTGGCCGATGACCGCTTCCGATCCGGCGCCGGCAAGCGTCGGCGCCGAGACGCGCTTAACGACTTCGCCGCTGCGCTCGACCAGCGCGCCGCGCAGTTCCGTGCCGCCGAGATCGAAGGCAAGGGCGATCGTGCTCATCAGGCGGCGGCCTTCAGTCCATGCAGCCAGGCCATGCGCTGGGCGAGATCGGGATCGCCGAAAGCGAGCGAGCCCAGCACCACCGTGTCGGCGCCGGCGGCACGCAGCAGCGGCACCGTCTCATGGCGGATGCCGCCATCGGCTGCGAGCCGGATGTCGGCCTCGCGGCCGGCCTTCCTCATCAGCGCGCGAGCCTCGGTCAGCCTTGGGCAGGCCTCCTCGGACAGGCTCTGTCCCTTGACCCCGATCGAGGTGCCGAGCAGCGTCACGAAGGCCACGCGTGGCAGGAACGGCTCGATCGCTTCAAGGGGCGTCTCCAGCCGCAGCACCACGCCGGCCTCCGCGCCGAGCTCACGCGCCAGCTTCACGGCGCGCAAGCCTGCCGCGCCATTCTCGGCATGGATGGTTACGAGATCGGCACCAGCCTCGATGAACTGGCGCGTCTGAGCCTCGACGATCTCGGCCTCGACCATCAGATGGACGTGGATCGGCTTCGCCGTCAGCTTGGCGATGCGCGCCACCATGTCGGGGAAGAACAGGAAGCCTGGCGTGAAGCGGGCATCCGCCACGTCGATATGGTGCAGATCGACATGGGCTTCGATGCGCTTCAGGTCGCGCTCCATATTGGCGAGATCCGCCGACCACAGCGAGAATTCGCCGATAAGCCGGTTGCGCGGCAGTGCGGCTATTGCCGCGGGTCCGGAGACGGGTTTGGCGGTCATGACGGAATGAGGCTCCGGGCATTCGAGTTGGACTGGAGGAAGGAACTGATCTGCTCGTGCAGTTCGATGAAATGTCTGGCGCTGTTGCGCGCCTTCGGCGTGATTTCGGCGAAGACCGCGCGGGGCATCGCGGCGGCAAGCGTGTAGGCGCTCGACAGCGGATGCACCGCGTCCATCGCGTTGCCGACGACCAGCGCAGGAATGTCGAGCGCCGCGACGTCGCGGTCGCAAACGCCTGGACCGTCGCCGGCGATGTCGGCGAGCACTTGCGCGAACTCCTTGGCGTCGGGCCGGTCGAAATAGCCGAGCAGCGAGGACAGATTGTCGGGCGCCTCGCGGTAGAGCCGCGTGGCCGTGTCCGATCGTGCGAAGATCGTCCGCCCTTTGTCGGCCCCGTGTTCCAGGATGAGCTCGGCGGCCTCGGTGATCGGCTGCATGTTCTGCGGTGCCGGCGAAAACGTCCATGCCGGCCGCACCAGGACCAGGGCGGCGACGCGCCGCGGATGACGGCAGGCGAGGCGAAGCGCGATCGCGGCGCCCATCGAGACGCCGCCGGCAACGAAGCGGTCGAGGCCGGCACGATCGGCGGCGGCAAGCACATCGTCAGCGAAGATTTCGAACGAGAACGGCCGCCGCTTGCCAAGCCCAGAGCCGCCATGCCCGCGGCATTCCAGCGTGATGCGCCGGAAGCCTGCGGGGAAAGTCTGCGCGACCTGCGCCTCGCCGCCGCCGAGCCCATGCTGAAAGACGACCGCCAGGCCTTCGCCGGTGTCGGTCATATGCAGCGTGGCACCGTCGCGCAGCAGCGTGCCCATCACATGAGCCCCTTGAGGAAGCGGGCGACGCCCGGCGCTTCCTCGGCCGAAAGCCCGTGCGTCACCAGCGGCCCGTCGAAGCCTGTGGCCCTCAGGCGAGCGACGAAGTCGTCGAAGTCGACCACGCCTCGTCCGGCCGTGGCGAAGCGCCCATCGGCGAAACGGTCCTTGGCGTGCGCAAGCGCGACATGACCCGCCGTGCGCTCGACCGCTTCGGCAACGATGCCGCGTGCCTCGTCGGCATTCGCTCGCTCGAACAGATTGGCGGGGTCGAGCACGATGCGCAGCCGCTCCGAGCCTATCTCGGAAATCAGCCGCACGGCGTCATCGGCGGAGGTCACGATGTTGGCTTGCTCCGGCTCGATGCCGAGATCGACGCCGTGGCGCTCGGCGAGCTGAAGCGCCTTCTCCATTTCCCGCGCCATGTCGGCCCAAGCCGAGGGATCGGCATTGTCGGGGTGGTGCGCCCATTGGTCCTCGGCGTTGCGCGTTCCGGTGCACAGTGTCACCAGCGGGATCGAAAGCCTCGCGGCTGCCTCAATGACCACCCCGAGCCGCCGCAGCCCGTCATCGCGCACCCGGCTGTCGGGATGCGCCATGTTGTAGGTTCCCGACAGCGCGACGAGACCGACGCCGCTAGCCTTGGCCGCTGCGTCGATGGCGCGGATCGTCGCGTCTGGAACATCGTCCGGCACCGACGGCAGGCCGGCGCAGGCAAGGTTGAACTGGGTGACTGCGAAGCCCGCTTCGCGAACGGCGGCGAGCACGCCGGCCGGCTCGCCGCCTGGAAAAGCCTTGGCGAACACCCCGACCTGCATCAGACCGCTCCGGTGACGCCGGCGAGCTCAACGCGCTGGCCGCTTTCGACCGAGCGGGCGATCGCCACCATGGCGCGGATCGAAGCGAGCCCGTCCTCCACGGTAGCGCCGCGCTGCGGCGCGCCGTTGAGCACCGTGCCGGCGAGGCCTTCCAGTTGGCGGCGGAAGAAGTGGCCGTCGGCGCCGAGCGGCTTGCGCGACGTCGCGTCCTTCTCATGAAAAATGTCGACCTCGCTGGCGCGGAAATACCAGGGATTGAAGGTCTTCGCGATCACCGAGCCGTTCTCGCCATAGAGCTGGAAGCCCTCGTGCCAGTCCATGCGCACCGCAACGGTCAGGTCGAGATGGCCGAGCGCCCCATTGGCGAACTCCGTCTCGACGAACCAGCAATAAGCGCCGAAGCGTTGGTTGAGCCGCGCGCGCACGGCGGTGATGTCGCCGCACAGGAAGCGCGCCGTGTCGACCAGATGCGAGCCATGCGCCAGCATGAAATACTGTCTCAGGTCCGCCTTCGGATTGCCGGCCGGCTTCCTCGCCAGCTTGCTGGTGACGGGCAGCGGCTGCACGGCGTCGGTATTGGTGTAGCGATGAGTGGAATCGCAATACCAGGCCTTCAGCGCGAGGATCTCGCCCATCTCGTCGCGCACGAAATCGCGCGCCGCCTCCAGCGCCGGGTCGAAGCGCTTCATATGCCCGACCTGAAGCACCTTGCCGGAGCGCTTGACCGCTTCCGCCAGCCTCTCGCCTTCTTCGACGGAAATGCCGATCGGCTTTTCGCAAAGCACGTGCTTGCCTGCTTCGAGCGCCCTGATCGACATCGGCACGTGGTAGGCGTCGGACGTCGCGACGATCACCGCCTCCAACTTGGGGTCGGCGAGCATCTCGTCATAGTCGCCATACATTTTTTGCGGCTCGTAGGTGGCGCTCATGCGCGCAAGCAGGTCGGGCGCCGCGTCGCAGATCGCGTAGAGGTCGGCATTGGCTGCCTTCACGCAGGATTCCAGATGCGCGAACTGCGCGATCGGCCCGCAGCCGAGCACACCGACACGAAGACGACGGTCTTGTTTGCGGATCATCGCCTCAAGCCCCGTAGCCGCGCATGGTCTGGCGATTGGTCTTCACCGCGCCAGCCGGATCGGCGGCGGCGGTTTCGGATTCCTCCTCCAGCACCAGCCAGCCGTTGAAGTTGGGCGCGGCGCTTGCGATCTCGATCACCTTAGCCGTGTCGCAGACACCCTGGCCGAGCATCGCCCAACTGCCGTTGGCATCGACGTCTTTCAGATGCACATAGCGAATGCGGTCGCGATAGGTGGTGAGCGTATCGGCCATGTCCTGACGGCCGCGCAAGATGTGTCCGGTGTCCGGCACCCAGCCGACCAGCGATGGGTCAAGCAGGGAGAAGATGCGGTCATAATCGGCGCGGTCGAAGAGCAGCGTGTTGTGATGCGAGCTCGGATGCACAGCCACCTGCACGCCGGCCTTGCGCCCAAGTTCGCCGGCCTTGTTGTAGACCTCGGCGGCGATGGCGAATTTGTGGTCGCGCGGGCCGTCGGAGACGACGGTTGCCGAGCCCATCGACACCAGCGCTCCCGGAAAGGCGGCGGCGAAGTCGATCCAGCGACCGGCGGTTTCGAGGTCCTCGCCGATTTTCTCCTTGAGCGTGAAGCCGCTCTTCGAGCCGAAGGCGAACGAGACCAGCATGAGGCCGGATGCCTTCAACGCGGCGGCGAACTCCGCAGGCTTGCCGGCATAGCGACCGATCATCGTGTCGGTGATCTCGATGCCGGCATAGCCGCCGTCGGAAATCGCCTTGATGAGATCGTCCGGGCCGCCGCCAAAACGGTCGCCGAGCATCTCCCAGGTAAAAGTCTGGCAGCCGACTTTGAGGTCTTTCACGTTCATTCTTTCATTCCTTGATACCGCCCATTCCTTGGTGTCGCTCTGCGTCTTCATGGGAGGGACGTCCTACTTGACCGAGCCCGCGGTCATGCCTGCGAGGAAGAATCTCTGGGCAACGAGGTAGATGAGCAAAAGCGGTAACGAGCCGAGCACGCTCATCGCCATCATCTGGTTCCATTCGAAGGCGTGCTGCCCCATCAACAGCTGGATGCCGATCGGCACGGTGCGCATGGACGTCGACTTGGTCAGCGTCAGCGCAAAGAGAAATTCGTTCCAGCATAACAGGAAGGTGTAGACAGACGTCGCCACGATACCAGGCAGCGAGATCGGGACGATCACCCGCCAAAGCGCTGTCCAACTGGTGCCGCCGTCGACAGCCACCGCTTCATCGAGATCGCGGGGCAAGGTGTTGAGATATCCCGTCATCAGCAGGATCGCGTAGGGCAGCGTAAACACCAGGTAAGTCAGGATCAGCGCGATATAGGTGTCAAAGATGCCATATGAGACGACAAGCCCGAAGAAGGGGATGAGAAGCGTGATCGGCGGAATCGTCTGCGTGCTGATGATGAGTGTGTTCAGGCTGCCCTTGCCGCGAAAGTTGAAGCGGCTGAACCCGTAGGCCGCCAGCAAGGCGATCAGCACCGTCAGCACGGTCACCGCTGCCGCCACGAAGTAGCTGTTGAAGAAGAAGCGCAGCTTTACCGGGTCGCCAACGATGGCTGCGTACGCTTCCAGCGTGAAGGCCTTCGGCAGGATGGTTGGTGGCAGGGCAAAGATTTCAGTATTCGATTTGAACGAGCTGCTGAGCATCCAGTAGATCGGGAAGGCCGCGAAAAAGAGCCCCGCGGCAAGCGCGACATGCAGCGCGACGGTGATCAGCCTGTCTTTCGGCGTGTGCCTTTTCCTCATGGTGACTACCGAGCCTTTTGATAACGGACGTAGAACAGCGTCAGGCCAAGCGAGATCAGCAGAATGACCACAGCGCTCGCCGACGCCTGAGACAGGTTGTAGCTCGAAAACGCCAGCTTATAGGTGTAGGTGCTGAGGACCTCGGTCGAGTAGATCGGACCACCGCCCGTCGTTATCCAGATCAATGGGAAGACCTGCATGGTCCAGATGAAGTCGAGCAGCGAGATGCTGATGATGATCGGCATCAACTGCGGGATCGTGATGAAGATCAGCTTCTGGTAGGCCTTGGCGCCGTCGATATCGGCGGCCTCGTAGAAATCCTTGGGAATGCCCTGCAGGCCTGCGAGCAGGCTGACCATGAAAAGCGGGTACCCCGCCCAGATATTGGCGAAGGTGACGGCGTGCAGCGCGGTCTCGGGCGAGGAAAACCACTCGACCTTGGAACCGATGATGCCCATCTGCATGAGAATGCTGTTCACGACCCCGTTCGGCTCAAGCAGGAGGCGCCAGATCACGGCGATAATCACCGCAGTGAACAGCCAAGGCAGTATGTAGAGCACGCGCAGAATATTGCGCAGCATCGGATTGATGCGGTCGCTGTTCAGCATGAGTGCGAAGACCATGCCGATGGTCATGTGGAAAACGACACTCATGCAAGTGAAGTAGAGCGTGTGCCACAGCGAAGCCCAAAACACCGGATCGGCAAAGATCGCCTGGTAGTGTTTCAGTCCGGCAAAGGATGGGTCACGGCGCAGCACCGCGCTGTTCTGGAACGAATAGGCAATCACCGTCACCATCGGCAGCAGCATCAGAAGACCGATTATGAGGAGCGAGGGCGACAGATAGAAATAGGGTGCGACCGCTCGTTTCAGTCTGTGATGGGAGCGCTTCTGCGGGGTCATGTGCCAACCTTGAAATACGCCTTCAAGAGAAGGTGAGCTTCGGAACACGGGTCCACCGATCCGTTGTGGCCGGGTGGCCTGCCCGAAGTCAGGCCACCCGGTCGGAAAGTGAACGGGGAACAGGCCGATCAGAATTTCGCCATCCAGCCCTTTTGAGCGTTGGCTGCGGCTTGTTCCGGAGACTGCTCGCCGGCAAGCATCTTCTGGGCTTCCACGTCGAACTGGGTCATCAGGTCTTCCGCCACCGGCAGACCCGTGAACTCGTTGGCGAGATAACCGGTCTTGAAGATTTCGAAAGCCTTTGCGAATGCCTTGTCGGACGTCACGAAATCGGGCTTGGCGTTGACGTTGCCCGGGAAGGCGTTTGCAAGCGACACGAGCTTGGCGTTCACCTTTTCACTCATCAGATATTGGACGAGCTTCCAGGCCTCCTCCTGGTGCTTCGAGCCGGCAGAGATACCGATGCCCCAGGAGGCATAGGGAAGGCCGCGCTTGCCGTTGTAGTTCTCCACGACCGGGACCGGGATGAGGTCGAAGTTCAGCTTGGGATTGCGTTTGCGAATGAGGTTCACATGCGCGAGCGAGTCGATCATCATCCCGACCCGGTCGTTGACGAATTCCTCGACCTTCTCCTGTTCCGTCTTGGTGGCGATGCCGGGCGAGATGGTGCCGGCGTCGTTGAGCGATTTCACGAAGCTGAGCATATCCACCACCGGTTTGCCCTCGAGGTCGGGCTTGCCATTCGCCATCATCGACTGGCCCGAAGCCCAAACCCACGACATCATGTCGTTCTGAACGCCGGACGGCGTCTGCAGCGACAGCGGCAGCACCCAGCCATACTGGTTCTTGTCGGCATGGGTCATCTTCTTGGCGGCTTCGAGGAACTCCGCGCGGGTCGACGGCAGCTTGGTCACGCCTGCCTGGGCGGCGAGGTCCAGATTGACGAACACCGGATAGACGAACGAAGCGACCGGGAACATCACGGCCTTGCCGTCCACCTTGATGATGTCCGCGACCTGGGCTTTGTCGAACTTGCTCGCATCCATCATCGGGTTCATGTCGGAAAGCGCACCTTGCGCATTCAGATTGTTCACCCAGGCGCCATCGAGACCGACAACGTCGCTAAGCGTTCCGGTCGCAGCACCGACCGAGATCTGGTCTCGCGTGGTCGCATAGGGGCCGCTGACCAGCGTCACCTTGATCCCGGGGTTTGCAGCCTCGAACTCGTCCATGATTTTGCGCAAGGAGCCTGCGGGCAGCTCTGGCTCCCACCACTGCGTGAATTCCAGCGTCGTGTCCGCCATGGCGCCGGTTGCGCCGAGCAGCCATGCGGCCGCGGCCATTTTCAGCATCGCGGGTCGTATCCGAAACGTCATTTTCTCCTCCTTCTTAAGATCGACCGCACAATGCGGACGATCGTCTGCTTCATTCAGAAGTCTTCTCACGAGTACTTTCGCAGGCGCATCGCTCCTGCCTGCGGGCTCTGCGACAAATCTTCAGATCGCCAGATGCGTTTCGGGATCGAAGAAATGGAGCTTGGCGTCGTCTACGGCCAAGCGGATCTCCGAGCCGGGCAGGACTGTGCTGACCGGTTCGAATTTCGCCACCGCGTTCGAGGTCATGCCGAAATCGTGCACCGCGTCCGGATCGCCGGAGTCCACCCGCACCGCGTCGATGCTGAGATGAACGATGTGTTCGGACCCGAGTTCTTCGATCGAGGTCACCTTTGCGGGGATCGTCTGATACTTGCGGCCGGATTCGAGACTGCTGTCATAGAGATCCTCCGGTCGGATCCCGAACACGACCTTGCGCCCCGCATACGACCTCAAGGACGGCCTGCGCACGAAGGCTGCGTCCTGCAGCCGGATGGCGAAGGTGCCGGACATCAGTTCGTCGCCCGTCAGCGTCCCCTCGAACAGGTTCATCGAAGGAGAACCGATGAAGCCGGCAACGAAGGCGTTCACCGGCGATTCATAGAGTCTTTTGGGAGTGTCGACCTGCTGCAGCACGCCGCCCTTCAACACCGCGACCCTGTCCCCCATCGTCATCGCCTCGGTTTGGTCGTGGGTCACGTATATGGTCGTGACGCCGAGCTGCTTTTGCAGGCTGGTGATTTCGGCGCGCATTTGAACACGCAGCTTCGCGTCCAGATTGGAAAGGGGTTCGTCCATGAGGAAGGCGGCCGGCTCGCGCACCATGGCGCGGCCCATGGCAACCCGTTGACGCTGTCCGCCTGAAAGGTTCGCGGGTTTGCTGTCGAGCAGAGATGTCAGCTGAAGGGTTTTGGCGATCTCGTCCACCCGCTTCTTGCGCTCGGCCTTCGGCTTGCCTGCCAGCCGCATCGAAAAGGCGATGTTTTCGAACACCGTCATATGCGGGTAGAGCGCGTAGCTCTGGAAGACCATCGCGATGTCGCGGTCCTTGGGCGGCATGTCGACGACGTCGACTCCGCCGATCCGCAGGCTGCCGCTTGTCACGTCCTCCAGCCCCGCGATCATTCGCAGCGCGGTGGATTTGCCGCAGCCGGACGGCCCGACGAGAATCAAGAATTCGCCATCCTCGACCGACAGGTTCAATTGGTCGATTGCGTGAAAGTTGTTCCCATAGGTCTTGCAGATATTCTCAAGAATGACTTCTGCCATCTTCCTCCCTCCACAAGGCTAAGCCGCTCGTTTTTATGATTATTATCGGCCTATGTTCGCCTGCGAATGTTCCTCGGATAGTTTCAACTATGTTCCGGTATCGAGGTGCGATTTCAGTTCGACTGCCGACGGGGCTTTCGTCGATGCCAAGAGTTCCGTGACCTGGCCCTCGGTCGGCAGCGCCTCGCGCCCGCCACGCCCCGTTATCGACAGGGCCGCGGCCGCGGCCGCGAATGCGACCCGGCCTGCGGTCTCGGCTCCGCGCGTCAATGCATGGGCATAGGCACCGTGAAAGCAGTCACCGGCGCCGGTCGAGTCGACGACGGCAACCCGGTGCGGAGGCAGGTGCCAGAGCCCTGCCTCGTCGCGTCCGCGATAATAGACGCCCCTGCCGCCGTCAGTCAGAACCACGGTGGACCGCGACGGCATCCACAATGCGTCGAGCATCTCGGCGGGCGATCGGCCGCCCGTGGCAGTCCGCGCGAAGCCGAGGGGAAGAATGAGATGGTCGCAGAGCCCGATCAGCCTCTCGGTGGCTGGGCCGCTGCTCCATTCGATATCGCCGAGGATTGCAAGGCCGAGATCGCGAGCCCGAGCCACGACATCCATCGACCGGATCGCGTAACTATCGACGATCAGGACGGCCGCGCGGCTGAGGACCTCGTCCGGAAAGTCTGGCGCGGTGCCCAGCATCGCTTCGTCGTCATACGCGATGAACCTCTCCCCATCCGAGCCGACGGTGATCCGCGAGCGCACCGGGCGTGCCTGCGGGTGGCGCGGCGCGAATGCGGTTTCAACTCCGCTCGCAACGAGATCGCACAGCACGGCGTCGTCAGCGGCACTGGCTAGCCATCCGACGAACCCGGCGGTTCCGCCGAGCCGCGCGACGGCGGCAAGGGCCGTCGCGACATTTCCGCCGAAAGTTCGGGCAGTTTGCAGAACCTTCCCCTTGCCCGCCGACAACGGCTGATCGACATAGACGATGTCGTCGATCGCAATAGCGCCGAAGCCGAGGATTGAAGGGACGGTGGGCATCGTTCAGGCACCCGCCTTCGCCAGGGCGTCTTCTGCCGAAAGGCCGTCATGGATGACGCTCCGAAAGGCAAGTGCCGCCTTCTCCGGATCGCCATGCCCCCAGAGATTGCGACCGACCACGGCACCGCGCGCGCCGGCACGTATGGCGTCCGCCGTCTGCTGAAGGGCGCCGAGCAGCGTCTCGGTCTTCGGACCACCCGCGATCACAACCGGCACCGGGCAGGTCCGGACGGTCTCTCGGAACGACTCGAAATCGCCCGTGTAGCCTATCTTGATCACGTCGACGCCGGACTCGTAGCCGATGCGCGCCGCATAGGCGATCTCGTCGGGGGTGAAGACGATTTTTGCTCCGTCGGTGAAATCGCGCGGGTAGATATGCGCCACCACCGGCATGCCGTAGCGTGCCGCCGCATTCACCGAGTCGGTCAGCCAGCGTATGTACTTACCCTCGGTCGCGCCGCGCACCGGAATGGCAACGGCCAACGCATCGGCCCCGGCGCGCACCGCATCCTCCGGCGTTGCAATCAGCTCGCTGATGCGATCGTCTGGGGTGAAGCAGCCCGCCTGGATCACCAGAGACGCTTTGCCCGCATATTGCGGCCACAGATGGCGCGCGGTGCCGGGCTGGATGCTGACGTAGTCGGGTTTGCCCATCATGACGCGCGCGAGCGCACCGGGCAGATCGGCAAGCCCGCCTTTGCGCACGTCGCCGTAGCCGACAAAGTGGTCGACCGCGCCGCCAAAAAGCTTCCCGGACGGATGCGAGAAGAGGCGCGCAAGGCGCACCTTGGTTCCTAGGCTCATGAGTGCAAAATTCCTCAATCGTTTTGAGCTGGCGGCCTCGGATGTCGAGCCAGCATTTTCACATGCTCTATAAAAATTTTACGCGCGTCAAGATTTAAAATGCGCTATAGCGAGTAGGGAACATGGTCCGCCGCCCGTTGCAGCGGGTTGTTTGCGGCGATGCCGCATCGGGAGGTCGGAAGGAAAATGCAAGCAAAGTCAGGAGCGAAGCTCGGTATCGGCGTTATCGGTTGCGGCAACATATCGATGACCTATTTGCGCAACGCAGCACTTTTCGCCGGCGTGGAACTGCGCGCCTGCGCCGATATTTCCGCCGACATGGCCGCGCTACGGGCCAGGGAATACGGTATCCGCGCGCTGCCGGTCGATGCGCTGCTGGCCGATCCCGAGGTCGATCTCGTCCTCAACCTCACCGTTCCGTCGGCGCATTTCGACATCACCCATTCGGCGCTTTCCGCGGGCAAGCACGTCTTCACGGAAAAGCCTCTGGCGACCTCGGCCGGCGAGGGCCGCCGGCTGGTCGCGGAGGCGGCGAAGCGCGATCTGCTGCTGGGCTCGGCTCCAGACACCTTCCTCGGCGCAGCCGGGCGGCGTGCCCGCCGCCTAATGGACGAGGGCGCGATCGGCCGCGCCGTGACCGGCACCGCCTTCATGATGGGGCGCGGCATGGAGCATTGGCATCCCAATCCGCAATTCTACTATCAGCCGGGCGGCGGTCCAGTGTTCGACATGGGGCCATACTACCTGACGATGCTGGTCAACCTGCTCGGCCCGGTCGCCCGCGTCATGGTGATGACGACGCGCGGTCAGGACGAGCGCCTGATCACCGCCGAAGGCCCTTACAAAAACACCAGCTTCAGGGTCGGCACGCCGACCAACATCCTGTCGCTGCTCGAATTCCACTGCGGCGCCACCGTCACCTTCGGCGCCTCCTGGGACGTCTTCAAGCATTCCAACCATCCGATCGAGCTGCACGGCACGGAAGGCTCGATCAGGCTACCCGATCCCGACACGTTTGGCGGCACGGTCTCGCTATCGGCGCACGGCGCCGACTGGAAGGATTTCGAGAGCGAAGGCGAGCTCTACGGCGCGCGCAACTGGCCCTATGCCGCACCGGACCGCGCCAACTATCGCATGCTCGGCGTCGCCGACCTGGCGCGGTCGCTGTTGGAAGGGCGCAGACCCCGCGCGTCCGGCGAACTGGCGCTGCACGTGCTCGAGGTCATGGAAGCGATCCTCGCCTCCGGCGAAAGCCGGAACTCCGTCGCCGTCGTCGGCTCGGTCGACCAGCCGCCGCTGCTCGGCGAAGACGAGGCGGCGAGCCTGCTTGCCTGAGGCGCCGTGATCGCCCAGCGGGAGTTCGGTATCCCTAGGCCGACTGGCGCATCACCAGCGTCGCGTCGAGATTGACCTTCGCCGCGACGGGCGCGCCGTCCTCGTCGAGCAGGGTAAGCAGCGTCTCGACGCTGCTTCCGGCCATCGCCGCGAAATCCTGCGCCATGGTGGTGAGCGCCGGGCAGGTGTAGCGGCTGAGCGGATGGTCGTCATGCGCAGCCACCCGCAGGTCGCAATCCGCCTTGCGGCCCACCTTCAGCCCTTTCGAGAAGGCGGCCGCCATCACGCCGAAGGCGAGACGATCGTTGGCGCACAATATGGTCTTGCCCAGCAGGCCGCCATTGCCGAGCAGCTTTTCCGTCTGTTCGTAGCCGATCCGTTCGAACTCCCATGTGTAGTCGTCGGTATTGCCGAAGACGAGCGGCTCCTGCCCGAGCCGCTTCATGGCATTGACATAACTCTCCACCCGCTCGCGCGAATTATGATTGACGTGCGGAATATCGAAATAGACCGGGGCATCGCCCGAGCGGCAGAGATAGTCGACGATGGTCGACATGCTCTGCACATTGTTGTTGCCGACGAAAGGCGTGCCGCCTTCGAGATAGGTGTCGAAATAGACAATCGGGATCGCCTGCGTCAGCTTCTCGATCGCTCGCTGGTCCGAGCGCTGGCCGAGCGGTGCTATCAGCGCGCCGGAGACCTTCAACGACAAGATCGTCCGCGTCGCCTCGGCTTCCAGTTCGCTCGATCCATGCGAGGAAATGACGATCGGCCAATAGCCTTCGTCGCGTAGCCTGAGTTCGATGCGGCTGACCATCTCGGAATAGAACGGGTCGGTCACCGTCGGCACGACGATGCCGATGCTGCGGGTGCGCTTGCGGTTGAGGTTTCGCGCGAACAGATTGGGCTGATAGTCGGACGAGCGCAGCGCATCCTCGATGCGTTTTCGCGTCGCCGGCTTGACGCTGGTCGGATCGTCGAAGAATTTCGACAAGGTCGGCCTGGAGACGCCGCAGGAACGGGCGAACTCCTCCATCGTCTTGTGAGTCATCGGCATCCAAACCCTCGCGGCATGGAACCTCGCTCCCATGGCGCTGCTCCGGCGCTCATACGGCGCATCGGCGTGCGTCTGCAAGTTGAAACTTTACAGGAAGCTCCGCAAGTTTCAACGCGTCCGGAGAAATTATTCCATGCGTAAATTTATTAATTGACGTGAAAAAGAGGGGGCCGTATTCCAAGCCCTAAAGCCATGCATGGCGAATGCTGGGAGGACGTGATGAAGAAGCTGGTCTCAGCCGGCGAGATCCTCGTCGAGATCATGGCGGAATCAATCGGCCAGAGCTTCCTCGAGCCCGGTCCGCTGGCCGGCCCCTTTCCGTCCGGCGCCCCGGCGATCTTCATCGGCCAAGCGGCGGCGCTCGGCCAGCCTGCGGGTCTCATCGGCGCCGTCGGCGGGGACGATTTCGGCCAGTTGAACATCGACCGGCTCAGCGCGCTCGGCGCCGACGTTTCGGCAATCGCCGTCCGTGAAGGCCATGCAACCGGCACCGCCTTCGTCGCCTACCGGACCGATGCATCCAGGCATTTTGTTTTCAATATCCGGAACAGCGCCGCCGGCCTTTTGGAAATGGACGATGCCGCCAAGCGGCTCTTGGCCGGAGCCGATCATGTCCATGTCATGGGCTCTTCGCTTTTTTCCGATCGCGCCACCGACGTCGCACTCGCCGCGATCGCGGCCGTGAAGGCCAAGAGCGGCACGGTGTCCTTCGATCCGAACATCCGTCGCGAGATCATGCAGGCGTCCGGCACGCGTCAGGCGCTCGATCATGTGCTCGCGCAGACAGATGTCTTCCTGCCGAGCGGCAACGAACTGTTCCTTTTCTCCTCCGCCAGCGACGAACAGGCCGCGGTCCGCGAATTGCTGGGGCGAGGCATCTCCTGCATCGTGCTGAAGAAAGGCGCCGATGGCGCCACTTATCACGACCGCAAGGGCACGCTCGCCATGCCCGGCTTTGTGGTCGAGGAAGTCGATCCGACCGGCGCCGGCGATTGCTTCGGCGCCGCCTTCGTTTCCTTCTGGCTGCGCGGTGCCTCGCCCGCCGATGCACTGCGCATCGCCAATGCCTGCGGCGCGCTCGCCGTTACCCGCAAGGGGCCGATGGAAGGCATTCACCGGCTCGCCGACGTCGAGGCCTTCATCGCAAAAGCGACCGCACGCGCATGACCGGCGCCACGGCAAGATTTGCTGGCATCGCCGCTCGCCGCGCGGCAGGCGCGAAGGGCGGCATCGCCTCGATCTGTTCGGCGCACCCGCTGGTGATCGAAGCGACGCTCCGCCACGGCGCGAGGAATGGCGCCGATGTGCTGATCGAGGCGACCTGCAACCAGGTCAATCACGAGGGCGGCTATACCGGCATGACCCCGGCCGCCTTTCGAGCCTTCGTCGAGACGCAAGCAGGCAGGACCGGCTTTCCGTTCGACCGGCTGATCCTCGGCGGCGATCACCTCGGCCCGAATCCGTGGAAGCATTTGCCCGCGGCGGAAGCGATGAACAAGGCGGCGGCGATGATCGACGCCTATGCCTCCGCCGGCTTCACCAAGCTGCATCTCGACACCAGCATGGCTTGTGCCGACGATTCCGTGGCACTCGCCGACGAGACGATTGCCGCGCGCGCGGCCGAGCTTGCGGCGGTTGCCGAGGCGGCGGTCGCCCGCTCGGGCGGTGAAAAACCCGTCTACATCATCGGCACCGAAGTGCCGGTTCCGGGCGGCGCGCTGGAAGCGCTCGACCATATGCATGTGACCGAGCCGGCCGATGCGCTCCGCACGGTCGAGCTCCATCGCCAGGCCTTCTCCCGTCTCGGCCTCGATGCCGCTTTTGCCCGGGCCGTCGGTGTCGTCGTTCAGCCCGGCGTCGAATTCGGCAATGCCGACATCATCGCCTATGCGCCCGAGAGGGCGACGAAGCTGGTCGCGGCCCTGGAAAGCCAGCCGCAATTCGTCTTCGAGGCGCATTCGACCGACTATCAGCCCGCGGAAGCTTTGGCCGCGCTCGTGCGCGACGGCTTCGCCATCCTCAAGGTCGGCCCCTGGCTCACCTTCGCGTTGCGCGAGGCGCTCTATGGCCTGAGCCACATCGCCGACGCGCTCGCGCCCGATCCCTCGCGCGAAAGCTTGCTGGCCGCGATGGAACGCATCATGCTGGCCTCGCCCGGCGATTGGCAGAAATATTATCCGGGATCGCCTGACGAGCAGCGCCTGCAGCGGCATTTCTCCTTCAGCGACCGCATCCGCTACTACTGGCCATTGCCCGACGCACAGCATGCGACCGAAGCGCTGCTGGCGGCACTCGGCAAGCGTGAAATTCCACGCCCCCTGATTAGCCAGTATCTCGGCCATCTCGATGCCGAGGTCGGCGCCGGTCGGATCACGCCGACCGCGCATGAGCTTCTGATTGCCAGCGTCACGCGCGTCCTCGATACCTATCGCAGGGCCACGATCCCGTAAGCCGGCGGATTAGTAGACAGGCGTCGCCATATGTTTGGGTGCCGGCCATTCGGCCGTGATCTCTGGCTGGACCGGCCGTTCGAGATAGGTTGAAAGCACCACATAGCTGCGCGTCGAGACCACGCCCGGCGTCTCGTAGATACGAGACAGCAGGCCTTCCAGCGCCCTTGTGTCCTCGGTGCGTACCTTGAGCAGCATGCAGGTGTCGCCGGCGACCGAATGGATCTCTTCCACTTCCGGGCATTCCGAGATCGCCATCAATTCCGGCGTCTTGCCCCAGCCCCTGGTATCGATGTGCACGAAGGCGAGCAGCGGCTTCTTCACCGCCTTCGGATCGATGATCGCCGAGGTGGCGCGGATGGCGCCGCTGCGCCTGAGCCGCTTCACCCGCTCATGCGCCGCCGGTGGCGACAGGCCGACGCGATCGCCGAGCTCCGCATAACTGATGGTCGCATCGTCGACCAGAACGCCTAATATTTTTCGGTCGATCGGGTCGACCTCACGGGTTGGCTGCTTGTTCCGCTGAACGTCATCTGTTTCTGAGTCCATTGGAAATTCTCCATTGATGCTGAATTCAATTCGGTCATTATGGAGATATGTCGAACAGTGAGCAATCAGCGATTCTGACTGCGGCGTCCCGTGCACCGATCCCGGCCGCAGCCTACCTGCTCACCGGCTGCATCGCCGTCATCGGCTCCAACTCACTGGTTCTCGGGCCGATAGCGCCCGCCGTCGCGGCATCCTTCGCGGCAAGCGTGCCGGCGGTGATGACGGCCGCCGCTGCCTTCGGCCTCGGCACCTCGGCCAGCGCGCTTTTTCTTGCCCGCTATATCGACCGGATCGGCGCCCGCCGCATGCTGCAGGGCGCACTGCTGTTGCTTGCGCTGGCGCTGGTGGGTAGCGCGCTCGCGCCGACGGTGGCGGCGCTGGTCGCGGCCCAGCTCGTTGCCGGCATCGCTGCTGGCGTCGCCATGCCGGCGATCTACGCCAGCTCCGCAGCGATCGCGCCGCCCGGCCGCGAGAGCGGAACGATCGGCGTCGTGCTGACCGGCTGGACGCTGTCCATGGTCGCCGGAGTGTCGCTGTCGGCGGTGCTTGCCGATCTGATCCATTGGCGGGCCGTCTTCGCCGCTGTCGCGCTTCTCGCCGGAGCCGCCGTCGCCGGCCTGTCGGTCAGCTCGCTGCGCGACACCAGGAAAAGCGGTCCCGCTCCGTCGCCGCTCGGCGCGCTGGCTGTGCCCGGAATCCTGCCGCTGCTGATCGCCTGCGGCGCCTTCATGACCGCCTTCTATGGCGTCTACGGCTATCTCGGCGATCATCTCCATGAAGGTCTCGGCGAGCCGGTCAGCGCCAACGGGCTGGCGGCGATCGCTTACGGGCTCGGCTTCGGCGCGGCGGCGCTGCTCGACGGCGTCATCGACTGTCTCGGCGCCCGTCGGGTCATGCCCTTCGCCTATCTGCTGGTCGCCGCCGTCTATGTGGCGATCGCCTCGGCCAGCGGCACCTTCGGCCTGCTGATGGCGACGATCGCCGTCTGGGGCCTTGCCAACCATTTCGGGCTGAACGTTCTGGTGATGCGGCTCACCGCGCTCGACGCCGCGCGGCGCGGCACGATCATGGGCCTGAACAGCGCAGTCACCTATTTCGCCGTAACCGTCGGCACCGCCGGTTTCGGCCCGCTCTACACCGCCCTCGGCTTCGCCAACTGCGCCCTGGTCGCCGCCTTGCTGATGCTGGTGGCGGCATCGGCCGCGGCGTGGCGCTCTGCCCGGCAATAGGCTTGCGTGTCGCTTCGCTCCTTGGCTAAGGCTGGCTTCCGAACCGCACCGGAGCCACCATGAAGATGACGCTCGAGATCACCGCCGAGCCCTTGCCGCAGGATCTCGCCCGTGTCGGCGAGGGCTTGACCGCCTTCAACGACAGCGATGTCGGTGCCTCGGGCCGGAAGACGCTCGCCGTCTTCGTTCGCGACGACGCCGGCGCGATCGTCGCCGGCATTTCCGGTTACACCGCCTGGGGCTGGCTCTATGTGCAATGGCTCTGGGTCGACGAAACCTGGCGTGGCCGGCACATCGCCGCGAGCATGCTGGACGCAGCCGAACGGGAAGCGCTGGCGCGCGGCTGCCAGGCCGCGTGGATCGACACTTTCAATCCGACCGCGGCCAAGGTCTATCAGCGCCAGGGCTACCAGCCGTTCGGCACGCTCGCCGATTTTCCGGTCGGCCGCAGCCGCATCTTCCTGCAGAAGAAGTTGTCTTAACCCGCGAGCTTTCCACCGCGCATCGGCTGCGGCACCCCGGTGGTGCTCGGAAAGCTGATCGGCAGGCCGCGCAGCACGCGCACCGCGAGGAACGCGAAGCATTCCGCTTCGACCGCGTCGCCCTTCCAGCCGAGCGTCTCGGCTTGCACCACTTCGACGCCGGCACGCTGGCCGAGCATCGCCATCATGGTCGGGTTGCGGCGGCCGCCGCCGCTGACCGCCAGTCGTCTTGGCCGGCGCGGCAACAGATCGAGCGCCTTGCCGACCGCCGAGACGGTGAAAGCCGTCAGCGTCGCCGCGCCGTCCTCCGCGCCGAGCCCGTCGGCCATGGCCGCGGTGAAGTCGAAGCGGTCAAGCGATTTTGGGTAAGGCTTCGTCAGATACGGATGCTGCAGCAGCCGCTCTAGCCTTGCCTCGTCGACCGTACCCGCGGCAGCCAGTCTGCCGTCGCGATCCATCTCGCCGAGGCCCTTCGCCTTGATGAAATCGTTGACCGGCGCATTGGCCGGCCCGGTGTCGAAGGCGACGATGTTGTCTTTGCCGTCCCACCAGGTGATGTTGCCGACGCCGCCCAGATTGAGCACCGCGGTGTCGCCGCTGGCGTCGGCCTCTTTGAGCAGCGCCGCATGATACGCGGCAGCGAGCGGCGCGCCTTGTCCGCCGGCCGCCACATCGGCCGTGCGGAAGTCATAGGCGACTTTGGTGCCAAGCAGGGCGGCCATCAGCTCGCCGTCGCCGAGCTGGCGCGTGCGGCCGATTCGTCGCGGCTGCGGGGCGCGATGCAGCACCGTCTGGCCGTGGAAGCCGACGACGCCGATATCGGCCATCGTCATGCCCTGGCTTTCGACCAAATCCCTGACCGCCGCCGACTGCGCGCGCGTCAGCGCCTCCTCCGCCTCGCGAAAAATCGTCGGCTCCGGCCCCTCGAAATTCCAGACGCGTGCTTGGCGCAGGGTCTCTTCGAGCAGGGTGCGGATCGATTGCGGGTAGGGGGCCAGTGTGTATGTGCCGGTGTCGGCGATGCGCTCGCCGTCGGTTTTAATCAGCGCCACGTCGATATTGCCGTCAAGCACCGTACCGGTCATCAGGCCGACGGCCCAGATTGGTTCCATGGTCGTTCCTCGAATCGCCGCTGGACCACGTGTCGGACGGATCGGCGCGACAGGCAAGTCTTTCGGATGCGCCGGGACCTCTCACCGTGCACCGCCTTTGTGTCGCACTGCCAAAACGGAGCAACCTAGTCCTTGCCTCTTGCCGCCGAAGGAGCGAGCTTGTGCGATTATAGATCTCAACTGAAAAACGCGTACTCGCAGGAGGAACGACATGGCCGCCAATGTCGCAGTGATCGCCGGCGCTGGAGCTGGCCTCAGCGCTTCGCTGGCGCGGCTCCTCGGCAAGCAAGGTTTTCGCGTCGTGCTGGCCGCCCGCAATGTCGACAAGCTCTCCGCGCTGGTTCAGGAGACGGGTGCGCAGGCGGTGGAGACGGACGTGTCGGATGCCGCCACAGTCGCGCGGCTGTTCGAGGCGGCCGACAAGGCCGGCTCCCTCGAAATTGCCGTCTTCAACGCCAGCGGCCGCACGCGCGGCCCGATCGCCGAGCTCGATCCGGAGGCGGTCAAGCAGGCCCTGCTCGTCGGCGCCTATGGCGGCTTCCTCGTCGGCCAGCAGGCGGCGCGCCGGCTTGTTGCGCGCGGCTCCGGCTCGATCCTGTTCACCGGCGCCACTGCGAGTCTCAAGGGCTTCTCCGGCTCGGCCGGCTTCGCCATGCCGAAATTCGGGCTGCGCGGGCTGGCGCAGTCGATGGCGCGCGAGCTAGGTCCGAAGAACATCCATGTCGCGCATTTCATCATCGACGGCCAGATCGAGCCGCCCGGGCAGGCGGCCGAGCCAGACCGGCCGGATCGCCGCCTCTCGCCGGACGCGATCGCCGAGACCTATCTCGCAGTCCACCGCCAGCATCGCAGCGCCTGGAGCTTCGAGGTCGAGCTGAGGCCCTGGGTCGAGACGTTCTGACGATCCATTCCACGAACCGTGCAATAACGCGCCCCGACGCGAGACCGGCGTCATGGTTGCGGCGGTGGTGGTGCTGATCGTGCTGGTCTGCGGCATCCAGTGGTGTGACCGGCTGGTCGCGTGGCTGGATCATCGCGGATAGGCGAAACGGGAGAAGCGGAAGTCGAATGAACGCAATTTGCCGCGAAAACCCGGGAATTGAGCGGCGGCTTGCTCCATTTGCAACGAGATTGGTTGGCGCGTTTCTTCACCTGCAATGACGCGCATGTCATCGTGCGGCGGGGTTGCTCGAGCAATTCCAGGAAAAGTGCGCATCGGTTTTCCGTCCGGACTTGCGAAAAACAGAGAGTTGCCGCCAAGAGAAAGCTGTCCATGGCCAGAATAATCCCGGTGCTCGATCTCGACCGACTGGAGCAGGGCGAGTCGGAACTGCGGACCTTCTTGTTTGATCTGCGCACCGCCGCTCGCGATGTCGGCTTCTTCTATCTCAGCGGCCACCGCATAACGCAGCCGGACATCGACGCGGTGCTGGATGCCGCGCGGCGCTTCTTTGCCTTGTCGGAGGCCGACAAGCTGGCCATCGACATGGTGAAGTCGCCGCAATTTCGCGGCTACACGCGTGCCGGCGGCGAGCTGACCAGGGGCAAGGCCGACTGGCGCGAGCAGCTCGACATCGGCGTCGAGCGCGCGACCATTTCGCAAGGGCCGAGCGTGCCGGCCTGGACCCGGCTGCAAGGTCCGAACCAGTGGCCGGCTGCGTTGCCCGAACTGAAGCCGGCGCTGCTTGCCTGGCAGACCAAGGCGACGGAGGTAGCCATCCGGCTGCTCAAGGCCTTCGCGCTGTCACTCGATCAGCCGGAGGACGCCTTCGACCCGATCTATGGCAGCGAGCCCAACCACCGCATGAAGATCGTGCGCTACCCAGGCCGCGACGCCACCGGTGACGACCAGGGCGTCGGCGCGCATAAGGATGGCGGTTTCCTCACCCTTCTGCTGCAGGACGAGAACAAGGGGCTGCAGGTCGAATATGATGGCAGCTGGGTGAATGTGGATCCGATTCCGCAAACGCTCGTGGCCAACATCGGCGAACTGCTCGAACTCGCTTCGAACGGGTATCTGAGAGCAACCGTGCACCGCGTCGTCACACCGCCGCCAGGCGTCGAGCGGATTTCGGTGCCGTTCTTCTTCAGCGCCCGGCTCGACGCGACCATCCCGCTGCTCGACCTTCCGCAGGAACTGGCGGCTGAGGCGCGCGGGCCGGCCAGCGATCCCGACAATCCGCTCTTCCGCAACGTCGGAACCAATGTGCTGAAGAGCCGTCTGAGGTCGCATCCCGACGTGGCCCGGCAGCACTATGCCGATCTTCTGGAAAAGGCAGCGGCGGCCGGCTGAGCTTTGCCGCTGCCCGCGCGATAATTTTTTCGCCTTTCGGCCAGTTTTTGGAATTCAGTTCGTGGAAAATATACCGCAACCGCCCCAAATAGAGGCCATCGCTCGGTGTTTTCCTCCCATTGCGCCGGGCGATGTTCCCCTCTGAAGGTTATGACCTTCATTTCTTGGCCGGGCCGCTTTCGCGCCCGGCCTTTTTCTTTGGGGCAGCGCGCAGCTTGCAAATTCGCGCGGCCGGTCAGGCGAAAGCGATGCGGATCGCACCAAAGGGCCCGAAATCGGAGACGATCCGATCGCCATGCCGGCATTCGACCGGCCGGATGAAGGAGCCCGACAGCACCACCTGTCCGGCCTCAATTTGCATGCCGTATTGGTGAAGCCGGTTGGCGAGCCACACAATGCCCTTGGCCGGATGATCGAGCACGCCGGCGCCGAGCCCCGTCTCCTCCACCTCGCCGTTGCGCGACACGATGGCGCCGATCCAGCGCAGGTCTGCCTCGCGCGGGCTGGGGTGGCCGCGCTCCTCAAGCGCGCGCAGATAGATCGCGTCGCTGGTCTCGTCGCTCACCTGCAGGCCGAGCGTGTCGACATAGAACGCGCGCGATGACCCCCGTGAAGATCGCCTCGCCGGTCCGCTTCTTCTCCTCCGCGCTGCGGCCCCTGCCGATGCGGAAATCCATTTCGATGAAGCCGTTCTCGGGGAGCCGGTCCGCGATCGCATAGGGATCTGCACGAAAGGCGCGCACCCGCGCGGCGCCGGGCTCGAACAGGCCGCGTCTCGAGGATGATGCGTGAAACGAGCGCGCAAAGCTCGCTCATCTCGACCTTCGCGTCGAGATTCGCCGAATATTCGATCCCCATGTGGGGCAAGGGCTTGGCGACCGAATGTCAAGTGCTTGGTCTCCATGTCGACTGGGTCGTCGGGGACGGGATTGCCGCTCTCGGAGAAATCGCGGATATAGCTGCGATCCGAGCGTTAATTTCTGTTGCGAGTCGTACTGGACTGGAACTTTCGGAGAGTTGACTCTGCTGCCGCCCAGCACCCGCCCTTCCCTGCCCATGGCTCTGCTTCGCGCCCGCGAAGTGATCATGGCGCATTTTCGTCCGATGCTTGCTCGCCACGACATCACCGAGCAGCAATGGCGCGTGCTGCGCGTGCTTGCCGAGACCGGTCCGCTGGAAGCGACCGAGCTCGCCAACCGCGCCTCGATCCTGCCGCCCAGCCTCACCCGCATGATCAAAGCGCTGGACGAGCGCGAATTCATCACCCGCAACAAGGTCAAGGATGACGGCCGCCGCGCTCTGCTCGCCATCAGCCCGGCCGGCGTGGCGCTGATCGAGGAGCTGGCGCCCGAGCGCACCGCCATCTACGACGCCATCGAGAAGCGTTACGGCGCCGAGCAGTACGAGCGCCTGCTGGACATGCTGGAAAGCCTGATCGAGTCGGAGTCAGCGCCAGACTGACCGACTAGCCACCGAAACTCCCAGTGCGCTGGGCTGCATGTAGTTGCGCCCGACATAGAGCAGCGCCGCCTCGTCGCTGCCATGGCGGATGTCGACGACGCGGCCGAACATCACATTGTGCATGCCGGTGCTCGGCGTCATGCGCTTCGAAAGCGAGGAAGAGACGGTGCGCTTTGCCAACGCCACCGTCTATGGTCTTGCTTCTGCCGTGTGCACCTCGAAGCGTTCGACCGCGCATCGCATGGTGCGCGCCATCAATGCCGGCGTCGTCCACGTCAACACCTATGGCGGCGCCGACATCACGGTACCGCTCGGCGGCTTCAAGCAGTCCCGCTTCGGCAGAGACAAGTCGCTGCACGCGATCGAGAAGTACACCGACCTCAAGACGGCGTGGATAGCGCTCGGATAACCCTCCGGCTTGAGGGAGGGTAGCCGGACTTTGTAGATATGCTCGCCCGAGCCGGCATGGCCGGTGTCGCCACCTAGTTGCGCCAAGGCATAGCCGATGCGACTGTGCTGCGTCGCCGTTATCGACGCTTTACGGGAGGCCAATCTGATGCTGCTGGCTGTCCATCATGTCGCAATCATCTGCAATGACTATGAGACCTCCAAGCAGTTCTACACGAACAAGCTCGGTTTCGTCGTTCTGGCCGAAAACTGGCGCCCCGAAAGGCAGTCTTGGAAGTGCGATTTGCGTCACGGTCCCATCCAGATCGAACTGTTCAGTTTCCCTGATCCGCCAAGCCGGCCCAGCAGGCCCGAGGCCTGTGGATTAAGGCATATTGCATTCTCGGTCGCCTCGGTCGAGGCGACAGCCGAGCTGCTTCGGTCGCGAGACGTCGAGGTGGAGCCCATCCGAACAGATCCATACACGGGACGATTGTTTATCTTCATCGCCGATCCCGATGGACAGCCGATCGAATTTTACCAGGACGCTGTTTGACGGTGAGGAATTCGGCCGCGAAATCCGCCGGTTGCGGAACGCGAAGCGACTGGTGGAGGAGGCAGATGATGAAGTCAGGCTTGGAGAAGCTGGGGCACGACGCCAGCTGCCATCGGGACGGCGTCGGCAGCACCTAACCATCTTCGCCGCAACGGGGAAGATGAGTCATGCCTCGCCGGTCAGCCGCGCCGAGATGAGCCTCGCCGCCCTGATCGCCGCCTCGCCCGGGGGCCGCCACCGCATCGTCGACGCGCGAGACAGGGGAGGCGATGGACAGCGTGCCGATCGGCTGGCCGTCAGCGCCGAGGATCGCCGCGCCTATGCTGTGCACGCCGTCCTGGTGGGTTCGCGCGCCTGACGATGAACAGGGCAACGCAACGTTAGACAGGGCGTCAACTTTTCAGCGGCTGGAGCTACACCAGCGCGCCGCAAACAGGTATCTATCGTCGCGATATCATGCTTCGGGGGTCATGAGGGAGCGGCTTGCAGCTGGATTTGAAAACAATCGAGGCGCTCGCGCCCGACCAGGCTTCACTCGGCGCCGCCGCCAAGCTGACCAAGCGGTCGAACTGGCCCCGTCTCGAGACAAACGAACAGCTGGGCCTCATCTGGGGCGAATGCCAGGGCTCGGGGTCGAATCCCTACCGCGTCGCATTCGATGCCCGCGACCACGGCTACAAATGCACCTGTCCATCGCGAAAATTTCCGTGCAAGCACATACTGGGGCTGATGTGGATCGGCGCCACCGCGCCCGCCAGCTTCGATCGGGTCGACCAGACGCCGGAATGGGTCAATGACTGGCTCGGGCGGCGCCGCAAGTCGGGCCAGCCGCCGACGCCGGCGCCGGCAAGCGCGGAAAGCAAAAGCATCGACGAGGCGTTGCGGCCCGAGCAAAGCGCTGCCGTAGAAGACGCCGCGGCCGCCGAGCGCCGCGAGGCGGCGCAGCGCAAGCGCGCCGAGGACACGCGAAGTGCCGTGTCGGCAGCGCTCGACGAATTGGATCAGTGGGTTGCCGACCAGCTTCGGCTCGGCCTTGCCGGTTTTGTCGACGCCAGCAGCGAGCGCTGCCGCCGCATCGCGGCGCGGCTTGTAGACCTCAAGGCGACCGCTTTGGCCGGGCGTATCGACGAGCTGCCCGCGAAACTGATGGCGCTGCGCAGCGAAGAGCGGCCGGACGCCGCTATCCGAGAGCTGGGTAAGCTGGTGCTGCTCGCCAAGGCCTGGCGTGCCGCGCCCGACGATGCCGAGCTGAAGCGCCTGGTCTCGACATCCGAAACACGCGACCAGATCCTTGCCAATCCGGATGCCGTCAAGGTCGAGAGCGACTGGGAGGTGCTGGGTGAGAAGATCGAGGCCCGTCGCGACGGCCTGGTCAGCCACGCGACCTGGCTGCTCGATCTGAAAAGCCCAATCCCACGATTTGCCGTCCTCCTGGACTTCTTCCCGGCCTCGGCCGGGCGCCGCTCCGGCGCCTTCGCGCCGGGGGACCGCTTCAAGGCGAGGCTGGTGTTCTATCCATCCCGAATTCCGCTTCGCGCACTGGTCGCAGAACGCCTGGGCGATGCGTCGCCCGGCAATTGGCCCGATTTTGCTCCGAACGCTGCCGGCGATCCGCTGGCCGCCTATGCAGCTTTCCAGGACGGCGCGCCGTGGCTGTCCGACTGTCCGATCCTCCTGCCGGCGGGCGCGATCGCGCTGGACGAGAAGGATGGCGCCTGGTGGCAGGCGGCGAACGATTCGCATGGCATCGCCCTGCCAGTCGCCGGCTCCGTCAACCAGACCTTGCTTGGCCTCGATCTGACAGTCACGGCAGCACTGTGGAACGGCGCCAGGCTCGAGCTTCTGGCCTCACAAAGCAGCATCGGGAGGCTCAATCTCTCATGAACGAGCTCGAGCAGGCAGGGCTGGCGAGGCTTCGCGACAACTGGATTTCGGGCGGCGCCGCTTTCGAATTGGCGCCCGCCGAATGGAAGGAGTTCGCGGCTGCCTCCAGCTCGGACGAGCAGGAACGTCGGCTCTTGGCGATCGCCGCGCAGGCGCTGGATGTCGCGCTTCGGCCGGCGGCGCCCAAAACCTTGAAACGCCGTCCGCCGCTGCCGATGCTCGCGCTGCCGATGCTTCCTGATTGGCTGCGACCGTTGCTGCGTGCCGCATTGAAATACGCCGCTGATGCGAGGCTCAAGACCCGCGTGGCCACACTCGTCGCCAGCCGAGGCTTCGTGCTGCATCCGATGGATTGGATGCCTGCTGCGTCGGATCAGGAAAGCCCAGATATCTATGCTCCCTGGGTCGACTGGCAAGCAGGCGCGGATGGCGACAGGCAGTCTCGACGAGGACAACTCACCGCTGAAACCTGGGATGATTTTTATCCTGCGGCGCGCCGTACAGCTTTGGTCGAATTACGGCGCACCATGCCCTTGGCGCGGACGTTGATTGAGACCAAGGGAGCGAGCGAGCCGGCGGAGGTCAGGCTTGCGCTCGTGGAGCTGATGCGCTTCGGCTTGAGTGCCGATGACATTCCATTTCTAAAGAGCCTGTCCGCCGATCGCTCAGGCAAGGTGCGCGAAACGGCCGGCCGGCTCCTGGCAAGGTTGGGTGAACGTAGCGATCCAGCGGATGGCGCGTCGAAAGATTCGATAGCCGAGCTCGCCGCTTTCATTGAGGAAGGCAAATCCGGCTTCATCCGCCGCCGCACCACCTACACGCCGATAAAGCCCAAGTCGCCTGCGCAACAGTCGCGTCGCGCCGACCTGTTCGCGTCCTGTTACTTCGGCGATCTCGTCGCCCAATTCGGCAAGACTGAGCCCGATTTCATTGGCGCATGGCAGTTCGGCGTCGATGAGGGTGCCGATCTCTTTCTCGTTCGAATGATCGCGGTGTCCGGCAGCGATGCGGCGGTCGCCTGTTTGGCGGATTTGCTTGTCGCCGCCGGCGGCAGGCTGGCGCTTCTCGTCCTCCAGCTCATGTCGCGCTTGGACAACGGCAGGAAGCGTGTCCTGATCAGGCAGATCCTGGATGATGGGCAAAATCTGGCCGCGCTCAACCTGGTCGAAGGCGCGGAAGCAGGCTGGCTGGAATGGAGCGACCTCGCAAGGAGCAAGACGCTTCCAGCGCTGCGTTCCGCCGTCTCGGGTGACAACGACGTCATGAAACGAAGCGCCGAGCAATATCTCGAGACCCTGGGCTTTCTGGCCAATCCGGAGGCGGCGGAAAAATTGATCGACGAGGTGATCGCCGCCGGCCTGTCGCCCGCTTCCCCATCCATCGGCCTGCTGCGGCTCAATGCAGCGCTGGCCGGAAACCCTTCGCAATCCGAGAGATGATGAACCCGGAGAAGATCGCATGAACGCAGCCATCCGCCTTCCGGCCGAGCAGGTCTATGCCTCCGAACTGCAGGCGCTCGCGCGCGACGACGACCGCCAGAAGCCTGCCGGCTGGAGCCTGTCGCCCAAGGCCGTCCTCACTTACCTGATGGGTGGCAAGGCGGGCGACGGCACGCTTATCACCCCGAAATATGTCGGACGTCGGCAATTGATGGAAACCGCGGTGGCGACGCTCGCGACCGACCGGGCGCTGCTCCTGCTCGGCGTGCCGGGAACGGCAAAATCCTGGGTCTCGGAACATCTCGCCGGCGCCATCATGGGAAACTCGACGCTGATCGTGCAATGCACGGCCGGCACCGATGAGAATCAGATCCGCTACGGCTGGAACTATGCGCAGCTCTTGGCGAAGGGGCCGAGCCAGGAGGCGCTGGTGCCGACGCCGCTCTACCGCGCCATGCAGGAAGGCAAGCTCTGCCGCCTGGAGGAACTGACGCGAATGGGCTCCGACGTGCAGGACACGCTGATCACCGTGCTGTCCGAAAAAATGATGCCGGTGCCGGAGCTGAACACCTCGATTTACGCGCAGCGCGGTTTCAACATCATCGCCACCGCGAACAATCGCGACAAGGGCGTCAACGAACTCTCCTCGGCGCTGAAGCGCCGTTTCAATGTCGTGGTGCTGCCGCTGCCGGAGGACATGGCGGAAGAGGTCTCGATCGTGTCCCGGCGCGTCGGCGAGATGGCCGGCGGACTGGACCTGCCGGTGCCGAAAAATGTCGGCGAGGAGATCGCGCGCGTGCTGACCATCTTCCGCGAGCTGCGCTCCGGCGCGACCGCCGACGGCAAGGTGACGCTGAAGACGCCGTCGGGCTCGCTCTCCACCGCCGAGGCGATCGCCACGATGATCAGCGGCCTCAGCCAGGCGGCCTGGTTCGACGGCGGCAAGCTCCACGCCGAAGGCCTGGCGCCAAGCCTGGTCGGCGCCATCGTCAAGGACCCGGTCCAGGACAAGGTCGTGCTTGAGGAATATTTGGAGACGGTGCTGAAGAAGCGGCCGGACTACGCCGGTTATTACGCGGCGCTCAACGCGGCCATCTGAGCCATGACGCAAGGCGGCATCAGCTATTTCGGCATTCGCCATCATGGGCCGGGCTCCGCCGCGAGCCTGGTTAGAGCGTTGCAGGAATTGCAGCCGGCCGCCGTGCTGATCGAGGGGCCGGTGGATGCCTCGCCCTTGCTGCCCCTGCTTGCCAGCCCGGACATGAAGCCGCCGGTGGCACTGCTTTGCTACCCCGAGGACGATCCCGCCGCGACGCGCTTCTGGCCCTTCGCCGAATTCTCTCCCGAATATCAGGCGGCGCTGTGGGCTGTCGCCAACAAGGCGGCGCTGCGTTTCATCGACTTGCCGTCCGCCGCGCGGCTTGCCGAGCACGGGCCCGAGGGTTCGACCGACGCCGATGCGGACGAACCGGAGGCCACCGAAGAGCAGAGCGAAGCAAGCTCACGGATCCTTGATCCGATCGGCACTTTAGCGCGCGCCGCCGGCTATGAGGACGGCGAAAGCTGGTGGTCCGATATCATTGAGCAGAATCCCGCACCCGGGCCGATCTTTGCTGCCATCGCCGACGCGATGACGACGCTGCGCGACGGCGAGACGTCCATTGGCAAATTCGAGGCCATGCGCGAGGCGCATATGCGGCTGGAGATCGCCGCTGCGCGCAAAGAAATCGACGGGCCGCTGGCCGTCGTCTGCGGCGCGTGGCATGTGCCCGCCCTGCAAGCTGCGCATACGCAAAAGAGCGACCAGGCACTGCTCAAGGGCATCGGCCGGCGCAAGACCACGATGACCTTCGCGCCATGGACCGGACCGCGGCTGGCGCTGGGTTATGGCTATGGCGCCGGTGTCGTCGCGCCGGGCTGGAGCAAGCACCTGTGGCAGACGCGCGGGCAGGATGACGCTTCGGTGCTGTGGCTCGCGCGGGTCGCTTCGGTTCTCAGGGCCAAGGGCCATATAATTTCGACCGCCTCGCTGATCGAGGCGGAGCGTCTGGCGCGGGCGCTTGCCGCCATACGCGAGCGCCCGAAACCGGGTTTCGAGGAACTGCGTGAGGCCTCGATCGCGGCGCTCTTCAACGGCGAGGCCTTGCTGTGGAAGATGGTCGAGGCCGAGCTGCTGCTCGGCGCCGATGTCGGCGAGATTCCAGCCGACACGCCGCTCGCGCCGCTGATCGATGATTTGCAGCGCAACCAGAAGGCCGCGCGGCTCAAGCCTGAAGCACTGGAGCGCGAGCTCTCCATCGACCTGCGCAGCGAGAGCGGTCTCTTTCGGTCGACGCTTCTGCACCGGCTGAACGTGCTCGGCGTGAACTGGGGCAGGCTGACGGATGTCGGCCGCAGCCGCGGCACGTTCCGCGAGCGCTGGCTGCTGGCCTGGCAGCCGGAATACGCCGTGCGCCTGGTCGAAAACCTGATTTACGGACCGACCATCGAGAAGGCCGCCAACGGACGGCTTGTCCAGATGATCGGCGCCGCTTCGACGCTCGATGCTCTGGCCACGCTGGTGCAAAGCGCGATCACCGCCGCCTTGAGCGAGGCGTCCGCGGCCGGCCTCGCCGCGCTCGAGGAGAAGGCGGCGCATAGCAGCGAATGCCTGGAGCTCCTTGCGTCGGTGCCCCCACTTGCCGACATCATCCGCTATGGCGAAGCGCGCAAAACCGAGACGCAGCGCCTTGCCGGCCTCTTGGAGCGGTTGGTCATCGAAGGCGCGATCGCGCTGCCTTACGCCGCGCGCGATCTCGACGCGCAGGCCGCCGCAGCGCTGATGGCGGCGCTGAGCAAGGCCGACGAGGCGATCAGGCTGGTCGAACCGGACGAGCATGTCCTGGATGCCTGGCTGAACGGCCTTGCGGCCGTGCTCGATTCATCGCGCTCGACGGCGCTCGTTGCTGGCTGCGCCGCACATCTGCTCTACGAGGCCGGGCACCTCTCGGCCGAGGCCACGGCCGGCCTTTTGGCAAAGCGGCTGTCGCCCGGAACGCCGGTCATCGATGCCGCCGCCTTTTTCGAAGGCTTCTTCAGCGGCGCCGGCCAGAGGCTGATCTATGACGAGGGGCTGCGCGGCGCTGTCGATTCCTGGCTGGCATCGCTCGACGAGGACGCCTTCGTTGCGCATCTGCCTTTGCTGCGCCGCGTATTTTCCAATCTCGACAGCATGGAGCGCCGCCGCCTGATCGAGGCCGTGCTCGGCCGCAGGGCGAGCCTGCCCGCCGGACTGACGCCGGCACCCGATGGCGGCGAGGCCTGGCGCCGGCATTTTGGTCTCCTCGGCAAGCTGCTTACGGGGGAGCCCAACCATGGATGATGAAACGGTCGGACCCGATCTTCATCCGATCGAAGGGACGCGGGAGCGCCGTTGGCGCCTGGCGATCGGCGCCGACGATGAGTCCTCCTCGGCGCTGTCGCAGGAGGACCGGCGGCTTTCGGCAGCCCTCGATGCGCTCTACGGCGACGGCAGCGGCGACGCCGGCGATCCGCGCAAGCGGCGCGGCGGGCTTGGCCGTTCGGCGCCGCGCGTCGCGCAATGGATGGGCGATATCCGCTCTTTCTTCCCCGAGCAGGTGGTCCAGGTCGTGCAGAAGGACGCCTTCGAGCGCCTGAACCTGAAGCAGATGCTGATGGAGCCGGAATTCCTCAAGGCGATCGAGGCCGACGTCAATCTCGTTGCCGATCTGGTCTCGTTGCGCTCGGCGATGCCGGAAAAGACCAAGGACATTGCCCGCTCGATCATTTCCGACATCGTCGCCAAGCTGATGCAGCGTCTCGAGCAGAAAACCGCCGAGGCGATCCGCGGCGCGCTCGACCGTTCAAGGCGCACCAACAGGCCGCGGCAGCGCGACATCGACTGGCCGCGCACTATCGCGGCGAACCTTCGCCACTACCAGCCAGACCACAAGACCGTGGTGCCGGAAAAGCTCGTCGGCTTCATGCGCCGCCAGCGTCGGCTGGTCGACCTCGACGAAGTGACGCTCTGCGTCGATCAGTCCGGCTCGATGGCAAGTTCGGTCATCTACGCCTCGATCTTCGCGGCCGTGATGGCCTCCTTGCCGGTCGTGCGCACCAAGCTGGTCTGCTTTGACACCGCGATCGTCGATCTGACCGACGAGCTCAGCGATCCGGTCGAGGTGCTGTTCGGCGTCCAGCTCGGCGGCGGAACCGACATCAACCAGGCGGTCGCCTATTGCGCCGAGCGCATCGAGCGGCCGACCAAAGCGCATTTCGTCCTCATCACCGACCTCTACGAAGGCGGCAACGGTCAGGAACTGCTTCGTCGGCTGGCTGCGCTGGTGCGGTCGGGCGTCAATGTCGTTGTGCTCCTGGCGCTCACCGACCAGGGCCGTCCCGGCTACGACTCTTCCATGGCCGGCTCGGTCGCGGCATTGGGCGTCCCGGTCTTCGCCTGCACGCCGGACCATTTTCCCGACATGATGGCGGCGGCGCTGCGCCGGGAGGACATCGGCGCCTGGGCGGCGGGAGCGGACATCAAGCTTATTCGCCCGGATTCGGAAACGCCAAGCGCAGCCGAATAGGTTCGCCACCCTTCTGACGCTGATCAGGGCGCTTTCTCGCTGATCAATTCAAACCGCTCGATCTCGCAGTGTTGGCCGACCAGCGCCAGCACCTCAGTTGACGGCTCGACTGCATCTGGCTGCCGCCATTTGACTTGGAAGGAAAACACGACGCGGTCGCGGTCGGCATCGTGCTCCATGCCAACGAAGCGGGCATCGTATCCGAGCGGCCGCACGATCTCCTGGAGGTCGGGCGGGGCTGTCTTCGGCCATGAGACCGCAAGGATCGCCTTATGGTCGCGCGGGATCTTGAGATCGACCCACTTCAGGGCCTGCAGCGTCACCAGCGTCAATGCTGTAGCAATCGCGCCGAGGCCGAACTGGCCGCCGCCGAAGGCCAGCCCGATCATCGTCATGATCCACATGGTGGCGGCGGTGGTCACTCCGGTGACGAGATCGCCGCGCCTGAGGATGGCGCCGCCGCCGATGAAGCCGACGCCGGTGAGCACGCCGAGCGCAAAGCGCAGCACATCCATGCGCACGAATGAGTCCGGTCCCTTGCCGGCAACGTCGAGCAGCATGTTGGCCTGGACCATGGCGACGCACGCCGCGAGGCCGACCAGGATGGTCGTCCGCAGGCCGGCGGAATGGCCGCGCGCTTCGCGATTCAAGCCGATGAGGAAGCCCGCGACCAGCGTCAGCAACAGCCGCGCAACGAGATCCGGCCATGTCGGATGAAGCGGCATGTCGCAGCAGAGCGGCTCGAGCATTTCCCGTCGGCGACGCCGGTCGGCGCACCCTCCATTGCGTCAGGACAGTTCAACTAAGCTCGGCTATGGATGGTTCCTTGGCCAATGCCGATGACGTGAGGTTCCGCGGAACTGGTGCCGTGGGAGGGCGGGCGTGCTCCCGCGACCAGCTGGAACCCGGTCGCGGGAGGAGGTGGCTCAGCCGAACTTCGGGTCGAGGCTGCCGGACTTGTAACGCTTGGCCATTTCCGACAACGGGATCGGCTTGATCTTCGGCGCGTTGCCGGCTGTGCCGAACTGCTCGAAACGTTCCTTGCAGAGCTTCTTCATCGCCGCCATGGCCGGCGTCAGATATTTGCGCGGATCGAACTCGGAAGGGTTCTCGGTCAGCACCTTGCGGATCGCGCCGGTCAGCGCCATGCGGTTGTCGGTGTCGATGTTGATCTTGCGCACGCCGTGCTTGATGCCGCGCTGGATCTCTTCCACCGGCACGCCCCAGGTCGGCTTCATCTGGCCGCCATATTTGTTGATGATCTCCTGCAGCTCCTCCGGCACCGATGACGAGCCGTGCATGACCAGATGCATGTTGGGCAGGCGGCGATGGATCTCCTCGATCACGTTCATCGCCAGCACCGCGCCATCCGGCTTGCGCGAGAATTTGTAGGCGCCGTGGCTGGTGCCCATGGCCACCGCCAGCGCATCGACATGGGTGTCGCGCACGAACTGCTCGGCCTGCACCGGGTCTGTAAGCAACTGATCGTGGCTGATGGCGCCTTCGACGCCGTGGCCGTCCTCCTGCTCGCCGCCGCCGCTCTCCAGCGAGCCGAGCACGCCGATCTCGCCTTCCACCGAGACACCGCCCCAATGCGCCATATCGACGACGCGGCGCGTGATGCCGGAATTATAGGCGTAGTCGGCCGGCGACTTGCCGTCTTCCTTTAGCGAGCCGTCCATCATCACCGAGGTGAAGCCGTACTGGATCGCGGTGACGCAGGTCGCTTCGTTGTTGCCGTGGTCGAGATGCATGCAGACCGGAATGTCGGGGTGGATCTCGACCAGCGCGTCGATCAGCTTGGCCAGCACCACATCATTGGCGTAGGCGCGCGCCCCGCGGCTCGCCTGGAGGATGACCGGCGACTTGGTCTCCTCGGCCGCCTCCATGATGGCGAGGCCCTGTTCCATGTTGTTCATGTTGAAGGCAGGCACGCCATAGCCTTGTTCGGCGGCATGGTCGAGCAATTGTCTCAGTGTGATGCGAGCCAACGAATAGTCTCCCGTATCTGGTTCGAGCCCGTGTTTGAAAAGGCCGCCCGGGCGGGCGGCCCCGTTGCTTCTGGCCGGATTTCTGACCTACCGCAACCTTTTGAAGCCCTTTCGGCCGCAATTCTTGTTGCAGGGCTGAAATCCGGCCCGAGTCGAGCCTAAGCGGCGATCCGCTCGCGCGCGGCAAGGATTTCGACGCAGGCCTTCGCCGCTTCCTTGCCCTTCACCAAAAAATGCTCGTGGAAGAAGCGGCGGTGCTCGGCGCTCTCATGATAGTTGTGCGGCGTGAGCACGGCCGAGAGCACCGGGCTAAGATTAGCTGCGCTCGGGAAACATTGCCTTCAGCGCCTCGCGCGAAGCCTTCGCCACGCCGCGCTCGGTGATCAGCCCTGTCACCAGCCGAGCCGGCGTCACGTCGAAGGCGGGGTTTGCCGCCGGCGTCGCGTCGGGCGAGACGCGCACCTGCGCGACCTTGCCGTCGGCCGTCCTACCCCACACCAGCGAAACCTCGTCACTCGCGCGCTCCTCGATCGGGATTTCCGCAAGCCCGTCGGCGACCGTCCAGTCGATGGTGGGCGAGGGGAGCGCGACATAGAAAGGGACGTCGTTGTCGGCGGCGGCTAAAGCCTTGAGATAGGTGCCGATCTTGTTGCAGACGTCGCCATTGGCCGTCGTGCGGTCGGTGCCGACGATCACCATGTCGATGTCGCCATGCTGCATCAGATGCCCGCCAGCGTTATCGACGATCAGCGTGTGCGGCACGCCGTGGCCGGCCATTTCCCAGGCGGTCAGCTGGGCGCCCTGGTTGCGCGGCCTGGTCTCGTCGACATAGACGTGGACCGGAATGCCGGCTTCCGTCGCCAGATAGATTGGCGCCGTGGCGGTGCCGTAGTCGACCGTCGCCAGCCAACCGGCATTGCAATGGGTGAGAATGTTGACCGCCTCGCCAAGCTTCTTTTTCGCCGCGATCTCCTTGATGATGGCAAGCCCGTTCTCGCCGATGGCGCGATTGAGCCCGACATCCTCGTCTGCGATCTCGGCGGCGCGCCGGTAGGCGGCCTCGGCGCGCTCTCCCGGCGCCAGCGGCTTCAGAAAACGCCGCATCTCGTCCAGCGCCCAGCGCAGGTTGATCGCCGTCGGTCGCGTTTTGTGCAGCGTCTCCCACGCCGCGTCGAGCGCTTCGTCCGAGGGATCGTCGGTCATCTGGATGGCGACGCCGTAGGCGGCGGTGACGCCGATCAGCGGCGCGCCGCGCACCCACATGTCGCGGATCGCGGTGGCGATGCCGGGAACGGTTCCGATCGTCTCGACGCGAAACTCATGCGGCAGCCAGCGCTGGTCGATGATGTCGACCGAGCGTTTGTCGTCGCTGAGCCAAATTGTACGATAGTGGCGTTCGCCGACGTTCAAAGGCTCTTCTCCTGTTCGACCAGCGCGGCCAATGCGTTGACCTCGTCGATGCTGTGGATCTGACGCCGGTTCACGGCGATGTGGCGGCCGAAGCGCAGCGCCTTTGCTTCACATTTGGCGCGAAGGTCTGCGTCGGCAATGGTCTCGAAATCGGCATTGTGGGCGAGACCGAGGATACGTCGGTGCACCTCGATGCCGGCGAAGCCGAGCAGGTCGGTCCAGATGCCGGAAAGCATGTGGTCGAGCGCCTGTTCGGAACCGAGCAGGTCGCCCTGATCCTCGAACAGGCTCTTCTGGTAGAGGATGCCGGTGCGCTCGGTTCGCCACAAATGCGAAAACTCGGCGCGGAACACCGCCCAGCTCTCGGCCGTGACCTTAAGCAGGTAGGCGCGCATCGAATCCCGGCTACCTTTCTGCTCATGGCCGCGCTGCGAGAAGAAGGCCATCCAGAAATTGGCGAGCAGCATGCCGACGTCGAAGGCGATCGGGCCGTAGAAGGCGAATTCCGGATCGATCATCCGGGTCTCGGTGTCGGTCACCATGATCGAACCGGAATGCAGGTCGCCATGCAGCAGTGTTTCGGCATTGGCGGCGAAGAGGTGCTTCAGCCGCTGCGCCTCGACCTTGAGGTCGCGGTCGGCGCGCAATTCGGCCACCAGGCGGTCGAGCTGCGGGCTGGTGTGCCGGTTCATCTCGGCGTCGAAATAGGGATCGGAGAACACCAGGTTCTCGGTGATGTCGCAGAGCTCGACATTGTCGGCGAACAGCGCGAGATCGGCCTTGCGCTCTTTTGTCGGCATTGAGAGGTCCGAGCCGCGGAACAGCGTTCGGGCCATGAACAGGCCGATGTCGCGCGCAATGTTCGGCAGCTCGCGGCCGTCGATCAGCGCGCGACGCAGGATGATGTAGGGCGGCGCCAGATACTCCATGACAATAAGCGCCTGGTCCTCGTCGAAATAATAGATCGCCGGCACCGAGCCTGGCGCTCGGCGCTGTTGCCTCGTCAAGGCGTGATACTCGAAGAAAGCGCGCTTCAAAGGCAGCGGCCAGCTGTCGCCGACCAGGCGCACATAGGGCAGCGCCTGCTTGACCACCGCCGCGCCCTGGTCGCCCTCGACGATGAAAACGAGGTTCAGGTTGCCGTCGCCGACCTCGCGTACTTTCCAGTGGCCGGCGTCCTTGCCAATGCGCTCGGTAAGCGCCGTGGTCTCGCCGAGCCGCTGCGGCAGCGACTCCACCGACAATGCTTCGAACTTCCCGGTCATCCTCTCCCTCCTGCGCGTGGTGTCCCACGATAACGGAGCCACGGCGGCCGGGCCAAGCTAGGGAGCGCTCTGGCAATTGTCAATCGTGTTGACAATTGCCGAGTGAGCCCATAGCGTCATCGATCAGGGAGGAACGAATGGGCGCAGATGCCGTGTTCCGTGTGGACGGCCTGAGGAAATCCTTCGGCCAGAACGAGGTGCTTGGCGGCATCGCGCTGGATCTCTATGCGGGCGAGGTCACCGTGCTGATGGGCGCCAACGGCGCCGGCAAATCCACCCTGGTCAAGATCGTCAGCGGCGTTTACGCGCGCGGCGGCGGCACGATGCGGCTCGCCGGCCAGGCCTTCGATCCCGGCTCGCCGGCAGAAGCGATCCGCGCCGGCGTCGTCACCGTTCATCAGAACATCAATGACGGCGTTGTCGCCGATCTCGACGTCGCCACCAACCTGACGCTCGACCGGCTGAGCGGCAAGGGCGCATCGCTGCTGTTCAGGCCCGCCAATGTCCGCGTCGAAGCCAGGACCGTAGCCGACCGCATGGGGCTTACGCTCGATCTTAAGGCACGCGTCGCGGACCTCTCGCTCGCCGATCGTCAGATGGTCGCGATTGCCCGCGCCATGGCGCACCAGCCGAAAGTGCTGATCCTCGACGAGCCGACCTCCTCGCTGTCGAGCGCCGAGGCCGACCGGCTGTTTGCGCTGATCGACAGGCTGCGCGGGCAGGGTGTCGCGATCCTCTATATCTCGCATCGCATGTCCGACATCAGGCGCTTGGCAGACCGCATCGTCTCGATGCGTGACGGCGTCGTCTCCGGCCTGTTCGACCGGAAGCCGCTCGACTATGAGGGCGCGGTCAACGCCATGCTCGGCCGCAAGATACTGCTCGACCGCGTCATTGCCAGAAGCTCGGCGCGCGCGGTCTTTACCGTCCAAGGCCTGCAGCTGGCGCCCGGCGCCAGACCGATTTCGATGACGCTCGGCGCTGGGGAGGTGGTGGCGATCACCGGCCTGGTCGGCGTCGGCAAGACGGCGCTCGCAGAAACTTTGTTCGGCGTGCGCAGGCCGCTCGCCGGCACCATGCATATGGACGGCAAGCCCTACGCACCGGGATCCGCGCGCGAGGCGATCGCTGCCGGCGTCTTCCTTGTGGCCAAGGACCGCGCGATGAGCGGCATCGTCGGCGGCTTCAACATCGAACGCAACATCAGCCTGCCGTTTCTCAAGCGCATGTCCGGCTTCGGCGTCATGAAGAAGCGGGCAGAACGGGCTGCCGCACGCCGCCAGATCGGCGAGCTCGGCATCGTCTGCCGCTCCGAGAAGGACGAGCTTTCCGCGCTTTCGGGCGGCAACCAGCAGAAGGTGATGGTGGCGCGCTGGATGTCGCAGGCCTCGCGCCTGTTCATCCTCGACGAGCCGTTCCAGGGCGTCGATATTTCGGCTCGGCGCGACATCGCAACCAAGCTCAGGGCGAGCGCCGACGGCCGCGCCACACTGCTCTTCGTCACAGAGATCGACGAGGCCCTGGAGACCGCCGACCGCATCCTGGTGATGTCGGAGCACGCGATCGTCGGCGAGCACAGGAACGATGACATCGATCTCGATCGGCTGCTGGCTGAGGTGGCCGGCGGGCCGCTCACCAGCGCGGCGTGAGATCGCATGGATGACGAGACTTGGAGTGCAGGCATGAGTTCCAGTTTGGCGGAGAGGGCAGCAGCGCGGGGGCGTTCGATGACATTGCGCGACTATGCCATCCGCTATGGTTTCATCATCCTGCTGGTCGGGCTGATCGCCTATTTCGCGATCGCCGCCGACGGCTTCGCCTCGCCGCAAAGCGCCGTCTTCATCTTCCAGTCGGTCGCGATCACCGGCGTGCTGGCACTCGGCGTCACCGCGACACTTGTCGTCGGCGGCTTCGATCTGTCGATCGGCTCGGTCGCCACCAGCGCCATGATGGCGGCTTCCTATGCCATGGTTGTGCTGGAGCAGAACGCCGTCGTCGCCGTCATCGCCTGCCTCGTGATCGGCGCGGTCGTCGGCCTCATCAATGGCTGGCTCATCGTCTACATGCGCGTGCCGGATCTGCTCGCGACGCTCGGCATGATGTTCCTGCTGCTCGGCCTGCAACGCATTCCGACCGAAGGCCGCTCGATCGCCACCGGCATGACGATGCCCGACGGCTCGGTCGCCAACGGCAAGTTCTCGGAAGCCTTCCTGGCGCTCGGCCGCCACCGCATCGACTTCTTCATTCCGAACCTGATCCCGGTCTCGGTGGTGGTGCTCATCGTGCTCGCCGCGCTCATCTGGTTCTTCCTCGAATACACCCGCTTCGGCCGCATGATGTATGCCGTCGGCAGCAACGAACGCGCCGCCGAACTGGCCGGCGCGCCTGTCAAGGCATACAAGATCTGGGCCTATGTCATTTCGGGAGTTTTTGCCTCGATCGGCGGGATTTTGCTCGCTGCCCGGCTTGGACGCGGCGATATCGCCTCGGGTAATAATTTGCTGCTCGACGCAGTAGCGGCGGCGCTTATCGGCTACGCGGTGCTCGGCGCCGCCAAGCCGAACGCTTTCGGCACGGCCGTCGGCGCGGTGTTCGTCGGCGTCCTGCTGCAGGGCCTGACGATGATGAACGCCCCTTACTACACGCAGGATTTCGTCAAGGGCGCGGTTCTCGTCGTCGCCCTTGTCTTCACCTTCGCCCTTTCCGGCAGGGGCAAGAGATAGTTTCGACCGGGGCATTGAGAACAAAACGGAGGAAGAAGTGAGCATCACAAGGAGACTTTTAGGGAAGGCCGCACTCGGCCTCGCGGGCGCGGCGCTGCTCATGCAGGGCACAGCATTGGCGGCGGACCGTCCGGCGCCATTCGACAAGCCGGGCGTCAAGATCGCGCTGGTGCGCTATCTCTCCACCGGTGACTTCTTCCAGGCCTATCTCTCCGGCGTCGAGGCGCAGGCCAAGGCGCTCGGCGTCGATCTGCGCGTGCTGGACAGCCGCCAGGACGCAGCGCTCCAGGCCGACATGGTCGACCAGGCGATCGCGCTCGGCGTGCAGGGCATCATCATCCAGCACGGCCTGACAGAATCGATGAAGGACGCCGCCCAGCGCGCCGTCGACGCGGGCATCAAGGTCGTCGCCTTCGACGTCAATGTCGAGAACCCGAAGATCCCGCAGATCGAGCAGTCCGACCGCGATCTCGCGCGCCTCGCGCTCGAACAGGCGGTCAAGGACAATGGCGACGCCTGGAAAGCCGGCTATGTCTATGTCGCCGGCATCGCCCCGCTCGACCGCCGCAACGAAACCTGGGTCGACGTGAAGAAGAAACATTCCGGCATCAGCGAGGTCGCCATGTTCGGCACGCTCGACAATCCGATCGCCAATTCCGTCGCCAACCAGGCGCGCTCGGTGCTGCAGGCGCATCCCGATATCAAGGTGATGTTCGCGCCTTACGACGAGTTCGCCAAGGGGGTGAAGATCGCCGTCGACGAGGCCGGCCTCAACAAGGGCATCAAGATCTACTCGGCCGACATCTCGACGTCCGACATCGCCGCGATGCGCGAGCCGGACAGCGCCTGGGCCGCCACCGCCGCGACCAACCCGGCAGTCGTCGGCCAGGTCTCGGTGCGCGCGCTGGCGCAGCTGCTCGCCGGCGAGGATCCCGGCCACAACGTCATCGTGCCGCCGACGCTGATCACCCAGAAGGAACTTATCGACAAGGACATCAAGAACATGGAAGACCTGTCGGCCAAGCTGCCGCAGTTCGCCCATGCCGATGTCGCCATGCCGGCCTGGATGCCGAACCCCAACGCCAAGTAGGCCACGCGCCTGAAGGCAAAAGAGCGGCTCTCGGGCCGCTCTTTTTATTCCCGGAGTCGCTCAGGTAGATTGGGCGGCACGCGCCAGCCCATGCGCCACCAGCCGGTCGATGACTTCCGGGTAGCTGATGTCGCTTGCCGCCATTGCCTTGGCGTACATGCTGATGTCGGTGAAGCCCGGAATGGTGTTGAGCTCGTTGATCAGGAACGTCATGTCCGGTCTCACGAAGAAGTCGACGCGCGCCATCGCGTCGCAACCCAGCGCGCGAAACGCCTTCGCCGCCGTCTCGCGGATCTCGCCTTCGATCGTCTCGGGCAGTTCGGCGGGCACCTTAAGTGCTGCTCCATCCTTATCGATATATTTGGCGTCATAGCTGTAGAAGCCGTGGCTTTCGGACGGCACGATCTCGCCGGGACGGGAGACGAAGAGGCCACCTTCCGTGTCCTCAAGCACGCTGCATTCGATCTCGCGGCCGCGGATGAATTCCTCCGCCAGCAGCTTGCCGTCGTGCCTGAAGCCTTCGGCGAGCGCTGCCTGATAGCCCGTTTCGTCGGAGACCCTGCTGACGCCGACGGAAGAGCCCTGGCGGGCCGGCTTGATGAAGACCGGGAGTCCGAGCGCCTGCTCGATCTCCGCGAAGCCAGGCGCGGCCTCGGGCAGGATGGTGCTGGACCGTGCCGTGGGCAGGCCGGCCGCCTTCAGTAACCGCTTGGCGATATCCTTGTCGAGCGCCGTGGCCGAACCGAGAATGCCGCAGCCGGCAAGCGGCACGCGCGCCACCTCCGCCAGTCCTTGCGCGGCGCCGTCCTCGCCATGGAGACCGTGCAGGACGGGAAACAGAATGTCGATCGCGGGCAACTCGTAAGGCGGCCCTTCGGCCGGAACGGCCAGCATTCGGCCATGCCCGCCGGGCACCAGACAGACCTCCGCTCCGTTCGACGGTGTCGCCAGCGCGCCGTCCTCGAAGCGGCTGAGCAGCCATTGCCCTTCGCGGGTGACGAAGATCGGAACGGCATCGTACTTCCCCGGCTCCAGCGCGCCCATGACATTGTTCGCCGAAAGCACCGACACGTCGTGCTCGGCGGACCGCCCGCCAAAGAGCACACCAATACGCAGTCTTTTTTCGGCCATCGACATCTCCACAATGCTCAAGGATCAGAAACCGACGGCGATGCCGCGCCGGGCGAAAAAGCGGTCGAAACTGGCGAGCGGTAGCGTGACGTCCGCCTGGCTCTGCCTGACGTGTCCCGAAGGGTTGTGGAAGCGGATTTCGCCTGGCGAGGCGGCCGTCACCAGTACCAGATGCCCGCCTTTCGACGGCGGCTCGCGCTCGGGCCAGCGGATACCTGGATGAACCGAGGCGATGAAGTAGCGCCACTTGCAAAGCAGACCGGGCACCGTGGCCGCATCGACATTCGTCATCGTCTCGGCGAGCAGGCCGAAACGTTCGCGCACGAACCGGACGAAGGGCTCGTAGATCAGCCCCTTGATCGTACCGTCGCCTTCATTGACGACATAGCCGCCATAGGCCGTGCAGGCGCGCGCGAGCTCAAGCGTCGGATGAATTTCGCCGCGCGCGGCAAGGATCATCTTCAGGCAGGCCATGCCGCAGACATTCACGGCCCAGCGTGCATAATCCTCAATCGTTTCGGCGCCGGAATTGCGCCACAGCGGGTCGCGGTGCAGAGCCGATGGTCCCTCCGCCAACAGCGGCAGAGTCATGCCGGGCGATTCCCACTGGCTGAAATAAGGCACTTCCCTGGTTTGCATAGCGGCTCCAGCTTTGTGTCCCGCAAGCGAGGGGCAAGGCACCCCCTTAAAGCTGTTCGAGCAATAAGCAAAAGATTTGCGCGGATTTTGACCGGTTGGAGCAGTTTTCCAGCAGACGTGAAATGGGCTTCAGTCCTGACCTGGGTCGCGACACGGAGAGAGTGGTCCGTCGTTCTGGGAAAGCGACGGGCCGCTCAGGGAGATCTCCTTGTTTCTTCAGCGCAGCGCCGCGGCAATATTGCCGCCGTCCACCGTCGTCACGTCGGCCGTGGTGCGTTCGGCCAGTGCCTGATGCAGGAAGGCTTGCGCCACGTCGTCGGCCGTCACTTCCTGGCCGAGCAGATTGCCGGACATGTATTCCTTTTCCGAGACACCGCGCGCGCCCGAGCGGCTGGCAATCATGGCGTCGGTCAAAAGCCCGGACCGGATGCGGTCGGCGTTGACCGCGTTCGAGCGGATGCCGTAGGCGCCGTAGTCCAGGGCATACTGGCGCGACAAAAACAGCGTCGCCGCCTTGGGAAGGCCGTAGGCGCCGAATTTCGGCCCGGGATTGACCGCCTGCTTGGAGGTGTTGAACAGCAGCACGCCGCCCGTGCCCTGTTCGAGCATGATGCGCACCGCGTTCTGCGCCGCCGACTGGTGGGCGAAGAAGTTGAGCTCGAAGCTCTTGCGCAGCAGCGCGTCGTCGATTTCGCCGATCCGGCCTTCCCAGGCCGCGCCTGCATTCGAGACCAGGATGTCGACGCCGCCATAGACCGCGACCGCCTTGTCGAAGGCGGCGCGCACCTCGGCCGGGCTGGTGATGTCGGCGCCGACCCCGATCGAATTGTTACCCGCCGCCTTTGCCGCTTCCGCGGCCTTGGCCGGATCGAGATCGACGATGACCGCATGCGCACCGTTTGCGGCGAACAGCTTCGCCGTCGCGGCGCCGATCGCCCCGGCGCCGCCGGTGATCAACGCCACCTGGCCGGTCAGCGGCTTCGGCTTGTTCGAGGCGAGCTTGGCCTGCTCCAATGACCAGTATTCGAGCGGGAAGAGGTCGGCCTTGGAGAGCGGCTGGAAATTGCCGATGGCTTCCGCGCCGCGCACCGCCTCGATCCACATCTCGCCGACATCGGAGGCGATTTTCGCGTCCTTCAGCGTGCGGCCGTGGCCGAACATGCCGAGGCCCGGCACCAATGTCAGCCGCGGCATCGGGTCGAGCATGGTGCGCTTGACGTCATCCAGCGCGTCGTTGGTCTCGAAATAGGCGCGGTAGTCCTTGGCGAAAGCCTCGACATGGCTGCGGACGGCGGCCTTGTAGTCGCCGAGCTTGTCGGCGTCGGGAGCCGGGACCGCCATCGGTCCGGTCTTGATGCGGATCGAAAGATCGGGCGTCGACACGCCGCGTCCGGCCAGCTCGGCGATCCTGGCCGAATTGATGAAATCGACGATCGCATCCGAGGTGCGGAAATCGCTGATCATGCGGTCGAAGCGGCCTTCGCCGCGCGCCACTGCGACAGCGCCGCGCAGAGTCGGCGCGATGTCGCTCGCCTTGGCGAGCTTTACCGGCAGCGCCGCCTTGGTCGCCTGCGGCTTGCCGTTCTTGGCGATATAGTCCTCGGCGATGGTCACATAGTGGATCATGCGGTCATAGGCCTGCTTGGCATCGTCGCCGAAGGTGAAGATGCCGTGCTTGTCGAGGATCAGGCCTTCGACGCTGGGGTCGGCGTCAAAAACGTCCGCCGCGACCTTGGCGAGCTCGAAGCCCGGTTTGATGTAGGGCAGGTAGCCCATTTTGTCGCCGAACACCGTCTTCACCAGCGCCTTGCTGTTCTCCTGGTCGACGATGGCAAGGATCGCGGTTGAATGCGTATGGTCGACGAATTTAAGCGGCAGAAAGGCGTGCAGGAGTGTCTCGACCGATGGATTCGGCGAGGCGGGGTCGATGAGATTGGAACGCTGCAGCGCCACCATGTCCTCGTCGGAGAGCGTGTCCAGCGCGCGCGCCTTGAGCAGCGCGCCCATCTTCACCGCCGGCAAGCCTTGCGGCTCGATGACGGCCATGTCCCAGCCGCTGCCCTTGACGCAAAGCACGTCCCATTCGTCACCGACCAGATCGGTGGCCTTGGTCTTGCAGGAAGTATTGCCGCCGCCATGCAGCACCAGCCGCGGCTCTCCGCCGAGCAGGCGGGTCGTGTAGACGCGCAGCGCAAGGTCGCGGCGGACGCCCTGCTTGGCGTAGTCGGCAACCATCTTTTCCGCGTCAGCGTCGATCCAAAGGTTCTTCATGTCGTTCCGTCCGATTCCGTATTTTGTCTGCTCATGAACAGGAAGCCGCGACGTCTTGATGACAGACGCGGCGAGGGTGGTTTCCTACGAGGCCTTTTTGCTGACCGCGCCGGCGTGATCGAGGAGGCGCCCGGCCATATGTGCGCCGACCACCAGATGCGTGCAGAGGCCGCCGGCGATTGCGGCCAGCAGCGGCTCGAACTTGCTGTCCTCCTGCACCACCATCAGCCGCTTCCCGATGGCGCGCAGCGAGGCGAGCTCGGCGGAAATGACCCGCCGGTTGTAGCTACAGTCGAGCGCCTCGCCGCTTGCATCGATGATCTGTCCGGCGATGACGCCGGCCGCGCCTTCCTTGCGGAGCGCGGCCATTTCGGCCGGCGTCAGCGCGCCGCATTTGACCAGATGGCTGTCGGCGTCCACGGCGCCGACGGAATAGAGCGCGAGATCGCAGTCGCCGATGCCGGCAAGCTGGTCGCGGATCACCGGCTCGGCGCGCAGGCCCTCTGCCAATTCTTCCGTGGACAGCACCAGCGGCGCGTAAAAATTCAGACCCTTGGCGTTCAGCCGCCGCGCGATCTCCATCGTGCACTGATCGGGTCGGTAGGAATAGGGCGCGCCGAGATTGCCGCAGAGCTGCACCACGGTGACGTCCTGCAGATCGGCATAGGACATGATGTCGGCGATGGTGTAGACCGTGCGGCCCCAGGCGACGCCGATGCGGTCGCCTTTACTCACCAGTTCCAGGAAGACGCTCGCCGCCAGGACGGCGATGTCGGTCGACGGGTCGGCGACATAGGCGTTTTCCGGCGCGATCCAGACGGCGTCGAGCTTGAAGGCGTCCTCCAGCCTGCGTGCCATGACATCATCGGTGAAAAGCTGCGTCGAGGTCGAGATGTTGACGATGCCGGTCTCGCGCGCCTTGCGAAGATACATGGCGACCGATGCGCGCGAAATCTTAAGCTGGTTCGCCACCTCGTCCTGGCGAAGGCCATGCGCATAGTAAAGCCAGGCGGCCTTGTGGATGAGCTGTTCTGCCGGTCGGATCGCCATGCCGCCTCCTCGGCTGACATTAGTCACGGCTCTCGACAAAAGTCAAATCCAGCCTGCTGGGTTATTCGTCCTCCGGCGCCGGCATGTTCCGGGCTGCTCTTCTACCGAGCGCTCATGTCATAGCATTTCCCGGTCGTTCAGGGGGATGGCATGATCGCGGGCCTGCGGTTAGAAAGCTCGAAAAGACTTTTGGGGAGGATGGGATGGCCAATCCCTACGAACAGGATCTCGAACGGAACGCCGCCAACCACCAGCCGCTGACGCCGCTCACCTACCTTGAGCGGGCGGCCAAGACCTATCCCGACCATGTCGCCATTATCCACGGCAGCCAGCGCATCTCTTATCGCGATTTCTGGCGGCGGTCGCTGAAGCTCGCCTCGGCGCTGTCGAGGCATGGCATCGGCAAGGGGGATACGGTAACGGTGATGCTGTCGAACACGCCGCCGATGCTGGAGGCGCATTTCGGCGTGCCGATGGTGAAGGCGGTGCTGCATTCGCTGAACACCCGCCTCGATGCCGCCGTCATCGCCTTTCAGCTCGACCATGCCGACACCAAGGTGCTGATCGTCGACCGCGAGTTCTCGGGCGTGGTCAGGGAGGCGCTGGCATCGGCCAAGGCCAAGCCATTGGTCATCGACTATGACGACCCCGACTACGCCGCCGATGCGCCCTATCCGAAGGGCGAGCGGATCGGCTCGCTCGACTATGAGGACTTCGTCGCCGGCGGCGACGAGGCTTTTGCATGGTCGATACCCGACGACGAATGGGACGCCATCTCGCTCAACTATACTTCCGGCACGACCGGCAATCCAAAGGGCGTCGTCTACCACCATCGCGGCGCCGCCCTGATGGCCTACACCAACACCATCCATGCGGGCATGGCCAAGCACGCCGTTTATCTTTGGACGCTGCCGATGTTCCACTGCAACGGCTGGTGCTTTCCCTGGACGCTCGCCGTGCAAGCCGGCACCCATGTCTGCCTCCGCTGGGTACGGGCAAAGCCGATCTATGACGCCATCGCCGACCACCGCGTTACCCATCTTTGCGGCGCGCCGATCGTCATGTCGGTGCTGATCAACGCGAAAGACGAGGATAAGCGCCAGTTCGCCCAGGCCGTCACCTTCAACACGGCCGCCGCGCCGCCGCCCGAGGCGGTGCTTTCCGGCATGGCCGATGCCGGCTTCGCCGTCACCCATCTCTACGGCCTGACCGAGACCTATGGGCCGGCCGTCGTCAACGAATGGCACAATGAGTGGGACGAGCTGGAGAAGGGCCCGAGGACGGCGAAGAAGGCGCGCCAGGGCGTGCGCTACGCCGCGCTGGAAGGGTTGATCGTGATGAACCCCGAGACGATGGTCGAGACGCCGGCCGACGGCCAGACCATCGGCGAGGTCATGTTCCGCGGCAACATCGTCATGAAGGGCTACCTGAAGAACCGCAAGGCCACCGACGAGGCTTTTGCCGGCGGCTGGTTCCACTCCGGCGATCTCGGTGTCATGCACCCGGACGGCTACATCCAGCTCAAGGACCGCTCCAAGGACATCATCATCTCGGGCGGCGAGAACATCTCGTCCATCGAGGTCGAGGACGCGCTCTACAAGCATCCGTCCGTCGCCTCTTGCGGAGTGGTTGCCCGCGCAGACGAGAAATGGGGCGAGGTGCCTGTCGCCTATGTCGAGCTGAAGCCCGGCAAGGTTGCGAGCGAGGCCGAGATCATCGAGCATTGCCGTGTGTTGCTCGCCCGCTTCAAAGTGCCGAAGGCGGTGGTGTTCGCCGAGATTCCGAAGACGTCTACGGGGAAGATCCAGAAGTTCAGGTTGAGGGAAATGGCGAAGGGCCTCTGAGTTCGTCATCCTAGGGTGGAGCAGTCGCGAAGCGACGTCGCGGAAACCCTAGGATCCATTCCGTGACCATGCGGCGATGTCCCAGCGGTTGCGAATTGGACGTCAGATGTATATTGGCGTACACTATTGATACCGTTGTATTCTTTGACATAGGTCACGGAATGGATCCTCGGGTCTGCGCGCGTCGCTTCGCTCCTTGCTCCGCCCGTGGATGACGACGTCACAGGCGTCAATGGCTAGTCGTCAGTGTGACCCACGCCCACCCTCGCAACTGTCACCATCTGTCACCATTTTGCACGCGCATATCGATTCCGCGTTGACTCCGGGCCGCTTTCGATTTACGAGTGACGAAAATTGAAATTCGTCACTCGTAAATCGAAAGCACCATGTCAGAACCCGCCAACATCGTGGCCGACCCCGCCAGACAGGAGAATGTGACGCGCATTCTCGACTGTGCCGAGCGCCTGTTCCGGCATTACGGCTACGGCAAGACCAACGTTGCCGACATTGCCCGCGATCTCGGCATGTCGCCGGCCAACATCTACCGCTTCTTCGCCTCCAAGGTCGAAATCCACCAGGCCGTCTGCGGCCGCATGCTCGGCGCCAGCTACGCAATGGCCTACGAGATTTCGCGCCTGCCGATCAGCGCGGAGGAGCGGCTGCGCCGTTACGTTCACGCCCAGTACAAGATGACGCTGGAAGTCATGCTCGACGACCAGAAGGTGCATGAGATGGTGATCGTCGCGCTCGAGCGCGACTGGGGCGTCATCGACAAGCATGTCGACCGCATCCACGACCTGCTCGCCGACGTTATCCGCGACGGCATAGAGGCCGGCGAGTTCAGGAAGCAGGACCCGGTGATCGCCTCGCGCTGTTTCGGCGCCTCCACCGTCATCCTATGCCATCCGCAGATGGTCGCTCAGTGCCTTGCCAAGACCAACCGGGCAATGCCGGACGACCTCATCGACTACGCAATCAGAGCCTTGAAATAGCCGCTGCCCCGCCGGGTGCCGGTCGACGTTTATCTCCAGTTCGGGAGTGCTAAGGTGTCTTTGTCCAGTTCCATCCTCCGCAGGCTGCCGGCCGCGGGCCTCCCAGTCGTCGGCGTCGTTGTCGCGGCGCTCGGGCTTGCCGGCTGCAGCCAAGAGAAGAAAGCGGAAGCCCAGGAAGTCATCCGGCCGGTGAAGGTCGTCGAGATCGGCGAGGCCGAGACCACGCGCCAGCTCGACTATTCCGGTTCAGTGCGCGCCCGCACCGAGATGAATCTCGGCTTCCGCATCGCCGGCAAGGTCACCGAGCGTCTCGTCGACATCGGCCAGCATGTGAACGAGGGCGACGTGCTTGCCCGCGTCGACCCCTCCGACTACGAGCTGTCGGTGAAGAGCGCCGAGGCGAGCCTCGACGCCGCCGAGCGGCAGGTCGAGACCGTCGATCTCGCCAGGAAGCGCGCCGAGCAGCTCTATGCCAAGAACTTCGCGCCTAAGTCGCAGCTCGATCAGGCCGTTCTGAGCTATGATCAGGCCGTGGCGACGCGCGATGCCGCCCGTTCGACCCTGGCCCAGGCGCAGAACCAGGTCCATTACACCGATCTCAAAGCCGGCAAGGCCGGCATCGTCACCGCCATCTCGGCCGATATCGGTCAGGTGGTCGGCGCCGGCACGCCGGTCATGACGGTTGCCGTCGACGGCGAGAAGGAAGTGCTGATCGCGGTGCCGGAAATGGACATCGCCGGCTTCCGGCCGGGCAAGGAGGTCAAGGCGAGCTTCTGGTCGGACGAGGCGCTGACCCTTGACGGCAAGGTCCGCGAGGTGGCCGGCAGCGCCGACCCGCAGTCGCGCACCTTTGCGGTCCGGGTGTCGCTGCCCAACGATCCGCGGGTGCTGCTCGGCATGACCGCCAATGTCGCGGCGACCGTCGGCAGCAAGGCGCAGCTGGTGTCTATCCCGCTGACCGCCATGGCTGAGAAGGACGGCAAGCACATCGTCTGGACGGTCGACCGCGCGTCCGACACGGTGCATCCGCGCCCGATCAAGGTGGCGAACTTCACCGCCGACGGCGTTGCCGTTGCCGAAGGTTTGAAGCAGGGCGACGTGGTGGTGGCCGCCGGCACACAGTTCATGACCGACAATCTGAAAGTGAAGCCTTCCGGCGATGCCGCCCAGCAGTCCGCCTCGGCGGAGGATGACGTCGCCGCCACCAGCAGCCTGCGCTAACCAGGCGAAAGAACGCCTTTCCCGACCTCGCTGCCGTGAGCCGCGAGCCGGGCAGGGCATGGGTTCCGGGCGGCGAAATCGCCCGATCGACGAGACGCGGCATTGGTATCCCCCGCACCACGGCCGCGTCGAGCGCGATTGCGAGTCTCTCTCCGCTTGAGGTGCTCGCCGCCCGGAAGCCCACCGAGAACTCATGAGCCGCAAGGCATGCTGCCTTGCCGCCAATTGGACTGGACCTGCGCCATGACCACGGACAGCAGCACTGAAAAGCGTCCCTTCAACCTCTCGCGCTGGGCGATCGGGCATCCGAACATCGCGCGCTTCCTGTTCGGCCTCATTATCCTGGCCGGCGCGCTCGGCCTGATGCGCATGGGCCAGAAGGAAGACCCGGACTTCACCTTCCGCGTCATGGTCGTGCAGGCAGTCTGGCCGGGCGCCTCGATCCAGGACATGGAAGACCAGGTCGTCAACAAGATCGAGCGCAAGCTGCAGGAGACGCCGCATCTCGACTTTGTCCGCTCCTACACCCGCGCCGGCAGCGCCATCATCACGCTCCAGGTAAAGGGCGACACCAACGCCGAGGAGGTGAAGGATGCCTTCTACCAGGTGCGCAAGAAGGTCGGCGATATCGCCAACGAACTGCCGCAGGGCCTGCTCGGCCCCTATTTCAACGACGAGTTCGGCGACACCTTCATCACGCTGCATTCGATCAGCGGCGACGGCTTCACCTATCCCGAGCTGAAGAAATTCGCCGTTCAGGCGCGCGACATGCTGCTGGCGACGCCGGGCGTCGAAAAGGCCGTCATCATCGGCGACCAGCCCGAGAAGATCTATATCGATGTGTCCTCCAAGGCGCTCGCCGAGCGCGGCCTGACGGTGCTTGACCTGCAGAATGCCGTGAAAGGGCAGAACGCCGTCGATCCGGCGGGCTCGGTCGATACCGGCTTGCGCTCGGTTCGCATCTCGGTCGAGGGCGACGTCACCAAGGCCGCCGATATCCGCGAGCTGAGGCTGCGCGCCGGCAATCAGGTGACGCGTCTTGGCGACATCGCCACGGTCTCTTCCGGCCTCGAGGACCCTTATGAGCGCAAGTACCGCTTCAACGGCCACGAAAGCGTCCAGGTCGGCGTCGTCATGGCCAAGGGCTTCAATGTCAGGGACGTCGGTAAGGATGTCGAGGCGACCTACAAGCGCTTCGAAGAAGGTCTGCCTTATGGCGTTGCGGTCGACCAGATCTCCGACCAGCCGGAGGTGGTCAAGGATGCCGTCAACGAATTCATGGAGGCGCTCGGCGAAGCGTTGCTGATCGTTCTCGTCGTCTCGTTCCTGTCGATCGGCTGGCGCTCCGGCCTGGTGATCGCGATCGCCATCCCGCTGGTTTTAGCCGCCACCTTCGCCATCATGTACGAGATCGGCATCGACCTGCAGCGCATCTCGCTCGGCGCGCTGATCATCGCGCTCGGTCTGCTGGTCGACGACGCCATGATCGTCGTCGAGATGATGGAGCGCAAGCTGGAGGAGGGGCTGGTCAAGATCGAGGCGGCGAGCTTCGCCTATTCCTCGACCGCCTTCCCGATGCTGACCGGCACGCTGATCACCACCGCGGGCTTCATCCCGGTCGGCTTCGCGGCCTCCACCGCGGGCGAATATGTGCGCACGCTGTTCTATGTCGTCGGCATCGCACTGGTCGTGTCGTGGTTCGTCGCGGTCTATTTCACGCCCTGGCTGGGCTACATGATCCTGAAGCAGCGCAAGCACGCCGGCACCCACCACGACGTCTTCGACACCGGCTTCTACCGGCGGCTGCGCGCGACGGTCACCTGGGCCGTGCGCCACCGCATCATCGTGCTGGCGATGACGCTGGTCACTTTCGGCACCAGCCTCTGGGCCTTCCAGTTCATCCCGCAGAACTTCTTCCCGCAGTCGTCACGTCCGGAAATCCTGGTCGATCTCTGGCTGCCGGAAGGTACATCGATCAAGGAGGTCGAGAACCAAGCCAAGGCTCTCGAAGCGAAGATGATGGACGACCAGGACAAGCGCTTCATCGCCACCTATATCGGCGAGGGCGCTCCGCGCTTCTTCCTGCCGCTCGACCAGCAGCTTCGCAATCCGAACTTTGCCCAGCTTCTGGTGATGGCCAAGGATGAGCCGGCGCGCGAGCGGCTGATCGTCAAGATGCGAGGCATCCTCGCCAAGGACTTCCCGTCGATCCGCGCCAAGGTCGATCGTTTGTTCCTCGGGCCGCCGACCGGCTGGCCGGTGCAAATGCGCATCATGGGGCCGGATCGCCAGGAGGTGCGCCGCATCGCCGACGAGGTGAAGGCAAGGTTCGAAGCAAACCCGCTGCTCGGCGCCGTCCATGACGACTGGCTGGAGCCGGTGCCGGCGATGAAGCTGGTGATCGACCAGGACCGAGCCCGGGCACTAGGCGTCACATCGCAGCGCATTCGCCAGATGCTGCAGGCAACCATGTCCGGTGCGCCGCTCGACGATTTCCGCGACGGCGAAGAGACGGTCTCGATCGTCGCCCGCGAGCCGGAGGCGACCCGTCATCTGCTGTCCTCGGTCGACTCCGTCTACATCCCGACCGACTTCGGCGGCTCCGTGCCCCTGTCCCAGGTGGCGAAAGTGGTGCCCGTGATGGAGCAGGGCATCGAGTGGCGGCGCGACCGTCTGCCGACCATCAGCGTGCGCGCCACGTTGCCGGATGGCGTGCAGTCGAACGACGTCGTCACCAAGATGTACAACGACATGAAGGACCTGCGCGCCGGCCTTGCCCCCGGCTACAAGATCGAGATCCAGGGCGGCGCGGAGGACTCGGCCGAAAGCCAGGCCTCGATCGCCGCCAAGGCACCGATCATGCTGGCCGTCATCGTCATCTTGCTGATGGTCCAGCTGCAGCATTTCGGCAAGTCGATGCTGGTGCTGGCCACCGGCCCGCTCGGCATCATCGGTGCCGCGGCAGCCCTTCTGATCAGCGGCGCGCCCTTCGGCTTTGTCGCCATCCTCGGCGTCATCGCGCTGCTCGGCATCATCATGCGAAACTCGATCATCCTGGTCGACCAGATCGACCAGGACATCGCCGCCGGCATGGATCGATCGGAAGCGATCGTCGGCGCTGCGGTGCGCCGCTTCCGCCCGATCATGCTGACGGCGCTGACCGCGGTGCTTGCGCTGATCCCGATCTCGCGCGCCGTCTTCTGGGGGCCTCTGGCCTACGCCATGATGGGCGGCATCCTCGTCGCCACCGTGCTCACCATCCTGGTGCTGCCGGCGGGCTATGCCCTGTTCTTCGGCCGCGAGCCCAAGAAGGCCAAGACAGGCGAGCAGGCGCAGGAGCCGGAACAGGTCGAAGGCATCGAAAGACCGCAGCTGGCGCTGGCTGCGGAATAAGAAGGTGGCAACCTCGAATCATCCGCCATCGGCGAAAGCCGGTGGCGGATGATGCGCATCGAAAGAACGCCTCGCGCCGCCGCGGCGCGCTCGGCGAGGCGCCTACGCCAATTCCTCGGAATGCGCGACCGTCACGCCATACTCCGCGGCCGAGTCGAGCATCGTATGCCACAGGCTTTCGGCAAAGGTTGCGAATACCAAGAGGTTGAACACGGCCTGGCCGTCTTGTCGGTTCTTCCCGCGCCAGAGCGTCACGCTGGTATGGTCGATCGAGGTGGCGGCTGCCGTGCCGACCGGGAATATTTCGGGGTGCAGGTCGATCGACGACAGCTTGGCCAGCATCGTGCGCGCCTTGTCGCCGGAAACGCTGATCAACGCGCGCGCATGTGATTGATCGGAAAGCGAGGCCAAACCGGCAAACACGCGGGCAAGGGTCTCCATCCTTTGCCCGCCGCCTCTCGACAGCACCAGAAACTGGTCCGGTCCTGACCAGATCAGCGTCGCGTCGGCCGTGTCGGCCGCCTTGGGTGTTTCCGGTGCGGCGACGCCGAAGCGAGCCTTCGCGGCATTGACCGTCTCGGCCGCCTTGCCGCGACGCGCCATCACCTGAACGAGGTCGAAATTGCGGATCTCGGTCAGCGACACGCCGGCTTCGCCCGGCGCGCCACAACGGCCGGCGACCAGGGCGCGCTCGAGCGGGCTGCGGATGTTCCAGGAAAAATCAGCCACGCTGGCGCCCTCCATCCGGATCGTAGAAGACGGAATTGCAGAGCTCGACATCGTACTCCTCGCCACGCAGCGGATCATGAGCGCGCACGATCTCACCAATGCGCGCACGGCCACGCTCGACGAGGCCGAGCCCGATCCACTGGTCGAGCACCGGTGAGAAGCAGACCGAGGTGATATAGCCCTGGTCGTTGTCTGGTCCGGGGGTCTCGCCCTTGGGAACGATGTGCGCGCCGGAGCGTAGGCGGCGCGCCTTGTCGGTCGGCTTGATGCCGACGACCACCTGCCGGTTCGGCGCGACGAGTGCTTCGCGGCCGGCCATGACGCGGCCGATGAAATCCTTCTTGGTCGACATCATCTTGCCGAGACCGAGATCGGCAGCCGTTGTGGTGCCGTTGAGCTCCGGTCCGGCGACATGGCCCTTTTCGATGCGCATCACGCCGAGCGCCTCGGTGCCGTAAGGCGTCACGCCGAACGGCTTTCCCGCGATCATCAGGTTGCGCGCCAGAGCCTCGCCGTAGCGCGCCGGCACCGAAATCTCGAACGCCATCTCGCCGGAGAAGGAGATCCGGAACAGCCTCGCCTTGATGCCGCCGCGCAGCTTGACTTCGCGCGCGCCCATGAACGGAAAGCCTTCGTTCGACAGGTCTTCGGCCGGATCGACGATCTCCTTCATCAGATCGCGGGTCTTCGGACCGGCGATGGAGAATTGCGCCCACTGGTCTGAGACCGAGGTCAGCTGCACGTCGAGTTCGGGGAATAGGACCTGGCGGCAGAATTCGAGATGCTGCATCACCAGCCCAGCCTTGGCGGTCGTGGTTGTGAGGAAATAATGGTCCTTGGCCAGGCGCGAGGTGGTGCCGTCGTCATAGACGACACCGTCCTCGCGCAGCATCAGTCCATAACGCGCTTTGCCAACTGCGAGGCTGGAGAACGCGTTGATATAGACGCGGTCCAGGAAGGCGCCGGCATCCGGGCCGTGCACGTCGATCTTGCCCAGCGTCGAGACATCGCAGAAGCCGACGCCGCTTCGCACCGCCTTGACCTCGCGGGTCACCGATTCCAGCCAGTCTTTTTCGCCGGGCAACGGATACCATTGCGCGCGCTTCCACAGGCCGGTGTCGACGAACACCGCGCCCTGTTCGGCCGCCCAGTGATGCGACGGCGTCAGCCGCGTCGCATGGAAATTCTCGTCGCGATGGTGACCGGCGAAGGCGCCGATGGCGACCGGCACATAAGGCGGCCGGTAGATCGTCGTTCCGGTTTCGGGAATGGATTTACCCGACACCGCCGCCATGATGGCGAGGCCGGCGACATTCGAGGTCTTGCCCTGGTCGGTCGCCATGCCGAGCGTCGTGTAGCGCTTCAGATGCTCGACCGACTCGAAACCCTCGCGCTGCGCCAGCTCGACATCGGACGCCGTCACGTCATGCTGCTGGTCGACGAAGGCCTTGCCTTTGCCGGCGACATGCCAGAGCGGCGTCAGCGAAAAGGCCTCGTCGTCGGCGAGGGGCGCCGATCCGGCGTTGCCGCTCCGTCCCGTATCGCGCGCCGCTGCCGCACCTGCCTCGAAACCTTCCCGCAGGCAGGCGCCAAGGCCGAAGGCGCCGTTCGCCGCGCCTGCCGCCACCATGCCGGGCGGCGCGCCGTCCGGCACGAAGGCGGCGATATCGTCGCGCCATTTCGGCCGGCCGCGATGATAGGAGGTGAGGCCGACCACCGGGTTCCAGCCGCCGGAGACGGCAAGCCCGTCGGCCTCGACTTCGGCGCGCGCGCCGCCGGTCAGCGACACGGAAATCTTGCGCACACCGCTCTTGCCGCCGTCGACGCCACTGACTGAGCCGTTGAGCACCGGGAAGCCGCCCTTGCCGGCCAGCGAGCGACGGGCCGGCGAAACGTCTGGCCGCCCATCGATCACCGCAGCGACCTGCAGTCCGGTTGCGATCGCAGCCTCCGCCGTGCGCCAGCCATCCTCATTGTTGGTGAACAGCGCAATGCGTCGCGCCGGTGCAGCGGCGTAGCGGTTGATGTAGCTGCGCATGGCCGACGCCATCATCACGCCAGGCTTATCGTTGCCGGCAAAGACGATGGGACGTTCGATCGCGCCCGCCGCGACGACACAGCGCTTGGCGGCGATACGCCAAAGCCGCTGCCGCACCTGATGCTCCGGCGGTAGGGACAGATGGTCGTTGACGCGCTCGATCGCGCCATAGGTACCGCCGTCATAGACGCCGAACAGCGTCGTGCGCGTCATGATGCGAACGTCCGGCATCGCCGCGAGTTCGTCCAGGGTACGGGCAATCCATTCGGCCGCCGGCAGCCCGTCGATCGTACCGCCATCGGCCAGCAAGCGCCCGCCGAGGACAAAATCCTCCTCGCACAGGATGACGCGCGCGCCGCAGCGCGCGGCGGCAACGGCGGCGGCGAGGCCGGCCGGGCCGGAGCCGGCGATCGCCACGTCGCAATGCGCCCATGCTTTGTCATAGCGATCGGGATCGGGAATGCCCGCCGCGCGGCCGAGGCCGGCGGCGCGGCGGATCGCCGGTTCGTAGATCGCTTCCCAGAATTTCGCCGGCCACATGAAGGTCTTGTAGTAGAAGCCGGCGACGAAAATCGGCGCGAAGAGCTGGTTGACCGCCATGACGTCGAAATTGAGCGACGGCCAGCGGTTCTGGCTGGCGGCCTCGAGCCCTTCATAGAGCTCGGCGGTCGTTGCCTTGGTGTTCGGCTCGCGCCTCGCGCCACTGCGCAGTTCGACCAGAGCGTTGGGCTCTTCCGAACCCGCCGTCAGGATGCCGCGCGGGCGGTGATATTTGAACGAGCGGCCGACCAGCTTGACGCCGTTGGCGACGAGCGCCGAGGCAAGCGTATCGCCCTGGAAGCCGGAGAGTGTCTTACCGTCGAAGCGGAAGCTGAGCGGCGCCGAACGGTCGATAAGGCCACCGGCGGGCAGACGGTTTGCCTGGTTGCCGCGCATCAAGCACCAACCTTGGCGGAGCCGGCGCCCGCCGCCGGCTCGACAGCCGAAATCTCATGCGTCAGCGTGTTGCGCTTGACCTTCAGCCAAGCCCGGCAGCCGCCGCCGTGATACCAATGCTCGCTCATCAGACCGGCGATGTCGTCGCGCAGGTAGACGTAGTCGTAGACGGCGTCTTCACCGGCATCGGCAGGCGGGCGCTGCGGCTTGGCGTCGCCGAGATAGGTGAACTCGCCGAGTTCGCGTTCGCCGCAGAAGGGACAGACTATGCGCATGGTCGGGTCTTCAATGGAGGTTTGGTTGGGCGCCCTGGCCCTTCTCGTCAATCATGGCGCCGCGCTGGAACCGGTCGAGGCGGAAGCGGGCGGCTTCCTTGTGCGATTGATCGCGGGCGATGAGATGAGCAAAGACGAAGCCGGAGCCAGGCGTCGCCTTGAAGCCGCCATAGCACCAGCCGGCATTGAGATAGAGGCCGTCGACCGGGCTCTTGTCGATGATCGGCGAGCCGTCCATCGACATGTCCATGATGCCGCCCCACTGGCGCAGAAGCCGCACGCGGCCGATCATCGGGATCAGCGCCATGCCGCCTTCGCAAACATCCTCCACGACAGGCAGATTGCCGCGCTGGGCATAGGAGTTGTAGCCGTCGATGTCGCCGCCGAACACCAGCCCGCCCTTGTCCGACTGGCTGACATAGAAATGCCCGGCGCCGAAGGTCATGACGTTGGGCAGGAGCGGCTTGATCGCTTCGGAGACGAAGGCCTGCAGTACATGGCTCTCGATCGGCAGGCGCAGTCCGGCCATCGCCGCGACGCGTGAGGAACTGCCCGCGACCGCCATGCCGACCTTGCCGGCGCCGATCCGGCCGCGCGAGGTCTCGACGCCGGAGACCTTGCCGTTGGTGTCGCGCATGAAGCCGGTGACTTCGCAGTTCTGGATGATGTCGACGCCGAGCTCGCTCGCCGCGTGCGCGTAGCCCCAGACCACGGCATCGTGACGTGCCGTGCCGCCGCGTCGCTGCAACAGCCCGCCCTGCACCGGGAAGCGCGCATTGTCGAAGTTCAGGAACGGCATCATCTTCCTGAGCGCCGCCTGGTCGAGCAGCTCGGCATCGATGCCGTTGATGCGCATGGTGTTGCCGCGTCGGGCAAAGGCGTCGCGCTGCGGGTCGGAATGGTAGAGGTTGATGACGCCGCGCTGGCTGACCATCGCGTTGTAGTTCAAATCCTGCTCCATCCGCTCCCACAGCTTCATCGACAATTCGTAAAAGCCGGTGTTGCCGGGCAGGCCGTAATTGGAGCGGATGATGGTGGTGTTGCGGCCGGCATTGCCGGAGCCGATCCAGCCCTTCTCCAGCACCGCAACGTTGCGGATGCCAAACTCGTTGGCGAGGAACCAGGCGGTCGCCAGCCCGTGCCCGCCGCCGCCGATGATCACCACGTCGTAGCGATCCTTCGGAGCCGCATCCCGCCAGGTCGGCTTCCAGGTCTTGTGGCCGGAGAGGGCGGCACGGGCGAGCGAGAAGATCGAGTATTTCATGAAATCATTCCGAGGCCGCTCGCCCACGCCGACTCTTCTCTATCGCATCGGATTGCACGGCCGACGGGCTTTAGATGTCCAGCGTGTGGTCGCGCTCCCACTGCGTGAAGTGCGAAGCATAGGAATTCCATTCCTGTTGCTTCAGCTTTAGATATGCCGACGAAAATTCCTCACCCAGCGCCGCCTTCAGCGATTTGTCCTTGTCGAACTCACGCAGCGCATCGAGCAGGTTGAGCGGCAGTTTCGGCGCATCCGTCACGGTATGACCGAACTGGTACATGTCGATGTCGTAGCGCTTGCCGGGATCGGCCTTCGAGCGGATGCCGTCGAGGCCGGCAGCGATGATCACTGCCTGCAGCAAATAGGGATTGGCGGCGCCGTCCGGCAGACGCAGCTCGAAGCGGCCCGGTCCCGGCACGCGCACCATGTGGGTACGGTTGTTACCGGTCCAGGTCACCGTGTTTGGCGCCCAGGTGGCGCCCGAAATGGTGCGCGGCGCGTTGATGCGCTTGTAGGAGTTGACCGTCGGATTGGTGATCGCGGCAAGTGCCGAAGCATGCTTCATGATGCCGCCGAGGAAGTTCCTGCCCTTGGCGGACAGGCCGAGCTCCTCCGAATTGTCGGCGAAGACATTGGTCTTGCCGGTCTCGTCCCACACCGAGATGTGCGCATGGCAGCCATTGCCGGTCAGGCCCTGGAAGGGCTTGGGCATGAAAGTCGCGCGCAGCCCATGCTTTTCCGCAACTGACTTGACCATAAACTTGAAGAAAGAGTGCTTGTCGGCGGTCGCCAGCGCGTGATCGAAGGTCCAGTTCATTTCGAACTGGCCGTTGGCGTCCTCATGGTCGTTCTGGTACGGACCCCAGCCCAGCGCCAGCATATGGTCGCAGATCTCGGCGATCACGTCATAGCGACGCATCACCGCTTGCTGGTCGTAGCAGGGTTTCGACGCCGTGTCGTACTGGTCGGAGATAGCGCTGCCGTCCGGCGAGATCAGGAAGAACTCGGCCTCGATGCCGGTCTTGACATGCATGCCGTCGCGGGCGGCCTCTTCGATCAGCCGCTTCAACGTGTTGCGCGGCGCCTGGTCGACGAGCTTGTCGTCCATCACGCACGTGGCCGCCACCCAGGCTACCTCCGGCTTCCACGGCAGCTGGATCACCGAATCCGGATCCGGCACCGCCAGCATGTCGGGGTGCGCCGGCGTGAGATCGAGCCACGTGGCGAAGCCGGCAAATCCGGCGCCGTCCTTCTGCATGTCGGCGATCGCCTGCGCCGGCACCAGCTTGGCACGCTGCCCGCCGAACAGGTCGGTGTAGGAGATCATGAAGTATTTGACGCCGTTCTCCTTGGCGAATGCGGCGAGATCGTTCCCCATTATAGTTCCTCGCTTATGTGATCCTGGATGGTGTGTCCTAGAAGCCGTTCTTCCCCGGTATCCAGTTGGTGCCGGCAAGCGGCACGCCGGCCATGGCGGCTGCTTCGATGCTGAGCGCGACCAGGTCCTCGGGCTCGAGATTGTGCAGGCTGTTCTTGCCGCAGGCGCGGGCAATGGTTTGAGCCTCGAGCGTCATCACCTTCAAGTAGTTGGCGAGCCGCCGACCGGCGGCGATCGGATCGACGCGCTTCATCAACTCGGGATCCTGCGTGGTGATGCCGGCCGGGTCCTTGCCTTCGTGCCAGTCGTCATAGGCGCCGGCCGTGGTGCCGAGCGCGTTGTAATCCGTCTCCCAGCGCGGGTCGTTGTCGCCAAGCGCCACGAGTGCGGCGGTGCCGATCGACACCGCGTCGACGCCGAGCGCCAGCGCCTTGGCGACATCGGCGCCGTTGCGGATGCCGCCGGAGACGATCAGCTGCACCTTGCGGTGCATGCCGAGGTCCTGCAGCGCCTGCACCGCCGGCCTGATGCAGGCGAGCGTCGGCTGACCGACGTTCTCGATGAATACTTCCTGGGTCGCGGCGGTGCCGCCCTGCATGCCGTCGACCACGACGACGTCGGCGCCGGCCTTCACCGCAAGCGCGGTGTCGTAATAAGGACGGGCGCCCCCGACCTTGACGTAGATCGGCTTCTCCCAGTCGGTGATCTCGCGCAGCTCCAGGATCTTGATCTCGAGATCGTCCGGGCCGGTCCAGTCGGGATGGCGCGAGGCCGAGCGCTGGTCGATGCCCTTGGGCAGCGTGCGCATCTCGGCGACGCGGTCGGAGATCTTCTGTCCCAGCAGCATGCCGCCGCCGCCGGGCTTGGCGCCCTGTCCGACGACAACTTCGATCGCGTCGGCACGGCGCAGGTCACGCGGGTTCATGCCGTAGCGCGACGGCAGGTATTGGTAGACCAGCGTCTTCGAATGGCCGCGCTCTTCCTCGGTCATGCCGCCGTCGCCGGTAGTGGTCGAGGTGCCGGAAAGCGTCGCGCCTCGGCCGAGCGCTTCCTTGGCCGGACCGGAGAGCGAGCCGAAGCTCATGCCGGCGATGGTGATCGGGATCTTCAGCTCGATCGGCTTTTTGGCGTGGCGCGAGCCCAGCACCACGCTGGTGTCGCAGCGCTCCCTATAGCCTTCAAGCGGATAGCGCGAGATCGAGGCGCCGAGGAACAGGAGGTCGTCGAAATGCGGCAGCTTGCGCTTGGCGCCGGCGCCGCGGATGTCATAGATGCCGGTCGCGGCCGCGCGGCGGATTTCGGAAAGCGTGTAGTCGTCGAAGGTCGCGGACTTGCGTGGCGTCGTTGGCGGGTTGCGGTAGGTCATCTTGCCTCAATACGCGTCGGCGTTGTCGATATTGAAATTGTAGAGCTTCCGGGCCGAGCCGTAGCGCTTGAACTCCGAAGCCTCGACGTCGGTGACGCCGGCCTTGTCGAGCAGGCCCTGCAGCAGTTCGATATGCTCGGGCCGCATCTCCTTGGCGATGCAGTCGGCACCCAGGCTTTCGACCTTGCCGCGCACGAAGAGCCGCGCCTCATAGATGGAATCGCCCAGCGCGTCGCCGGCATCGCCCAGCACCACCAGATTGCCGGACTGCGCCATGAAGGCCGACATGTGGCCGATATTGCCGTGCACGATGATATCGATGCCCTTCATCGAGATGCCGCAGCGCGAGGAAGCATTGCCCTCGATGACCAAGAGGCCGCCGCGGCCGGTGGCGCCGGCATACTGGCTGGCATCGCCTTTGACCACGATCGAGCCGGACATCATGTTCTCGCCGACGCCGGGGCCGGCCGAGCCATGCACGGTGATCGCGGCGCCGTCATTCATGCCGGCGCAGTAATAGCCGACGCTGCCGCGCACATCGATGCTGATCGGCCGGTCGACGCCGACGGCGACCGAATGGCTGCCTTTCGGGTTGAGCACTTCCCAGGCGGTCTCGTTCGAGCCGGGGGTCAGCTGATGAAGCGCCTGGTTCAGCTCGCGCAGCGACTGTTCAGCGAGGTCGAAGACCCTCGCATGGCCTTGCTCGCGCTGCGCCTTCGGCATGGGTGTTGCAGGCATGAACTCAATGCTCCCAGAAATAGACCGTTGCAGGCTCCGGCTCCCAGACCCTCGCATTGTCTATGCCGGGCAATTTGGTGAGCGCGCGATATTCCGAGCCAAACGCGACATACTGGTCGGTCTCGGCCATCACGGCCGGCTTGCAGGCAATCGGATCGCGCACAACGCCGAAACCGTTCTTGGTCCCGACGACGAAGGTGAAAAAGCCGTCGAGGTCGGAGAGCGTGCCTTCGAGTGCCTCGCCGAGATTCTTGCCACGCGCCATCCGGTTGGAGAGATAGGCGGCCGCCACTTCCGTATCATTCTCCGTCTCGAAGGTCATGCCTTCGCGCACCAGCTCGCGGCGGACATTGTTGTGGTTGGAGAGCGAACCGTTGTGCACCAGGCACTGGTCGGCGCCGGTCGAGAAGGGATGCGCGCCCATCGTAGTGACCGCCGATTCCGTCGCCATGCGGGTGTGGCCGATACCATGTGTGCCGGTCATCGAGCGCACGTCGAAGCGATGGACGACGGCTTCCGGCAGGCCGACTTCCTTGTAGATCTCGACCGCTTCGCCGGCACCCATGATGCGGATATCGGGCCGAAGCGACTGCAGCGCCTCACGCGCGGCGTCGACCTTGTCGGGCGTGGTGCGGATAACCGCATGCGTCGACTTCACCGCGACGCTCACCGGCGCGCCGACCCCCTTGGCGAGCTCGACGTCGAGGCCGCGGAAATCGCGCTCGGGTTTCGGCGACTGCACGGTGATCTTGGCCTCATTGCCGGTCGCCGCGCCATAGATGGCAATGCCGGCGCTGTCCGGACCGCGGTCGCTGAGCGAGATCAGCATCTCCGACAGCATCGCGCCGAGCTTCGGCTCCAGCGTCTTGTCCTTGAGGAAAAGTCCGACGATTCCGCACATGTCAGCCTCCGACGTTTGTGGCTTCCAGATGGTGTACCGAATGAGATCCGCGAATTCAATGGCATGAAAGAAATTTTCCTCTGATTATATTTCCGTTCTCGCGCCGCCTGTAGCGTTGTCGCCGTCGGGATGGCCGTGGGCCCATATCGCGTGGCGAACGCGCGCTATCCTGTAGGCATCGAGGATCGACAGCGCATAGATCAGGAACCCGCCGGCATGGCGACCGATGAAGCTGGCATCCGCCGGCGCCACCTTGGTTGTGACCCAGCCGAGGATCACCATGAAGAACAGGAACTGCAGGCCCCGCGCCGGCAAGCCGAGCATGACATGTCCGCTGCCCGGCAGGGCGATCGCGGAGGCCAGCACAAGATAAGGGTTCGAAGGCCGGGCGGCGGGTTCGGTGGCGTTGCTCATGCGGCCTGCCTCTCGCACTGGTTGATCGCGTCGCGAACCGAGGCTGCGGCTCCGAGCAGTTTTCCGATCAATGCCGGATCGAGCCTCGCGTCGCCGAAAGCGGCTTGCCGGAACACACCGTAGCGCGCCCGATCGGCCTGGGCCAGCAGCCACACGATGCGCACGCCCTTCGGCGTGATCAGCAATTCCTTGGCGTGGCCTTCGGCAAAGATCCCGGCATGCGCGGCGATCACCTCCTGCGGGAAGACGACGCCTTTGCGGTTTGTCCGCAGCACCGCCTCGTCGGGGAACGCCACCGTCTTCGGAAGGGTGTGTTCGAGATGGTCGAAATTGGAGAAGGTCGTCGGCGATCCCGGCCGCATCATCATATCGAAAACACCGGGCACCGCGACAGGCTCGGTGATCGACACGCTGAGCCAGCGCGTGGGAAGCTTCCTGGTTGCGAGCGTGTCGACGATGGTGCGCACCTGCGCGCGCTCGCCGTTATGCGAACCCGCCCAGGTAGCGACGCCGGCCGTGCCGTCGGAGACGTCGATCGCGTCGCGAATGACGGCGCGAACGGCGGCCTCGTCTTTGGCGAGCGCCGCCCTGGCCCTGTTGCGGCTGGAGCGCGCAAGCCAGGCAAGGTGAAGGACGACCGCAAATACGATCGCCCCGGCAAACAAGACTGACGTCAACTCAGACATCTCGACACGCCAAGACCCGCCGCCTGGCGGCGGGTCTTTTTCCGTTCAATAGCCCTGCGGCTTCGGCCAGGGCATGGTGAACTGGTCGCCGCGGCGCACGAACTTGTAGCGGTAGAAGTGGAACCACAGCGAGATCAGGAAGTAGAAGGCGATCATCGCGATCAGCTGCGAGCCGAAGCCGAGGAAGATGGCGAAGAAGGTCACCACGCACAGGCAGAACAGCACGATCGCCGGCAGCGGATGGAAGGGATGCGTGTAGCCGCGGCGGATCGAGCCGAGCGGCCACTTCTTGCGGAACATCATGATGTTGATGCTCATGAAGGTGTATTGCAGCACGCCCGACAGGATCGAGAAGGTGATCGCCTGGTTGAGATCGGCGATGAAGGCGAAGGCCAGCGCGATCGGCAGCAGGAACAGGATCGACCGATAGGGCGTGCGATACTTCGGATGCACCGCCGAGAACCAGCTCGGCAGGTAGCGGTCGCGGCCGAGCGAGAACCAGGCGCGGGCGGCGTCATTGATGCAGCCATTGGCCGAGGCAAGGGCTGCAAGCAGCGTCGCGATGAAGAGCAGGTTCTCGAGCAGCGGGCTGCCGGTCAGCTTGCCGGCGTCCCAGAGCGGATAATAGGTGATGCCGAGATATTCCCACGGCATCAGCGAGGCGCAGACATACCAGGTCATGGCGGCGGCGATCAGAAGCGTGATCATGCCGGCCATCGTGCCATAGGGCAGGGAACGCGCCGGCGAGCGCACTTCCTCGGCCGCTTGCGTGGTGCCCTCGATGCCGAGATAGTACCAGATTCCGAACTGGAAGGCGGCGATCACGCCGATCCAGCCATAGGGCAGCGCGTTGCCGGGAGTGACCAGTTCGTTGAGCTTCAGCACCGCCCCTTGCGTCCATGGACTGACCGAAAAGAACAGGATGACGATCGAGATATAGGCGATCGCCGTGATGACGAAGTTGACGTTGAGCGTCATCAGCACGCCGCGATAGTTGAGCCATGCCAGCACGACGATGGTGGCGGCGATGAAGGAATTGTGGGTCAATCCCTCGACACCTGCTTTGGCAACGATGGTGTCGCCGAGCAGGATCGCATCCGAGACTTCGAGCATCGTGTAGGCAAAGACCAGGAACAGCGCGACGTTGAAAGCCATCAGTGGCCCGACGATGTGCTTGGCCTGCGCGTACTGGCCGCCGGCGGCGGCGACGGTGGACGTCACCTCGGAATCGATCATGGCGACCGAGGTGTAGAGCAGGCCGACGATCCAGCAGACGATCAGCGCGGCGAGCGCGCCGCCCTTGTCGGCGGCAAAATTCCAGCCTGTGAACTCGCCGACCAGCACGATGCCGACGCCGAGCGCCCAGACATGGGCGGGGCCAAGCACGCGTAGCAGTGAGACCCGGTCGCCGTGGACCACCGTTTCTCTCGTTTCAACCGCGACTGTCATTGGTGAGGCTCCACTCAGATCCGGTGCTTTTCGGAGACGGCTTCAAGCTCGCCTTCGCGCGAGGAGGTCAGCGTCTCCTCGGAATAGGTCGTGTCGACCTTGAACCAGTCGTAGAGCATCCACAGCGCGAGCAGGATCGAGATGCCCCAGCATGCGTAAGAGACTGTCATCCACATGATCGTGTTCCCGGGTTACTTGCCGTCGAACTTCTCGTTGATCACCTCGCGATATTCGCGATCGGAGGCGCGGAACATGAAGACGAAATAGGCGATCAGCACCACCGCCATGATGATCAGCGTCGGCCAGTCGATGATGTAATGGAAGCGGTTCTGGATGATGTCGTGGGCGGTCTCCGGCGTGTAGCCGAGCTTTTCCCAGATTGAGGCCATGGTCGCGTTCTGGCCGAGCGCTTCCCAGGTCTTGGCGTCGAGCACGTCGATCGATTTCGCAGCACCCGCGAGGCCGAGTTTCAGCGGCAACCAAAGCGCCACGAAAATGGCGACGACGACGACGGCGATGTCGAAGACCTGACCGGCCTTGCTCTGCTCCGGCGGAATGTAGCGGGACATGCTTTCTCCCTTCAGGACTGGCGGTTGCGGAACGCATCGGCGTTCTTGATGTCGAGGCCGTAGATGAAATCCTTGTCTTCCTTGTAGTGGTTGAGCATCGCCAGGATGGCGGCGGTGTTGAAGATCAGCACCGCGGCCGCGGCGATCACCACCACGAGCTTGATCCCGCTGTCGGGGATGTAGGCCCAGGTCATCAAGAGGACGAAGAGGATCGTCGCCCAAAGGCAGACGATCAGGAGCACGGATCCGCGCACGTCGGAACGGTACAGCGCTTCGATGCGCTGCTTAAGGTCGGACATCGGTTTTTCCCCTTTTCTCGACGTCCGGCCCCGCAATCGACCGGGCGTCCACTCTTTCAACAGAGTGAAATTTTTTTCATAAGTTCTGCCCGAACCGCGAAGTTGTCAAGCCGGTTTTCCGTTCGGTAAACGGTTTGGGGGTCCGCCGCAGGATTGCCTGTGGATAAAACTATTTGCCTGCAGGAAAATTACCGCGGACGGCACAACGCCGGCACGAGCTGGTGGAAATGCCACGGAAATGCTTCGCGAGGTCGGACCTTCGACGAATGCGTCACCGAACGATGTCCGGGTTCGGGTTGGTCAGGTCGTGCTGTTCTGCGGATAGCAGATGATGGAGAGATAGCGCATCGGCAGCTGTGTCAGTTCTTCCGGCCCATGCGGCGCATCGGCATCGAAGAACAGGCTGTCGCCCGGCTTCATCGGATAGAGATTGCTGCCGTGCCGGTATACGACCTCGCCCTCGAGCATATAGAGGAACTCCATACCCGCATGCTGGAAGGTCGGGAACACGTCGGAGTCCTCGGTCAGCGTGATCAGATAGGGCTCCACCACCACGCCGCTGGTGTTGGCGCCGATATGTCCAAGCAGATTGTACTGGTGGCCGGCGCGTGTGCCGCGCCGCTCGACGTCGACGCCTTCGCCGGCCTTGACGAAGACGGCGGCGCGCTCTTCCTCGAAGCGGCGGAAGAAGGCGGTGACCGGCACGCCGAGCGCCCGCGACAGCGCCTGCAGCGTGGTTAGCGACGGCGAGGTGATGCCGTTCTCGATCTTCGACAGCATGCCCAACGAAATGTCGGTGGCGGCCGCGAGATCGGCGACGGTGATGCCCAGCTTCTTGCGGAAGGCGCGCACCTCATGGCCGATCGCCACCTCCAGCACTTTCTCGCGCGTGTCGCGGACGGCGTGCGGATTCTGCGTCAGCGGCGCGCGGATGGTTCGCACGGTTCGCCCGTCCGCCGAGACGCTCTTCGGCAACGGCTTGGCTTGGGCGCTAGCGCTGGAAGGCTTGGTGTCGGTCGTCTTCTTCGCCATGGCGCCCTCAACTTTCCGCCGATTTATTTCACTCGAGGTGAACATATTCGGTGGCGATACAGGAGCGCAATCACGGCGGCAAGCCGTCTTATGTCGCAGAACCGGCGATGAAATCGGCTGTCGCGACCCGGCTGCCTGGGTCGCAGTGAGGCTGGCGCCGCGGTCACTCAACGCATCGCAGGCCTTCTCACGACATGATCAGGCCGCCGTCGACATTGATGGTCTGTCCAGTGATGTAGGCCGCGTCATCGCTGGCGAGAAAGCTGACGAGGCCTGAGACGTCTTCGCCGCTGCCGGCGCGGCCCATCGGGATGTTCTTCACCCATTCCGCCATCAGCTCGCCCGGCTTGTAGTCGCCGAGCAGCTTGCCCCATGCGGTGTCGTTATAGGCCCACATGTCGGTGTCGATGATGCCGGGGCAGATGGCATTGACGGTGATCTTTTCCTTGGCCACTTCCTTGGCCAGGCTCTGCGTGATGCCGACAACCCCGAATTTCGACGCCGCGTAATGCGGCGTGTAGATGAAACCCTGCCGCGCCTGGCCGGACGCGGTGTTGATCAGCCGGCCGCCTTGGCCGTGCTTGCGCATGCGCGCGATCGCTTCCTGGCAGCACAGGAACACGCCTTTCGTGTTCACCGCCATCACCTTGTCCCACTCGGATTCCGTCATCGCCTCGATTTTGGCGATGGTGATGACGCCGGCGTTCTGCACCGAAATGTCGACCCGACCGAATTCATTCTCCGCGAGATCGTAAAGCGCTTCGACCTCGTCCTTCTTCGTCACGTCCATGCGCATCGAGGCGACCTTCGCGCCCGCAGCCTTCAGGCCGGCGGCGACCTCGTCGACGCGCGGATCAATGGCGCTGATCACGACCGCCGCACCTTCCGCCGCGAAACGCCTCGCCATGGCCGCACCGATGCCGCCGCTGGCGCCTGTGACGATTGCCGTCTTTCCTTCGAAACGCTTCTGCACTTTTTCTTTCTCCTACCAGCAGACGAAGCCGCCATCGACGATGAGGTCGATGCCGGTGACGAAGCTCGCGGCCCGGCTCGCCAGGAACACGGTCGGCCCGACCATTTCCTCAGGCCTCGCCATGCGGCCCATCGGCGTGTCGCGCTCGAAGATCTTGACCTGCTCGGCGACCTCCGGCCGCTTGTTCATCGGCGTCAGCGTGTAGCCGGGGCTCACCACATTGACGCGCAGGCCGCGATCGGCCCACTCCATGGCGAGGCTCTTCGACATGTGGATCACCGCCGCCTTGGACGAATTATAGTGCGCCTGCGTCAGGCCGCGGTTGACGATCGAGCCGGACATCGAGGCGATGTTGATGATAGAGCCTTTGCGGCGGGGCAGCATGACGCGCGCCTCGGCCTGGCAGGACAGGAACACGCCGCTGACATTGACGTCGTAGAGCTTCTGCCACTTCTCCATCGGCAGCGTCTCGGCGGGTTCGGCACCGGCGACGCCGGCATTGTTGACCGCGATCGTCAGCGCGCCGAGTTCCTTTTCGACGCGTTCGACCGCTGCCGCGAGATCGCTCTGCGATGTGACAGTTCCGGTCAGCACCAGCGCCTTGCGGCCGAGCGCCCTGATCTTGTCGGCCGTGTCTTCCAGCCCGCCCTTCGAGCTGTGGCCGAAGCAGGCGACATCGGCGCCGGCTTCCGCCAAACCGATGGCGATCGCTTGACCGATGCCGCTGCCGGCGCCCGTCACCAGCGCCACGTCGCCATCAATATCGAACAGTTTCATCTTTCTCCCTCTCCCTGAAAGAAGGGGCGCCAGCCCTGCTGGCGCCCCGCGCGGTCCGGTGCTTGGGAGGCTATCACCTGCTGCGCTTTATTCCCATCTGCCGTGCCCTCAGCTCGTGGCGAGTTCCATCACGGCGACATTGCTTGCTTCGTCGCGATCGAGGATGCCGCGCTGGCGGCCGCGGCTCAGCACCAGAACCCGGTGCGAAAGCCCCAGCACCTCCTCGAGATCCGAGCTCACCACCACCACGGCCATGCCCGAGCGGGCAAGGTCGGCGATGACGTCGTAGATCGCCGCGCGGGCGCCAACGTCGATGCCGCGCGTCGGCTCATCGAGGATGAACACCTTGGGCGGCCGCGACACCCATTTGGCGATGATCACCTTCTGCTGGTTGCCGCCGGAAAGTTTTGAGACCGCCTGGTTCGGCCGACCCTTGACGCCGAGCCTCGATATGCCGGCCTCGGCGAACCTCTGAACCGCTTTGGGAAACACCCAGCCCTTCGGTGCGACATGATCGAAATTGCCGATGGCGAGGTTCTCGCCGATCGTCTGCTCCAATACGACGCCCTGTTCCTTGCGGTCCTCCGGCACCAGCACGACGCCGGCCCTGATCGCCGCCGCGGGGCCGCTGAGATGAACAGGCTGGCCCGCGACCCGCACCGCGCCGGACGAGATTGGATCGGCGCCGGCGATCGCCCTGACCAGTTCGGTGCGGCCGGCGCCGATCAGCCCGGCGATGCCCAGGATTTCGCCCGATTTCACCGCGAACGAAACATTGTTGAAGCTGCGCTCCGGCGAGGACAGGTTCTCGACTTCGAGCACTGTCTCGGTACCCGGCGCCGACAGCTTCGGGAACATGCGTTCGACGCTGCGTCCGACCATCTGCTCGACGACCGTGCGCACCGGGATGTCGGCGCGCTCGTGCCGGGCGACGATGCGGCCGTCGCGCATTACCACCACACGGTCGGCGATCTGAGCGATCTCGTCCAGCCGGTGGCTGATATAGATGAAGGACATGCCTTCGGCCTTGAGCTTGCGGATTTGCTTGAACAGCAGCTCCGTCTCCTCGCCGCCGAGCGCGGCGGTCGGTTCGTCGAGGATCAGAAGCTCGGCATTCAGCGTCAGCGCCTTGGCGATCTCCACCTGCTGCTGTGCCGCGACGCGCAGCGTGCGCACCTTGCGCTCCGGCGAGACGTCGAGGCCGAGGCGCTTCAATTGCGCCGAGGCCTTCGCGTTCATGGTTGCCCGGTCGATGCGGCCGCCCCGCATCGGCAGCCGCCCGACATAGACATTCTCCGCCACCGACAGGGCCGGCAGCAGCTTCAATTCCTGATGGATCATGCCGACGCCGGCCTCGATGGCCGCGGCGGGATTGGCGGGGGAATAGGGCTTCCCCCGCCAGATGATGGTGCCGGCATCGGGCTTGGTCGAACCGGCGATGATGTTGGATACCGTCGATTTGCCGGCACCGTTCTCGCCGAGCAGCGCCACGACCTCGCCCGGCCGCACCTCGAAGCTCGCATCGGCCAGGACCTGCACCGGTCCGTAGCTCTTGCAGAGGCCGTTGACGAAGAGCCCGTTATGCGGGCTTTCGCTTTGGCGAGGTTCAGTGGACATCGTGGCGCTCTCTCAACGGTTGCCGCCTTACGGATGCTTCTCGATGAATTGCGCGACATTGTCCTTGGTGGTCAGCGTCGCGTCCTGCAGTTGCTCGGCCGGCAGCTTTTCGCCCGCCACGATCTTGATCGCCGAGTCGACGGCGAGCCGGCCCATGCCTTGCGTCTGCTGCGTCGCGGTCACGTCGAACACGCCCTCCTTCAGCGCCTTGAGCGCCGCAACGTCGCCGTCGAAGCCGGCGATCCAGACCTTGTGGTCGGGGTTGGCGACCTTGACCGCCTGCGCGGCGCCCAGAGCCAGCGCGTCGGCCTGGCCGAAGATGATCGACACGTTCGGATGGGCCTGCAGCAGGTCTTGCGCCAGCTTGAAGCCTTCGTCCTGGTGCCACTGATCGCTCCAGAGCTCGCCGACCACCTTGATATCCGGATAGGCCTTGAGCGCCTCGCCGCAGCCCTTGGAGCGGTCGACTTCCGGCGTCGTGCCCTTCTGGCCATGGATGATCACCATCTCGCCCTTGCCGCCGGCCTGCTTGGCGATGTAGTCGCACACGCCCTTGGCCGAGTTGACGCTGTCGGTAGCGATGAAGGTGTCGCCGGGCGCGCCGTCGGCGTTGCGGTCGACATTGACCACCGGGATGCCGGCGGCCTTCGCGGTCTTGGTCGGCACCGTCGCGGCGGTGGCGCCGGCCGGGATATAGATCAGCGCGTCGATGTTCTGGGTGACGAGGTCCTGCACCTGGCTGACCTGCGTGGCCGAATCGCCCTTGGCGTCGACAGTGATGACCTCGATGCCCTTCTCCTTCGCATAGGCTTCGACCGACTGCTTGATCTGGTTGAAGAAGTCCGCCTGCAGATTGGCGACGGCGAGGCCGAGCTTCTTGGCGTCCTTGGCCGAGGCGGCATCGGACAGGCCGAGCAGCGGGACGATGGCCGCGGCCGCAAGCAGCAGTGAACGTTTGGTCAGCATGTTTTTCCTCCGTTGGTGTTCAATCTGTCCGCCTGCGCATCGCGGCGCCCTCGGCCGGACAGTCCCAGTCTCGGATCGACCGATCCGTTCCGCCCGGACATCCGGGCGAATTCCTATTGGCGGCGCCGCCGCCAGGTATCGGTGGCAACGGCCAGCGCGATCACCACGCCGATCACCACCTGCTGGATGAAGGGTGACACGCCGAGCAGGTTGAGGCCGTTGCGCAGCACGCCGATGATGAGGACGCCGATCGCCGTGCCGCCGATCGAGCCGATGCCGCCGGAAAGGCTGGCGCCGCCGATCACCACCGCGGCGATCGTGTCGAGCTCGTAGCCGACGCCCGAGCTCGGCTGCACGGAATCGAGCCGGGCCGCGAGCACGATGCCGGCCAGTCCCGCCAGCAGTGCGCAGATTGCGTAGACCCAGTTGGTCAGCGACTTCACCGGAATGCCGGAGAGGCGGGCAACCTCGGCGCTGCCGCCGATCGCGTAGAGGCTGCGGCCGGTGGCGCGGTAATTGAGGAAGATCGCGAAGACGATCGCCAGCACGATCATCAGCCCGACGGTGACCGACAGGAAGCCGAAGTGGCGCACGATCGAGAGGTTGGTGAACCAGTCGGGAAAGCCGACGATCTGCGAGCCGTCGGTGATCATGTTGGCGAGGCCGCGCGCCACCGACATCATGGCAAGCGTCGCGATGAAGGGCGGCAGTTTCGTCACCGTCACCAGCAGGCCCGACACCAGGCCGCAGAGGGCGGCGACGACGAGCGCCGCGGCGATGCCCGCCGGGACGCCGAGATTGAGATAGTCGGGATAGGCGACATAGCCCATCACCATCGAGGCCAGCGCCAGCACCGAGCCAACGGAAAGGTCGATGCCGCCGATCAGGATGACCAGCGTCATGCCAATCGCCATGATGCCGAGGACGGTCACCTGGTCGAGCACGTTGAGGATATTGCGTACCGTCAGGAAGGTGTCGGTGGTCAGCGCCAGGGCCAGGCACAGCAGCACCAGCCCGATCAGCGGTCCCATCGTTCCGGCAAACAGCGCCGAAAGCTTCGTACCGGAAGCGGCCTGCGCGGCGCCGGTGCCAGCCTTCAACTCGCTCGTCTCGTTGCTCACGGCCACTTCGTCTCCTCCGTCAGCGGTTAGGCGTGCCTTGCCTTCCGCTCTTGTTCACCAGGCATCCTCCCTTGTGAACAATTTATCTTTGATCTGCAATTTTGTTCAGCTAAAACGTTCATCAGAAAATTGTCAAGTGCCGCGCAGCCATTCGGCGGCAGTTTGCGTGAACCGACAGTTTGCCATAGGGAAGTCGAGCGCATACGGAGGCATAAAGCATGGCGGTGATCGAGAACGACAAGGTCTCGCGTTTTCCGGATGCCGAGCTCAAGGCCCGAGCCGCCTGGCACTATTATGTCGAAGGGCTGACGCAGGAGCGGATCTCGGAGATCCTCGGCGTCGGCCGTATCAAGGTGCACCGGATTCTGTCGGCCGCGCGCGAGGAGGGCGTCGTCCAGTTCCGCATTCGCGACAGCGTCGTCGAATGCGTGCAGCTGGAGGAACGCCTGAAGCAGCGCTTCGGCCTCAGCCAGGCGGTGGTCGTGCCGTCGGCTGCCGACAGGAGCAACGCGCCGCTGATGATCGGCCATGCCGCCGCCGCCTATCTCGCCGACAACGTCAATGCGGGCGACGTTATCGCACTGGGTTGGGGCAGGACGCTGAAATTCGCCATCAACGAATTGCCCAGGCGGCCGATCGCCAGGACCACGGTGGTCTCGATGCTTGGCGGCCTCACCCATGCGCAGCCGCTCAATCCGACCGAGAGCGCCTGGGAATTCGCTGAGAAGATCGGCGCAGAATGCTATCTGCTGCCCGTGCCCGTCTATGCCGACAGGCCGGAGCAGCGCGATGCCTTCATGAGCCAGCGCAGCGTCCAGGATGTGGTCTTTAGGGCGCGGCGCGCCAACATCGCCGTGCTCAGCGTCGGCTCCTTTTCCAACGACAGCCCGATCGCCAATTACGGTTTCATCAAGCCCAGCGAATTGGAGGAATTGCAGGCGGCGGGCGCGGTCGGCGATATCCTCTGCCACTTCATCGATGCCGAGGGCCGCATCGTTGACCATGAGGTCAACCGCCGCGTCTGCGCCTACCCGCTGCAGGATCTCTCCGACATTCCGACCACCATCCTGGTGTCGGGCGGGCGGGAGAAGATCGCCGTCATGCGCGCCGCACTTGCGAATACGAAGGTCTCGGTGCTGATCACCGACGAAGACGCGGCCAAGGGGCTGCTTAGCCGGTAGTTCCGGTAATCGCGCCGAGCCGCGTGTGGATATCGCGTGTCGCGTGATAGAGATCACGATAGACTTCTTTGCGTGCGCGGTAGGTCGGAACAAGCGCCTCGACAGGATCGACCTGGCGTGCCGGCCGTGCCGCCATCGCCTTTGCCGCTTCTTCCGGTGACGCGAACCAGCCGATTGCCGAGGCCGCGAGCATGGCGGCTCCCAGCGCCGCTGCTTCGTTGACCGGCGAGACGAAGAGCGGGCGCTCGAGCACGCTCGCCATGATTTCCATCAGCAGTGCGCAATTGGTGCCGCCGCCGGCCGCGATCATCGCGTCGGCCTTGCCGGTCTGTTCCTCCATCGCCTCGGTGGCGATCGCCTGCTCCAGCGCTATGCCCTCCAGCACCGCGCGGAAGAGATGCTTTGGCTCGTGATCGAGCGACAGGCCGACGATGGCGCCGCGCGCCGAGCCGTCCCAGTAAGGGCTCATGACGCCGGCCCAATAGGGCATGACGAGCAATCCGTCGCTGCCTGGCGCGACTTCCTTTGCAGCCTTTTCCAGCACCGCGGCCGAAGGCGCGCCGGTAGTGCGCACGATCCAGTCGACCAACTGCATGCCGGAACGCAGCACCGTCTCCAGCATGAAGCCGGAGCCGGTCGGCGAAACCAGCGTGCGGAATGCATCCGACGTTGTCACCGTACCGGAATAATTTCCGCTGACGACGCCTGAGCCCAACGACAGATAGCTTTTGCCGGGCCCGTAGACTCCCATGCCGAGGCCCATCGCCTGGCCGTCTCCGGCGCCCGCAATAACCGGCGTGCCGGCCTTCAGGCCGATCGCCGCCGCGACGCTTTCCGACAACGTGCCGCAGACCGCGCCAGGGGCTGCGAGCTCCGGCAGTTGCTCCGGCCGCAGTCCCGCCGCCTCGACCAGCCTCGGGTGCCAGACGCCATGCGCGATGTCCAGCAGGCCGAGCGGATCGGCGCTCGCCGTGCTGGTGACCAGTCGCCCGGTGAGCCGGTGGACGAAGAACGCGTGCACGTCGACCACCGCGGCCGCTTCCGCCAGCGCCTGCGGCCGGTGCTCCATCAGCCAGGCCAAAGCGTAGAGCGCCGGCGTCGGGTCCGGCGGCTTGCCGCTCCAGTCGCGGATCGCCTCGCGGCCGAGTTCTTCCGAAAGCCGCGCCACCTGGCGGCGGGCGCGTTCGTCGAGCCACAATATGGCGGGAATGAGCGGCTTGCCGGCGTTGTCGATCAGCGTGAAGCTCTCGCGCTGGTGCGCGATTGCGATGGCTTTAACGCGTGAGGCATCGATCGCCTTGGCGACTTGTTGCAGCGCCGACAGCAGCGCCGCCCACCAATGCTCGGCGTCCTGCTCGAAATGGCCGGGCGCCGGATTGGAAAGCGGATAGGTCTCGCGTGCCTGGAAAAGCTCCGAGCCGTCGCGCGCGAAAGCAATCGCCTTCACGGCGGTTGTCGAGGCGTCGATCCCGATTACCACATCGTCCATCAGGCTGGGATCCGGAGGGTTAGAGCATGTCGCGCAAAAGTGTGCAGCGGTTTTGCGAAAACGAGATGCATAAAAACAAGGACCTAAAGCGCGTCGCCTGGATCCGTTTCCGCGCGACGCGCTTTAGGCCGCGTTGGTTACGAACCGTCCGTCCGACTGGTCGAGACGACGGCGGATCTGGGTTATCACCATCGAATCGTCGGGTACACAGTTTTCATAGGTCAGGAAGTCGCCGGCCTTGACCGGCTTCACCACCTTGGCGCGTTCGGCAAGCCCGAGCGGCAGCGCGCCCTTGGCGCGCGCGTCCTCCCAAGTCATGGCGAAGCCGCGGTAGTCGTTCTCGCCGATCATGCCGAGCGACTGGCCGGTGCCGAGACTGGTCTTGGCCACCGCCACCGCCTCGGCCACGGGATGGTCGAGCGGTTCCATGTCGGCGCGCTTGTAGACCACGGCGCGCGCCGCCGACAGCGGCACTTCCAGGCTGGTGAGGTGATAGGGCCGGAAGATCGTGAAATAGGGGCCCCTGCCGACCTTGAGGTCGATCATTCGCTCCAGCACGCGCGGATGCTTGGTTTCGATGATGCAGAACACCCCGGGCGCGACGCCCTTGCCGATCGAATAGTCGACAACGCCCTTGCGATGAAGCACGCCGCCATCCTCGCGCGGGCAGAGCACGCTGGCGAGTTCTTCTAGCGTCGCGGTAGGGCCGTGCATGCCTGGCACGTCGGGCACCAGTCCCGTCGCGTTGGCGATCGCCACCATCTCGATTGCCGTCTTCGAGCCGTCGACGAACTCGACCAGCATGCGCGCATTCATGTTGCGCTCGGCCGCCTCCTTCTCGTAGTCGGCCGGCACGGCGTCGAACTTCAGCGGATTGTTCTTGCCCTTGCCGGCGGCAACGATGTTGAAGCCGAGGCTTCTGGCGAAGCCGATGATCTCCAGCGTGCAGGCAGGCTCGTCGCCCGCCGCACCTGTGTAGACGACGCCGGCCTTGCGCGCCTCTTCCTTCAGAAATCGGCCGATCGTGATGTCGGCCTCGACATTTAGCATGACGATATGCTTGCCGTTCTTCATCACCTCGAGCGCAAACAGCGTGCCGACATTGGGATTTCCGGTTGCGTCGATGATCACGTCGATGCGGCCGGCGGCGGCGAGCGCATGCAGGTCCTCGGTGACCGCGATCTTGCCGCCCTCGATGGCGCGATCAATGGCCGGGGCATTGGGCGCCTGCACAATATCGGAACGATCATGGCCGGCCAGCAGCGCCGCATCGATCGCCGCCTGCGGCCTGACCTCCGAAATGGCGCCGATGCGCATGCCCGGCATGAGTGCGACCTGAACGACGATATCTGTTCCCATCTGTCCGGCGCCGGCGAGACCGATGGTGATCGGTCCTTGTTTCTCAGCGCGCTGCAGGAGTTCCGCTGCGAATTGCGGATGGGACATGTCGCTTCCTCCGGTCCTTGGCGCCGCCCGCGCCGCGATCACTCTTTGAACATTCCTATGACCGTTTGAAAAATATTTCAACCGCCATTTCGGCGGTCGTCTTAGGAATGAGCTAAAACGAGACTCCGAGACGATGCGGGGCGGGGGGGAGATCCGGCAGGATCGAGGCGCGAGGGACCCCTATGCGGCGAAACGAGGTTTGCCGCCCGGCGGACGCCGTGGACGTCGCTGACGGAGGGCCGCGCCGGTGTCAGCGCGCTTGCCGCCCTTGCGCCAGCCATCGGCGCAGCGAATCCAGCAGGCGTTGTCGTTTGCTGGCGGCGACTATGCCGGCTCCACGGCCTTCGGCTTCTGCAGCCTTGCCAACTCCGCGAAAGGAATATGGCAGCGGATTGTGTGCCCGGGCTCGGCCTCGCTTAGTTCCGGCTCCTGCGTCTCGCAGATCGCGCCGATCTTGCGCGGGCATCTCGTGTGGAAAACGCAACCCGTGGGTGGGTTGGCCGCGCTCGGGATTTCGCCGTCGAGGCGGATGCGCGAGCTTTCCGTCCGGTCGAGTTTCGGAACGGCCGACAACAGAGCTTCCGTGTAAGGGTGATGCGGGCCGGAAAACACCGCTTCCGACGGTCCGAACTCCATGATGCGGCCGAGATAGAGCACCGCGATCTTGTCGGACAGATAGCGCACCACGCCGAGGTCGTGCGAGATGAAAATGTAGCTCACATCCTGCTTCGACTGCAGGTCGGCCAAGAGGTTGAGGATCGCCGCCTGCACCGACACGTCGAGCGCCGAGGTCGGCTCGTCGCAGACGACGATGCGCGGATCGCCGGCGAAGGCGCGGGCGATCGCCACGCGCTGCTTCAGACCGCCCGAAAGCTGCCGCGGCTTGACGGCGAGATGCCGGTCGGTGAGCCGCACCGAGCGGACGAGCTCTTCGAGGCGCGCTTCCAGCGACTTGCCGGTGAGCCCGCCCAACCGCTTCAAAGCGCGGCTGAGGATATGCCGGATCGAATGCGAACGGTTGAGCGCCGAATCCGGATTCTGGAAGACGATCTGCACCGCCTTGACCTGGTCCTCCGAGCGGCTGGCAAGCCGCGGCGCCAACTGCTTGCCCTCCAGTTCGATGCTGCCGCCCTCGTCCGGCGGCACGAGGCCGAGCAGCAGCCTCGCGAAGGTGGTCTTGCCGCTGCCGGACTCGCCGACCAACCCGAGCGCCTCGCCGGGCCGGAGGCTGACTGAAACGTCCTTCACCGCCCTCAATGCACGACCATGGCTGGCATAGGTCTTGTTCAGCCCCTCGACCTGCAGCACGGGCGGTGCGTGCTTCGGCGCGACGGCGGCAATCTCGGCGGGTGTCGCGCGCGGCAGCGACTGCGCCTTGTCGTGATAGTGGCAGCGCGACAGCCGGCCGCCTCCAAGCTCATAGAGCGGCGGCGGCTCGGTGCGGCAGCGCTCGGTCGCCAGCGCGCAGCGGTCGGCGAAGGCACAGCCGACGATCGTGGCGCCGATGCCGGGCAGGAAGCCGGGGATCGTGTCGAGCCGGCCCTGGTCCTTGCGCTGGCCGCCGCGCGGCAGGCAGCGCAGCAAAGCGACCGTGTAGGGATGGCGCGGATCGTTGAAGACGTCCTTCGTCGAGCCTTCCTCGACCAGCATGCCGGCATAGAGCACGCCGACCCGGTCGCACATGTTGGAGACCACGGCGAGGTTGTGGCTGATGAACAGGATTGAGGCCGAAAGCTCGCGGCGCAGTTGCGCGATGAGGTCGAGCACTTCGGCTTCGACCGTCGCGTCGAGACCCGTCGTCGGCTCGTCGAGGATCAGCATCGAGGGGTCGTTGGCCAAGGCCATGGCGATCGCCACGCGCTGCTGCATGCCGCCGGAAAGCTGGTGAGGGTAGCGCTGCATGACACTGGCCGGATCCGAGATGCGCACAAGATTGAGCATCGCGATCGCCTTGTCGCTCGCCGCCTGTCCCGACATGCCGGCAAGCTCGAAGATCTCGGTGAGCTGGCGGCCGATGCGCAGTGATGGATTCAGCGCCTTGCCGGGATCCTGATAGACCATGGAGACACTTTCCGCGCGGGCGCGTCTGAGCGCCTCGGCATCGAGCTTCATCACATCCTGGCCGTCGAGCGCGATCGAGCCGCCGGTGATCGAGCCGTTGCGCGGCAGGTAGCGGACCACGGACAGCGCCGCGGTCGACTTTCCGCAGCCGGATTCGCCGACCAGCCCATAGGCCTCGCCGCGGCCGATCTTGAAGCTGACATTGCGCAGCACCGCCCGGTTGCGGCGCCCGACGCGATAGGCGACCGAGAGATCGTTGAGCTCGAGCGCGTCCCTGTCAGTCATTGAACGCTCCATGGACGCCGTCGGCCACCAGGTTGACCCCGATCACCAGCGAGGCGATCGCCAGCGCGTCGAACAGCACCGTCCACCAGAACCCGCCGCCGATCATGCCGTAATTGCTGGAGATCGAGAGTCCCCAGTCGGGCGAGGGCGGCTGGATGCCGAAGCCCATGAAGGAAAGCGTGGCGACGGCGAAGATCGCATAGCCCAGACGCACCGTCGTCTCGACCAGGATCGGCGGGATCACGTTGGGCAGGATCTCGACGAACATCGTGTGCAGCGCGCCTTCGTGGCGAAGTTTTGCCGCCGCGACATAATCGAGCTCGCGTTCGGCCAGCACCGCCGAGCGCACCGTGCGGGCGATGATCGGTGCGAAGCTCAAGCCGATGACGACGATCACGGTGATCTTGGAGGTGCCGAGCGCGACGATGGCGAGCAGTGCGATGATCACCACCGGGATCGCCATGAAGGCTTCGAGGATACGGCTGACGATATCGTCGACGATGCCGCGGAAATAGCCGATGACGAGCCCGAGCGCGGTGCCGGCAATGGTCGCCAGAATCGTGGCCAAAGGTGCCACCGTCAGGATATCGCGCGAGCCGACGATGACCCGCGAGAAGACATCGCGGCCGATCTGGTCGGTGCCGAACCAGTGCTCGGCCGACGGTGGCGCCAGCGCGTTGATGATGTCGTCGGCAAGCGGATCGTAGGGGACGAAATGCTCGCCGAACAGCGCGCAGACGATCCAGAGCAGGACGATGCCGAGCCCGGTGAGGAAGGTTCCCGATCGCAAGAGCGAATGCAGCACCTCGCCCCAGGGGCTGCGCTGTGTCGCGGCGTCCGGCGTTGGCAGGTTAGCGGGTGTGTCTGTCGCGCTCATTGCTCCGCTCGCAGCCGGATGCGCGGATTGAGCACCGAATAGAGGAAATCGGCGATCAATGTGGCCACCGCATAGACGATGCCGATGGTGAGGATGCCGGCCTCGAGCATCGGAAAATCCTTGCCGCGCGCGGCGGTGAAGATCAGCGAGCCGATGCCTTGGTAGCGGAACAGCGTCTCGATCACGACAAGGCCGCCGATGAGGTAGCCGGTCTGGGTTGCGATGACGGTGATGGTCGGCAATAGCGCGTTGCGCAGCACATGCCGCCAGATCACCGTGCGCCACGGCAGACCTTTAAGCACCGCGGTGCGCGTATAGTCGGAATCGAGCGCCTCGATCATCCCCGACCGCGCCATGCGAGCGATATAGCCGAACAGCACCAGAAACAGCGGCAGCGACGGCAGGATGAGATAATAGAGCTGGGTGAAGACGCCGGCACCCTTCGGCCAGGCCGCCGCGATCGGCAGCCAGCGCAGCCAGACGCCGAAGATCAAGATCAGGATGATGCCGGTGACGAACTCGGGCAGCACCGTCACAGACAGTCCGCCGAGGCTGATGATGCGGTCGAGCGGCCGGTTGAGGTTGAGCGCAGCGATGACACCGCCGAGGATGCCGATCGGCACCACCAGCACGAAGGCGACGAGCGCCAGCTTCATCGAATTGCCCAAAGCGTCGATGACGAAGGGCGCCACCGGCGCGCGGAAAATGTAGGACGTGCCCATGTCGCCATGAAGGAAGTTCCAGATCCAGCTTCCGTACTGGACGAGCAGCGGCCGGTCGACGCCGAGCGAGTGATTGAGCGCGTCGACGGCGCGCTGGTCGGCAAACGGCCCCAATATCGCGCGCCCGACATTGCCGGGCAGCACCTGGCCGCCCAGGAACACCATGACGCTGAGCAGGAACAGCGTCACGAGCGACAGAGCCAGGCGCCGGATGAGGAAGCCGAGGATGGCGAATACTCCTATTGGAGCCGGCTCTCCGTCGAGAGCCGGATGTCAGGGATAAGCTTGCTCCCTCGCGTCAGGCTTTCGAAGCCTTTTCGAGGAACAGCTGTGACATGGCGGTGGGCTGTACGCCCGCCACGCCTTTCGCCGTCGCAGTCAGGTAGTCGTAGAAATAGCCGAAGATCACCGGCGTTTCCTCGAGCAGCAGCTTCTGGATCTTGCCGGCTACAGCCTTCTGCGCCTCGAGGTCGAGGGCCGCGATATAGCTGGTCGCCAGCTGGTCATAGTCCTTGTTCTTGAAATGCGCGGCATTCCAGGTGCCCTCGCTCTTCAATGGCGCGGCGAGATAGACGTTCGGCACGCCGCGGTGGCCGTAGTCGGTGATGCCCATCACCGAATCCAGCCAGTTCGATTTGCCGAACACCGCATCGCCGTAATAGGCGCTCTGGTCGAGGATGTTGAGCTCGAGCTCGATGCCGATCTCCTTGACCCAGTTCTGGATCAGCTGCGCGTACTCGGGGATTTCCAGATAGCGCTCGGTGGTCAGCGTTATTTTGAACCCCTTGCCGGCGCCGGCCGCCTCCATCAGCTGCTTGGCCTGCGCGATGTCCTGCTCGCGCTGCGGCACGCTGGTGTCCGTCGACGGATAGACCCCGGCGAACGGGCTGTCATTGCCCTCCTGGGCGCGCCCTTTCATCAGGCCGGCGACCAACTTCTTGCGATCGATGCTGAGCGCGATGGCGCGGCGTACCCGCGGGTCCTTCATCGGACCGTCGTCGCAGCGCAGATGCAGTTGCTGATGCGCCGACGATTTCAGGCTGATGACGTTCACGTTCGGATCGTTGAGGACGGCGACGCCCGCCAGCACCGGCATCTGATTGATGATGTCGATCTGGCCGCCCTGCAGCGCCAGGATCTGAGGCTGGATATCGGTGAAGAAGGTGAATTCGGTGCGCTCCGGCAGGGCCTTTTCGCCCCAGTAGTTCTCATTGCGAACGAAGGAGGCGCCGACTTTGGGCGTGTACTTCTCCAGCTTGAACGGCCCGGTGCCGTCGAAGCTCTTTTCGTAATCGCCCTTGTAGCTCGCCGGGATGATGACGGCGTTGTAGTTGTCGGACGACAGCATATAGGGGAAGTTGCCGTTCGGCGCGTCGAGATGGAATTCCACCGTGTATTCGTCGACCTTCTTGCTGGCGCCCTTCGAGAGGATGCCGCTGAACACCGACAGCGCGTTGGAGGAGTTGGCGGGATCGGCAAGCCGGTCGATGCTGGCCACCACGTCCTCGGCCTTCATCTCGCCGCCTGAGTGGAACTTGACGCCCTTGCGCAGCGTGAACGTCCACACCGAGCCATCGGCATTCGGCTTCCAGCTTTCGGCCAGTGCCGGCTTGAGCACCAGATCGGGGCCGTCGACGCAGAGGAATTCGGCGACCTGCTGCATGACGAGCAGGCCGCCGGCGTCGGCGATGGTGACCGGGTCGATCGCGGCGGCCGGCACGCTGCTGCCGACGCGGATGGTGGCGCCCGGCGCGCCCTGGGCGCGGGCAAGCGAGGGCGCGGCGCCGAAGCCGGCGGCCATGCCGATGCGGCCGAGAAGCGGCAGCGACAGGCCGAGCAGGCTGCCGTGGCGCACGAAATCGCGGCGGCTGACGCGGCCGTCGATGAGGCCGTCGATGAGGTGATTTTCAAGCGGCGTGCGGTTGCGCCGGATGAGATCGAGGACGCGGTAGTTCTTGCTCATGGGTCTAAACCCTTCCCCAGTTCTTGTGGTTGGCGAGTGCATTCCGGTTGACGACGTTCCGTGGAGTTCTCCGGTCCCGGCCATCGTCAAGAATTCAGTCGAACGAACTGTAACATGCAGTTTGGTCCGGTCCATCCGCTCCTTGAAGCGGAAAAGTCAGATTTTCTTGATGCATGCCTAGCTCGGGCGTGCAGCCCCGATCGAAATCGTGGCCGCCTCGATTCGATATTTGCCGGTCTCCTTTCCTTTTGGCGATCTCCCAGTTCAGCTCAGCGAAAAGCCTGCTAGCGCGATCGGCGTTGCGGCGCTGCTCCCGATCTTCATCTCAGCCGATCTTGAAGAACGGCTTGCCGAGCAGGTCCGGCACCACGTCGATGCCGAGCCCGGCGCCGTCGGGAATGCCCATACGGCTGCCCGCGACCGGCGGCTTGTTGGAGGCGGTGCGCACCGTCACCCATTCGTGGAAGGCGATGGCATGCAGACGGCGCTCTTCCGGCGTCGACAGCGACAGATGCGCCATCGCGGCGGTGTCGATCTCCGCGCCGCCGGTGTCTTCGACGGTGATCATGAAACCGAGATCGACGGCGACGTCGCGGATCAGCCGCGTCTGGGTCACGCCGCCGAGGCGCGAGATCTTCAGCGTCAGCCCATCGGCGGCGCCACGGCGATGGATTTCCAGCATCTCGCCCAGCGAGGTGACGGATTCGTCGAGCACCATCGGCTTGTCGAGCATGCGGCGCACCGACATGTTCTCCTCGATCGTCGTGCAGGGCTGTTCGAAAGTATAGTCGATGCCGCGCGTGGCATCGGCGAACTGGCGCGCCTGGTAGGGCGTCCAGCCGGCATTGGCGTCGCAGAAGATCACCGTGCCCTTCGGCACGGCTGATGCGACGGCGCTCACGCGCTCGATGTCGTCACCGACATTGCCGCCGACCTTGACCTGCAGCCGATGGTAGCCTTCGGCAACGATGCGCTTGGCAAGTGCCGCCATCTGGTCGACCGTGCCGTGGGTCACGACCCGGTAAAGTTCCGCCGTCTCGCTCTCGCGGCCGCCGAGCATCGCTACCAACGGCACGTCGGCCGCGCGAGCAGCGAGATCCCAGCAAGCCATATCAAGCGCGGCTTTGACGTAGGGATGGCCCTTGAACACCGTGTCCATCAACCTGACGATGCCGGCCAGCCCGCGTGGGTCATGGCCGATGAGATGCGGCGCGATCTCCGGCACGCCCGCGCGCGTTCCCGCCGGAAACGCGGCAGAATAGAAATTGCCGAGCGGCGCCATCTCGCCCCAGCCGGTCACCCCTGTGTCGGAAGTGATGGCGACGATTACCGCATCGAAACAGTCGGCGACCCGGCCCTTGGACATGCGGTAGGGTCCGTCCACGAAGGGCTGCACGACATGGTAGGCTTTTATGCTCTTGATCTTCACGTTGGTGTCCGTTTGTCCGCGGGTTTGTCAGGCGCCCTTCGATGCGCGCTTTTCGAGGCTGCGCGCATAGGCAAGAAGCGCTTCGAAATCGTTGTCGATATGCTCGCGGGCATGGCGCTGGGCAGCGCGCATGTCCGTGCCCTTGAGCAGCGCCACATAGGTTTCGTGCAGGTCCTCGGCCGGTACCGGCTCGTTCCGCGCACGCTGGTGCAGGGCGAAATACATTTGCAGCCGGCTGGTCAGCCGCTGCCAGGTTTCGAGCAGCACCGAATTGTCGGCCCACTCATAGACCAGCCCGTGCAGCTGCAGCGCCGTCTCGATCTGGCGCGTGGTGTCGAGCGCCCGCGTCGCCTGCTTCACCGCTTCGTGGCGGCGGTCGAGCTCGTCGAAGAAGCGCTGGTCGCGCTGCGGCCAGGCGAGCTGGATGGCAAAGTCGTCGAGCACCTTGTTGAGGGAATAGGCGTCGACGATGTCCTTGGCGGCGACGTCGACAACGAAGGTTCCGGCATAGGGAATGCTGGTCAGGATGCCTTCCTGCACCAGCTCGCGCATCGCCTCGCGCAGCGGCGCGCGGCTTACCCGCATCTGCTCGGAAATGCGGAGTTCGTTGAGCTTCTGCCCAGGCTCCAGCTGGCCGGTCAGAATGGCGCGCCTGAGCAGCGCGACGATCTCGGCCCTGCGCGTCGTATCCGCGATCGGACTGAAATCCAGCTTTGACATGTGGGCCACTCCGGGATGAACCGACTGCAAGACAAGCAGATTGTCGACAATCCAACAAGAGGGTGGCTATCGATTTTTTCCCGGTTGCAGGCGCGCAAACAAAACGGCGCCCTCGATGTGGGTGTCGAGGGCGCCGTCGGACCGGGACTGATGGGATTATCAGCTGGCCGGTTTCGTTTGCGGCAAGGGAGAAACCGGCATTCCGGGTCCGATCTTCTGCAAATTGCCGGTGATCACCTGGTCGGTCTCGGAGATGCCTGAGGTGACGGAAATCAGATCGCCGTCGGTCGGGCCGAGCGACACCAGCTTCTGGTCTACAGTGTTGTCTTTGCCGAGGACGTACAGGTATTTGCCGAGCTGGCTGGAACCCAGCGCCACCTGCGGCACCATCAGCGTATTGGGCTGCTCCTTCACATGCAGCCGCACGCGCACATACTGCCCGGGCAGCAGCGCGAACTTGGCGTTGCCGATCGTCGCCCGCGCCGTGATCGTGCCGGTCGAATGATCGATCGTGTTGTCGATGAAGGTGAGCTGGCCCTTCTGGCTGGGCTCGGTCTCGCCGGGCAACAGCACGTCGACCGCAATCGGACCGTTGGCCTTCGCCTGCTCGATCTGGACGAGGTCGGTCTCGCTCGGATTGAAGGTGACGTAGATCGGGTCGAGCTGCACCAGCGTGTTGAGAACCGTGCCGGCGACGCTCACCAGGGTGCCGACCGAGGCTTGGTTGCGGCCGATCCGTCCGGAGAACGGTGCCTTGATCTCGGCATAGCCGAGATTGAGCTCGGCCGTCCGCACCGCCGCCTGGTCGACCGCAAGGGCGGCTTCGGCCGTGCGCAAGTTGCTGGTGCGCTGGTCGAAGCTGTCCTTGGCGAGGTACCCGGCCTTGGCAAGGTCGGTGCCACGGCCGAGGTTGGACCGCGCGTATTCGAGCGCTGCCGCGTCGCGCTGCACCTGCGCCTTCGCCTGGTCGAGCGCTGCCTGGTAGTCCTCGGGCGCGATCCGGTAAAGCAGGTCGCCCTGCCTGACGTCGCTGCCGTCCTGCGCCGTCTGCTCCTGCAGATAGCCCGGCACGCGCGCCTGCAGGGTGATGTTGCGGATCGGCTCGACGCGCGCGGCGTAGTCGAGATAGATCGGCAGCGTCTTCTTGACGACGTTGACCACCGGGACCGGCATGACGAACGCCTTGGGCGCAGGTGCCGCGCCCGCAGTGCTGGCGCTGAGGCTGAGATTGCCCATGTCGAGCAGGTGCACGCTTGCCACCGAGATTGCGCCCAGCGCGACCGCCGTTCCCAAAGCGATTTTCCATTTACGCATGTTGGTCTCCAATCCTATTCGGCCGCCTGGGCGAGCCGGACGGGCTCGGCGGTCGGTTCAATCTCTTGTTGGTGCGGGGCATGTTGAGGCCCCGCGGCAGGTTCGCTCTCGCCGCCGCGCTCGCGCAGCTTCTCGATCACCGCGTAGAAGACCGGCACGAAGACCAGCGACAGGATCGTCGCCGCCACCATGCCGCCGAAGACGGTGGTGCCGATCGACTGCCGGCTGGCGGCGCCCGCGCCGGTCGCGAACATCAGCGGCAGCACGCCGAGGATGAAGGCGAAGGCCGTCATCAGGATCGGCCGCAGCCTCAGCCGCGCGGCTTCCATCGCCGCCTCGACGATGGTCAGGCCTTCCTCGCGGCGCCGTCGGGCGAACTCGACGATCAGGATCGCGTTCTTCGCCGCCAGGCCGATCAGCATGACGAAACCGATCTGCGAGTAGACGTCGATCTGCATGCCGCGCAGCAAGAGCACGACGAAGGCGCCGAACAAGGCGAGCGGCACGGCGAGCAGCACCATGAAGGGCATCGCCCAGCTTTCATACTGCGCCGCCAGGATCAGGAAGACGAACACGATCGCCAGGCCGAACACGATCGAGGCGATCGATCCGGCCTGGAGCTCCTGATAGGTGATGCCGGTCCATTCATAGCCGAAGTCCCGCGGCAGCACGTTTGCCGCCGCCCGCTCCATCGCCGCGACCGCTTGTCCGGACGAGAAGCCTGGCGCCGCGCCGCCGTTGATGAGGGCGGATGCATTGTTGTTGTAATGCGGCACGGTCTCGGGACCGACGATCGGCACCAGCTTGCCCAGTGTGCTCAGCGGCACCATCCCGCCGGACGCATTGCGAACGTAGAGGCGCGAGATGTCGTTCGCGTTTCCGCGCGCGTCCTTGTCGGCCTGGATCGTCACCCGGAACGTGCGGCCGAAAAGGTTGAAGTCGTTGACGTAGAGGGAGCCGAGATAGATCTGCAGCGTGTTGAACACGTCGGGCAGGTTGAGGCCGAGCAGCTTCGCCTTGCTGCGGTCGAGGTCGTAGTTGAACTGCGGCGTCGAGGTCGAGAAGGACGAGAACAGCTGCTGCGGATTGAGCTCCGGCTGCTTGCGTGCTTCCGCGATCAGCGCCTGCGTGACCTCGTTGAGCGCGGCGCTGCCGCGGCCCGAAAGGTCTTCCACCTGGAATTCGAAGCCGCCGGTCGTGCCGAGGCCCGGGATCGAGGGTGGATCGAATGAGAGCGCAAACGCCTCCGGTATCTGCAGCAACTTGTTGCGCACCTCGGCGACCAGCTTCGATGCGTTCTGGTCGGGCCCGCGTTCGTCCCACGGCTTCAGGATGGCGAACTCCACCGCCGAGTTCGATTGCGCGGCGCTGGTGAGGAAGTTCAGGCCGCTGATCGAGCCGACGATGTCGACGCCGGGCGTGTTCTGCAGGATGTCGCGCGCCTTCTGCGCCACCGCGTCGGTGCGCTCCAGCGAAGCGCCGTCCGGCAACTGGATGACGACGAAGAAATAACCCTGGTCCTCCACCGGAAGGAAGGTCGAGGGCAGCTTCTGCCAGACGAAATAGGTGGCGACCAAGCCCGCCGCGAACAGGCCGAGCATGGCCCAGCGCAGCCGGATCAGAATGCGCACGCCATGCGCGTAGGCATGCGACAGCCAGTCGAAGCCGGCATTGAACCAGCGGAACAGCACGAACTGCGTTTCGCCGCGATGGCGCAGGAACGCGGCGCTCAGCGCCGGGCTCAGCGTCAGCGAGTTGAAGGCGGAGATGCCGACCGAGATCGCAACGGTAAGCGCGAACTGGTTGTAGAGCCGTCCCGAAACGCCGGGAATGAAGGCGACCGGGATGAACACCGCCATCAGCACCGCGGTGGTGGCGATGATTGGGCCAGTCACTTCGGCCATCGCCGCGCGCGTCGCGGCGAGCGGCTTGAGGCCGGCCTCCAGCTGTCGCTCGACGTTCTCGACCACGACGATGGCGTCGTCGACGACAAGGCCGATCGCCAGCACCATGCCGAGCAGCGAGAGCATATTGAGCGAGAAGCCCAGCATGTACATCACCGCCAGCGTCGCGATCAACGACACCGGGATGGCGATGGTCGGGATGATGGTGGTGCGCCAGCTCTGCAGGAAGATAAAGACGACAGCCACCACCAGCACCAGCGCTTCGCCGAGCGTGATCAGCACGTCATGCATCGAGGCCGAGACGAAGCGCGTCGTATCGTAGTGCATGGCGTAGTGGACGCCCTTCGGGAAGCGCGCCGACAATTCCTGCATCTTGTCCTTGACCCGCTGCTGCAGGTCAAGCGCGTTGGAGCCGGGCATCTGGTAGACGGCGAGCACCACGGTCGGGTCCTTGCCGAAGAAGGCCGATGACGAATATTGCAGCGCGCCGAGCTCGATGCGGGCGACGTCGCGCAGACGCACGAGCGAGCCGTTCTGCGAGTTGGCGCGCACGACGATGTCGCCGAATTCCTTCGGGTCGCTCAAACGGCCGACCGCATTGACCTGCATCTCGAAGGCGGTGCCGGCCGGCGCCGGCGATTGGCCGATCTTGCCCGCCGCCACCTGCACGTTCTGCTCGGAAATGGCGTTCTGCACATCGACGGCGGTGATGCCGAGATTGGCCAGTTTGTCCGGATCGAGCCAGACGCGCATCGAATAGCGCCGTTCACCGAAGATCTGCACGTCGCCGACGCCAGGCAGCCGCTTCAGCGGATCGACGACCTGGAGATAGGCGAGGTTGCTCAGCGCCACCGGATCGACCGAGCCGTCGGGCGAGGTGAGGTCGACGATCAGAACGAAGTTCGGGTTCTGCTTCTTGATCGTGACGCCGCCCTGGTTGACGATGGCCGGCAGGGAGGATGCGGCCTGCGAGACGCGGTTCTGGACGTCGACGGCCGCGGTGCTCAGCGGATAGCCGACGTCGAATGTGATGGTGATGGTCGAGGAGCCGTCATTCGAGCTCGTCGACGACATATAGGTCATGCCTTGCACGCCGTTGATCTGCTGCTCCAGCGGCGTGGTGACCGTATCGGCCACCACCTGCGCGCTGGCGCCTGGATAATGGGCGCTGACCACGACCTGCGGGGGCGTGATGTCAGGGAACTGCGAGACCGGCAGCAGGAAATAGGCGATCGCACCGGCGAGCACCATGATGATGGCGATCGCCGATGCGAAGATCGGGCGGTGGATGAAGAAGTTCACCATGACGCGGATGCCTCGCCGAACGGTTTTGCAAAATGGCGCAGGCGCCGGGCCCGGACGGAGCCGGAATCCTCCAAAAAGGATGGCAGGACATCGTCCGGCGCCTGTTCCGCGGCGCGCGAGCGCAGCATCCGTTCGAAGGCGTTGGGATCGACCCCATCAGCCTTCATCACCAGCCGGATCATCGGATCCCGGATGGCTTCGTCGATCGTCAGGTCTTTGCGCTTTTGCATAGGAGCGGCTCCTTGCTGCGGCCCGCATCGGATGATCACGGACCGCTTTTTTCTCGTTTTCACCGGCCGAAGCCGCATGACAGGCAGGTTTTCTGTCCTATCTCACTCTGGCAGGGCTATCGGTGGGCCTTGTCGTTTGACGGGGAGTGATATAGGTGTTACCAGTAAGTAACATCTGAAAGTTACAGACCGGTAACACCCTAGTCAAGAGGTGACCTTGGTTTTTTTGGAAACGACGAAAGGAGAGCATGATGCCTGACGGCGTTGCGGAACGTTCCCGCCCCCGGGATCGCATCCTGGAAACGGCGCAGGACATGTTCCACAAGCACGGGATCAAGGGCGTCGGCGTCGACGCCATCACGGAGGCTGCCGGCACCAACAAGATGACGCTCTATCGTCACTTCGAATCCAAGGACGATCTGATCATCGAATGCCTGCGCGCCACGGCGGCGAAGGCTTCAAGGATATGGGACGAGTTCGAGGCCGAGCATCCCGGCGACAAGCTCGCGCAGTTGCATGCCTGGGTCCGCAAGGCTTCAGAGCTGCTCAGCGCCGACAGTCGCGGCTGCGACATGGCCAATGCCGCCGTCGAGCTCACCGAGACCAATCACCCGGCACGGCGCGTCATCAAGGAACTGAAGGAAGCCCAGCGCGAGAAGCTGGTTGCGCTCTGCCGCGATGCCGGCATCGGCCAGGCCGAGTTGCTCGCCGATACGCTGTCGCTGTTGCTCGAAGGCGCGCGCGTCTCGATGCAGAGCGTTGGCGCCGAGGGCCCGAGCGCGCAGTTCGTGCGCATGGCCGAGAGCCTGATCGCCTCGTTCCGGGCACGCTGAAGGCGGCTTCCCCTGATGCGGCCGCTTCGCGGCCAGGCTAGCGCCGGCGCTGACCCGTCTCCTCTCTCCCCAGGAGAGTTCGGATTGCTCGAATTGCAAGGCAATTCGACTCGGCAATATCCGGGTGAGGGGCGCTCCGCCTAAGTGCAGGCAAAGAAAAAGCCCGCTGCCGGGAGGAGGAGGCAGCGGGCTTCGATTTCGAATACGGCGCGGGAGGAGGAGCACCGCATTCAGCGCCGGTGTCTGGGAGGAGGAAGACATCCGACGCCGCAATGATTACGATTTGCCCAACCATTCGGCAACTGCGAAACGTGCATAGCTGGTGTGCAGATTTGCCGGATCAATCGTCTGACAAATCAGTGAGGCGACGGCATGATGCCATTCGCGCCTACTGCACCGGCACGTTTTCCTTCATGATCAGCCGGGGCTCGATGAATTTCTTGGTCAGGTACGGCGCCGACGAGGCGATCGAGCCGAGCAGGCGGATCACTGCTTGCTCGGCAATCAGCCGGGCGTTCTGGTCGATGACCACGTCGGCGAGATCGTCGACGAGGTAGCGGCGCGTTTCCCTGGTCAGGTCATGGCAGATGAAGACGGGCTTTCTGCGCGGCTTGGCCTCGAGCAACGCCTTGGCCACGCCGGAGCGTCCGGCGCCGACGCAGTAGATGCCGAGCAGTTCCGGTTCGTTGTGCAAGGCCTTCATGGTCGCGCTGTAGCTGGCGTCGGGCTCGTCGTTGATCTCGACGGCGCTGGAGACGGTGAGATTGGGGAACTCTTCTGCGAGCACCGAGCGGAAACCCATCTCGCGCTCCTCGTGGCCGCGGTAGGAGCGCGAGCCAACGACCATCGCGAGGTGCCCGATCCGGCCGCCAAGGAAGCGGCCCATCAGCAGCGCCGCCGTGCGTCCGGCAACCCGGTTGTCGATGCCGACATACGCCGAGCGAGGGGCCGCCGGCACATCGGAAACCAGCGTGACCAGCCGGATGCCGGCCTCGACCAGCTCGCGCAAAATGTTGCGCGTGCGTGGATGGTCGACGGCGATGACGCCGACGCCATTGGCCTTGAGCGAGAGGTTCTCGATCGCGCCTTGCAGCGCGCCCGGCGATATGCCGGCGAGGTTGTGGATGCGGCAGGAGGCGACCAGCGGCAGGCGCCCTGCAAAGTCCTCGATATGATGGGCAAGGTCGGCCATGAAGGCGTTGCTGCCGATCGGCAGGAAGAATTCGAGATGCGCCGGCTTCGACGGCAGCACGACTTGATCGAGCGTCGGCAGATAGCCGAGCTGCTTTGCCGCCTCCAAGACGCGCTGCCGGTTGGCCGCGCTTGCGCCCGGCCTGTTGTTGAGCACTCGGTCGACCGTCGCGGTCGACAGGGCGCAGCTTCTGGCGATGTCGGCTACGGTCGCTTTCATGGGTCCGGTCATGGGATAGGATCGAGCCCCAGTTAAAAATCAAGGTCAGGCCAAATCAGCCATGCGGCTGCGGGCCGTCGGAAATCGCATCGCGGATCTCCTTGTCCGACATGCCGGTGATGACGCGTTCGACGTCCGCTACGGTGGTCTTCTTCGGATCGATATCATCGGCCACCACCTTGCCGCGGCGCATCACCACGATGCGGTCGACGACCTGGAACACGTGGTGGATGTTGTGGGCGATGAAGATGCAGGAGTGGCCGGAATCGCGGGCGCCGCGCACGAAGCTCAACACCCCTTGCGTCTCGGCGACGCCGAGATTGTTGGTCGGCTCGTCGAGGATGATGAGGTCGCTGTCGAAATGCATGGCGCGCGCGATCGCCACTGCTTGCCGCTCGCCGCCTGATAGTGAGCCGATCGGCGTCGTCGGCGGGATGTTTTTGGAGATGCCGACCTGCTTGAGCAGGTCGCGTGCCACCGTGTTCATCGCCTCCTGGTCCATGCGGTTGAGGAAACGCGGCGGTTTGATCGGCTCGCGCCCCAGGAACAGGTTGCGGGCGATCGACAGCTGCGTGACAAGCGCGGAGTCCTGATAGATCGTCTCGATGCCTTCAGCGATCGCGTCGCTGGTGCTGCGGAAATTCACCTTCTTGCCGCGCACGAAAATGTCGCCGCTGGTCAGCGGCACCGCGCCCGACAGCACCTTGATCAGCGTCGATTTGCCGGCGCCGTTGTCGCCGAGCAGGCCGACGATCTCCTTTTCGTTGACGTGGAAGCTGGCGTCCACCAGCGCCTGTACGCGCCCATAGGACTTGCGGATGTTCGTCATGCGGATCAGAGGCTCGGCCATCGTCTTCAAGTCCCTGCCTGGTGCCGGCGTTCGAGCCATGAGTGCAGCGCCATCATCCCGAGGATGATCGCGCCAATGAAGATGTTGTAGGCAAGTCCCGGAACGCCGATCAGCACGATGCCGTTGCGCATGACGCGCAGGATCAGGATGCCGAGCACCGTGCCGATAATGGTGCCGCGGCCGCCGGTCAGCGCCGTGCCGCCGATGACCACCATGGCGATGACCTCGAGCTCGTAGCCGGTGCCGCTGTTCGGATTGGCGGCCGAGGTGCGCAGCGACGAGATCACGCCGGCGAGCGAGGCCATCACCGCCGACAGGATGAACAGGCCGATCTTGACCCGGCTGACATTGACGCCGCGGGCGCGCGCCGCGTTGGGATTGCCGCCGGCCGCCTGGATCCAGTTGCCGGTGCGGCTTTGCGTCAGCACGTAACCGAGCGCGATCGCGGCGCCGATGAACCAAAACAGCGAGGCATAGATGCGGAACGGGCCGATGTAGAAGTCGCCGACCAGGATGTCCGCAAGCCAGCTGCCTTCGGCGCTCCAGGTGCGCTGCGGAAAGCCGTCGGTGACGAAAAGCGCGGTGCCGCGCACGACGAGCAGCATCCCGAGCGTGACCAGGAAGGACGGGATCTTGAGCTGCGTGACGAACCAGCCATTGACAAGCCCGATCAAGGCCGCGACCACCAGCGCGATGGCTAAGCCCATCTCCAGCGAGGTGACCCCGCCGTTGAACAGCGTCCACATCAGCACCGGCGAGAAGCCGAACAACGAGCCGACCGACAGGTCGAATTCGCCCGACGTCATCAGCAAGGTCATCGCCAGCGCGATCAGCCCAAGCTCGACGGTGAAGGCGAGGATGTTCGAGATGTTCTGCGGCGACAGGAAATCCGGATTGATGCCCCAGAAGATGACGAGTTCGACGATCAGCAGCACCAACGGCCCGAATTCCGGCCGCGCGATGAAACTTTGGATGAAGGAACGGTTTTCCATTGGGCCCGCGATGTGAATGATTGGCGAGCCCGCTGCGATCAGTCAGGACTCGACGGTCCAGGAAGCGATCGCGGCCCGAAAGCCGCGACCGTTAATGTCAGCAATTACTTGCCGGACAGGATCTTGTCATAAACGCCGGCAGTATCCTTTTCATAGAGCGCGCCGGTGATGACGTTGAAGCCCGGAGGAATGCCGGCAGACGCCATCGCCGCCATCGAAAGTGCGATGTAGCTGGTCGCCTGCGGGTCCTGCCACTGCGCGGCGTTGACATAGCCGTTCAGCACTTCCTGGGTGGTGTCGAGCGAGTTGCCCCAGCCGACAACGGGGATCTCGCCCGGCTTGACGCCGACTTGGTCGAAGACGCGCTTGACCGAGCCTGTGACGAGGTCGCCGAGGCCGATGATCGCCTTCACCTTGCCCTTGTGGGCGGTGAGATAGTCGACCATGCGGTTGATCACTTCGGCCTGGTCGAGCGTCGCCTCGGTCACCTCATAGGTGATGCCGAGCGGCTCGAACACGCTCTTGATGCCTTCCTCTTCCTGCACGCCATAGGTGGCGCCGGGCACCTCCACCGGCATCCATACGAAGTCGCCCTTCTTCACCAGGCCCTTGTCGACCAGATACTGCGCCCAGTGCTTGCCGAAGGTGACGTTGTCGCCGCCGACATAGGCGTTGAAGTTGGCCTTCGGGTCGGGCGTGTTGAAGTTGATGATCGGAATGTTGGCCGCGCGGGCCTCCTTGACGATCTCGACGAGGCTGCCCGGATCGGGGCTGGTGGTGACGATGCCGTCGGCCTTGGCCGAGATGGCGGCGCGAACAGCCTCCTGCTGCGAGGCAACGTCGCCATTGTGGAACGAGGTGTTCACCTTGTTGCCGGTGTCGGTCGCCCATTGCTTGGCACCGGCCAGGAAGTAGGTCCAGACCGGATCGGCCGGCCCGCCATGCGAAATCCAGTAGAAGGTCTTGGCCTCGGCCATCGCCGGAATGGCGATTGCCGCGATCAAGCCAAGCACGAACAGTCTCAGCCTCGAAAGCATCGATTTCCTCCCATGTTGAAAACCACCTCCACATCAGGCGCGATGCGGTCCTCAAGTGTCGCATCTTCCTGCCCGCGCCGACCGGACGCCTCTAGAGCATTCCCTTTTTCGGCCGCTGGCAAGCCTCGATCGTCAATGGATGTTGGCACAGCTCCGCACGCCATCAGCAATCCCATCAGATTGCATCAGTTACCGTGATATTTTCCCGGCAAACGCCGCTGCGCTCATCAGCCTCCAGTGATGAGCAAGCGTATGCCGTTGTGATCCGCTGCTAGATCAGACCGGCTCTGGCGAGATCGCGCATCAGGTGGCTGGCGCCGTAGGTCCAGGGCGGGCAGTCGGGCGACAGGCGCACCCGGTTGGTCAGCGCGCCCAACTTTTCCGACGAGATGGTGACGATGTCGCCGACCTTGTGGGTGAAGCCCTTGCCCTTTTCGCCGCGATCCTTCGACGGCACGAACATGGTGCCGAGATAGAGCGCCAGCCCGTCCGGGTACTGGTGATGCGGTCCCATCGCGGCTTTGACCAGCTCTTCCGGCGAGCGGCTGATCTCGGCCATCGAGCTTGCGCCCTCCAGCGAAAATCCGTCCTCGCCCTCGACGCTGAGCCGCACCGTGGCGCGCTTCACGTCGGCGATGGAAAAGGTCTCGTCGAAGAGCCGGATGAAAGGTCCAAGCGAGGCGGAAGCATTGTTGTCCTTGGCCTTGCCGAGCAGCAGCGCCGAGCGTCCTTCGACATCGCGCAGATTGACATCGTTGCCGAGCGTGGCGCCGACGATGCGGCCTAAGCTGTCGGCGATCATGGCGATCTCCGGCTCCGGATTGTTCCAGGTGGAGACCGGATGCAGCCCGACATCGGCGCCGAAGCCGACGGAGGCCATCGGCTGGCATTTGGTGAAGATCTCGGCATCGGGGCCGATGCCCACTTCCAGATATTGCGACCAGGCCCCGCGCGAAATCAGCTTGGCCTTGATCTCCATCGCTTCCGGCGAGCCTGGCTTGAGCTTGGAGAGATCATGGCCGATCAGCCCGGCGATGTCGTCGCGGATGGCGTCGGCCTTTTCCGCCGAGCCGCGCGCCTGCTCCTCGATGACGCGCTCGAGCAGGCTGACGACGAAGGTGACGCCGGAAGCCTTCACCGCCTGCAGGTCGACGGGGGAGAGCAGGATCGGCTTCTTGGCGTCGCGGGGAGATTCGAAGCTGTTGGTTGCGATGTCTTCCAGCGCGCCGATTGCCTCGCCGCGGGCCGAGCGCACGTAGGCGGCCGGGTCCTTCAGCTCGCAGAGGTCGCGCACGGTAGGCGCCGCGCTCGACGTGATGTCGATGACCTCGCCTGCGCGCACCGTGACCACCAGCGGATGGGAGGCTTCGCTGATCCTGGCGCGGCCGACGAAAAGGCCGTCGCCAGGGAGGCGGGTTAAATCGGTCATGGTCTTCTGTCCTCTCGATTGTCGCGCGGCACTTTCCCCGGATTTAAGGCAAACGTCTATCCCATCGATGGCGAGGTTATGAGCCAATGGCATGCTGTCACATAGCCAAGCGCCGACTGGCCCATCGGGTCCCCTTTCAAGCTCATGAAATCAGCAATAGGATTTTCACGAGCCTCCAGCGCCTCAGGTGACCAATTGCCCGCAGCCTTTTCCGATCCGATCTGGCAAAAGCCCCCAACAGCTCCGGCGTTCCAGTCCGAGCTGTCGAGCGACGGCACGCTCGACGCGGTGATCGTCGGCGGCGGCATCATGGGTCTGTCGACCGCCTTGCACGCGGCCCGCGCCGGTCTTTCCGTCCAGGTGCTGGATGCCGGCGCGATCGGGCAGGGCGCGTCGGGCTTGAACGGCGGCCAGGTCATTCCCGGCCTCAAATATGATCCCGAATGGCTGATCGAGCACTTTGGCAAGGAGCGCGGCGAGGCCCTGGTCGACTTCGCCGCCTCCACGGCCGACGCGGTGTTCGATGTGATCCGTGACGAGAAGCTTGCGGTGCCGTTCACGCGGAAGGGCTGGATCCAGGCCGCGCACACCGAGACAGCGCTGAAGGCGGCGGCGAACCGGGATCGGCAATGGCGGGCGCGCGGCGCCGACGTCAAGCTGCTCGACCGGGCCGAGATCGCCGCGATGACCGGCGCCAAGGGCTATCTTGGCGGCTGGCTCGACCGCCGCGCCGGCGTCATCGATCCGCTGTCCTACACGCTCGAGCTTGCCCGCCTCGCATCGGACGTCGGCGTCGGGATCGCCGAACAGCAGCGGGTGGTGAGGCTCACCAAGGAAGCGCGCGTCTGGCGGGTCTCCACGCAAGGCGGCGCCGAACTGCGCGCGAAGGCGGTCGTGCTCGCCACCAACGCCTATACGGACGGCCTGCTCCCCGGGCTTGCCCGGACGATTGTGCCTCTGCATTCCTTCCAGATCGCCACGGCGCCGCTGCCGGCCGAGCTTGCGGCAAGCATCCTGCCCGGGGGGCAAGCCGTTTCCGATTCCCGCCGCATCTTGGTCTATTACCGCAAGGGCCCTGATGGCCGGATGGTGTTGGGTGGACGCGGCCGCATGGCCCTGCCTTCAAGCGCGGCCGACTGGGCGCATTGCGAACGCGCGCTGCTGCGCCTCTATCCGGCGCTTGCCGGCATCGCCGTCGAAAAGCGCTGGTTCGGCCGTGTGGCGATGACCCCGGATCATCTTCCGCACCTGCATGAGCCGGAGAAGGGCCTGCTCGCCGTGGTCGGTTGCCAGGGCAGGGGCGTCGGACTGATGAGCGCGCTGGGCAAGCGCATGGCGGGGTACCTCGCGACCGGCGATGTCAGTCAATTGCCTTTCCCGCTGTCGCCGATCCGGCCGATCCCGCTCCACGCCTTCCGCCAGGTCGGCGTTGCCGCCACCATCGCCTGGTATCGGATGCTGGATGCCTTCGAGCGCTGAGTTGAACGCGTGCAGCGCATCACCGATTTAGCTTGACAGTTTCAGGAATATGAAAAATCATTGGCGGATTTCAAAATCCGATGGGCAGCTAGCAGATGTCCACCATCGTTGCAGCGCGGCCATCGCCGGAAACCCGCATCTCGCCGGTCTTCCGCTTTGCCATGCTGTTGCCCGGCGGGCTGGTCACCTTCTTCCTCATCCTCTTTGCCCTCGGCCTTGTGCTCTTCCTTGCCTTCAGGAGCAATGACGGCTCGCTGCTCGGCGCCGGCTTGACGGCGGCAAACTTCGTAACTGTGGCCACCGATCCGCTCTACTGGACGGTGACGCTGCGCTCGCTGGTCATCGCCGGCCTGGTGACGCTCGCCACCGTCGCTACTGCATATCCGGTCGCCTACTACCTCGCCTTCCATGCCGGCCGTCGGCGCAACCTGCTGCTCTTCCTGGTCACGCTGCCGTTCTGGACCAGCTACCTTTTGCGCGTCTTTGCCTGGAAGATCGTGCTTGCCTATAACGGCGTCCTGAACTCGGCTTTCATCGAAAGCGGCCTCTGGTCGGAGCCGACGCTCGCCTTCCTCAACACGCCGGCGGCGGTGGTGGTGACGCTTGCGCACGCCTACGCGCCTTTCGCCATCCTGCCCATCTACGTGGCGCTGGATACCATCCCGAAATCGCTGCTCGAAGCCGCCTCCGATCTCGGCGCGCGCCCGTTCACGTCGTTCCGCCGCGTCGTGCTGCCCAATTCGATGCCGGGCGTGCTGGCGGCGGCTCTCGTCGTCTTCGTGCCGACCGTCGGCGACTATGTCACGCCGGCTATGGTCGGCGGCCCGGCCAGCACCATGATCGGCACGCTGATCCAGTCGCAATTCGGCAAGGCCAATGACTGGCCGTTCGGCGCGGCCCTGTCGGTCTGCGTCATGCTGGTCATCCTGTGCGTGGTCCTGGTCGCGCGCGGCGCCGACCGCCGGTTTGGCAGCCGCACATGAGCGCGGCGCGCAAAGAGGCAAATGCGGGCGGTCGCTGGCTCGGCCTCTATGTGCTTGCCTATCTCGTCTTCCTCTATCTGCCTATCCTTTTGATCCCGCTGTTTTCCTTCAACGATTCCATCCAGGCGGCGTTTCCGCTGCAGGGCTTCACGCTCGGTTGGTACGAGACCCTCTACGGCAATCCGGCGCTGTCCGGCGCTTTGGCCAACAGTCTCGTCATCGGTGTCGTTGCTGCCTCGGGGGCAACGCTTTGCGGCATCACCGTTTCCTATATGGACCTTTACGGCCGCTCGCCGCTCGCGGCTACGATCAGTGCCATAGCCCGGCTGCCGATCCTGATCCCCGGCGTCATCGTCGGCATCTCGCTCTTGATCCTGGTCAATCTCATTGGCCTCGGCCCGTCGCGCGTTGCAATCGTGCTCGGCCATATCCTGGTGGCGCTGCCGACGACGGTGGTGGTGATGCGCAGTCGATTCGCCGCGATCCCAAAGACCATTCGCGAGGCGGCGCTCGACCTTGGGGCGTCGGACTGGACAACGTTCCGGCGCGTCATGCTTCCGCTCAGCCTGCCGGCGGTGCTGTCGGCCTTCATGCTTGCCTTCCTGACCTCCTTCGACGAGTTCATCGTCGTCTTCTTCCTCGCCGGCACCGAGCCGACGCTGCCGCTCTACATTTGGAGCCAACTGCGCTTCCCGCGTTCGCTGCCCACGGTGATGGCGCTCGGAACGGTAATCCTGGCCGTGTCCTTCGTCATCGCCACCCTCGCCGAGATCCTGCGCCATCGCGGCCTCGGCGCCGCGCGCCGCAATCCAGCCTGAACCACAACAAAGAAGAGGAGAACGAAAATGACAGTCCACCTGAAATCGATCACGGGATACAAGGCCCGCGCGGGTCTAGCCGCACTCGCCCTGGCGCTGTCGTCGACCGTCGCTTTGGCCGCCGACAAGCTGCAATATTTCACCTGGTCGGGCTACGAGCTGCCCGACTTCAACAAGAGCTTCCTTACCGCGCATCCGGACGGCGTCGAGGCGACGATCTTCGGCGACGACGACGATGCCTTCACCAAGGTCAAGGCCGGCTTCCGGCCCGATATCGCCCATCCCTGCTACGACAAGGTGGCGCGCTGGAACAAGGAAGGCCTGCTGCAGCCGATCGACACCAAGCGCATCAAGAACTGGGATTCGATCTTCCCGGTGTTCAAGAACCTGCCCGACTTGCAGGCAGGCGACGGCAAGGTCTGGATGGTGCCGTGGGACTGGGGCAACACCTCGATCCTCTACCGGACCGATCTGGTGAAGAACCCCGAGGCGAGCTGGAACCTTCTGTGGGACAAGCAATATGCCGGCCGCATGGCGACCATCGACGCCGTGCACGACACGCCGATCGTCGCGGCACTTCTGGCTGGCGTGAACCCCTTCGACATGACGCCGGAGCAGATGGAAAAAGTCGCGGCGAAACTGCGCGAGCAGCGGCCACTGCTGTCGAGCTACACCACCGACATGACCTCGGTCGAGCAGGCGCTGGCCAGCGGCCAGTTGGTCGCCGCCATGACCTGGAACGCGTCGGCCACATCGCTGAAGAAGCAGGGCGTGCCGGTCGAGTTCATGAAGCCGAAGGAAGGCATGCTCACCTGGGCCTGCGGCTTCGTCATGCTGAAGGACGCCAAGAACGTCGATCTCGCCTATGACTTCATCAACAGCCGGCTCGACGCCGATTCGGGCAAGTACCTCATCCAGTCCTACGGCTATGGCAGCTCGCTTTCGACCGCCTTCGCCGGCGTGTCGAAAGACGAGCTGGACAAGCTGCAGCTGCCGGCGGATCCCGACGTGATGCTGAAGAGCACGATCTTCACCGGACCGATGAAGCAGAACGACGACGTCGCCAAGATGTTCGAGAAGGTGAAAGCCGGCGGCTGAGCGCACTTGCCTTCTCCCCTTGTGGGAGAAGGTGGATCGGCGCGCAGCGCCGAGGCGGATGAGGGGTGATCCAGGGAACGCCGACGTCTTACTTCGCTGGAACACCCCTCATCCGTCGCGTTCGGCGACACCTTCTCCCACAAGGGGAGAAGGGGGAGCCTGGCGGCGCTGCGCCGCACCGGTGGAAAGACAACAAGGACTATTTGATGGACATTGTTGACGAGGCAAAACCGAAGGACGATGCCGACGTCCGTGTCGGCCGGCGCGTGCGGGCGCTAAGGCTCGAGCGCAAGCTGTCGCTGGCCGAGCTCGCAGCCAAGGCCGGCATATCGATCGGCGCGCTCAGCCAGATCGAGCGCGGCATGTCCTCGCTGCGCGTCAAGGTGATCTGGCCGCTGGCCGCCGCCCTCGACATCGAGCCCTCGGCCCTGATCGCCGACGGCGATGAAGCGGTCAACGACCTCTACTGCGTGCGCGCCGACAAGCGGCGCGCAATCCCGGTCAAGTCCGAGGGCATCGCCAAGGCGCTGCTGTCGCCGCCCGCCGCCACACTCACCGGAATGCTGGTGACGGTCGAGGCCGGCGGCGGCACCGCCGAGGCTTATGCCCATGCCGGCCACGAATTCGGCTTCGTGATGACGGGCGAGGTCGAGCTGGTGGTTGACGCCACGGCCTATGTGCTGAAGGCCGGCGACAGCTTTGGCTTCAAGAGCACGCTGCTGCATGCCTTCCGCAATCCGGGCGCCGAGCGCTGCCAGATCCTGTGGGTCAACACGACAAAACCCTCCGAGGTGCGCGATGGCGCCTGACGCGCTCGTTCGTCTAGAGAACGTCTCGAAGGTCTTCCCGGGCGGCGTGGTCGGGCTCGATGCGGTCGATCTCGACATTGCGGCGGGCGAGTTCCTGACCCTGCTCGGCCCCTCAGGCTGCGGCAAGACGACGAGCCTGCGCGTCATCGCCGGCTTCGAGAGCCCGACCAGCGGCAACGTGCTGCTCGAAGGCGGTGACATCACCGGTCTGAGGCCCTTCGACCGTCCGGTCAACACCGTCTTTCAGGACTATGCGCTGTTCCCGCATATGGACGTCGCGGCGAACGTCGGCTTCGGCCTCTCGCTGCGCAAACTGTCCGGTACCGAGCAGGCCAAGCGCGTCGGTCAGGCGCTTGACATGGTCGGCCTAGCCGACAAGCTGCGCGCCCGCATCTCCGAACTGTCGGGCGGTCAGCGCCAGCGCGTCGCGCTTGCCCGCGCCATCGTCTGCGAGCCGCGTGTGCTCCTGCTCGACGAGCCGCTGTCGGCCCTCGACGCGCATCTGCGCGAGCAGATGCAGGTCGAGCTCAAGCGGCTTCAGTCCCGGCTCGGCACCACCTTCGTCATGGTCACGCACGACCAGACCGAGGCGCTGTCGATTTCCGACCGCATCGTCGTCATGAACAAGGGCCGCATCGAGCAGATCGCGCCGCCCGCGACGCTTTACGACCGTCCGGCGACGCGGTTCGTCGCCTCGTTCATCGGCACCATGAATCTCCTGCAGTCACGCTTTGTCGGGCGCGACGGCGAGCGGCTGCGCTTTACCGCCGGCGAGCTGCCGCTGGAGGCCATACCGGAAACCGGCGAGACACCGGCTGTCGGCGACGCACGAACCATCGGCGTTCGTCCGGAGGATCTTGAGGCGGCCACCGAGGCCGCCGAAGGCACCGCGCCGGCGCGGGTGAGTGGCATCGTCTTCCACGGTCGCACGCTGCGCCTTCACGTCGAACTGGGGCAGGGGACTGCAATCGTCATCGATGCCCCACGCCGCGCCGACGGTTTTCGATTCAGCATCGGCGACGTAGCGCACATCAGCCTGCGGCGTGGCGCCAACTGCCCTGTGCTCTCGAACTGATCGCCGGCCTCACGAAGCCTTGGCGAAAAAGCCCTGATAATCGGACTTGGCCTGCAGCAGGCGCAGGATGTTCTCGCGCGAGCCGCGCACATGCGCGCGAGCGCGCTCGCCGGCCAAAGCGACATCACCGGCGCAGATCGCGTCGACGATGCCCGTATGCTCCTCGCGGGTGAGCTTCCACTCGTCCAGCCACAGAAGCTCGGTCCACACATATTGCTGGCATTTGTCGAGGATGCCGCAAAGCATGCCGTGCAGCATCTCGTTGCCGCTGATCTCGGCGATCACCCGGTGCAGATCGATGCCGACCTGCAGCTCCTCAAATTTCTCTCGTGTGCTGCGGTCGGGGATTGCCGCCAACCGTTCGCATTCGGCGAGCATGTCGCGCAGCCGCGCCTTGTCGGCGGCGGTCGCGTTCGCCGCTGCCAGCTCGGTCGCGCGCCCGTCGAGCAGCTCGCGAATGTCGAAGGCCTCGCGGAACATGGTCAGGTTGAACTCGGCAACAATATAGCCCTGGCGCGGACGTCCGATCACCAGGCCGTCGCGCTCGAGACGGTTGAAGGCTTCGCGCACCGGCGTGCGGCTCACCTTCAGGCGCTCGGCGATCTCGTTCTCGGTCACGCGGCCGCCTGGCGGGATCTGGCCGGTGATGATCAACGCCTTCAGCTTCTCGAACACCGAATCGCGCAGCGTGTTCTTTCTCTCCTTGCTCAAGCGTCCCGCCTCCAACGGTCAGTCTGGGATTCGCAGTCTAGTGCCTTTTGGCTCCTGCTTGAAACAGGGCCGTATCAAACGCTCCCGACCCGAAGCCTCAACTCATCGCCGCCCAAAAAACGCTCGGCACATGTTGACATCGGCTTCCGGAGAATTACAGTCAAAATTGTATACAAATTCGCATACCAAATCAACGATAATGGGAACACCGGTTGGAGAAGCGAAAATGACGAAGAGACTTTGCATTCACGGTCTGGCCGTAGCCGGCCTGCTGGCCTCGGCCGCCGTTCCGGCCTCGGCCGCCGACACCATCACCGTCGCCTCATGGGGCGGCACCTATCAGGAGGCACAGACCAAGGCCTTCTTCAATCCAACGGCCAAGGAGCTCGGCATCACCATCAAGCAGGACACCACCAACGGCCTCGACGACGTGCGCCTGCAGGTCACCGGCAATGCGGTGAAATGGGACATCACCGAGCTTGGCGCCGACGAATGCGCGCGCGGTTCCAAGGAGGGCCTGTTCGAAAAGCTCGACTACAACGTCATCGACAACAGCGGCATCAACCCGAAGCTCGTCCATGACGACTGGGTTGGCATCTCTTACACGTCCGTCGTGCTGATCTACCGAACCGATGTTTTCGGCGACAAGGGACCGAAGACCTGGGCCGATTTCTGGGACGTGGAAAAATTCCCGGGCCGGCGGGCGCTCTCCGGCAGCCAGGCGACGGAGACACTGAGCGTCGCGGCGCTCGCCAAAGGCACTCCGATCGACAAGGTCTATCCGGTCGACATCGACGGCGCGCTGCAATCCGTCGACAAGGTCAAGGGTCACATCGACGCTTGGTGGACCTCGGGCGCGCAGGCCATGCAACTCGTCAAGGACGGTGAGGTCGATATGGCGAGCATCTGGAACGGCCGCGCCGGCACCCTGAGGAAGGAAGGCGCACCTGTCAGCTTCTCCTTCGACCAGGGTGTGCTTACCGCCGACTGCATGGTCATCCCGAAGGGCTCGAAGAACAAGGACCTCGCGATGAAAGCGCTGGCCAAGTTCGTCAGCCCCGACCTCCAGGCCAATCTGCCGCTCTATGTCGACAACGGCCCGGCCAACGAGAAGGCCTTCGAGACCGGCAAGATCCCGCAGGAGCGCATCAAGGACATCAACTCCGCGCCCGACAACGTCAAGAAGCAGGTGCTTCAGGATCCCGAGTTCTGGCGCGACAACCTCGTCGAGGCGACGGAGAAGTTCAACAACCTGATCCAGCAATAACGACTGCGCGGCGGAGCGGCGCGACGAGGCGCTGCTCCGCCGCGCTATCAATGATCCGGAGTTGAAGGAGATGCTCTTGTCTCTTGCGCCGACAGCGCTTCCCATCGGCATCCACGGTATCGAGAAGCGCTTCGGCGCGCTCTCCATCCTGAGCGATCTCAGCCTCGATGTCGCGGCCGGTGAATTCCTGACGCTGCTCGGTCCGTCGGGGTCGGGAAAGACCACGCTGCTGATGATCCTGGCCGGCTTTGTGCGGGCCATTGCCGGCTCGATCACGGTCGGCGGCGAGGAGATCATCACCATGCCGCCACACAAGCGCAACATCGGCATGGTGTTCCAGAACTATGCGCTGTTCCCGCATATGAACGTCTTCCACAACATCGCCTTTCCGCTGAAGCAGCGGCGCGTATCGGCGGCGGAAACGGCCGAGCGTGTCGAGCGGGCGCTGGACCTGGTGCAGCTGAAAGGTCTCGGCGAGCGCCGCGTCGACCAGCTTTCGGGCGGCCAGCGCCAGCGCGTGGCTTTGGCCCGCGCCATCGTCTTCGAGCCGCGCATCGTGCTGATGGACGAGCCGCTGTCGGCGCTCGACAAAGGCTTACGCGAGCACATGCAGATCGAATTGCGCAACCTGCATCGGCGGCTCGGCATGACAACGGTCTACGTCACGCATGACCAGCGCGAGGCGATCACCATGTCCGATCGCATCGCGGTCATGAATGCCGGACGCATCGAGCAGATCGACCAGCCCGAGGTGCTCTACGCCCGGCCTAAGACGAAGTTCGTCGCCGGCTTCATCGGCGAATCCAATTTCATCCCGGTCGAATGCCGCAACGGCAGCGTCTGGTATGAGGATCGGAAGCTGCGCATGAATGACCCGGCGCCGTCCGCCGGTCGGCACTTGATGGTGGTGCGGCCGGAGAAATTGCGGCTGCTCGCCGACGCGGATCAGGCACGTCCCGTCAACGCGCTGCCGGCAACGGTCGGCGATGTCATCTATCAGGGCGACAGCTTCATCTGCTATGCGACGCTTCGCGACGGCCGCCAGGTGACGCTGCGCGACTATTGTCGCAGCGACGTGCTGGCGAAGCTGCCGGCGCCGGGCGAGCCGATCGCGCTCGGCATCGATGCCCAGGACGTCGTGCTGGTGTCGGATCAATGAGCGTCGGGTCCGCCAGTCTTGGTCACGCCGTCGGGCAGGACGGGGAACTCAACGCCTGGGCATTGCGCTCGGATGCCAGGCGCCAGGCGCTGGGGCTTCTGGCGCTGCTGTCGCCCGGGCTGTTCCTGGTATTCGCCGTCATCATCGTACCGATCGGCTGGCTGTTCTGGTTGTCGTTGTTCGACGAGAGCGGCCAGCTCAGCCTCGCCAATTACGCGCGCTTCTTCGAGCAGGCGTCCTACATCAAGACCTTCGCGACCACCTTCAAGGTTGCCTTTGTTGTCACCGGCGCCTGCGTGCTGTTCGGCTACCCGCTGGCCTATATGCTGTCGCAACTGCCGCGCCGCGCCGCCTCGATCTGCCTGATCTTCGTCATCCTGCCGTTCTGGACCTCGGTGCTGGTGCGCACCTATGCCTGGCTGGTCATCCTGCAGCGCAAGGGGCTGATCAACAATTGGCTGATCGATCTCGGCGTGATCGCCCAGCCGCTGCCGCTCGCCAACAATTTTGCCGGCGTCGTCATCGGCATGACCCACATCATGCTGCCCTTCCTGGTGCTACCGCTCTATGCTTCGATGAAGACCATCGATGTCGACTGCCTGCGCGCCGGCATGAATCTCGGCGCCAGCCCCGCCGCCACCTTCCGGCAGATCTTTTTCCCGCTGTCGCTGCCGGGCCTCGCCTCCGGCGTGGTCATCGTCTTCGTGCTTTGCCTCGGCTTTTTCGTCACGCCGGCGCTGATGGGCGGCGGCAAGGTCATCATGTGGGCGATGCGCATGGAGCAGGCGACCAGCCTCTACTCGAACTGGGGCGCGGGTGCTGCGCTCGGCGTCGTGCTGCTTGCCGTCACGCTGGCGCTGCTCGGCTTCTTCCAGTGGCTGCTCGGCGCGCGCGCCACCGGCGTTTGGAGCCAGCGATGAGCGCCGAAAGCAGCCTGCCTATAACGCATTGGCAACGCCTCTGGCTCTATCTGCTGGGCGGCCTCGTCATGCTGTTTTTGATCGCGCCCTCGGTGATTATTGTCATCATGTCCTTCTCCGGCTCGACGCTGCTGCAGTTCCCGCCCGAGCAATGGTCGCTGCGCTGGTATGAGAGCTATTTCGGTTCCGTCGAATGGCGCGACGCCACCATCGTCTCGGTGAAGGTGGCGGTGATGACCGCGATCGTGGCGACGCCGCTCGGCACCGCAGCTGCCTATGCCATCAACGCCGGCACGCTCAGGCTGACCGGCGCCATCAATGCGCTGCTCACGGCGTCGCTGATCATTCCGGTCATCCTGATCGGCATCGGCACTTTCTTTCTCTATGCCCGCATTGGCCTCAACAACACGCTGACCGGCCTCGTCATCGCCCACACCGTCCAGGCGTTGCCGCTGGTCGTGCTCACCGTCCTGTCGGGGCTGCGCTCTTACGACATGAACCAGGAGATGGTGGCGCGCAGCCTTGGCGCCGGCCGCTTCGCGGCCTTTTTCCAGGTGACCATGCCGCAGTTGCGCTTCTCGATCGTCTCGGGCGCGCTCTTTGCCTTCATCACCTCCTTCGACGAGGTGGTGGTGTCGCTCTTCATCTCGGGCGGTGAGACCACGACGCTGACGCGCCGCATGTTCAATGCATTGCGCGACCAGATCGATCCGACGATTGCCGCCATTTCGACTTGCCTGATCGTGCTATCGATCGTCTTGTTGTCCGCCGCCCAGCTTTTCGGCCGCGGACGTTGAGAATACAGGGATACCTCGAACAGAATGCGTGATTTCCAGTTTCCAGGCCGCTCGCCGGTCCGCGCCACCGAAGCCATGGCCGCGACCTCGCATCCGCTCGCCACACTTGCCGCCATCGACATGTTGCGGTCCGGCGGCAACGCCATGGATGCGGCTGTCTGCGCCGCGGCCGTGCAGGCGGTTGTCGAGCCGCAATCGACCGGTATCGGCGGCGACTGCTTCGTGCTCTACTGCCCGAAGGGAGAAGGCAATGTGATCGCCTTCAACGGCTCCGGCCGCGCGCCCCAGGCCGCTACGGTCGACTGGTATCTGGAGAGAGGTTTCAGCGAGCTGCCGAAGCAGGGCGCGCACGCGGTCACCATTCCCGGCGCCGTCGACGCCTGGTGTCGGCTGTTGGAAGACCATGGCCGAAAGGGCATAGCCGAAGCGCTCGCTCCCGCCATCCATTACGCCGAACAAGGCTACGTCGTACACGACCGCGTCGCCTTCGACTGGGAGGATCCGGAAACCGACCTGTCGGCCGACGAAGTGGCGACGCGCATTTTCCTCCCGGGCGGCAAGCCGCCAAAGCCCGGTGATGTGCATCGCCAGCCGGAACTGGCGGAAACGCTGCGCATCATCGCTAAGCGCGGCCGCGCCGGTTTCTACGAAGGCGCTGTTGCGGAAGACATCGTCGGTCGGCTTCGCCAACTCGGCGGCCTTCATACGCTGGACGATTTCGCCGCGACGAAAGGCGACTACAAGACGCCGGTCAGCACCTCCTATCGCGGTCATGACATCCAGCAGATGCCGCCGAACAATCAGGGCCTGACCGCGCTATTGATGCTGAACGTGCTCTCTGGCTTCGATCTCGGCGCGCTTGAACCGAATGGCGCAGAGCGCCTGCATCTGGAGATCGAGGCCGGCCGGCTGGCATATCGCGACCGCGACAATCTGCTCGCGGATCAGGATCACGTTGCGGTGCCGGTGAAGGAACTCCTCTCCATCGCCTATGCCGACCGGCTGCGCGCCGAGATCGACCGGGAACGCGCCATGACGCATTTGCCGCGCGTCGATTTGCCGGGCAGCGACACGGTCTACATCACCGTCGTCGACCGCGACCGGAACGCGGTGAGCTTCATCAACTCGACCTATTATTCCTTCGGCAGCGGCGTCGTCGGTCCGAAGACCGGCGTCGTGCTGCAGAACCGCGGCACTTCGTTCCGGCTCGATCCGAAGCATCCGAACGCAATAGCGCCGGGCAAGCGGCCGATGCACACGATCATGCCGGGCATGATGGTGAGGGACGACCGTGCCGTGATGCCCTTCGGCGTCATGGGCGGCGGCTATCAGCCCTTCGGCCATGTCCATCTTTTGACCAACATGATCGACTTCGGCATGGATCCGCAGCAGGCCTTGGATGCGCCGCGCGTCTTTTACAATCACGACGTCGTGGAAGCCGAGCGAAGCGTGCGTCCCGATACGGTCGAAGGCCTGCGCCGCCGCGGCCATCGTGTTGTCGAGCCAGACCATCCGCTCGGCGGCGGGCAGGCGGTGCTCATCGATTGGGAAAAAGGCACGCTGACCGGCGCCTCCGATCCGCGCAAGGACGGCTTGGCGCTCGGATACTGAGCAGCCCTTTGCTGGACATCGGCCGATCGTTCGAAACATAGTCTGGAACCATGACAACAAGCGAAAAACCCTTTGATCTTGCTCATCGCCTCGCGCCCGGCGCCGAAGATGCGCCAGCCATCGCCGCGCCCGACCGGACAGTCCTCTCGCATGGGGGGCTGCGCCGTCTGATCCAAGAGACCGTGACCCGGCTCAACACGCTCGGCATCGGCCGTGGCGACCGCGTTGCCATCGTGCTGCCGAACGGCCCGGAGATGGCAACGGCCTTCATCGCGGTCGCCGCAGCCGCGTCCACAGCGCCGCTCAATCCAGCCTACCGGGCCGACGAGCTCGATTTCTATCTGAGGGACATCGGCGTCAAGGCGATCCTTGTCGGCAAGGACGAGCAAGGACCCTCGGTCGAAGTTGCCGAACGCCTCGGCATTGCGGTGCTGCGGCTGGCGGTGCCTGAAGGCGCGCCGGCCGGCATCTTCACCATCGAGGGCGGCCCGGTCGGGCCGCCGGTTGCCTCCGGCTTGGCCGAAGACAGCGACACCGCTCTCCTTCTGCATACCTCCGGCACTACATCGCGGCCGAAGCTGGTGCCGCTCAGCCACGCCAACCTCGCCGCCTCGGCCGCGCATATCGGCGCCACGCTGGGCCTGGGCTCGGCCGACCGCTGCCTCAACATCATGCCGCTGTTTCACATTCACGGGCTGATCGCGGCGGTGCTGTCCTCGCTCGCCGCCGGCGCCAGCGTCTTCTGCACGCCGGGCTTCAACGCGCTGCGCTTTTTCCAATGGCTCTCCGAAGCGAAGCCAACCTGGTATACGGCGGTGCCGACGATGCACCAGGCGATCCTGCCGCGCGCCGCGCGCAATCCCGGGCAACTGGCCGAAGCGAAGCTGCGTTTCATCCGCTCGTCGTCGGCCTCACTCCCGGCGCAGGTCATGGCAGAGCTGGAGGCGACTTTCGGCTGCCCGGTGATCGAGGCCTACGGCATGACCGAGGCCGCGCACCAGATGGCGTCCAACCGGCTGCCACCCGGACTGCGCAAGCCGGGCAGCGTCGGCGCCTCGGCCGGACCGGAAGTGGCCGTCATGGCGCCGGATGGAAGGCTGCTCGAGCCCGGCGAGATCGGCGAGGTCGTCATTCGCGGCCCGAACGTCACCGCCGGCTACGAGAAGAATCCGGACGCCAATGCCAGCGCCTTCGCGCATGGCTGGTTCCACACCGGCGACCAGGGCGTGCTGGACGAGGACAATTATCTGCGCGTCACCGGCCGGCTGAAGGAGATCATCAATCGCGGCGGCGAAAAGATCTCGCCGGTCGAGGTCGATGGCGTGCTGATGGATCATCCGGCGGTGGCGCAGGTCGTCACCTTCGCCATGCCGCATGACAAGCTCGGCGAGGAAGTGGCTGCCGCTGTCGTGCTGCGGGAAGGCCAGAGCGCCAGCGAGGCCGACATTCGCGGCTTTGCCGCGACTCGGCTCGCCGATTTCAAGGTGCCGCGCAAGGTGGTGATCCTGGACGAGATCCCGAAGGGCGCCACCGGCAAATTGCAGCGCATAGGCCTCGCGGCGAAGCTCGGTTTGAGCTGATGCGCATTACAGTCTTCGGCGCCGGCGCCATCGGCGGCTATCTCGCCGCCAAGCTGGCGACTGCCGGCCGCGTCGATCTGTCGATCGTGGCGCGCGGCGCGCATCTCGAAGCGATCGAGGCCGATGGCCTACGCCTGATCGAGGACGGCAAGGAGACGATCGCGCGCGTGAGGGCAGCGGCCACGTCCGAAGAACTCGGCATTCAGGATTACGTGGTGCTGGCGCTGAAGGCGCATTCGCTGGCGCCGGCGCTGGGCGAGATTGCACCGCTGCTGGGCGAGGGGACAGCCGTCGTCACCATGCAGAACGGCGTGCCCTGGTGGTACTTCTACAAGTCCGGCGGCGCGCTCGAAGGCACGCGGCTTGATGCGGTCGATTCCGGCGGAAGGATCTGGGAGACCATCGGGCCCGGGCGCGTCATCGGCTCGGTCGTCTATCCGGCCGTCGAGGTCGATGCGCCCGGGCGGATCCGCCATGTCGAGGGCACGCGCTTTTCGCTCGGCGAGCCTTCGGGCGAAAAGAGCGAGCGGGTGAGTGTGTTGGCGCGCGAGATGGTCAAGGCCGGGCTGCAGGCGCCGGTCCGCGAGGACATACGTTCGGAAATCTGGGTGAAGCTTTGGGGCAATCTTTCGTTCAACCCGATCTCGGCGCTGACCGGCAGCACGCTCGCGGCGATCGTCGCAGATGAAGCCACGCGGGCCGTCGCCCGCGCCATGATGCTGGAGGCGCAGGCGATTGGCGAGCGCCTCGGCGTGCGCTTCCTGATCCCCGTCGACCGGCGCATCAAGGGCGCCGGCGACGTCGGCGAGCACAAGACCTCGATGTTGCAGGACCTCGAACGCGGCCGCCCGATGGAGGTCGACGCGCTGGTAACGGCAGTGCAGGAGCTTGGCCGCCTGACCGGCCAGCCGACGCCCGCCATCGACACCGTGCTGGCGCTGGTGCGCCGGCTGGCGATCGAGCGCGGGTGTTATTAGCAGACCGGCATTCGATCCTGACACGATTTGTCAGCTACCGACGCTTCGGCGATGGCAGGTCACGAGGGAGCTCCCTATCTGGGGTCTGTCCAAACCGGGAGGAAATCATGACCACTGCCGAAGTCGCCAAGCATTTCACCGAACTCCTCAAGCAGGGCGACAACCGCGGCGCCGCCGCGAAATACAATGCCGATAACATCGTCAGCTACGAGGCGATGGAAGGTCCCATGGCCGTTTGCAGCGGCAGGGACGCCGTAAAGCAGAAGGGCGAATGGTGGGAAGCGAACCATGAGGTTCACGGCGGCTCGATCGAGGGCCCGTACGTCAATGGCGACCAGTTCGCCTTGCGCTTCACCTTTGACGTGACGCCCAAATCTACCGGCGAACGCGTCAAAATGGATGAGGTTGGCCTCTATACGGTCAAGAACGGCAAGATCAGCGAAGAGCGCTTCTACTATTGAAGCCGATCGGCGTCTGGCATTCCGAATCTTCGTTGCAGGATCTGAAAATCAGACATGGCGGCCAAGATGATATTCCGGCCGCCATGGAGAGCGCCAAATCGTCTTCACGTAGTCACGCTGGCAAAGCGGGCAAGGCAAGCCTAGGATTCGGCCAGATTCGCAATCCATCCGCCCGAGGTCCGAATTGACGATCACCATGTACGGCATCACCACCTGCGACACGATCAAGAAGGCGCGCGTCTGGCTGGAGAGCCGCGACCTTCCCTACCGCTTCCATGACTATCGCGCCGAAGGGATCGAGGCGGAAAGGCTGAATGGCTGGGTCGATAAGGTCGGCTGGGAGAGACTGCTCAACAAGGGCAGCACGACTTTTCGCGAACTGCCGGAGAAGGACAAGGAAGCGCTCGACGAGAAGAAAGCGAAGAAGCTGATGCTCGCCAAGCCCACTATCATCAAGCGGCCCGTGCTGGAGGTGGGTGGCCGCATCTTGGTTGGTTTCAAGCCGGATGTTTATGAAGAGGCGGTGAAGTAGGATTCGTCAGGCGCGGCACACTATCCCTCGTCATCCTAGGGCGAGCAACGAGCGAAGCGACGCGCGCAGACCCTAGGATTCCATGCCGCGACGCTAAAGCATTGTGGCGGTTTAAGAGTTCTGCTCCGTTGCGTCCTTCGGTGACAGTCACGGCATGGATCCTCGGGTCAAGCCCGAGGATGACGACGAGAGAGGTTAATCCCTCCGCAAATACCCCATCAACGCCACCGCATTGTTATGCGCCTCGTCATGCGCGCCGAAGAGCAGCGTCACCTTGCCGTGGCGCAGCAGTTCTCGCAGCTGCGCCACAGCCTTCTCGTTGCCGTCCAGCTCGGCGCAGTACCGCTTCTGGAACTCCGGCCATCGTTCGAGATCATGCCCGAACCATTTGCGCAGTTCGGTGCTCGGCGCGATCTTCTTCAGCCAAAGGTCCAGCGCGGCGTCCTTCTTGGAGACGCCGCGCGGCCAGACGCGGTCGACAAGCACCCGCTGGCCATCGCTCCTCTCCGGCGCTTCGTAGACGCGCTTTACCGCCACGTCCAAGGCTGTCTCCGCGTCGGGTCTCTCAGGCCCACTCGCCCTTGCGCATCACCGGCACGCGGCTGCCGTCCTTGCCGACGCCGTCGATGTCGATCTTGTCCGAGCCGATCATCCAGTCGATGTGGATGAAACTCTTGTTGCCGCCGCGCTCGGCAATCTCGTCCTGGCTGAGCGAGGCGCCGTTGACGAAGCACTTCGAATAGCACTGTCCGAGCGCGATGTGGCAGGCGGCGTTCTCGTCGAACAGCGTGTTGAAGAACAGCAGGCCGCTCTTCGAGATCGGCGAGGAATGCGGCACCAGCGCCACTTCGCCGAGCCGGCGCGCGCCCTCGTCGGTGTCCAGCACCTTCTTCAGAACGTCCTCGCCCTTCGAGGCCTTGGCCTCGACGATCCGACCGCCCTCGAAGCGCACCGAGATCTCGTCGATCAGCGTGCCCTGGTAGGAGAGCGGCTTGGTCGAGGAGACATGGCCTTCGACGCGCCTCGCATGCGGCGTGGTGAAGACTTCCTCGGTCGGGATGTTCGGATTGCAGGTGATGCCGTTCTTCGCCGTCGAAGCGCCGCCCATCCATTCATGACCTTCCGCCAGGCCGACGGTGAGGTCGGTGCCCGGTCCGGTGAAATGCAGCGCGTGGAAATTGTGCTCGTTCAGCCATTTCGTGCGCTCGGCCAAGGCCGCGTTGTGCGCCTTCCAGTTGCCGATCGGATCCTCGACATCGACGCGCGAGGCCGAGAAGATCGCGTCGGCGAGCCTCACCACCGCGACATCGTCGGGCTCGCCCGGGAACACTTGGCGAGCCCAGGCAACATCCGGATATGCCACGATGTTCCAGTTGATGTCGAAACCGGTGATCTTTTCGAGCGCCGGCTGGTACGCCATCGAATTCGCCTTGTTGGCCCGCGCCACCTTGGCCGGGTCCTGCGCCGACAGCAGAGACGGATCCTCGCCGCGCACCGCAAGCCGCGCCGCATTGTTGGCGAAGGCTTTCGCCATGCCTTCGTAAAGCCAGCCGGCGGCGCGGTCGAAGCCGGCGTCGGCGCCATAGCGGAAACGCGCCAGCGTGATCTCGTCGTCGTTGAAGATCGGCGTCACCAGCCCGGCGCCGGCCTTATAGGCATGCTCGACGATGCGCCGGGTCAGCGGCAGCGCCGCGATCGAGGACGTCAGCACCAAGTCCTGTCCCGGCTGCAGCTGCAACCCGACCTTGACGGCGACTTCGGCCAGCCTGTCGAGCTTCACCGGGTCGATGGTTGCCGAGACGCCGCGCGAATGTGTGGTCATGATCCTGCCTGCCGTGATTGTGGGGTCTGATCCTTACATAGACCGCTGCGCCCGGCCTTTCCACCGCGATCGACTGGGCCTCCAGGCATGATCGCGAAAAGTGCATGGCGGCGTTCGGACAAGATCATGCTCAAACGAGCTCAGGCGGCGCTGTCGAGCGCCCGGAACTGCGCCTTGGTCGCTTCGATCTCCTCGCGGACCCAGGCCTTGAAGTCGCGCACCTTTCGGCTTTCGCTTTTGGTGGCCGAGGTCACCATCCAGTAGCCGAGCCCGCTTTCAGCTCGCACGCCGAAAGGGGCGACCAGCCGGCCATCGGCCAGCGCATCGGCGGTCAGCAATTGCCAGGCGAGCATCACGCCATGGCCGGCGATTGCAGATTCCAGGCAGAGCATCGGATCGGTGAAGCGCGCGCCTTTTTGGAAAGTGACCGGCTCGACGCCGGCCGCCTTGAACCAGCTATCCCAGCTGATCATTGCCCGCTCGTCGGTGATGGCGCAGGTCCGCGCCAGGTCCTCGGTCGAGTTCAGCTTGGCCGCGATCGCTGGTACGCAGACCGGAAACACTTCCTGCGCCAAAAGCAGTTCCGCGTTTACTCCCGGCCAAGCGCCGTCGCCCATCCGAATCGCAATGTCGATATCGGAATGGTCGAGATCGGCGAGCCTGCCTGAAGCGTCTATGCGCAAGAGCACGTTGGGATGGCGGGCAAAATGCCGCGACAGCCTGGGCAACAGCCATTTCGAGGCGAAGGCGGGCGCCACCGACACCACCAGGGTGCATTCCGTTGCCTCGTCGGCCAACGCCACCGCTTGCGCAAGCTCGCGGAAGCCGGCGCTCAGCCGGGCCGTGAAAACGACGCCAAATTCCGTCGTCACGAGTCCGCCGGACGTCCGCTCGAACAGCGCCTGCCCCAGCTGTTTTTCCGTGCGCTTGATCTGCTGGCTGACGGCGCTGACCGAAACATTGAGTTCGGCAGCCGCCGCGGCAAGCGATCCAACGCGGGCAACGGTTTCGACGGCACGCAAGCCATTGAGGTGGACACGGTTCAGGATCGTCATCCAGTTTTTCTAAACTTGCTGGTCTCAAATCTCAATTGAAACGTGCCGAAGAAAAGCGGATTCTAGCGAGGCAAACCGGGCTTGGAGGCAGGTCGATGAAGATTTTCTCTTTGCTGAAGGGGCTTTCCGGCGCTGAGCCAAGACAGGCTTGGCAGGACGACGGCGAGATTGCCCGCTGGACGGTCGATCCTCTGTCGCATCCGGTGCTGGACTCCATGTCGGAGCGCGAGCTCGGCGATATGCCGTTCCGGCTCACGGCCGGCCGCACGGTGTACGAGACGGCTTGCCGCTGAAGGCGGGCCAAGCCGGCCTGGCCCAACGCAATCGCATTGTTTCGCACGTGCACACATTTATGCTGCGCTGCAATGAAAGCCGCTTCGCCATCTCCCTTGCGCCTTGCCCTCGCCGGCATGACGGCTCTCGCCGTCGCCATGGGCATCGGCCGCTTCGTCTACACGCCGATCCTGCCCGGCATGATGGAAGAGTTGCACCTGACGCCGGCAGACGCCGGCTGGATCGCTTCCGCTAACTATCTCGGCTATCTCATTGGCGCGCTCGCCGCGGCCGGCGGCTGGGCGCATGGCCGCGAGCGTCTGCTGATGTTCGCAAGCCTTGCCGCGAGCGCCGTGCTCGCGGCTCTGATGGGACTGAACGAGACGATGGCCGCTTTCCTCGCCATTCGTTTTCTCGCCGGCCTGGCCAGCGCCTTCGTCATGGTTTTCATGTCGTCGATCGTCTTCAGCCATCTTGCAAAGGCAGGCCGCGGCGATCTGCAAGCGCTGCATTTCGGCGGTGTCGGCCTGGGCATTGCGGCGTCCTCGGCGCTGCTGGCCATCCTCGTCACGGCCCATGCCGGCTGGCCCGCGGGCTGGCTATGGTCGGGAGCAATTTCCGCTGTCGGCCTGCTCCTCGTCGCGATCCTCGCGGGCTCCGCCACGCCCGCCAATGGCGTCGATGGGCCTGAACCGGCGTTGCCGAAGGATAGATCGCTGACGAAGATAATCCTTGCCTATGGGCTGTTCGGCTTGGGCTATGTGGTGACGGCCACTTTTCTGGTCGCCATCGTTCGCCAGGACGGCGGCGGACGTGTCTTCGAGGCCTCGGTCTGGATGATCGCCGGTCTTGCCGGCTTCCCCTCGACCTGGTTCTGGCAAAAGCTCGCCGCCAGGATCGGGCTTTATACGGCCTATGCCGTGAGCTGCCTGGTCGAAGTGGTCGGCGTCATCGCCAGCGTCGTCGTCAAAGGTTTCAGCGGGCCGCTTCTGGCTGCCATATTGCTCGGCGGCACGTTCATCGCCATCACCGCGTTCGGCCTGCAGGCAGCAAGGCAGCTTGCGCCGCAGGCGCCGCGCCGCATCTTCGCGGTGATGACCGCCGCCTTCGGCCTCGGCCAGATCATCGGTCCGATTGCCGCCGGCTTGCTCGCCCAGGCCTCGGGCAATTATGTGCTCGCCTCGATCATGGCGGCTGCCGCTCTGCTGGTCTCCGGCGTCGTTGCCTGGTCGGCTGCACCAAAATCGCCATGATTTGTGGTCTTGTTCGGTGCCGAGCGCCGGGCCGGGCATTTTCTTTCCCAGTAATGTGTGACCTTATGCCCGCCGAACAGCAACGCCGCTGATTTGCGGTCAGACCGAGGAAACCCGCCACAGTGTTCGTATCCTTCTTCCCGCAGCCGAAGCTTTTCTTCACCTCGGCCGCCCTCTGGAGCCTTGCGGCGATCCTGTTCTGGTTCTTCGGCGGCGAACAGCTGGGCGCCATCCTCGGCATGCCGCCGGCGGCTGCGGGTGCGCCGCCCATCATCGGCATCGCGGTTCTATGGTCGAAGCCGTTCTTGTGGTTCTACATGTACTTCGTGGCCTGTGTGGCGATCTTCTACGCGTTCTGGAGCTGGTATGCTCCGCATCCGTGGCAGAACTGGTCGATCCTGATGACCGCCGTCATTCTCTTCTTCATCTATTTCAACGTGCAGGTCAGCGTCGCCGTCAACAACTGGTACGGACCTTTCTTCGATTATGTCCAGGGGCTGATGTCGGGGACGACGCCATCGACTGACATCGAGTTCTACAGGGGGTTGGCCGACTTCTCCTGGCTGGCGCTGGTCGGCATGAACGTGCAGGTGGTCAACGCCTTTATCGTCAGCCACTGGATCTTCCGCTGGCGCACGGCGATGAACGACTACTTCATGGCGAACTGGGGCCGGCTGCGCCACATCGAGGGCGCTTCGCAGCGCATCCAGGAAGATACGATGCGCTTCTCGCAGATCATGGAGGACCTGGGCTCGAGCTTCGTCCAGTCGATCATGACCCTCATCGCCTTCCTGCCGGTGATGATCCAGCTGCAAGCGCACATCACCGAGTTGCCGATCCTGGGCGCGGTGCCGCAGCCCCTGGTCGTTGCCGCGCTGGGGTGGTGCATATTCGGCACGGCCTCGGTGATGCTCGCCGGCATCAAGCTGCCGGGCCTCCAGTTCCGCAACCAGCGCGTCGAGGCCGCCTATCGCAAGGAACTCGTCTACGGCGAAGACCATCCCGACCGGGCGCAGCCGGCGACGACGACGGAACTGTTCGACAATGTGCGCCGCAACTACTTCAGGCTCTATTTCCACTACATCTATTTCAACGTCGTCCGGTACACCTACCTGCAGGCCGACAACATCTTCTCGCTGCTGATCCTCGGGCCCTCGCTGGTTGCGCACAAGATCACCTTCGGTGCGCTGAACCAGATTTCGAACGCCTTCGGCAAGGTGACGAATTCGCTGCAGTTCCTGTTGAATTCCTGGTCGACCATCGTCGAGCTGCAGTCGGTGCACAAGCGCCTGCGCGCCTTCGAGGCGACGCTGGAAGGCGAGCCGCTGCCAGACATCGACCAGCGTTATCTCGCGCGGCAGAGCGCGGAGGATCCGGCCTGAACTCGGAACAATTGCGGAGCGCCTTTCCGTCCGGAATTGCGCCCAGGCAAGAGATTGGAAGTGGGCGGCTCAGCCGCCCACGGCAACCCGTGCATCGCCGGAGCGCTGCCGCTCGATATAGTCGCGGAAGCTGATGCATTCGACCTGCTCCATGACGCAGACTTCACCGGCAACGCGCTCCAGCGCGTTCCAGTAGGCGCCGGCATTCATCTGCGTGAAGTGGAAGCCGAGCCCCAGCGGAAGTCGTTTGCCGTTGTATTGCGCATCGAAGGCGGCGCGAAACGCCCGATAGGCGCGGTCGGCGAACTCGCCTGCCATCGACGGCTTCTCGAAGCCGCCCGAATGGCGGACATAGAGGTTGTAGTCCGTCGCCACCACCCGCTTCGACTTCGGCCCCTCCGGAATCTGCGGCAATGCAAAGCGGGTGGTGCCGTCCTTTGCGCGCGGCAGGGCAGGGCCGTTCGAGACACCGCTTGCGTCATATTGGAAGCCGGCCTCGGGCAGCGCTTCGTAAAGGGCCCTGCCGGCCGAGAGGTACGGCGCGCGGAAACCGATCACGGCATGGCGGGCGAAATCACGCCAGCCAGGCGGCTCCGGCGAAATGCCGTTGATCGCATAGGCGTTTTCGAGGACGCGGCGGAACGCTGAGAACTCGGCCAGCCAGTCGGCCTTGCTCCAGCCCTTGCCGTCGAAATGTCCGCAGGCATGACTGCCGATGTCGTGACCTTCGGCGGCCGCGAGCCGGATCTGTTGCAGCCGGTCCGCGACATCCGGCTCCGAGGCGGCGAAGCCGATATTCGATTTGCTGGCACCCTTGCCGGGCGCGACGTACTCGGCGCGCGTTTTCGGCGAGAGCAGGAAGACGCAGGACAGAAAATACGTGAAATGCGCGCCGGTGCGCTTTGCCAGCGCGCGGCTGCGCTCCCATTGCGAGATCTCGCGTGCGCTGTCGAAGGAGATAAGCACGATCTGCTTTGGTTTCGCCGCCATCGGTTTCGGGCGGATCGGCAAGCCCCGTGCCAACGGAGCCAAGCCAGGCGAGGCTGAACGCAAGGACGCGGAACGAACGTGGCACTGGCAACCTTTTGGGCAACCTTTGGGGCTGTAGGAAAGCCGTCTATCGCCCAAATGTAGCATCGATGCGTTCCGGCAAGGCCTGTGGGGCACTGGGAGCCTCCGCCGATTTTCCGGCGATCCCCCTTCCATGCCGACGAAATTTCGCTAAAACGCGGGGCTCAAGAAGCGCTCCGTTCCGGGGCCGCAATGGTTTTTGATTGATGTCGGACGACAGTTTTATCCGCGAAGTCAACGAAGAGATTCGTCGCGAGCAGGCGCAGGCGCTGTGGGACCGCTTTGGTCCGGCCCTGCTCGGTGCCGCGATCCTGATCGTGGTGGCGACTGCCGCCTTCGTCGGCTACCGCTACTGGGACGAGACCCGCGCCAACCGGTCGGGCGATGCCTTCTCGCAGGCGCTCAAGCTCGCAAATGACGGCAAGAACGACGAGGCGATCGCCGCTCTCGATCAGCTGGAAAAGGATGGCTATGGCGCCTATCCGCTGCTCGCCCGCATGCGGACCGCGACCGTCAAGGCCGACAAGGGAGACGTCGACGCCGCCGTCAAGGATTTCGATGCGGTCGCGGCCGACAGCGCCATTCCCGCAGGCATCCGCGACATGGCGCGATTGAGAGCGGCGCTGCTGCTGGTGGATCACGGCTCGTTTGCCGATGTCTCCAGCCGTGTCGAGGCGCTCACCGCCGACACCAATCCGCTGCGCAGCTCGGCGCGTGAGGCGCTCGGCCTTGCCGCCTGGAAGGAAGGCAAGTCGGCGGATGCGCTGAAACTGTTCGACCAGATCGCTTCGGATGACGGCGCCCCGCGCAATGCGCGCCAGCGGGCGCAGTTGATGTCCGAGCTGATCCGCGGGTCGGGCAACGCTTCGTGACCCCGGATGACGTTCAAAGTCGCCATCATCGGCCGGCCTAATGTCGGCAAATCGACTCTTTTCAATCGGCTGGTGGGAAAGAAGCTGGCGCTTGTCGACGACACGCCGGGCGTGACGCGCGATCGTCGCGTCCATGCCGCCAAGCTTTACGATCTTCACTTCGACGTCATCGACACCGCCGGCTTCGAGGATGCGGCGGCCTCGACGCTGCCCGGCCGCATGCGCCAGCAGACCGAGATCGCCATCCGCGAGGCCGACCTGATCTTCTTCACCGTCGATGCCAAGTCGGGCCTGATGCCCGACGACCGGACCTTCGCCGACGTGGTCCGCAAATCCGGCAAGCCGGTGGTGCTGGTGGCCAACAAGGCGGAAGCGCGAGGCGCGCAAGGCGGCATGCTGGAAGCCTGGGAACTCGGCCTCGGCGAGCCGATCCCCGTCTCGGCCGAGCATGGCCAAGGCATGCCCGATCTGCGCGATGCGGTGATCGCGGCACTCGGCGAGGAACGCGCCTTCGGCGAGCACGCGCAACAGCCGGGCGATGAGATCGCCGTGAGCGAGGTGCTTATCGGCGAGGATATCGCCGACCCCGACGCCGAGCCGGCCTATGACGAGACCAAGCCGCTGCGCATAGCCGTGGTCGGCCGCCCCAATGCCGGCAAGTCGACGCTGATCAATGCGCTGATCGGCGAGGAGCGGCTGCTGACCGGACCCGAGGCCGGCATCACCCGCGATTCCATCTCGGTCGACTGGGACTGGCGCGGCCGCCGGATAAAGCTGTTCGACACCGCTGGCATGCGGCGCAAGTCCAAAGTCCAGGAAAAGCTCGAGAAGCTTTCGGTGCAGGATGGCCTGCGCGCTATCCGCTTCGCCGAGATCGTCATCATCGTGCTCGACGCCACCATCCCCTTCGAGAAGCAGGACCTGCAAATCGCCGACCTGATCATTCGCGAGGGCCGCGCGCCGGTGATCGCCTTCAACAAATGGGACCTGATCGACAACCCGCAGGAGCTTCTGGCCGAGCTGCGCGAAAAGACCGAGCGGTTGCTTCCCCAAGTGCGCGGCATTCAGGCGGTGACGGTCTCTGCCGAGACCGGGCGCGGCCTCGATCGGCTGATGGACGCCGTCATCAAGACGCACAAGGTCTGGAACAGCCGCGTCTCGACCGGCAAGCTCAACCGCTGGCTGGAAGGCATTCTGGCGCATCATCCGCCGCCCGCCGTCGCCGGCCGCCGGCTGAAGATCAAATATGTCACGCAGGCAAAAACCCGGCCGCCGGGTTTCGTCGTCTCCTGCTCGCGCCCGGACGCGATGCCGCAATCCTATGTCCGCTACCTCTCGAACAGCCTGCGCGAGGCTTTCGACATGCCCGGCGTGCCGATCCGCATGGCGCTGCGCACCTCGGACAATCCTTTCGCAGGTCGGGCGAAGAAGCGCTGAGCCCTTTGTGGGAAAGGGTCGGCAGCGCCCCTCCCGTCGTCATTCACGGGTCTGTGCCGTGTCGCTTCGCTCCTTGCTCCGCTCGAGGATGAAGAATGGCTTGGAACCTACGCGACCGCTCGCAAGCCCTCGCCGAAACGCGCTCCCTCGGGCAGCGTATCCAGCGCCGCCTCCAGCAATATCTCTGCCAGCCGTGCCGCCACCGGATCGAGCTCGGCATCCTTCTGGTGCAGATGCAGCGCCATCCTCGGCAGGAGCGGCAGCCCGAGCACGCCCGGCGCGATCGCCCTGACAGTGGCTGGCAGGCCGATATCGGTGCGGATCGTCAGCCCGAGACCCGCGGCGACCGCCGCCCAGATGCCGCCGAGGCTGGGACTCGAGAACGCCATGCGCCAGGCGAGGCCGGCGCGGTCGAGCGTCTCGGTCGCCACGGTGCGCAGCAGGCATGGCGCCTCGAACAACACCAGCGGCAGCGCTTCACCATTGTGGCCGGCTTGCATCGGTTTAGCCGGGCCGATCCAGCGCGCCTGCACCTCGGCGACATGCCGGCTGTAGGGCAGGATCGTGCCGTCGTGCCAGGCCAGCGCGATGTCGAGGCTGCCTGAGACGACGCGCTCGGCGAGCTCATGGCTGCGTCCGATCCGCGCTTCGATCCGGACCTTGGGATGCGCACGGGCAAACCGGCCGAGCACCTCCGGCAGCACGGCCTCGCCGAAGTCCTCCTGCAGGCCGAGCCGCACCCAGCCTTCGAGCTCGACGTCGCGGATAGCTGAGGCCGCCTCGTCATTGAGCTCGATGAGACGCCGCGCATAGCCGAGCATCGTTTCACCAGCTTCGGTAAGCGCCAGGCCGCGCCCCGCCTTGCGGAGGACCGGGGTCGCCGCCTGTTCTTCCAGCTTCTTCAGCTGCGCGCTGACGGCAGAGGTCGAGCGGCCGAGCCGCTCGGCCGCCTTGGCGAAACTGCCAAGCTCCATGCCGGTGACGAAGGTCCTGAGCACGTCGAGGTCGAATGTGACGCGTCGCATGAGATTGTCCTTATTTTCAGGATTATCAATCAAAAACTTGCTGATTTTCTGGATGAAGCTATGGCGCTACATCCGACCGGTCAAGACCGATCGACCGGCGCAGAGGGAATACGAGATCATGTCCGCCATCGTAACTCGCAACGATTGCCGGCGGTCCGCGGCAGGCGCCGCCGCTTCGGCTGGCCGCGCCTTCGGGCCCACCCATCGATGGAAAGTGCTCGGCATCGGCGTCGCCGCCAATGCCGGCTTCTCCGCTACCTTCTCCGGCATCCCGGCGACGGCTGTGGTGATGCGCCAGGGTTACCATCTCGACAATGCCTCGCTCGGCGCTGCGCTCGGTCTGCTCGGCCTCGGCGTGGCGCTCAGCGAACTGCCCTGGGGCGTGCTTACCGACCGCTGGGGCGACCGCCGCGTGCTGCTGACCGGGCTCGGCGCGACCGCCATGTGGCTTTTTGCCATGGCAATCCTCGTCGTGCCGACGAAAACAGCCGCTCCCGGTGTCGTGCTGCTTTCGGCCAGCCTGCTCGTTGCAGGCCTGCTCGGCGGCAGCGTCAACGGCTCCAGCGGCCGCGCCATCATGGGCTGGTTCGGCGAAGACGAGCGCGGCTTCGCCATGAGCATCAGGCAGACGGCGGTGCCGCTTGGCGGCGGGCTCGGCGCGCTCGTCCTGCCGTGGCTAGCCTTGGGCTTCGGCTTCGCCGCCGTCTTCGGCCTGCTGGCGGCTCTCTCCGCGCTCTCGGCTTGCTTTGCCCGGCGCTGGTTGCACGAGCCGCCGACGCAAGGCGACGCGCATGCCGCCGCCGTCACGACCGGCCCGGCGCCGCTGCGCAACATCGAGGTCTGGCGCATCTCGGCAGCCATCGGCCTGCTCTGCTTCCCGCAGGTGGCGGTGCTCACCTTTGCCTCCGTCTTCCTGCACGACTTTGCCGGCACGGGCACATGGGTGACCAGCGCCACCCTCGCCGCCGTGCAGACGGGCGCCATGGTGATGCGTGTCTGGAGCGGCCGCTACACCGACCGCCACCGCAACCGAAGGCCGTTCCTGAGATTCTGCAGCGCGCTGAGCGCGCTGGCCTTCCTGGTGCTATGGGTTCTGGCCATCGCTGCAGCCAGGCAGCCGTCGGTGCTGTTGCTCCTGCCCCTTATGGTGATCGTAGCCGGCATCTGCGTATCGGCCTGGCATGGCGTTGCCTATACCGAGCTTGCGACGCTTGCCGGTGCCGGCCATGTCGGCACCGCGCTCAGCCTCGCCAACACTCTGGTCTTTGTCGGCTTCTGCCTGGTGCCGATCGCCATTCCCTGGCTTCTGCTTCTCTTCGCATGGCCGGGCGTGTGGCTGGCGGCCGCGATCTGCGCGGCGATCGCATGGCCGATTTTTCTGCGCACGGCCTGACGTTTTCGCCGGCTTTCCACAGCTGGCGGAGGCCGGCTTATCTGCAACATGAAAAAAACACGATCGGTGCCGTTAACCCCCCATCAAGGTTAATGCTTCATTTTGGCTCTCCGGGGTCAGTAGCGTTTCTGGAGAGTTCCGTGCATCGACGCGTTCTTACGCGGCTCGTCGCCGCCGCCGTTGCGAATAAACGTTCCTTCCTTCCTCCTTTGGTTCTGGGGCTCGGCTTCTGGGTCGGCTTTCCGTCCGTCGTCGCTTACCAGGATATGGCAAGCCTCGTGTCCGGGCTGGAGTCGCCCAGCCATCGCTGGAATGCCTATGTCGAAAAATCCGTCGCCGGCTCGGTGCACGCCGCCGAGATGCCGTTCGTCGATTCGGCCGCCACGGGCTCGATCTCCGGCTCCGGCGTGGACCTGCCTGGCGTTGGCACGGTGGCGCTCCGCGGCAAGGGCAATGTCGCCGGCGCTACGCCCGATGAGGACCGCGTCGTGCGCGCCGACAAGAAGGGCCGCCTCGTCCAGGTGTCGCCCGTTGCGCCGCCGAAGAATTTCAGCGCCGGCTCCATCTTCGAGCGCACCTCCTCGCTGCTCCGTCCGGCGATGGACAGCGGCCTGAAGCTGACTTTCGCCAAGCCCGGCATCAAGGGCAAGGAAATCCAGATCGCCCAGGCCTTCCACATCCGCGAGGACAAGAAGCCCGATCCGGATTTGCCGGCGGCTCTCGTCGCTCTCGTCAACAACGACAAGCCCGACATCCTCGCCACCGCCTATGCCCAGTCGGCGCCGGACTATGCCAAGGCCTCGCCCTTTGAGGCTCTGCTGCAGGACGATCCGAATGACGGCCGCTTCATCCCGCCGATGGGCAAGGGGGATCACGCCTGGATGCAGAATCCGCTGCCTGCGGCCGTCTTCTCCAAGCCGGAACAGGAATGCCTCGCCAAGGGCATCTATTTCGAGGCGCGCAGCGAACCGGTGCGCGGCCAGGCCGCGGTGGCGCAGGTGATCCTCAACCGCGTCCGCAACCCTGCCTATCCGAAGACGATCTGCGGTGTCGTCTACCAGAACGACAACTGGTTCAACCGCTGCCAGTTCTCCTTCGCCTGTGACGGCAGGAAGAAGCGCATCAACGACCCGGTCGCGTACAAGACCGCCCAGGATGTCGCCATGGCGGTGACCGCCGGCAAGATCTTCATCCCCGAGGTCGGATCCTCGACCCATTACTACGCCAATTACGTCCATCCGGGCTGGGCGCGCGCCATGCAGCGCATGACCAGGATCGGCCTGCATATCTTCTATCGCACCTATGGCGGCGGCTGGAGCTGAGCCGTTTAGGCGGCTCGAACTGAGCCGCTTGATCGGCACCCCGCGGCAACGCTCTTTCTCGTTTGCTGCGCGCACCGATCAGCGCGGCTTGTCGCCCGGATTCGCGCCGAGTCCTCGCACAGGCGTGACGGGCACGATGTCGCACCCGGATAAGCCATTGATTTGAAAGCGGAAAATACATCGCTTTGAAGTTCGGCCCGTGGCTTGACGGGCGCGGACCCGCTAACTATGTTGCCGGCGACTTTAGAAGCGGACGGACGGTGATCGTCTGCCCGGGCAGGGGGGTTGCGATGGCCGACAAAAACGGGCCAGACGGAACCGGAGAAACCGGCCGCGGCAGGCAGCCAGAAGCCACCATCCGCGACGACGAACTTGAGCGCCGCCGGCGCGAGCTTGAAGCATCGCTTGCATCAAGACGCACGGACCGGCTCGAGGGGAAAGACGAAGCGAAAGCTGCGACCGGTTACGGTCAGGCCCTGAAACTGTCCAGCGAGTTCATCGCCGGAGTGGTGGTTGGTGTCGGCCTGGGCTGGATCATCGACCGCTTGGCGGGAATCGCGCCCTGGGGTCTGATCGTCGGCCTGCTGCTGGGTTTTGGCGCCGGTATACTCAATGTCCTGCGTTCGTCGGGACTTGCATCGGAATTCGGCCAGGGCGGCAAGCCGCCCGAACCGAAGGACTGAAGTAAGGCGCCGCAAGGCGCGAAAGAAACTTAAGAAGCCGGTTGTGGCTTTGACGGGGATTTAAAGTGGCTGCTGCTGACCAGGTCGATCCGATCCACCAGTTCCAGATCCATCCGATCATCCCGCTTCATATCGGCGGCTACGACATTTCTTTCACCAACTCCGCTCTGTTCATGGTCGTGACGATCGCCGTCGCTTCCGCTTTCCTCTACATGAGCACCGCCAGCCGCGCCCTCATTCCTGGCCGCCTGCAGTCGGTCTCGGAAATGGCCTATGAGTTCGTCGGCAACATGCTGCGCGATGCGGCGGGCAAGCAGGGCATGCAGTTCTTCCCGCTGGTGTTCTCGCTGTTCATGTTCGTGCTGGTCGCCAACCTGATCGGCCTGTTCCCTTATTTCTTCACCGTCACCAGCCACATCATCGTCACCTTCACGCTGGCGATCCTGGTCATTGGCACCGTCATCGTCTACGGCTTCGCCAAGCACGGCCTCGGCTTCCTCAAGCTGTTCGTGCCGCATGGCGTGCCTGGCTATCTGATGCCGCTGGTGGTGGCGATCGAAGTCATTTCCTTTGTCTCGCGTCCGGTCAGCCTCTCCGTTCGTCTTTTCGCCAACATGCTGGCCGGCCACATCACGCTGAAAGTGTTTTCGGGCTTCGTGGTCAGCCTCAGCGCGCTGGGTGCGGTCGGCATCGCCGGCTCGGTCCTGCCGCTCGCCATGGCGGTTGCCCTGACGGCGCTGGAACTGCTGGTCGCCTTCCTGCAGGCCTACGTCTTCGCGGTGCTGACCTGCATGTATCTGAACGACGCTCTGCACCCGAGCCACTGATCGATTTTCACCGGCGCCCCGGCGCCAGCATACCCAACGTACCAACCGCAACGATTACGAAAACCACAGGAGTTTTGAAATGGACGCAACTGCAGCAGCTGCTATCGGCGCTGGTATCGCCTGCATCGGCATGGGCGGCGCCGGCATCGGCCTCGGCAACATCTTCGGCAGCTATCTCTCGGGTGCGCTCCGCAACCCGTCGGCCGCTGACGGCCAGTTCGGCCGCCTGATCTTCGGCTTCGCCGTGACCGAAGCGCTGGGCATCTTCTCGCTCCTCATCGCGCTGCTGCTGGTCTTCAGGTAAGAACCACGCGCTGACGAAAGGGGCCGCATGGTGCGGCCCCGCCGTATGGACAGGGGAATGAGATGTTCGTGACATCTGCCTTTGCGCAAGAATCCGCGCCGGCCACGGCCGAGGGCGATACGCATGCGGGCACCGCCGTGCCTGCCGAGGAGCATGGCACGTTCCCGCCGTTCAATGCCGAGACCTTCCCGTCGCAGATCCTGTGGCTCGTCATCACCTTCGGGCTCTTCTATTTGTTCCTGAAGCGGGTTGTGATGCCGCGCATCGGCGGTATCATCGATGTCCGCAACGATCGCATCACCCAGGATCTCGACCACGCCGCCAGGCTGAAGGGCGAGGCGGACGCTGCCGTTGCCGCCTATGAGCAGGAATTGGCGGAAGCCAAGGCCAACGCCAACAAGATCGGCCAGCAGGCGAGCGACGCCGCCAAGAGCGAAGCCGAAAGCACGCGCAAGAAGCTCGAGGCGGAACTCGAGAAGAAGCTCGGCGAAGCCGAGGCGAGCATCGCCTCGATCAAGGCCAAGGCGATGAAGGAAGTCGGCACGATAGCCGAGGACACCACGTCGGCCATCGTCGAGGCGCTGGTCGGCGGCAAGACCGACAAGGCCGAGATTTCGGCCGCGGTCAAATCCGCGACCCGGTGAGGAGGCCATCATGGACGCCACATCACTTGCCACGCTCTGGGCCACCATTGCCCTGATCATCTTCCTCGGCGCCGTCATCTATCTGAAGGTGCCGGGCATGCTCGCAAAGTCGCTCGATTCCCGCGCGGCCAAGATCAGCAGCGAGCTCGAGGAAGCGCGCCGCCTGCGCGAAGAGGCCCAGCAGCTGCTCGGCCAATACCAGCAGAAGCGCAAGGAAGCCGAGAAGGAGGCCGCCGACATCGTCGCCGCCGCCAAGCGCGAGGCCGAGCTCCTTGCTTCCGAGGCGCATAAGAAGACCGAGGACTACGTCGCCCGGCGCACGGCGCTTGCCGAGCAGAAGATCAGCCAGGCCGAGCGCGAAGCGATCGGCGAGGTGCGTGCCAGCGCCGTCGACATCGCCGTCGAGGCCGCCCGTGCGCTGCTTGCCGCCAAGGTCGACGCCAAGGCCGGCGCCGATTTGTTCAAGTCGGCGCTGCAGGACGTGAAGGCCAAGCTGAACTGAGCGGCTCTGCCGTTGCTGACATGAAGCCGCCTGGGCAACCCGGCGGCTTTTTTGTTTTGGGCGCGAATAATCTCCCCTCTTGAGGGGGAGATGTCGCCGAAGGCGACAGAGGGGGTCGTTGCGCGTAGAGCTCAACCCCTTGTGCGACTAAAGAGGGCGTCGGTGCTTCACGCGCGACGACCCCCTCCGCCTGCCGGCCATTTCCTCCTCAAGGAGGAGATTAATCTATTCCCTCGAAGCTCTCTTCCGCTTCCGCCACCTCGACGCCGCCAAACCGGAACGGTGCGAACGACGCCCTGTGCAGTCGCGCCACCGGGCCATGCGCCTCGATCGCGGTCCGGTGGCGGACCGTCGCGTAGCCCATATGCATTTCGAAGCCGTAATGCTCATGATGGCCGCCGCAGCCGCACATCATGCGGTCGCGCATCACCTTGGCGATGATCGAGGCGGCGGCGATAGATTGCGAGCGCTGGTCGCCCTTGATCAGCGCGCGTCCCTCGCAGGTGAGCCCTGGCGGGACGTCGCGGCCGTCCGCCAGCGCCAGTTTGGGCGGCAGCGACAGTCCGGCGGCGGCGCGGCGCATGGCTTCCAGGCTGGCTTTCAGAATGTTGCTGTTGTCGATGCCTTCGGCGCTGATCGAGGCCATCGAGACGCTGAGCGCCGAGCCCAGGATTTTGAGGAACAGCGCCTCGCGCTGCAGATGGGTGAGGCGCTTGGAATCGTCGAGCCCTTCGGGAATGTTGGCCGGGTTGAGCACCACGGCCGCGGCCACCACCGGACCGGCAAGCGGCCCGCGGCCCGCCTCGTCCATCCCCGCTACCGGCCACAGCCCCTCGGCCATCGCTTTCGTTTCAATCGAGAAGTCGGGCTTCTCGACCATTTCGAAGAGAAGCGGAGAATCGGAACGCGCGCGAGCCATGGTGCGGCGAGGTTCGCATCGGCTCCGATTCTCCGCAAGTCCCTCCGGGTCGGATGGGGCGTCGGACCGGGAGGGCACCGTCTCACGGCCGGGGGACTGGGCCGGACGGGATTCTTGAGCAATTCCAGGAAGAGTGCGTAGCGGGCCTTCCGTACGAAGTTACATCAAAACAGAGGGTTAGCGGATCGCAATCCGGGCGCAAAACTCTGCCTCCCGAGTTGCCTTAGCCGCCGGCCTTCGCGGCCGGCATCATCTTCACAGCAGCATCAACTGCTCGCCGACGCCGGAGCCTGCGACGAATTGGTCGGTCCGAAGCTGCCGCCGCTCGGCATTGAGGCCGAGCCGCTTGGCGGCGATCTCGAAGCGCCGGCCGATCTGCCAGGCATAGGGTCCGGCGCCCTTCATGCGCCTGCCCCATTCCGAATCGTAGTCCTTGCCGTCGCGCATCGAGCGGATCAGCGACATCACATGCCGGTAGCGATCCGGATAATGGCGCAAGAGCCAGTCCTTGAAGATCGGCGCCACCTCGAGCGGCAGACGCAGCACGACATAGCCTGCCTCCCTGGCGCCGGCGGCACGCGCCGAATCGAGGATGCGCTCCATCTCCGGATCGGTGAGGCCGGGAATGATCGGCGCCACCATCACTGAGGCGGGGACGCCGGCATCCGAAAGCTGCCTTATCGCTTCCAGACGCTTTGTCGGCGTCGAGGCGCGCGGCTCCATGGTTCTCGCCAGCATGCGGTCGAGCGTCGTCACCGACAGCGCCACCTTGGCGAGGCCGCGTTCGGCCATGCGCGACAGGATGTCGATATCGCGCGTCACCAGTGCCGACTTGGTTACGATGCCGACCGGATGGCCACGCGCCTCCAGCACCTCCAGGATCTCGCGCATGATCCGGTATTGCTTTTCGATCGGCTGGTAGGGATCGGTGTTGGTGCCGATGGCGATGGTGCGCGGCTGGTAGCCGGGCTTCGACAATTCCCTGTCCAGCATTCGCGCCGCATCGGGCTTGGCAAAGAGCTTCGATTCGAAATCGAGCCCCGGCGACAGGCCCATGAAGGAATGCGTCGGCCTGGCAAAGCAGTAGACACAGCCATGCTCGCAGCCGCGATAGGGATTGATCGAACGATCGAAGGAAATGTCCGGCGACTCGTTGCGCGTGATGATGGTGCGCGGCTTCTCGACCTGCACCTCCGTCTTGAACGGCGGCAGTTCCTCCAGCGAGTTCCAGCCATCGTCGAACACATGCCGGCTGACCGGCTCGAAGCGGCCGGACGGATTGATGCCCGCGGAGCGTCCGCGATTGCGGTCCGGCCGCACGCGCATGCCGCTCTGTTCTATCATTGCATTTGCCATCTCGGCTCTGCCTGCTCCGAAAGCGGCAATGTCGGCGCGCACGATCTGTTCCATTTTCGCCCTCTCCCAGGGACTGTCGGCAGGCTGTCGAATCGCTCTGTTCATGAAACTATTCCTATTTTGCCAATGAGAACAAAGCAAGAACTTTTTCGTTCAGAACGCGCATCTGGCGCAGCGCCGCGCTTTCCGCTATTCGGCTAAAATGCTCAGCGTCCTCATCGAAACCAGGAACGACGAAGAAGGCCTTGCCCGCACGCTGGCCTCGCTGATCGGCGGCGCGGTCGAGGGCGTGGTGCGCGACGTCATCGTCTGCGACACCGGCTCGACCGACCAGACGCATCGCGTCGCCGAGCATGCCGGCTGTCACCTCGTCGCCGGCGGCATCGCAACAGGCATCGGCCAGGCCAAGGGCGACTGGCTCCTGCTTCTGGAACCCGGCGCCCGGCTCGCCGAAGGCTGGATCGACGACGTCGTCGCTCACGCGGCGAGGCAGACGATGCCGGCGCGTTTTTCACGCGCCCGCGGCAATCGCACGCCGTTTCTGGTCCGGGTTTTTTCGGGCAACCGGGCTCTGGAGGAAGGGCTTGTCATCAGCAAGCGCCAGGCCACGGTGCTGGCGAAAAGCGCCCGCAGCGCCGAAGCCCTGGCGCGCGGCCTCGCCACCAGAAGGCTGAATGCCGAAATCTGGGTGGCGCCGCCGAAGTGAGCGCACGCCCTCCTCCTCTCCAGAAGGCGAGAAGATAGAAGAGGTCGCCAAACTTTTGCCGGCCCATTCTATTGTGCATTGCACAAAAACCTGCAGTGGATTAGCATCTGCTTGAAGCGGGACAATCGGGATTGGGTGACGATGAAGCGGCAGACGGCTGGCGCTTCGTCGGACGCCGTGCATACGAGGAACCCGATGAACCTTGGTACTCCAGACAATTCAGGCGCGGCCAGCCTGGAGGCGATCGCTCGTAATGGCAGCCTGTTCAGGCGCATCGCCGTGCGCATCCCGACCTATCTGAAAGATCTACGCGAAAATCCGGCCTGGCTGCCGATGTTCGTGCTGGCGCGCACCATGCCGGGGCGCCGCATGCACTGGCTAGGCGCCAGACGCGTTCGCCCGCTCGACAATGCGGGAGAGACGATGTTTGCCGGCGTCGATCGCGAGGCGGTGGTCGCGGCGCTTCGCTCCGATGGACTGTTTTCGGGGTTCACGCTGCCGTCGGCGATCCATGAGGAGATCGCCGTTTTTGCGCAACGCACGCCCTGTTTCGGCAATTTCGACCGCCGTCTCGAATTCATTCCGGGCGACCATGCCGAGGCGGAGAAGCGTTTCGGCCGCTCGCTGCTCAGCGGGCATTATTTCGAACGCATCCTCGATTGCCCGGCGGCGCTTGCCATCCAGCGGGATCCGCTGCTCCTCGAGGTCGCGCAGCACTATCTCGGCGGCCAGGCGAAACTGATCACGACGCGCGTGTGGTGGAGCTTTCCGACCGGCAAGGCCTCGGATGCCGACAAGAATCTCGCCTCGCTCGGCAAATACCATTTCGATCTCGACGATTGGCGGATGCTGAAATTCTTCTTCTATCTGGTGCCGGTCGACGCCGGCACCGGCCCGCATGTCTATGTCCGCGGCAGCCACAGGCGCCGCGCGCTCAAGCACCAGCTCACGCTTCTGGTCGGCCACCCCGCGGAAGACGTGCTGGACGTCTACGGTCCGGAAAGCGCTGCGACGCTGACGGGCGAGGCGGGCCTCGGCTTCGTCGAGGATCCGTTCGGCTTCCATATGGGAACGGTGCCGACGCATACGCCGCGGCTGATGATGGAAATCGGCTTCGGCGTCTCGCGGCCGTCGCGCCGCCGCTTCCACGGCGAGCCGGTCATCCGCTGAGCCGGACGGGGCCGCTACTCCGGCTTGCCGCGGCGCCTGAGGTGCTCGTCCAGCCGCGGCATGATCTCGACGAAGTTGCAGGGCATGTGCCGGTAGTCAAGCTGCGCCTTGATGATGCCGTCCCAAGCATCCTTGCACGCGCCGGGCGAGCCCGGCAGCACGAAGATAAAGGTGGCGTTGACGACGCCGCCGGTCGCCCGGCTCTGGATCGTCGATGTGCCGATCTTGTCATAGGAAATCCGGTGGAAGACTTCCGAAAAGCCGTCCATGCGCTTTTCGAAAATCGGCTCCAGCGCTTCCGGCGTTACGTCGCGGCCGGTGAAGCCGGTGCCACCCGTGGTGATAACGACGTCCACCGTTTCATCCCTCGACCAGGCGAGCACTTTTTCGCGGATCTTCTCGCGGTCGTCGGTGACGATGTCGCGAGCCACCAGTATATGGCCAGCCTCTGCGATGCGGTCGGCCAATATCTGCCCGGATTTGTCCTCGGCCAGGCTGCGCGTGTCGGAAACGGTCAGCACCGCGATGCGCACCGGGATGAAGGGGCGGCTTTCGTTGGCCATCAGTCGGTCTCCATGCTGCGCGTCGCGGCCACGAACCAACTGGGATGGCGTCGGCGGATGTCGATCGCCGCGCGCTTGGCGACATTGCCAGTCTCGAACAGGCCGAAGCAGGTAGCGCCGGAGCCCGACATGCGGGCAAAGGCGGCTCCCGCTTTTTTCAGCGCCTTGAGCGCATCGCCAATCGCCGGTTGGATGGCGCGAGCGGCAGGTTCGAGATCGTTCCGCGTCGTGTCCAGCCAATTGCGTATGCCGTGAAAATCGAGCCGGCCGGGCAGCGGCGGCAATGCCTCATTGTCAGGTTTGGAAAGCGCTTTGAACACTTCGGGTGTCGAAACGGCCACGCCCGGGTTGACCAGGATGAGCGCCAGCGCCGGAAACTCCGTCAGCGGCGACACTTCATCGCCAATGCCGCGCGCAATGAGCGGCCTTGCCTTGAGGCACATCGGCAGATCGGCGCCGAGCGTCAGCCCGATCCGCGCCAGCCCCGCCTCCCCGATGTCGAGCTTCCAGAGGCGCGAAAGGCCGTTGAGCGCCGCCGCCGCGTCGCTCGAGCCGCCGCCGACGCCGGAAGCGACCGGCAGGTTCTTCTCCAGCCGGATGGCGACTGGTGGCGTCTGTTGCGCGCCGGCTTCCCGCCGCAACGCGTCGCGCGCTTTGAGTACCAGATTGTCGCCATCGATTGGCACGCCGGCGGCGAAGGGGCCAGACACCGAAAACGCATCGTCTTGCGCCAGCTCGATCTCGAGCCGGTCGCCAAAGCGCGTGAACACGGCAAGGCTATCGAGCAGGTGGTAACCGTCCGCGCACCGTCCGGTGACATGCAGCGCGAGGTTGATCTTGGCAGGCGCAAGCCATGTCCGGGACTTGGCCTCGGCCTCCAGAATGTCGGCTGCTGGCGAGATGGTGTTCAGTCCTTAGCCAGACGGTACTCGCCGGTCTTCGGATCCTTGACCAGCGTTCCCATCGTGCCGTTGGCCGCCTGCTTCTCGGTGCGCCGGATCTTGGCCGTCACGCGCTCGGCCTCGCGTACGAAAGCGCGATAACCGAAATAGGCGGCGGCGCCGACGACAACGAAGAAAATGATCTGCGGCATCTCACAACTCCTCCCGCGTTTCTCGCGGCAAGGCCGGCCGGATGGGTCGGTCAAGCGGCCATGCTAGACGCAATCATGGCTTTTTCAAAGCCCGAAGCGCGCCCACAGCGCGCGCTCTTCCGCCGCATCGATGACGCCGCCGGCCGCGGCCGCGGCGATGTCCGGCGCCGAAAAACGCGATCCGAACAGGCCGAAACGGCCGAAAAGCCCGCGCGGCGCGGTGATCAGCCTGAGCTGCGTCTTTTCGCCGAAACGGGTCTTGAGCACGCTGCGCATGTCGCCCAGCGCATCGACGAGGCCGAGCTCGAGACCCTTTTTGGCGGTCCAGAACAGTCCGGTGAACAGATCCGGGTCGTCCTTGAGCTTGGTGCCGCGCCGTTCCTTGACGAGATCGATGAAGGTCTCGTGCACTTCGAGCTGCAAGGCTTTCAGCCGCTCGACGTCTTCCCTCTTTTCCGGCTTGAAGGGGTCGAGCACGGCCTTGTTCTGGCCCGCGGTGTGGACGCGCCGCTCGATGCCGATCTTCTTCATCAGCTCCGGGAAGCCGAAGGAGGCGGAGACGACGCCGATCGAGCCAACGATCGAGGAAGGGTCGGCGAAGATCTCGTCGCCGGCGATTGCGATCATGTAGCCGCCGGAGGCCGCCACATCCTCGATGAAGACGAGCACTCGTCTGTCCTTCTCTGCCGCCAAGTCGCGGATGCGCTTGAAGATCAGCCGCGACTGCACCGGCGAGCCGCCCGGCGAGTTGATCGAAATCGCAATCGCCGGCGCGTCGAAGCCGAACGCCTTCTCGATGAGCCCGGCCGTCGAGGCGAGCGACAGGCTTGGCCGGAACTGGCCGCCGCCGGGCATGATCGTGCCATGCAGCCGGATGACCGGAATGGTGACGACTGTCGAGCGCCAGGATTTCGGCAGCAGGCGGTTGAAGAAGCGTTTCACGAAAGCTTGTCTCCACAAGAGATGCTAGAGCAAGGTCAGACCTCATCCTTACTCCCGGGCATGTAGGAATTCGCCGCGCAACGGCAATGCCGCATCGCCGGCCTCTGATCAATCGCCGAACAGCGACGCCAGCCCGTTGTTGATCATTTCGGTCCGCTCCGTCGGCTCGTTGCCGGATGCGCCGTGCAAGGTGAGCGGAGGCCGGATCGACAGTTTTCCGCGCGCGCCGAGCACCGCCCTGACGACGATGCGGATCGCCGCCGCGTCTGGGCGCGGGTGCACGCAGAGCATCTCGGCATCGCCGAAGCGGCCTTCCATCGCATCCAGGATGGCGACAAGCTGCTCCGGCCGCGCAATCGCCGCCAGTCCGCCGCGCGGCTTGACGACGGCAGCCGCACTTCTGACCCAGCGCTCGAACAGGCCGTCCTCCGCGACATGCGCTTCTCTGCGCAGCGCGTCCGGCGTTGCGCGGTCTTGCGCCGCGTTGAAGGGCGGGTTCATGACGACGAAGTCGAACGAATTGTCGGCAAGTCCGGCTCCGTGCCGTGCCCGTCCCGCAAGCGTGACGTCGGCCTTAAGCACCGAGGCGCGGTCGCCGAGATGCGCGTTCCCGGGGTGGGCAAGCGTGGCCGCGGCAAAGGCCGCCATCTCCGCGGAACGCTCGACCAGAACCGCGTGTGCCAAAGGGCAGCGCGACAGCACGGCGAGCGTCGCCGCACCGGCGCCCGCGCCGAAATCGGCGAGCCGGCCGGAAAAGCCGGACGGGACGGCAGCAGCCAGCATCATGGCGTCCATGCCGGCACGGTGGCCTTGTCGCGGCTGCACCAGCCAGAAGCGCCCGCGATGGAAGGCGTCGACCGTGTGGGCCGGCGTGTCCGGGGCGAGGGCGGTTGATGCTGCCATTATTGCCGGCGGATCTCGTTCTCGATGCCGGCATCCTTCAGGATGCGCCGCGCGGCATCGGCTTTCTCGGCATCGACCATGACGCGCCTGGGCAGGATGCCGATCGATCCGTCGAGCACGCTCATGTTCTGGTCGGCGACGAAGCAGGCGATGCCGGCGTCGCGCATGAGCGATTCGACGAAGGAGATGAGGACGGCGTCGTTGGTGCGGACAAGCTCGATCATGGAATGAAAATCGCAGGTTGCGGCGCTCATGTAAACGCCAGGGCAGCCCAGCGCCAGCCAAACCGCGCCAATTCGCCTCTTGCCGTGCGCGGTTGTGCCGACCTAGAGTCCCACCGGGACCAGGGTGTTGTCGGGCGCGTCAATGAGACGGGAGTGATCGTGGTGGGTGTCGTTCTGAATATCGAAGGCAAGCGGGAACCTGCTTCCATCCAGGATCTCATCGACCTGACGGCAGCCGACATGGGACGGGTCAACGAGCTGATCCTGTCGAAGGCCGGCTCCGACGTCGAGATGATCCCGGAGGTCGCCAACCACCTGATCTCGTCCGGCGGCAAGCGGCTGCGGCCGATGCTGACGCTCGCCGCCGCCCAGATGTTCGGCTATGCGGGCGAGGGGCACGTCAAGCTCGCCACCGCAGTCGAATTCATGCACACCGCGACGCTGCTCCACGATGACGTCGTCGACGAGAGCGCGCTTCGCCGCGGCAAGAAGACGGCGCGCATGATCTGGGGCAACCAGGCGAGCGTGCTGGTCGGCGACTTCCTGCTCGGCCAGGCTTTTCGCATGATGGTCGAAGTCGGCTCGCTGGAGGCTCTCGACATCCTGTCGAGCGCCGCCTCCATCATCGCCGAGGGCGAGGTGATGCAGCTTGCGGCTGCCAAGAATCTGGAGACCACCGAGGACGAGCACTTCGCCGTCATCAAGGCCAAGACCGCCGCCCTGTTCTCGGCCGCCGCCGAGGTCGGTCCGGTGATCGCGCTCGCTTCCCGCACCGACCGGGCGGCGCTGCGCTCCTATGGCATGAATCTCGGCCTTGCCTTCCAGCTCATAGACGACGCGCTGGACTATGGCGGCTCCAGCAAGGATCTCGGCAAGAATGTCGGCGACGATTTCCGCGAGGGCAAGGTGACGCTGCCGGTGATCCTCGCCTATCGGCGGGGCACCAAGGCCGAGCGCACCTTCTGGAAGCGCGCCATCGAGGAAAATGTCGCCGACGATGCCGGGCTCGAAAAGGCGATCGGTCTGATGACCCGCCATGGCGCCATCGCCGACACGATTGGCCGCGCCCGTCACTTCGGCGAGATCGCCCGCGACGCGCTCGCGCCGCTGGAGGCGACGCCGCAGAAATCGGCGCTGATCGACGTCATCGATTTCTGCATCAGCCGCGTCAACTGAGCGCCTGTCGGTTCTCCTTGGCATCGCCTGGCGTCCGCCGGGCGGGCGCCTGTGATTCCGCTCTGGCCGTCTCGACAAACGGCCGCTCAGCAAATTATCTATAAAACATGGCCACCACAGAGGACACGATCGCCGTCCGCATCAGCAAGGAACTGGCGGACCGCATCATTTCGGGCGCTATCGAGCCCGGATCGCGGCTGCGCCAGGATCATGTCGCCGAGGAATTCGGCACCAGCCACGTGCCGGTGCGCGAGGCCTTCCGCCGCCTCGAGGCGCAGGGTTTGGCGATCAGCGAGCCGCGCCGCGGCGTGCGTGTGGCCGCTTTCGATCTCGGCGAGGTCAGGGAAGTGGCCGAGATGCGCGCCGCGCTCGAAGTGTTGGCGCTGCGCCACGCCGCGCCGCATCTGACGCCGGCGATCCTCGACCGCGCCGAGGAGGCGACCAAGGCGGGCGACAAATCCCGCGATGTCCGCTCCTGGGAGGAGGCCAATCGCACCTTCCACCGCTTGATCTTGACGCCCTGCAACATGCCGCGCCTGCTTTCCACCATCGACGACCTGCATGCCGCAAGCGCGCGTTTCCTGTTCGCCGCCTGGCGCTCCGAATGGGAGACCCGCACCGATCAGGATCACCGGGCGATCCTGAGCGCGCTGAGGCAAGGCAACACGGAATCGGCCGCCGCCACGCTCGGCCGGCATGTGCAATGGATCGGCCAAAAACCGGTCAAGACCGCTTCCGGCAGGACTCGCGACGCCTTCGCCATCGTCGGCTAGCGCGAGAACGCAGACACAGCTGCCTTTCTGCGCTCCGTAGCAGTCAAATGTCGGTGAATGGCTGAGCCTCATTGCTCCTGCGATCTGCCTCCGCAAGGCAGCGCTTGCTATCTCCGCAAAATTGTGGATTCGATAATAGATCGATTGCAGGAATTATCTATAATTTCAACTCAACCAGGGCCTCACCGTGACAAACATCGCCGTTTCGACCCGCCAGTCTTCCTTCAGCCCGCTCCAACTGCACAGCCGCTCCGTTGCCTGGCAGTTCGGCGCCGTCGTCCTCGGCTCGCTGTTCCTGGCGCTGTCATCCTATATCGAGGTGCCGATGGTGCCGGTTCCGGTGACCATGCAGACCTTCGCGGTGACGCTGGTCGGTGCGCTCTATGGCTGGCGCTTCGGCGCGCTGACCATCGCGGCCTGGCTTGTCGAGGGTGCCGCCGGCTTCCCGGTTCTGGCCGGCGGTGCGGCCGGCGTGCAGCATTTTATGGGCCCGACCGGCGGCTATCTCTTCTCCTTCCCGATCGTCGGTGCGATCGTCGGCTGGCTGGCCGAGCGCGGCTGGAACGGCAATCGGGTGATGCTTGCCTTCGCCGCCATGCTCATCGGCAATCTTCTCTGCCTGGTGCTCGGCACGGCCTGGCTTGCCGCCATGATCGGCGCCGAGAAGGCCATCACCTTCGGCTTCCTGCCCTTCATTGTCGGCGGCCTCCTGAAGTCGGCGCTGGGCGCCGCGACGCTGAAGCTCTTTTCCACCTATCGGGCCGAACCGCGCGACCGCTCGTCAAAGATGCAATGACTGTCAGGCTGCGCGCCCACCATCTGCTCTGCCTGCTGACCTATGTCGGCAAAGGCTACTCGCCCGCCTTCACCGCCAACTACGACAAGGTGGTGAAGCGGCTGGGCGAGGGCGAGGCGGTCCTGATCGTGTCCGGGCCGGACGCCATCTGCGCCCCGATGCTGGACGAGCGCGAGCCGCACTGCCTGGGCGAAGGCGCCGCCGAGCGCGACGCGCTCGCGGCGCGCGACGTCGGCGCTCTCCTCGGCCGGCCCGTCCGGGCCGGCGACCGGCTCGTGTTGGATGCCTCCAGCCTGGCGCCGATGCGCAAGGCGTTTTCCTCCGGCCTGACGCGTCAGGCGTGCTCGGGCTGCGAATGGTCCGACCTGTGCAGCGCGGTTGCCCTCAGCGGATTCCAAGATACGCGTCTTTAGGCGGCGCTGTCTGCGGCTTCCCGCGCCGGACTTTTTGGATGCACGCCGTATTTTTTAAGCCCGATGATTGCATTGTGATTCGCTGCGGATTGAAGCCTGACCCCAAAAAGGCCATGCTTTGTCGGGAAAACATCGACTCTGTGGGCGGTCCGCCAAGGGGGATCGCGTCTGGCTGAAAGGGATACAATGCGGCAAGGACGTGCGCGCTGGCTGACGAGGCTGGCATTTTTAGCGGGTGTGGCGCTGTCGGTGCTGCCTGCCCATGCCAAGGAAAACTCCCAACCGGTCCAGATCACGTCCTTTTCGGGCGCCTATCTTGCCGCCCATATTGCCGAAAGCGACAACGATCTCGACAATGCCATCGCCTATTACAAGCAGGCGCTGGCCTTTGCCCCCAATGACACCGAGCTGCAGCAGAGCCTCATGCTGGCGCTGGTCGCCCAGGGCCGCTTCGAGGAATCGCTGGTCTATGCCGACAAGCTCAAGGAAGTTCCCGATGTCGAGCGCTTCTCACGTCTGGCGCTTGCCATCGACTCCTTCCACAAGAAGGACTACGCCAAGGCTCAGTACTGGCTGAAGCTGTCGCTCGAATCCGATCTCGACCGGCTGCTCTCCGGCGTCATGGACGGTTGGGCCAAGGAAGGCGCGGGCGATGCCTCCGAGGCGATGGCTTCGATCGACAAGCTGAAGGGGCCGGACTGGTTCGGCCTGTTCAAGTCCTTCCATCGCGCCCTCATCGCCGACGCCGCCGGCCTTTCCGCCAAGGCCGATGAGATCTACGCCGCCACCCTGGCCGATACCGCCGCCGGCGGCTCCGCGCCCGAGACGTGGATGCGCAATGCCCAGGCCTATGCCTCGTTCCTCGCCCGCAAGGGCGACAAGACAAAGGCGATGGCGGTGCTGAACCAGGCCGAAGCCTTCGCGCCTGGCAAGCTCGAAATCACCACGCTGCGCGACAGGATCAGCAAGGGCGACAAGATCGAGCCCCTGGTCGCTACCCCGGCCGACGGCGCCTCGGAAATCCTGCTCGACCTCGCCACCGCGCTCAACCGTGGCGGCGGCGAGCCTTTCGTGAGGCTCTATCTGCAATATGCGCTGGCGCTGAAGCCGGACAGCGACGCCGCCCTCGTGCAGCTCGCCGCCGTCGCCGAGCAGCTGAAGGACGGCGAAGGCGCGATCGCGCTCTATCGGCGCATTCCGGCCTCCTCGCCATTGAAGGAGCTTTCTGAGCTGCAGCTTGGCCTGAACCTTGCCGACATTGACCGTCACGACGAAGCCATCGCGCATCTCAAGGGCTATGTCGATGCGCACCCGACCGACATGCGCGGCTACCTGGCGCTTGGCGGCGTCTACTCCTCCAAGGAGGACTACCGTTCGGCTGCCAATCTCTACGACAAGGCGGTCGAACAGCTGAAGACGCCGACCGCCGCCAACTGGAACATCTTCTACCAGCGCGGCATCGCCTATGAGCGGCTGAAGGAATGGCCGAAGGCCGAGCCCAATTTCCGCAAGGCTCTGGAGCTGCAGCCCGACCAGCCGCAAGTTCTGAATTATCTCGGCTATTCCTGGGTCGACATGAACATGAACCTCAAGGAAGGCCTGGCGATGATCCAGAAGGCCGTGGATCTCAGGCCAAGCGACGGCTACATCGTCGACTCGCTTGGCTGGGCCTATTACCGCCTCGGCCGCTTCGACGACGCCGTGCGCGAAATGGAGCGCGCCGTGTCGCTGAAGCCCGAGGATCCGGTTCTCAACGACCATCTGGGCGACGCCTATTGGCGCGTCGGCCGCAAGCTGGAAGCGACCTTCCAGTGGACCCAGGCACGCGACCTGAAGCCGGACCCGGATGTGCTCGCCACCTTGCAGCAGAAGCTGCTGAAGGGCCTGCCGCCGATCGAGTCCAACACGGCGCAGGAAACGCCGAAGGTGAAACCGGTCCCGCCCGCGGCGCCGAAGGGCTGAGGCGCACATTTCTGCAGTTTGGCGGGGCCCTTGCCCCGCAACGTTTCAAAACATCTTGCGGTAGACGACGAACCCCGAGCGCTCGCCGATCCTGTCATAGAGCTGCATGGCGGTGTGGTTGGTCTCGTGCGTCAGCCAGTAGACGCGACCCGAGCCCGCGGCTTTGGCGCGCTCGTAAACGCCTTCGATCAGCGCCCGGCCGACGCCTTGGCCGCGCGCGGCTTGTGAGGTGAAGAGATCCTGCAGATAGCAGTTCGGCCCGATCGCCGTGGTCGAGCGGTGGTAGAGATAATGGACGAGGCCGAGAAGCTTGCCGTCGCGCTCGGCCACCAGAGCATGCACCGGCTCGTAAGCGTCGAAGAAGCGCGACCAGGTCATCTGGGTGATCTCGCCGGCAAGCGCGGTCTCGCCCGAGCGGCCGTAGAATTCGTTGTAGCCGTCCCAGAGCGGCAGCCACTGCTCGTAATCCTGCTGGGTGACGGGGCGGACGGTGAGTTGACCACGCATGGCGGGAACCTTTGTCGTTGCGGCTCACCGAAGCAAACGGCCCGCGTGAGCGGCCTTCAATGGGCCAGCCGCCGGCAAAGCGTTCAACCTCTCCTCGATGCGGCGCCGTGCCTTGACGCTTGCCGGCCCGGCAACTAGGGAAAGCCCACTCCCAGCGCTTTCCGAGGCCGCCGTGACCGTCGAGATCCCTGCCCACATGCATCCCAGCCGCTCCTTCCAGGGGCTGATCCTGACCTTGCACAACTACTGGGCAGCTTACGGCTGCGTCATCCTGCAGCCCTACGACATGGAAGTCGGCGCCGGCACCTTCCATCCCGCCACCACTTTGCGCGCGCTCGGCCCGTTGCGCTGGAACGCGGCTTACGTGCAGCCGTCGCGCCGGCCGAAGGACGGCCGCTACGGCGAGAACCCGAACCGGCTGCAGCATTACTATCAATATCAGGTGATCCTGAAGCCGAACCCGCCGAACCTGCAGGAGCTCTATCTCGGATCGCTGGAAGCCATCGGCGTCGATCCGCTGCTGCATGACATCCGCTTCGTCGAGGACGATTGGGAAAGCCCGACGCTGGGTGCCTGGGGCCTCGGCTGGGAGTGCTGGTGCGACGGCATGGAAGTGTCGCAGTTCACCTATTTCCAGCAGGTCTGCGGCATCGAATGCGCGCCGGTGGCGGGCGAGCTCACCTATGGGCTCGAGCGCCTCGCCATGTATGTGCAGGGCGTCGACAATGTCTATGACTTGAATTTCAACGGCCGCGAGGGGCCTGAGAAGGTCACCTATGGCGACGTGTTCCTGCAGGCCGAGCAGGAATATTCGCGCCACAACTTCGAATTCGCCAACACGGCGATGCTGCTTCGGCATTTCGAGGACGCCGAAGCCGAGTGCAAGGCGCTGCTCGCCGCCGGCGCGCCGGCGTCGAACGACAATTCGTCGATGCACCGTCTGGTTTTCCCCGCCTATGACCAGTGCATCAAGGCCAGCCACGTCTTCAATCTGCTTGACGCCCGCGGCGTGATTTCCGTGACCGAGCGCCAGAGCTACATTCTGCGCGTGCGCAACCTTGCCAAGGCTTGCGGCGAGGCGTTCCTGCAGACGCGGGCGGGCGGCCTGGCGACTTAGCCCAAAGTCACGCTGGCGATCTCGGCGGCGGCCATCGGCAACGTGATCTGGACTGCCGCGGCATCGATCGTGCGCAGTGCCTGTCGCACGCCCGGCATCGAGAATGTGCCATGCATCTGGGCGGCGAAGCAGGCGCTCAGTGCCAGGATCTGCAGGATTCTCGATGCCGTCTTCATGGTCGTTCAGCCAATAGTTCTCCGTCTGAGCGTTGGTCGCTTCAGCGCTGCGTTTGGTTCATGGGGTGTCTGTTCTTATGACGGATGGGCTCGCGTCGTCCCGACAAAGAACTGAAAATTTCCTGAAATAGCTCGAACTGCCGACCGGCAGGCAGGGTGACAGGCGCGAGCCGAGTTGCTATGCGCCCTCTACCTCCCCCTTGATGGGGGAGGTCGCCGCGAAGCGGCGGGTGGGGGTGACGGGCGCTTCCCTATGCCAAAACTTGATCGGTTCAAGCTGCAGTCCGCACGAAGGCTGCGCGCGGCAATGACCGAGGAAGGAACGCAGTGGCGGCACCTCTGGCGTATTCCGGTCGAAGGAACGCACTTTCGTCGACAAGCGTCGGTTGGCGGTTACTATCCTGACTTTATCTCCCATCGGCTGAAGCTGATCATCGAGGTGGATGGCTTCCAACATGGCTTTGATGGCCAGCAGTGCCATGATGCAGTCCGAACGAGATGGTTTGAGAGCCAGGGCTATCGCGTCGTCCGCTTCTGGAACCACGAGATAAAAAACGAACTGGATTCCGTTCTCGATACAATCTATGCGGCTGTGGAAGAACGAAAATCACACCTTGGTCTGCGCGATGGTGCCGAAGGTGCTGGCGGCTGAAACGCCGCCACCCCACCCCGGCGCTGCGCGCCGACCCTCCCCATCAAGGGGAGGGTAAGGAGCTAACTGATGCCTGACCTACTCCTAGAACTCCGCTCGGAAGAGATCCCCGCGCGCATGCAGCGCAAGGCGGCTGGCGATCTTCGCAAGATGCTGGCCGACGGCTTGGTCGAGGCGGGTCTGACCTATGAGGCGGCGCGCGAATACTGGACGCCGCGCCGCCTGGCGCTGGACGTGCGCGGGCTGACGGCGCGCTCGAAGGACATTCGCGAGGAGATCAAGGGCCCCTCGACCACCGCGCCCGACCAGGCGGTGCAGGGTTTTCTGCGCAAGGCCGGCCTTTCGTCGATCGCCGAGGCGCATGTCCATTCCGATCCCAAGAAGGGCGACTTCTACGTCGCCCACATCTCGAAGCCGGGCAGGGCGGCGGAAGAGATCATCGCCGAGCTGGTGCCGGGCATCATCAAGAACTTTCCCTGGCCGAAATCGATGCGTTGGGGCGCGGCCTCGGCCAAGCCCGGCTCGCTGCGCTGGGTGCGGCCGCTGCAATCGATCGTCTGCACCTTCGGCCCGGAGACCGAAGAGCCGGTGGTGGTCGATTTCGAGATCGACGGCATCCGCTCCGGCAACGTCACCTACGGCCACCGCTTCCATGCACCGGGCCCGATCACCGTGCGCCGCTTCGACGACTATGTGGCGAAGCTCGAAGCGGCCAAGGTCGTGCTTGATGCCGACCGGCGCAAGGAGATCATCCTGGCCGATGCCCGCAATGTCGCCTTCGCCAACGGCCTCGATCTCGTCGAGGACGAGGGCCTGCTGGAAGAGGTCTCCGGCCTGGTCGAGTGGCCGGTCGTGCTGATGGGCGAGTTCGAGCAGGATTTTCTCACCATCCCGGCCGAGGTCATTCGCCTAACCATTCGCGCCAATCAGAAATGCTTCGTGACGTCGCGCCCAACCTCCCCGCTAGAGGGGGAGATGTCGGCGAAGCCGACAGAGGGGGGTGCCGTCCCGCCGTTCTCTCAGCGCGAGGCACTCCCCTCTGCCCTGCCGGGCATCTTCCCCTCAAGGGGGGAGATTGGCCAATCGCCACTCTCCGATCGCTTCATCCTGGTTGCCAATATCGAAGCGAAGGACGGCGGCAAAGAGATCGCCTACGGCAATGGCAAGGTGGTGCGGGCGCGTCTCTCAGACGCCCTCTATTTCTGGAAGACCGACCAGGGCGATCTGCCCGACCTCGGCACGCTGCAAGAGTCGGCGGCGAAGTTCGAGCTGGATCTAAAGAAGCCGCTCGACCAGCGCATGGCGCGCCTTGACCATCTCAATGTGACCTTCCATGCCAAGCTTGGCACACAAGGGCAGCGCGTGGCGCGCATCAAGCGCTTGGCCGAGGAATTGGCGCCGACGGTGGCGAAGTCGATCTCCCCCCTTGAGGGGGAGATGGCCGGCAGGCCAGAGGGGGTTGCTTCGGCTGGTGCGACGCATTCTGGCATTTCGAAGAGGGAAGAGGTTGGCACTCCACGCGAGACGACCCCCTCTGTCGCCTCTGGCGACATCTCCCCCTCGAGAGGGGAGATTACCGCGCTCGTCGCCCGCGCCGCGGTGCTCGCCAAGGCCGACCTGCAGACCGAGGTGGTAGGCGAGTTCCCGGAATTGCAGGGCGCCATGGGCCGCAAATATGCGCTGCTCCAGGGTGAGCATCCGTCGGTGGCCGCGGCCGCCGAGGAGCACTACAAACCGCAAGGCCCGTCCGACCGGGTGCCGACCGACCCGGTGTCGATTGCTGTCGCGCTGGCCGACAAGCTCGACACGCTGACCGGCTTCTGGGCGATTGATGAAAAGCCGACAGGCAGCAAGGATCCGTTCGCGCTCAGAAGAGCTGCACTCGGCGTGGTCCGGATCCTGATCGAGAACCGCATTCGCCTCGGACTGACATCGGTCTTCGCCAACGCCTTTTCGAGCTTCGCCGGCGATGCCGCACAAATTTCGGATCTCCTCGGCTTCTTCCATGACCGCCTCAAGGTATATCTCCGCGAAAGCGGTGCACGGTACGATCTGATCGACGCCGTCATCACGCCGCAGTCCGACGACCTTCTGCAGATCGTTCGTCGCGTCGAGGCGCTGGGCAAGTTCCTCGACACGGGGGATGGTAAGAACCTGCTCGCCGGTACCAAGCGCGCCGCCAACATCCTGGCTGCCGAGGAGAAGAAGAAAACACCGGTCGCCCGGATTGTTGAGCCGGCGCTGTTCCGCGAGGATGCGGAAAAGAAGCTGTCTGCCGCGGTGAATCAGGCCGAGAAGGAAGCCGGCCAAGCGATTCAAAACGAAGATTTTTCCGCCGCCATGCTGACGCTTAGCGTCCTGCGTGAACCGGTTGATTCATTCTTTGAAGGGGTTCTCGTGAATGATGAGGACCAGGCCGTGCGCGCCAACCGCCTGGCCCTGCTTGCTCGCATCCGCGCCGCCACCGACCAGGTCGCCGATTTTTCAAAAATCGTCGGCTGACAGCCAGAATGCCGGTCGGAAGCTGCATGCTCCGTAAGGCGCGGGAGGCCGTCGCGCCTACATCGCCTTGCTGAACCGCGGCGGCGTCGGGGCAGCTTCCGGTTGGGCTTCCGGTTGCGTCTCGCCGCCAGACGCGGTTGCCGTCGTGGCGGGGTTGTTCTCGGAAGCCTTGGTATCGCCGTTGGCGGCAGCCTGAGCCGTGCCGTTGGGGGGCGTGGCCGCAGCCGTACCGTTGGGAGGCGTGGCGGCGGGCGCGGTGCCGTTTGCCGGTGTCGCGGCCTCTTTGGCCGGGGCAGTCGCCGCAGGCGTCGCCGAAGCGCCGCCGACGATGCCGCCGCGAATGATCGTCGGCGCCTGCGCGTGCCTCTGTCCGGATTTCTCCGGGATCGCGGCCACTTTCTCATCGATGACGGCTGGCACCGGCTCGCCGAGCGCCACAACTGACGGTGTAGCCTTGCCGGGCTCGATCGCGGCCAGCCTGACAATGGATGGCGTCGAGGTCGCCGCGCCGAGCACGACGATGGACGAAGCCTGTGCCAAGCCGCTCGTCGCCAGAAGACCGATAACGACCGCTCCTAGAGCAATTCCAGGAAAGGGACGTAACAGCTTTCCGTTCGCAATTGCATCGAAGCAAGACATACGCATCACGACAACTCTCCGCCCACCAACCGGAAATCCACACCCTAGCGTCGGCGAATTGATGCCGGCTTGCGCGGAAACCTAACATTTTAGGGATTGATAAATCGCCAATGCCCGCCCTTGCCCCTGCTTCCAAGCCGTATTACGGGACCGGCATGTTCAGGATCGGTGGTGAATTTGGCTGAGATACTTGGCGTCGGCGAGGCGATGGAAAGGGCGCTGGCGCTGCTCGAAGGCGGCGATGTTGTCGCCATCCCGACCGAGACCGTTTACGGACTGGCAGGTGACGCCACCAATGGGGCTGCCGTGGCGCGTATCTTCGAGGCCAAGGGGCGCCCGCGCTTCAACCCGCTGATCGCCCACGTCGCCGACCTCGCCATGGCGACCCGCATTGCTGCGCTCGATCCATTGTCAACAAAGCTGGCGGAAGCTTTCTGGCCCGGTCCGCTGACGCTGGTGTTGCCGCAGCGCGCGGAAAACGGCATCCATCCGCTCGTCACAGCCGGGCTTGACACGATCGCGCTGCGCATGCCGAGAGGCTTCGGCGGCGAGCTGATCGCGAGATTAGGCCGGCCGCTCGCGGCGCCCAGCGCCAATTCCTCCGGCAGGATCAGCGCCACGACGGCCGAGGCCGTGTCGGCCGATCTCGGCGGGAAGATCAAGCTGGTGGTCGACGGCGGCGCGACGCCCGTCGGCCTGGAATCGACGATCGTCAAGATCGAAGACGGCAAGCTGCGTCTGCTACGACCCGGCGGCATCGCTGCCCGGGACATTGGAGCGGTCGCCGGAATTGAGGTGATCCGCGGCGCTACCGGAATCCAGGCGCCCGGCATGCTCGCCTCGCATTACGCGCCGCGCGCATCGATGCGGCTCAACGTCGGCAAGCTCACGAGCGGCGAGGCGCTGCTCGCCTTCGGCCGCGCTCGCGCTGAAGGCTGGCAGGATGCCGTGGCGCTGCGCAATCTTTCCGAGGCGGGGGATCTGCGGGAGGCCGCCGCCAATCTGTTCGCCTATATGCAGGCGCTCGACCGCAGCGGCGCGCCCACTATCGCCGTCGAGCCGATCCCGGCCGACGGCTTGGGCGAGGCGATCAACGACCGGCTCGCGCGCGCCGCCGCCCCGCGTGACAAGATCGACTGAGCCTATCTCTTTGTTTTGACGCAATTCCGGACGGAAAACCGCTTCACACTTTTCCTGGAATTGCTCTAGGTTTGGGCGCATGAACGACCAGCCCTTCGACCTCGATCCTGCCCTCATCGACCGCTTCGCTGCCATCGTCGGCGACAGATACGCGCTGCGCGATCAGGCTGACATCGCGCCATACATCACCGAACGGCGCGGCCTCTGGCATGGCCGGACACCGCTGGTGCTGAGGCCAGGCAGCGTCGAGGAAGTGAGCCGCATCATGCGGCTCGCGACCGAGACCGGCACGCCGGTCGTGCCGCAGAGCGGCAACACCGGGCTGGTCGGCGCCCAAGTGCCGGACAAGTCCGGCCGCGACATCGTGCTCTCGCTGTCGCGGCTGAACCGCATCCGCGAAATCGATGTCCTGTCGAACACCATCACCGCCGAGGCCGGCGTCATCCTGCAGACGCTCCAGGAAGCGGCCGACGCTGCCGACCGGCTGTTCCCGCTGTCGCTTGCGGCCCAAGGCTCCTGCCAGATCGGCGGCAATCTCTCTTCCAATGCCGGGGGCACCGGCGTGCTTGCCTATGGCAATGCGCGCGAGCTTTGCCTCGGCGTCGAAGTGGTGCTGCCGACCGGCGAAGTGTTCGACGATCTGCGCAAGCTGAAGAAGGACAACACCGGCTACGATCTGAAAAACCTCTTCGTCGGCGCCGAGGGCACCCTCGGCGTCATCACCGCCGCGGTGCTGAAGCTCTTTCCGAAGCCGAAGGGCAGGGAGGTTGCCTTCGCCGGCCTGTCGTCGCCTCAGGCAGCGCTCTCGCTGTTCAGCTTGGCGATGGATCGCGCCGGTGCTTCGCTCACGGCTTTCGAGCTGATCGCCAAACGGCCTTACGACTTCACGCTTAAGCATGGGCAAGGGATCACCCGACCGCTGGCGGATGACTGGCCGTGGTATGCCCTGATGCAGGTCTCTTCAGGTCGCTCGGAAGAAGATGGCAAGGCGCTGATCGAGGAGATTCTTTCGGCCGGCCTCGAGCAGGGCATCGTCGGCGATGCGGTGGTGTCGGCAAGTCTTGCCCAGGGCGACGCCTTCTGGAATTTCCGCGAGACGCTGCCCGAATGCCAGAAGCCGGAGGGCGCCTCGATCAAGCACGACATCTCGGTGCCGATCGCCTCGATCCCGGAGTTCATCGAAAAGGCGGCAGGCGTGGTCCAGACTGTCTGTCCCGGCGCCCGCGTCGTCTGCTTCGGCCACATGGGCGACGGCAATCTTCACTACAACATCTCTCGCCCTCTGGATTGGCAGGACGACCCGTTCCTTGAGCTCTACCACCCGATGAACAAGGCCGTGCACGATGTCGTGCGTTCCTTCCACGGCTCGATCTCGGCCGAGCACGGCATCGGCCAATTGAAGCGCGACGAGCTGATCGCCACGGCCCCGCCAATGGCGATCGATCTGATGCGCCGGGTGAAGGCGGCCTTCGACCCGGCCGGCATCATGAATCCCGGTAAGGTTATCTAATTCTTCCAACATCTTGTGGCTGGTCGCATTCCGATAACCATCGGCTCCGATCAGCAAAATTTAACTGACTTTCTTAAGCGCGGCGGTAAGAAGCGAGCGCTAATGTTTCCCGCATAACGAGGCCGGAAAAACCGGCCCGGAGAGAACCGGAAAACGGCCCTCAGGAGAAACAGGAAGGCATTCGATGAACTCTGGACTGAAGCCAGTCTGGGCGGGGCGCAACATGCGTCTCGACCCGTTTCGCCTGCCGCAGATGGTAAGCTATGCCACGCGCGACGACTATGGCGATGTAACCTTCACCATCGACCCGCGCGGCGCCGTCATTCGCCGCACGCTGGAGATGAGCGGCGTGCCGGCGATCATCGCGCTGCCCGCCAATGCCTTCCGTGGTGTCGCCGCCCGCGCCATGGAGGATCCGGACGGCAATGTCACCGTGACTTTGGAACTTCTGCACAATGATCCGATGCTGTCGGTGCCGCTTTTGGTCGCCGACGATCTCGACGACGTCGCCGCCGACTGGCGCGCCTGGGCCGACGCCTATCGCCTGCCGATGCTTCTGATCGAGGCCGACGGCGTCGCCCGCACGCTGGAGGAATCGCTGGGCGCCGCAATCAAAGCGCTGCCGCCGCAGGAACGCCGCCAGGGCCGTGTCTCCAACATGCGCCGCCCGCGCTTCCTCGCCCGCCGCAGGACCGGCAATCTCGGCCTGCGTCTCGTCGTCGGCGGTGAGGAGATTATCGCGCGCGAATAGCTGCGACCCTTCCCTTCTCCCCCCTGTGGGAGAAGGTGTCGCCGAAGGCGACGGATGAGGGGTTCTCCAGGAAACGCCGAGCTCTCACTCCGCTGAAACACCCTCAACCGTCTCGGCACTGCGCGCCGATCCACCCTCCCACGACAAGGGGAGAAGGAGAGGCGCTACACCAGCGGCTTCAGCACCACCCAAAACGCCCCGCCGATCAGCCCCAGAAAAATCAGCCAGCCGACCTGGTTGTTCGACTTGAACAGCTTCAGGCACTGATCGGGATCGTTGATGTCGAGCCGGATGATCTGGCGCGCCATATGCGCGCCGGCGGCAATCAGCCCGGCCAGCGCCGGCATCGGCACTTGAGCCGAGGCAAAGGCGATGGCGAAGCAGGCAAGCGTGCCGCCATAGAGCCCGGTGAGCCAGGTCTTCGTGTTGTCGCCGAACAGGCGTGCCGTCGAGCGCACGCCGACGATGGCGTCGTCTTCCTTGTCCTGATGCGCGTAGATCGTGTCGTAGCCGATCACCCACAGGATCGAGCCGATATAGAGCATGATGGCGGGGCCATCGAGATCGCCGAACTCGACCGCCCAGCCCATCAGCGCGCCCCAGGAGAAGGCGAGCCCGAGCACGAATTGCGGCCAATTGGTGATGCGCTTCATGAACGGGTAGATCGCGACAATGGCCAGCGAGGCGATGCCGAGCGGAATGGCGAAGCTGTTGAACTGCAAAAGCACTGCGAGCCCGACCAGCGCCTGGATGATCAGAAACGCCCAGGCCTGGCGGCGCTTCACCTTGCCGGCCGGCAGCGGCCGCGAGCGGGTGCGCTCGACCTGGTTGTCGATGTCTTCGTCGACGATGTCGTTGTAGGTGCAGCCGGCGCCACGCATGGCGACGGCGCCGATGAAAAACAGGAACAGGTACCAGGGCGCGGGCAACAGCGTCAGCAGCGGATCCGTCGGCCGCGGATAGGCGCTGGCCGCAAGAGCCGCCGACCACCAGCAGGGCCACAAGAGCAGCTGCCAGCCGATCGGCCGGTCCCAGCGCGCAAGCTGCGCATAGGGCCACAGCCAGCGCGGCAGCACCCGGTAAACCCAATGGCCGCTCGGCGCGTCCGCGACGCGGCCCTGGGCTGCTTTCGACTGGATAGTTTCCATCGTGCTGGAGTGGCAGCAGCGATGGGCGCCGTCAAGCAGCCGCGTTGTCGCTCAGGCAGTGAAAACATCGTGACTGGCGAACCATGCTTTCGCTGTCTCGATGAAGGCGAGTGCCGCCTTCGATAGGCGCAGGCGCGCGTCGCGGGCGAGAACAATGCGCTGCATGGGAAGCACATCAAGCCCGGCCAGAAGTTGCGCGAGGACTGGTTCCCTGTCGTTTTCCGGAGCTGAGTCGACTTTGGATTGGGCCGGGCGGGATCGGTTTCCCATCGGCAAATTGCCTCATTGCGTCTTGATGTGGGCAATCTTCCCGTGTGCAATCGCCCCCCGAAACGCCAAGATGCCTTGACCCGTCGCCCTTGGACCAATAGCGGGTTCGGGGAGACGATCAGCAAGAGGTGGCCATGAACGTTCTTCTTCTCGGCTCCGGCGGCCGCGAACATGCGCTTGCCTGGAAGATCGCCGCGTCGCCGCTGCTGACGAAGCTCTATGCTTCGCCCGGCAATCCCGGCATCGGCCGTTTCGCCGAACTGGTCAAGCTGGACATCGCCGACCACTCCACTGTGGCCGCCTTCTGCAAGGAGAAGAAGATCGACCTCGTTGTGGTCGGTCCGGAAGGGCCGCTGGTGGCTGGCATTGCCGATGATTTGCGCGCCTGGGGCATCCGCGTCTTCGGCCCCTCCAAGGCGGCGGCGCGGCTCGAAGGCTCGAAGGGCTTCACCAAGGATCTTTGCGCCAAGTTCAACATCCCGACCGCAGCCTATGGCCGCTTCGCCGATCTCGCCGCGGCCAAAGCCTATGTCGAAAAGATGGGCGCGCCGATCGTCATCAAGGCTGACGGGCTTGCCGCCGGCAAGGGCGTCACCATCGCCATGACGCTGGAGGAGGCGCTTGCCGCGCTCGAGGCCTGTTTCGACGGCGCTTTTGGCTCCGCCGGCGCCGAGGTCGTCGTCGAGGAATATCTGACCGGCGAGGAAGCGAGCTTCTTCTGCCTATGCGACGGCGCCACCGCGCTGCCCTTCGGCACCGCGCAGGACCATAAGCGCGTCGGCGACGGCGATACCGGTCCGAACACCGGCGGCATGGGCGCCTATTCGCCGGCGCCGGTGATGACGCCCGAGATGACCGAGCGCACCATGCGCGAGATCATCGAGCCGACGATGCGCGGCATGGCCAATCTCGGCGCGCCTTTCGCCGGCATCCTCTTCGCCGGTTTGATGATCACCGACCAAGGCCCCAAGCTGATCGAGTACAACACCCGCTTCGGCGATCCCGAATGCCAGGTGCTGATGATGCGGCTGAAGGACGACCTGCTCGTCCTGCTCAACGCTGCCGTCGACGGCCAGCTCGCGCATATGTCGGCGCGCTGGAGCGACGAGGCGGCACTGACCGTGGTGATGGCGGCGAGGGGCTATCCCGGCACGCCGGAAAAGGGCTCGGTGATCCGTGGTCTCGACGAGGCCGCCAGCGACGGCGCCGAAATCTTCCACGCGGGCACCGCCATCAACGGCGGCGCGCTCGTCGCCAATGGCGGCCGCGTGCTCAACGTCACGGCAACCGGCACCACCGTCGGGGAGGCACAGAAAAAGGCCTACGTGGCGATCGATCGTATCGACTGGCCGCAGGGTTTCTTCCGCCACGACATCGGCTGGCGCGCGGTCGAGCGCGAGCAGACCGGCAAATAGGACATTTCACCGTTTCACGGAAACGGCGAAATGTCGTATCTCTTTGTTTTGACGCAATTTCGGACGGAAAACCGCTTCACACTTTTTCTGAAATTGCTCTAATCAGGCAGCCTTGCTTTTGCCCGGTCGCGCCCAGGCCGGCAACCAGTCGCCATGCGCTGCAAGCAGGTCGTCGACTAGCGCCCAGATCTGATCGAGATCGAGCTCGGCCGCCGTGTGCGGGTCCATCATCGCCGCGTGGTAGATGTGCTCGCGGCTCTCGCTCATCAGCGCCCGCACCGTCAGTTCCTGAACGTTGATGTTGGTGCGGATCAGCGCCGTTAGCTGCGGCGGCAGCTCGCCGATATAGGTCGGCTGGATGCCGGAAGCATCGACCAGGCACGGCATTTCCGCCGCGCAGTCTAAAGGCAGCGAGGTGATGCAGCCATTGTTGCGGATATTGCCGTAGATGACCGACGGCTCGCCGGTCCACACCGAGTTCATGATCGAGGAGGCATATTCCTTTGACTGCTCGACCTCGATCCGGTCGGCCGAGCGGTAGGCCTCCGCCTGACCCTTCCAGCGTTCGATCTGCTCGATGCACCGCTTCGGATATTCGTCAAGCGGGATGCCGTATTTCTCGATCAGGTCGGGGCGACCTTCCTTGATGAAATAGGGCGTGTATTCGGCGAAATGCTCCGAGCTTTCGGTGACGAAATAGCCGAGCCGGGTCAGCATCTCGTAGCGCACCTTGTTGGGGCAGCGCGGGTTCCAGCCGGGCTTCGGCGCGCGGCCTTCGCGATAGGCGCGGACAAGGTCGGGATAGAGGTCGCGGTAGGAGCCGTCCGGCTGGCGATGCTCGAACTTGAGGTAAAACGCCATGTGGTTGATGCCAGCTGCGCGGTAGCGGATCTCCTCATAGGGAAGGTCGAGGTCGTGCGCCAGCTCCATCGCCGTGCCCTGCACCGAATGGCAGAGCCCAACCTGTTTGATGTGGGGGAATTTCGCGGCGATCGCCCAGGTGTTGATCGCCATTGGGTTGACGTATTGCAGCATGATCGCGTCGGGGCAGACGGCGAGCATGTCCTCGCAGATCCTCCACAGATGCGGCACCGTCCTCAGGCCCCGCATGATGCCGCCGACGCCTAGCGTGTCGGCGATCGTCTGGCGCAGGCCATATCTCTTGGGCACCTCGAAGTCGGTGACGGTGCAGGGCTCGTAACCGCCGATCTGGAAGGCGACGACGACGAAATCGGCACCGGACAGCGCCTTGCGTTGGTCGGAATAGGTCTCGGCCTTCGCCTTCACGCCGAGGGTCGCGATCAGCTTGTTGACGACGATGGCGCTCTCTTCCAGCCGCTGCGGGTTGATGTCCATCAAAGCGATCGTCGCGCCCGACAGCGCCGGGCGCTGCAGCACGTCGCCGACAATGTTCTTCATGAACACCGTCGAGCCGGCGCCGATGAAGGTGATCCTGGGATTTCTTGCCACTGTGAGCCTCCGGAATATGGTCACGCCACGTCGAAAGCGGCCCGGACGAGCCGTTCGGTGTAGGCGGTCTTGGGACTGGTGAGGACCTCGTCTACGGGCCCCTGTTCGACGATCTTGCCGTGCTGCATGACGATCACGCGGTGGCAGAGCGCCCGCACCACCTTGAGGTCGTGCGAGATGAAGAGATAGCTCAAGCCGCGCTCGTCCTGCAGCTTGCGCAGCAGGTCGATGATCTGCGCCTGGACGGAAAGATCGAGCGCCGATGTCGGCTCGTCGAGCAGGATGAATTCCGGCTCCAGTGCGATGGCCCGCGCGATCGCGATGCGCTGCCGCTGGCCGCCCGAAAATTCGTGCGGAAACCGCGACAGGATATCGCCGGGCATGCCGGCGCTGACCAGCGCCTCACGCACCCGCTCGATCCGCTCGCGCCGTGTGGCCCCGATCCTGTTCACGACCAGGCCTTCCTCGATGATCTGGCCGATCGTCATGCGCGGGTTGAGCGAGGAGAACGGATCCTGGAAGACGATCTGCATGCGCGAGCGCAGCGGCCGCATCTCGGCGCGCGTGAGATCCTGGATCGGCTGGCCATCGAAGCGGATCTCGCCGCGCCTCGCGTCGAGCAGCCGAAGCAGCGCCTGACCGAAAGTGGTCTTGCCGGAACCGGATTCGCCGACCAGGCCCAGCGTCTCGTGACGGCAAAGTTTGAGGTCGAGATCGTCGACCGCAACCAGCTCGCGCCAGTCCGGCTTAAGGAACGTGCCGTGCCGCAGCGTGAAGCAGACGCGCACGCCGTTCGCCTCGAGGATCGTGCTGGACTTATCGGGCAGCGGCTTCGGCCGGCCGTGTGGTTCGGATGCGAGCAGCCGCTTTGTGTAGGGATGCTGCGGATCGGCGAAGAGCCGCTCGGTGACGTTATGCTCGCGCATCTCGCCATGCTGCATGACATAGACATAGTCGGAGAACTTGCGCACGACGGTGAGATCGTGCGTGATCAGAACCACCGCCATCCGCATTTCTTTCTGCAGATTGCGGATCAGGTTGAGGATCTGCGCCTGGACGGTGACGTCGAGCGCGGTGGTTGGCTCGTCGGCGATCAGTACATCGGGCTCGTTGGCCAAAGCCATGGCGATCATGACGCGCTGCCGCTGGCCGCCGGAGAGCTGGTGCGGATACTGCTTGAGGCGTGCTTCGGGTTCGGGAATCTGGACATGCCGCAAAAGCTCGAGTGCTCGCGCCCAGGCCTCTTTGCGGCTCACCTTGCGGTGCACCCTGATCGCTTCGACGATCTGGCTGCCGACCGAATAGATCGGGTTGAGCGAGCTCATCGGCTCCTGGAAGATCATCGAGATGCGGTTGCCGCGCAGCTTGCGCCGGGCGCTCTCGGCGAATTTCAGGATGTTTTGCCCGAGATAGTCGACGCTTGACCTCGGCGATACCGTCGCCCGCCGCGACAAGAGCCCCATGACGGTGCGCGCCGTCACCGATTTGCCGGAGCCGGATTCGCCGACGATCGCGATCGTCTCGCCGCGATAGAGCTGGAACGATACGTCCTTAACCGCCTCGACGATGCCGTGCTCGACCTTGAACGCGACTTCGATGTTGCGGGCGTCGATGACCGGCTGGTCGTGGCGTCCGTCATGGTCGAGTCGGACGGCGGGTGCGAAGGATTGGGCAAGCGCGATCGTCGTCATTCCTGCCACCTCAATAGGGATCGACGGCATCGCGCAGGCCGTCGCCCAGCGCGTTGAAGGCAAAGACGGTGACCAGCACGAAGCCGACCGGCGACAGGATCCAGGGATAGGTGCCGATGACCGAATAGGTCGCGGTGTCCTGCAGCATCAGTCCCCAGGAGATCAGCGGTGGCTTCACCGCGAAGCCGAGGAAGCCGAGGAAGGATTCCAGAAGCACCACCGTTGGGATCGCCAGCGTCACGGCGACGATCACATGGCTCATCACATTGGGAAAGATGTGCTGGATGATGATGCGCCGATCGGTGGCGCCCACCGCCATGGCCGCGCGCACATAGTCGATGCGCGCCAGCGCCAGCGTCTTGCCGCGTACCTCGCGCGACATCTGCGCCCAGCCAAGCGCCGACATGACGATGATAACGAAGGCGAGAAAGACATTGGTCGGCGCGGTGACCGGGATCAGCGTCGTCAGCGCCAGGTAAAGCGGCAGTTGCGGGAAGGCGAGCACCAGTTCGACGAAGCGCTGCATCCAGACATCGAACCGGCCGCCGAAATAGCCGGACACCATGCCGACACTGGTTCCGATCAGGGTGATGATGAAGACCACCGTCAGCGCGATCATCAGTGAGACGCGCGAACCATGGATGGCGCGCGACAGCACATCGCGGCCGAACTTGTCGGTGCCGAGAAAATGCACTGGCTGGCCGTCCATCGAGCCGAAGAAATGCCGGTTCGCCGGGATGAGGCCGAAGAGTTTGTAGGGAGCGCCCTCGACGAAGAAGCCGAGCAGTCGTGGATGATCGTAATCGGGGCCGACGATCGGCTGGAAGGTCACCGGGTCGAGGTCGGTCGATTCGGCCAGCGCGTAGATCCTTGGCCGCGCGACGAAGTGGCCGTCCTTGTCGTGAAAGCTAGCCATCTGCGGCGGCGCGAAGGCGATATCGGTCGCTTTCGGGTCGAGAGGCGCGAGGAATTCCGCGAACAGGGTCATGAGAAGCAGCAGCACGACCAGGCATAGCCCGGCCATGCCGGTCCAGGAGCGCTTCAGCCGGCGCCAGACAAGCGCGATGTAGCTCTCGTTGCCACGCTCGGCCGAAATCGCGGCTCCTTCGGCGGGTGGCGGGGGTGAGGGATCGCGGGCCAGCATCTAGTGCTCCCCGAACTGGCGCACGCGGGGGTCGAGCAGGACCAGCAGCATGTCGGCGATGATGTTGCCGACGATCAGCGTCGCCGACAGAACCATCATGAAGGTTGCGGTCACATAGACATCGCCCACCGCCATCGAGCCCACGATCGCCGGCCCGACGGTCGGCAGCGCGAAGATGATCGCCGTCTCGATCTCGCCGGTCAGCATGTAGGGCAGCACCACGCCTTGATACATGACCAATGGATGCAGCGCATTGGGCACGGCATGGCGCATCACCACGGCGCCGCCAGTCAGGCCCTTGGCTTTGGCCGTCTCGACATATTGCGCGTTGAGCGTGTCGAGCAGGTTGCCGCGCATGACGCGCATATTGTAGGCGAGCCCGCCGAAGGTCGCGATCGCCACCACCGGCCAGACATGCTTGACCAGGTCGAGGAATTTCGCCCACGACCATGGCGCGCCGCCATATTGCGGCGAGAAGAAGCTGCCGATCTCCGACACGTTGAATTGGAAGACCAGCAGATAAACGATGATCAGCGCCATCAGGAAGCGCGGCACCGTCATGCCGAGGAAGGAGATGGCCGAGAGCGTCGAGTCGATCCAGGAATACTGGCGGGTCGCCGCCCAAATGCCGAAGCTTATGCCCAGCACCGAGGCGAGCAGGTGGCAGACCAGCGCCAGGAGCAGCGTGCGCGGCAGGCGCTCGCCGACCACGTCCGCCACCGGCCTGTTGTAATACAGGCTGTAGCCGAAATCGCCGCGGGTGACGATGCCGGCGATCCAGTTGAGATACTGAACAGGCAGCGGCTTATCGAGGCCGTGTTCTTTCCGGTAGGCCTGGGCCTGTGCGTCCGCCTCGGCATAGGAGGCGCCGCCCTGGTTGATGAGCTGCGATTTGATGTAGTCGGCATAGTCGCCCGGCGGCGCCTGGATGATGGCGAAGGTGACGAGGCTCAAGATGGCGAGCACGGGAAGCGCCGACGCTATGCGCATGAGCAGGAATCGCAACATGGATGGTCGGCTTCCTTTGCTGGCCGGTCGCTCCTTGGGCGCTACCGGAGATTTGGCTTTGTCCGGCCGCGCCAGCTGGCGCGACCGGAGTTCTCTTCGTCAGGGAGGTTAACTAGTTCATCGGCCCCTTGTCTCCGGGCTTGCCGGGAAGCTCGTCGGGGAAGAGCTCATATTTCGCCTGTTTGTCAGCTGCGACGAAGACGCGTTCGCGGATGATCGAATCCTCGGCCCAGTTGAACATGAAGATCGGCGTTCCCTGCGGGATGTTGGAGAAGCGCTTGTTGACGATCAGCGCGCCGGGATATTCCGTCAGCCCGACATTGTAGACGTGCTCGGTCGAGATCTTCTGGAACTTCTTCATCAGGTCGGCGCGCCGGTCGTTGTCCTGCGTCGTGACGAACTTGTTCACGATGTCGACGAGGTCCTTCTCGAACGGCATCAGATCGACTTCGCCGCTTTCAGGCGCGCGATGGTTCCAGCTGGTCTTCGGACCGACCGGAGCGAGTTGCTCCGTGTTCTGCACAACGGAGGTGAGCTCCTGGTCATTGCGCCGGATCAGCCAGTCGAAGCGACCGGAATACTGGATCGCGTCGCGCTGCGTGCCGTTGACCCCGTTGAGCACGACCCTCAGCCCAAGCTTCTCCATCTGCGCCACGACGCCTTCGGCAAGGCTCTTGTCGGTGGTGTAGTCATTGTTGACCAGCATTACGATCTCGACATTCTTGCCGCCGGCGGTGCCGGCTGGGAAGTTCACGAAGCCATCGCCGTCAGTATCCTTGAGACCGGCCTTGGCAAGCTCGGCCTTGGCGCCTTCAAGATCGAACGGGTAATAAACCGTCGACTTGCGGTCATAGAAACTGGTGCCGGAGGAGAAGCCGCCGGGATAGATGGCGGTGAACGGTCCCTTGACCAGCGAGTCGCCGAGCGCCTTGCGGTCGATCGCCATGGTCACGGCCTTGCGGAAATCCTCGTTGCGGTTCAATTCGCGGATCGCTTGGCCGCGCTCGTCCGGGTTGCCCCAGCCATTGGCGGAAAAATTCATACGCAGATTGTAGCCGATGAGCCGCGGACCGAAGGCAAGCCGTGCCGGCGCGTTCTTGTCAGCCGCGCGCTTCAGCGAAGCGACGAAGTTCTCGGGCTGCTCGAGATTGGAGAAGTCGCCCGAGCCTGCGACGGCCTGGACGTCGCGATCTGCCCAGGTCGAGAGCTTGTATTGCAGCTCGTTGAGATATGGCAGTTGGTTGCCCTTCTCGTCGACCTTCCAGTAGTAAGGATTGCGCCGCATGACGATGATGTCGTCCGGGCGGTATTCGACCGGCACCCAGGCGCCCATCACCGGCATGTTCATGTATTCCGGCGGGAAGGCGTTCTTGAACTGGTCGTAGGTGTTCTTCGAATATTTCGGATGCTGCGGCTTCAAAATGTGCGCCGGGCCGGGGCAGAAGGTGCCATAGGCCATCGCATAGAGATATTGCCTCGGAAACGCTTCCTTGAACGTCCATTCGACGGTGTAGTCGTCGATCTTCTTGAGCATCGTGCCGACGCCGAAGGTTTCGGGCGTCGCCCCGTTGAGCGGCGACACGTTGGGGTCGACGACCTCGTCGTCCCAGTAGAACATGACGTCGTCGGCGTTGAAGGGCACGCCGTCCGACCATTTGGCGCCTTCGACGAGATGCATGGTGAGCTTGTGGCCGTCTTTCGACCATTCCCAGCTCTTGGCGAGGTTCGGCAGCGGCTCGGTGTCCTCGGCGTCGACCTGGAACAGCGGCGCGGTGCGTGTCAGGCATTCGGAAAGCGCGATGTCGATGCCGCCCCAGCCTTGCGTCTGGCCGGCACCGTAGTTCCAGCCTTCCGGCCTGCCGCCGATGACATGGCGCATCGTGTCACCATAGACGCCGATGCCGTCCGGCATGTTGGCGGTCTTGAAGACCAGCGGTTCCTTGGGCAGCCTGTCGTTGAGCGGCGGCAGCTTGCCGGTCTTGACGTATTTCTGCGTCACCCAGTCCGGCTCGTGGTAATCGGGCAGCGCCTTGAACTCCAGGATGGAGTCGCGCGCCACATAATGGATCTTGCCCTCGGCCGGGAATGTCGCCGGCTCTGGCGGGATCGTCGGTTCGGAAGCGAAAGCGGTGAGCGCCGGAATAGAAACGCCGAGCGCCAGTCCGGCGGCAATGCCAATTCTGTGTAAGTTCCTCATTGTCTCCTCCCAGATGTTTTGAACGTCTGCTGCTTGCCCGCCGCTTGATCTTTATTTTGGGGACCGTTTCGGCTGACCTGCCTCCTGCAGGTCCGCCTGCCCGAAATCTCAGCCGGCCTGTTTCAGTGCCGCCTTTTCGGCGCGCAGTTCATCGATCGAGCGGACGTTGCGCCGCGCCGCGCCCGCCCATTCGCGGGTCTTGACCTTCGACTTCGCAAGCCGCTCCTTTGCCGCCGGCACGGCGTCGGCATATTGCGGCAGCCAGGCGGCCTGGGCGACGACCATCTCGTCCACCATCTGCCAGACCTCCTCCGGCGTCGACACCGCGCCGACCAGCGGATCGTGCAGCATGGCGAGCTTCAAGAGATCGATGTCGCCGGCGATCGCGGCATGCACCGACATGCGCTGGACGTTGATCGAGGACATGCAGGTGGCGGCGCATGCCTCGGGCAGTGTGATGCCGGCGGCCATGTTGATGCCGAAGCGATCGACGAAGCCGGGCGACTCGATGATGGCGTCCTGCGGCAGGTTGGTGATCACTCCGTTGTTCTTGACGTTGAAATGGCCACGGTAGACGCGGTTTGTTTCCAGCGCCTCGAGAATGTGGCTGGCATGCTCGTTGGAGCGCCTCGCCGGGTCGATCGGCTTCGACGCCGCTTCGAGGAACTGCGGATACTCGGTTTCGAACCATTTGCGGGTCTCGGTCGAGTAGCGCAGATAGCCGCCGGTCTCGCCATGGATCCAGTCCGACATGTCGATCCAGCGTGTGATCTCGTCGGGGCGCTTGCGGTACCAGGGCAGGTATTCGGACAGATGCCCGTTGCTTTCGGTCGAATACACGCCGAAGCGCTTCAGCACGTCGATGCGCAGCTTCTCCTGCTTCGAATAGACCGGATGCGCTTCGAAGGCGGCGACCAGCTCGTCCTTGCCGATCGCGCGGCCGTTCAGCCTGAGCTCGATGAACCAGGTCTGGTGGTTGATGCCGGAGCAGACATAGTCGAGCTCCCTGGGCGACTTCGCGCCGAGCACCTCGGCGATCTGTTCGGCGCCGTGCTGCACGCCGTGGCAGAGCCCGACCGTGTCGATCTTGCCGTATTCGATCGCGGCCCAGGTGTTCATCGCCATCGGGTTGGCGTAGTTCAGGAACTTGGCGTCGGTCTCGGCGACCTCGCGGATGTCCTTGCAGAAGTCGAGGATCACCGGGATGTTGCGCTGGCCGTAGAGGATGCCGCCGGCGCAGATCGTGTCGCCGACGCATTGGTCGATGCCGTATTTCAGCGGGATGCGGATGTCGTCGGCATAGGCTTCGAGACCGCCGACGCGCACGCAGCTGATGATGTAGCGCGCGCCTTCCAGCGCCTTGCGGCGGTCGGTCGTCGCCGTCACTTTGGTCGGCAGCCCGTTTGCTTCCACGATCCGATCGAGGATCGCCTGGATCATCCCGAGATTGTGCTCGCTGATGTCGGTCAGCGCGAATTCGATGTCCTTGAATTCGGGCACGCAGAGAATGTCGGTGAACAGCTTCTTGGTGAAGCCGACGCTGCCGGCGCCAATAATAGCGATTTTGAAGCTCATCACCTTCACCTCGATCCAATCGAATGTTAGGCAAGGAGCAGCAAGGGAGGATATGGCCGCGCGCCGGCAGGCGCGCTCGCCATGTGGAGCCGGAAATCCAGCTCTTTCTCCTCCCGCCCGCTCCTCGACCGCGGGTCTTTCCCGTTCTTGAGTGAGCCGGATTATGCGCTTATTCGCCGGCGCGGCCAGAGAAGGATTATGCTTTCGAGGGTAATTTTGTGCTGCAGGATCTGATCGCCAATGGAAAGCTAATGCGCACGATCTCGCTGCCGCGCGGGCGCCAGCGCCTGCACGCCATGCCGACCAGCACCGGCTACGAGGTGCGCGAGGACGAGACTTACGACTGGGACGGGCGAAAGCGCGGCCAGATCCCGTTTACCGTGCTCCAGCATACGATCAGCGGCACCGGACAATTGCGCTATGAAAGCCGCAATTACCGCCTGCAGGCGAACGATACGCTGTTGGTGCTGGTGCCGCACAACCATCGCTACTGGCTGGCCAAGGGCGACCGCTGGGAATATTTCTGGATATCGATGAACGGCGAGGAGGCGCTCCGCGTCCACAAGTCGATCCTCAGCGTCTCAGGTCCCGTGTTCCGGCTGCAGCCGGCGACCATCGATCACCTTGCCGATTGCAGCCTGCGCCTGATCAAGGGCGCCGCCTCGCCGGGCGCGGCCTCGGCGATCGCCTATGAGGCGGCGATGGCGCTTTACGACGATGTCTTCGGCTCGCACGCCTTCGCCGAGAAGCAGAGCGCCATGCAGCCGGTCATCGATCACATCAACGCCAATCTCGACAAGCCGCTGCCGGTGGCGGAGCTGGTCGAAATCAGCGGCCTCAGCCGCGCCCATTTCTCGCGCTGCTTCGCCGAGAGCGAAGGATTGCCGCCGGCCGAATTCGTCCTGCAGCAGCGGCTGCAGCGCGCCGCCAAGTTGCTGACCAAGGCCGATTTCCTGCCGGTAAAGGAAGTCGCTGTTCTGTGCGGTTTCGACGACCCGAACTACTTTTCCAAGGTGTTTCGCCGCTGCTACGGCATCACGCCCACACAGTTCCGCACCACCGGCATGTATGCCAGCCTGGGCAATCATCGTTGACGCTGCCGTTGACTACTGCCTGCGGTGGTCGAGCGTCGTCGATGCAGTGCTGACCGGATCGGCGGCCGCGAAGGCGGCGTCGAGCTGTTCGGGCGTGCGCTGTCCGGCCCGTTTCCAGGCGACATATTGCACGATGCCGAAGCTCGGGCGCTGCGGCACGGTCTTGACCACCGGCATGCGGAATCCGTCGCGGAATTTCTCCCAGCGCGCGCCGAGCACCGCGACCATTTCCTCGATGGTCGGCGGCGTCGCCACATCGGCATAGGTGATGGTGACCTTGCCGGCGAGGCCCGCTTCGCGCGGGATCGGCACCGGGATCGAGGCGAGGTAATCCGCCGGCACGTCGATCAGGCCGCCAAAGGCCCATTGCTGGCGCAACGCATCGGCTTTCATCGGCGCGACGCTGACGTCGATGTCGTTGGGCGTGCCCGGCACGCGATAGGGGCAGCTGAAGCGGCCGCAATTCGCCTTTGCCGCGAACTGCCAGAGCGCGTAACCCTGCCAGTTGCCCATCGGGAAATGCACGTCGATGTCCGGCTTGTAGCGCGCATACCAGAGCGGCAACCGCGACAACAGCCGGTAGGTGTAACGGTTGTCGGCGATGTACTGGGCGGTCTTGCCGTTCGAGTAGAGCACCGGGAAGCGGCCGAGGCGGCGATGCACCTGGCGCACGAATTCTTCCGCATCCTCGAGCGACATCCATTGCGTGGGGTCGATGCCCTCGATGTCGAGGGCAATGAGATCGTCCGGCGCCGGCTCGGCGAAATCGATGAAATTGTTGGCTTGCTCGACCGGATTGCCGGGGCGGGCGAGGTGATAGGCGCCCCACTTCAGGCCGAGCGCCTTCGCCACCACCTTGCGTGTCTGGAAAAGCTCGCGCGTCACCGCATGGCGCTTCCACAGCGCCTTGCAGAGCTTCACCTCTGTCTCGTCGCCGAAGCAGAAATAGGGCGGCGGCAGCCCGTCGGACGCCTTGTTGATGAAGCCGACAATGCGCTTGTCGGTGGCAAGCTCAGCCCAATCGATGGAGTTATATTCGTAGGCGTCGATCACCAGCGCGCGGTCGGCATTCTTCCACGGCTCGGAGAAATCCGAGGCCTTTGCCGCCGTGCCCAGCGCAACCGCAGCCGCGAGAAGCGCCAAGCGGCGAAGAGGGCGCGCCGGCTTTTTCAAATCAGGGTGTCCCCACTGACCAGACGACGATCCTGAACCGCTATGGTTAAGGAAGTGCTGTCAAACCGCGAGGTGTTCAGCGCCGGAACAGCGACTGAACCTCTCCGGCCGTGGATGACGGAGTCAACGCTTGCAAAATCCGCGTGTTTGACGTTTACGTAAAAAGAAGGACGCAGGCCAACCCCAAGAATGAATGGCCTCGCTTCGGCTACGCGACTACGGTTGGCCGCACTGGAGGAGAAGCAGCAAACATGTATCGCGCACCGGTCGAGGACATCGCCTTCACGCTGAAGCAGGTAGCCGGCCTGAAGCCGGCGCTGGACGACGGCACCTTCGGCGACCTCGGCGAGGACCTGGTCGACGCGATCCTGGCCGAGGCCGGGCGCTTCGCCAGCGAGGAGGTTGCGCCGCTCTACAAGATCGGCGACGAGCATGGCGCGGTGTTGAAGGGCGCTTCTGTCACCACACCGCCCGGCTGGAAGGAGCTTTACCGGCGCTGGATCGAAGGCGGCTGGAACGCGCTGTCCGGGCCGGCCGAATATGGCGGCCAGGGCTTGCCGACCATGCTAGCCGTCGCCGCGCTCGAGATGTGGAACTCCGCCGCGATGGCCTTCGGCATCGGCCCGACGCTCACCATGGGCGCGGTCGAGGCGCTCGACAAGCACGCCTCCGAGGCGCTCAAGGCCAAATACCTGGCGAAGCTCGTCTCGGGCGAGTGGATGGGCACGATGAACCTGACCGAGTCGCAGGCGGGCTCGGACCTCGCCGCTTTGCGCACGCGTGCCGAGCCTGCCGCCGACGGAACCTACCGCATCTTCGGCCAGAAGATATTCATCACCTATGGCGAGCACGATTTCACCGACAACATCGTGCATCTGGTGCTGGCGAGGTTGCCCGACGCGCCCGCCGGCACGCGCGGCATCTCGCTGTTCCTGGTGCCGAAGTTCCTGGTCGATGACGACGGCTCGCTCGGCGCCCGCAACGACGTCTTCTGTTCCAGCCTCGAGCACAAGCTCGGCATCCACGCTTCGCCGACCTGCACCATGATCTATGGCGACGGTTTTGCGGGCATGACGCCCGGCGCCATCGGCTGGCTGGTCGGCGAGGAGAACAAGGGGTTGGCCTGCATGTTCACGATGATGAACAACGCTCGTCTCGCGGTGGGCATGCAGGGCGTTGCGGTGGCCGAAACTGCCACGCAGAAGGCGATCGCCTATGCCAATGAGCGCCGGCAGGGCAAGGCATCTGATTATTCAGGGTCCGGCATGGCGCCGATCGCCCATCACCCGGACGTGCAGCGCAATCTTCTCACAATGCAGGCGCTGACGCAGATCGCGCGTGCTATCGCCTATTCCTGCGCGCACGCCATCGACCGTGCCCGTGTCGCCGAGGGCGAGGCCGCCGCTAACTGGCGCGACCGCGCCAATCTCTTGACGCCGCTGGCAAAAGCTTTTTCGACCGATGTCGGCGTCGAGGTCGCTTCGCTGGGGATCCAGGTGCATGGCGGCATGGGCTTCATCGAGGAGACGGGCGCGGCGGCGCTCTATCGCGACGCCCGCATCGCGCCGATCTATGAAGGCACCAACGGCATCCAGGCGATCGACCTCGTCTCGCGAAAACTGCCGCTCGGCGGCGGCGCGCACGTGCATCGCTATATCGGCGAATTGAAAGCGATGGCCGATGCGGTGCGCACCTCCAACATCGAAGGTTTTGGCCGCACCGCCGACAATCTCGATCGCGCGCTTGCCGATCTCGACGAGGCAACGCGCTTCTTGCAAAGGCTGTTGGCCGACGGCAAGGCCGATGCCGCGATGGCCGGCGCCACGCCCTATCTGCGCCTAATCTCGCTCGCCGCCGGCGGCGCTTATTTGGCGCAAGGCGGCCTAGCCGACCGCGGCCGCGTCGCGCTTTGCCGCTTCTTTGCCGAGAACCTCCTAGGCGAGACGCGCGCGCTCAAGGAGCGCGTCATCGACGGCGCCGAAAGCCTCGCCGCCGCCGGCAAGGCGCTGATCGCCTGAACAGCCAGTCAGCCGAAGGAACCGACCGTGACCGACCATATCCTTATCGAGCGCTGGGGCGCCGTGCAGATCATCCGTATGAATCGGCCGGACAAGAAGAACGCGCTGACGCGTGCCATGTATGCGAAAATGTCGGCCGCCCTTTCTGAAGGGGATGCCGACCCGACCGTTCGCGTCCATGTCTTTCTCGGGGTGCCCGGTGCCTTTTCTTCCGGCAACGACCTTGCGGACTTCCTGGTGATCGCCACCGGCGGCGAGGGGGGGAATGAGGTGTGGGATTTCCTGATGGCGCTGGCCAAGGCGGAGAAGCCGATGGTCTCGGGTGTCGATGGCATAGCGGTGGGCATCGGCACCACGCTCAATCTGCATTGCGACCTGACCTTCGCCACGCCGCGAACGCTCTTCCGCACGCCCTTCGTCGACCTCGGCCTCGTGCCGGAGGCCGGCTCGAGCCTGCTCGCGCCGCAGGTCCTCGGCCGCCAGGGCGCCTTCGCGCTGCTCGGTCTCGGCGAAGGCTTTTCGGCTGAGCGCGCCAAGGCCGCCGGCCTGATCTACGACGTGGTCGCGGAAGACGCCCTGGAAGGCGCGGTGCTGGCAGCGGCGGCCGAGATCGCCGCCAAGCCGCCGCAGGCGCTTAAGATTGCCCGCGATCTGATGCGTGAGCCGCGCGAGGAACTCGTCGCCCGCATCAAGCTAGAGAGCGAGCATTTCCGCGAGCGGCTGAAGTCCGACGAGGCGCGCGCCGCGTTGACCGCCTTCATGACCCGCAAGAAAGGCTGAAAAATCTCCGCTCTCGGCGACATCAGGGGTAAAGCCGCGTCTTGTCCCAGCCGCCGCCGTCGTTTCTCGAGAACACGATGCGGTCATGCAGCCGGAACGGGCGGTCGTGCCAGAACTCGATCGTCTCCGGCAGGATGCGGAAGCCCGACCAGTGTTTCGGCCGCGGGATTTCGCCAATCGCATAGCGCGCCGTGTATTCGGCCACCGCCTTCTCCAGCGCGAAGCGGCTTTCCAGCGGCCGCGACTGTTTCGAGGCCCAGGCGCCGATGCGGCTGCCGCGCGGCCGCGTCGCATAATAGGCGTCGGCCTCGGCGTCGCTGACGATCTCCACCGGCCCGCGCACGCGCACCTGGCGGCGCAGCGATTTCCAGTGGAAGCACATCGCCGCCTTCATGCTGCCAAGAATCTCGCGGCCCTTGGCGCTCTCGAAATTCGTGTAGAAGACAAATCCCCTTTCGTCGAACCCCTTGAGCAGCACCATCCGCACATCCGGCATGCCGTCGGCGTCGACGGTTGCCAACGCAACGCCGTTGGGGTCGTTGATCTCGCTCTTGACGGCGTCGTCCAGCCACTCGGCAAACAGCCGGAACGGCTCCAAAGCCTCGGCGAAGTCACCGCTTGTTAACTCGCTTTCGTTCATAGTTTTCCAAATTTTTAACGTTGCGGGAGGAGTTCGCCGATTGTCGCGTATCGCGCAAGCTTTTGACAGCGGGCAATGGAGCGTTATTGCTTCGGCCAGCGCCAAGGCTGCGTTGCTGACATTGGCGCTTCCGCTCGCGGCCTGTGGCGCCGGCGGCTTCAGCCTCGAGAAGGCGGAGGTTGACCGCTCGATCATCACCTCCAGCGCGCCGTCCGCGCCCGCCGTGCCGGCAAGCAGCGACAACGACTCGGACCAGACCACGATCGGCAATGCGGTGTCTTCCGCCGACATCCAGGAGCTCGGCGGCCAGGCGGTGCCATGGGCCAATGCCGGCACCGGCTCCCGCGGCTCGATCACCGAGCTGGTGGAACTCAAGGATGGCGGCTTGACCTGCCGCCGCTTCAACGCGACGCGGGAAAGTTTCGACGGCGTCGCCATGTATCAGGGCGAGCTGTGCATTGCCGACGCCGGAGGCTGGCGCATGCAGGAGTTCAAGGCGCTCTAATTTCAGTCTCCATTGGCATCTTGCACCACTGGAATTTCTTCCTATGCGAGCGCATATAGAGGGCAACTGTGGACCCAATCTCTCTTTCAGGCAGGAAGCATGCGCGACCCCTATGAGGTGCTGGGCGTTGCCAAGAACGCCTCGGCCAAGGAAATAAAATCGGCGTACCGCAAGCTCGCCAAGCAGCATCATCCGGACCAGAATCCGAATGATCCGAAGGCGAAAGAGCGTTTTGCGGCCGCCAACCAGGCCTATGAGATCGTCGGCGACGAGAAGCGCCGCGCAGCTTACGATCGCGGCGAGATCGACGCCGACGGCAAGCCGAGATTCCAGGGCTTCGAGGGCGCGGCCGGTGGCGATCCGTTTGCCGGATTCCGCCGTCAGCAGGGCCCCGGCGGGGCGCATTTCGAATTCCGCACCGGTCGTCCGGGCGGCGATCCTTTCGACGGCAACAGCGACATCTTCAGCCAGATCTTCGGCGAGGCCTTTTCGGGTGGGCGCGGTCCAGGCCGTGGCGACCGTCGCCAGCCGGTCCAGGCGCCTGACCTCAATGTCACGCTGGACATCACCGTCGAAGAGGCCGCCACCGCGGAGAAGGTGACGGCGATGTTCCCTGACGGCCGCAAGATGGCGGTCAAGCTTCCCACCTATGTCGAGGAGGGCCAGACCATCCGCCTGAAGGGTCAGGGCGAGCAGGGGCCCGGCCAGCCGGGCGACGCGCTGGTCAAGATCCACATTCGCCGCCATCCGCGCTATCGCATCGAGGGCCGCGACCTGCATGTCGACCTGCCTATCGAACTCGCCGACGCGGTGCTCGGCGCCAAGGTGGCCGTCGAGACGCCGACCGGCAAGCTCGCGGTCAACGTTCCCGCATGGTCGAGCTCGGACAAGGTGTTGCGCCTGAAGGGCAGGGGCCTGCCGGAAAAAGTAGGTGGCCATGGCGATCTCTACGCCCATGTGCGGCTGATGCTGCCGGAGGGTGGAGACGCCGATCTCGAAGCCCTGATGCGCAAGCGGAAAGGCTGATCGAAGCGGTTTTCTCCTCAAGCCAGTCTGTTTTCGACGCTTGAAGGGGCCCTGTGCCTGTGCGATAGGGCTCCACAAAGCAGACATTCTTGCGGAGAATTGCGCACATGGCGGGTGGACAGGGCCTGATGGCCGGTAAGCGAGGCCTCATCCTTGGCGTCGCAAACAATCGGTCGATCGCTTTCGGCATCGCCAAGGCTTGCGTCGATCACGGCGCCGAAATCGCGCTGACCTATCAGGGCGAGGCGTTCAAGAAGCGCGTCGAGCCGCTGGCGGCGGAACTCAACGCGCATGTCGCCGGCCATTGCGACGTGACCGATCCGGAAAGCCTGGACGCAGTCTTTGCCGACATCGCCAAGCACTGGGGCAAGCTCGACTTCCTCGTCCATGCCATCGCCTTCTCGGACAAGGACGAGCTGACCGGCCGTTATGTCGAGACGACGCGCGATAATTTCCTGCGCACCATGGATATTTCGGTGTTTTCCTTCACCACCATCGCCAAGCGCGCCGAGCCGCTGATGAGCGAAGGCGGCTCGCTGCTGACGCTGACCTATTACGGCGCCGAGAAGGTTATGCCTCACTACAACGTCATGGGCGTCGCCAAGGCGGCGCTCGAGGCCAGCGTGCGCTATCTGGCCGTCGACCTCGGCGCCAAGAAGATCCGCGTCAACGCCATCTCGGCCGGCCCGATCAAGACCCTTGCCGCCTCCGGCATCGGCGACTTCCGCTACATCCTCAAATGGAACGAGTACAACGCGCCGCTCAAGCAGACGGTGACGCAGGAAGAGGTCGGCGATTCCGGCGTCTACTTCCTGTCGGACCTGTCGCGCGGCGTGACCGGCGAGGTCCATCACGTCGATTCCGGCTACCATGTCGTCGGCATGAAGGCGGTCGACGCGCCCGACATCTCGACCGTCAAGGACTAGGCTGAATCGACATTCAGCGCATCCATAACATAGCTGCGGCGAGATGGATGAAGGCGAGGAAGTGGCCGGCGCGA
>NZ_NSGC01000059.1:0-1129 GCF_002294795.1 Mesorhizobium sp. WSM3866 | reverse complement strand
ACCAGCCCCACGGCCAGGCCTGCCAGGCTCGCTGTCAGATCGTTCGCGCCATTGGCCATTGCCAGCGCCGTGACCATTCCGGTCAGCGAGAACACCGAGCCGACCGAAAGATCGATGCCGCCGGTGACCACCACCAGGAAGACGCCGAGCGACATGACGACCAGCGGCGCCGCGGCCTGGATGATGTTTTGGACGTTGCCCATGCTAAGCGCCGCGGGCACGAACATCCCGACCGCCAGCAAAAGGGCGACGATCGCGCCGGCGATCGCGGCCTCGGTGCGGTAGGACAGAAGGATCCCGGGGGAGCGGGTCCTGGCGTTCCGGGCCTTCTTGGCCGTCGCGGCGCCGTTGGTTGCGTCGGTCATGCTGCCATCCCCGTCAGCTCGGCGAGCCCGTCTTCGGTGAAGCGCTCGTCCGGGAGAAACCCCTTCGGGCGCCCGTCTGTGTCGAAGGCGAAAATGACGTCGCAAAGCTCGAGCAGCTCGACGTTCTCGGTCGACCACCAGACGATGATCGCTCCGGCGTCCGCCATCTCGCGTATCAGTGCATAGATGTCGTGCTTGGTACCGATGTCGACGCCGCGCGTCGGCTCTTCCAGCACCACCATGCGCAGCGGCAATCCGAGCCAGCGCGCAACGATGAGCTTCTGCTGGTTGCCGCCGGAGAGCGACGCCGGAAGATCCCAGATCGAACCCGCCTTCAGCTTCAGCGCCGAAACCAGATCGGAGCATTCCTGTCGTTCGGCGGCGCCGACGATCCGTCGCTTGTCGCGAACCCTGCGCGCGGCAAGCACGTTGTCGACGATCGGAAGCTGCGAAAGGATGCCCTTTGCCGCCCGGTCACCTGAGACGAAGCCGACACCCGCACGCGCTGCCGCGGCCGGGGAGGGGAAGCTTTCGCCAAAACCGTCGCCGGCGAGGCGCCAGCCGGCGCCCTTTCCGGCGCCCACGAGAGGATCTATCAGGCCTGTCGGACCGGCCGGCGCGCCGGCCAGCCCGAGGATGGTGCCAGGCCGGATTTCCATCCTGACGCTGTCCGGTCCGACCAATTCCACCGGCGTGCCCTCTGGGCTGCGTTGCCGCCGCTTGAGCTGTGGTCCGGAACGGTGGGTCGATTGGCCCATCTGCTG
>NZ_NSGC01000058.1:0-1168 GCF_002294795.1 Mesorhizobium sp. WSM3866 | reverse complement strand
CGCAGCGCCGGCAGAAAAGCCAAATCCCCACACCAATCCAGACCGGCCCGCCAACGCAGGCCGTTTGCGTTTGCGGCGGCGCGCTTCGATGCGAAGCCGCCAGCGAGGTCCTCGGGAGCAACAAGCACGGCGGCGTCCCGCAGGTGGCGCAGTTGGACAGCCCCTCGCTCGATCGAAGGATATCAATGAAACCTCGAGCGCCTGTTGGGTGCATCCTGGCCATTGCGCGAGATCACCGGTTTTCGCCGCTAGCGGCTGAACGGAACGAAGGTGGCGCCGCGATTGACGCTGCCCATGACGAGATCGGTCTGCGCACCGCACGGCGCGGAGCTGCGGCCCGAGGCTGAGGGAGCTCTCATACCTTTCCCCGCTGCATGGCACGTAGAACGCTGACGATCATACAAGAGGGCCTAAGTTCGGCGGATCTCGACGCGCTCGTCGGCGACGCTGGCTGGGTCAAGGCCTGAGCGGCTAGTCGAGTAGCCAAGGTCTCGCGGCTTGCAGGGAGAGGGGAAGGTTAAATCTCCGGACCGACCTTATGGAAGGCGACTGGCCTGTCTGTCGATGGACGCCACATGCTTTCGGCGACGTCGAACCCGACCGGCTCGCCGACCTCCTTTCCCAGCCATTCTGGGTGAAGCCGCATCCCAGAAACCTGGTCGAGCGATTCGATGACGAATCGAGCGGCATATCAATGCGGGCACCGTCCCGGATGTCTCGCCGGGGTTCGTTGCTCGAGCAAAGCAATGAACCGGCTATCCAGTCGCTGCCAGATGGAATGATGCTGTCAGTTGAGCCGGTGATCCCTCAGCCGTGGCGGCAAATCGGTCCGGCCACGCCCAAGAAAGTGCCGCGATCCGACGCCGACGGCTACCATAAACTTCGGGGGCACCATCATAGCAGCCGGCTAATGCATATCGCCCGAAATTCACAGCGATTTCGGGACAACGACGTGCATCAAATGAGGATGCAAAGCGCATCGCTGGAATTCGTTCGCCGACATGCTGAGAAAGTTCGAAATCGCTGTTGACACCCCGAATGGCTCCGACTATATACGCCCCACCAACGAGGGCGGCGCGCCGCTGGCGGCCGAGAAGTTCGCTTCTGAATCTGCCCTCTGTGAAATTCAAGAGAGCCGCGTGAGCGACACTCGAAGGGCCCCGAAGCG
>NZ_NSGC01000057.1:0-1178 GCF_002294795.1 Mesorhizobium sp. WSM3866 | reverse complement strand
AGGCGACGGATGAGCGACTATCTGAGGTGTCAAGTTGCATTTGCGAACTCGGTTCGCGCGTCGCGTGCTTTTGCATTGAGAATGACGAGCAGCTTTCTGGCGAGAGCGATGCGGATGACCATCTTTTCCTTTCCAGCGGCCTGCAACCGGTGCTGGAAGGCGGCCAGGTGCGGATCGTATTTGGCAACGATGCTGGCAACGAGGAAGAGCACGCCCCTGGGCCCGGCGCGACCGCCACGCACCGGTCTTCGGCCGCTGCGCTTACCGCTGTCATTGGCGATCGGCGCCAAGCCGGCCAGCTTGGCGATGGCCTTGTTGGACAGGATGCCGATCTCGGGCAATTCGGCCATCAGGCGAGCAACGCTGCGCGAGGCGATCCCTTTGAGCGAGCGAAAGGCGCGGTCAAGGCATGCCCACAACGGATCGTCGTCGATCAGCGAGGCGATCTCGCCCTCGAGCCTGCGGCTCTGGCGCACGAGCAACGCGATGACCTCATCGAGGCTGGCGATGGTTTCGGTGTCGGCGGCAGCACTCTTGCGCTGCTTCTGGATGGTGAGATCGCCGGTGACCTGACCGAGCCGTGCCACCAAGGCCTTGAGCCGCTGCTGGGCCGGGCTCGGCGGCAGAGTCGGCTGTACGCGCTTGGCCTGCGCGTAGCCGGCGATCATGGCGGCATCGATCCCATCGGTCTTTTCCAGGAAGCCCATCGCCTCTGCAAAACGGCGCACGCTGCGCGCATTGACGAGAGCGCAAGGCAGGCTCAGATCCCACAGCAGCAGCAAGGCCAGCCGCTCGTAGCCGCCGCTGGCCTCCATGACGGCAAGCTCGACGCCATGGCCCTGACACCAAGCGGCCAGATCGGTGATGCCTGCCGCATCGTTACGGAAGCGGCCTGCCGCCCCGTTCGGCTCGACATGGGCATCGAGCCATTCTTTCGAAACGTCCACTCCACAGATGGTCTTGTCCACGGTAACCTGCCTTGTGCGTGCGATTGGAGCCAAGCGACTATTCGGTCGTACGTGACGGAGGCGAAGATCCCTGGCTCATCCACGGTTGTGACCGCAGGGGTGTCGGGCGACTTCGCCAAGCCTCGAATCGGATGGCCGTCCGGTTCGAGGCTCAGTCGCTCTTCTCGCACAAAGTCTCCTCCGCGCAGATACAAGGGGTGCTCCAGGGAA
>NZ_NSGC01000056.1:0-1282 GCF_002294795.1 Mesorhizobium sp. WSM3866 | reverse complement strand
CAGCCATCTCCTCGGCCGGCAGCACCATGTCAACCAGGCCGCTCTGCACGGCGCTGCGCATCATGCCATCATATTCGGCGCTCTGCTGCGCCAGCGTTAGGCCGCCATGTTCCTTTATTGCCCTGAGCCCGATCGTGCCGTCGCTGCCGGTTCCGGAAAGGATCAGCCCGGCCGCATCCTCCCCTTGATCCTGTGCCAGGGACGTGAAGAAATCGTCGATCGGCGTCCGCTTCGCGCGCGTGGCGGCCATCTTGGCCATGTTGAAACGCTGTCCCCGGATGGTCACCGAGACGCCCGGCGGGATGACGTAGATGTTGTTCGGCTCGACTTCCGCGCCTTCGACCGCGGTCTGCGTTTCGATCGCGGTGGAGCGCTGGATGATGCTCGCGAGCACACTCTCATGCTCGGCATCGAGGTGTTGGATCACGACATAGGCAAAGCCGCTGTCGGCCGGCACTTCCGGAAAGAACTTCTGCAACGCCGCGATGCCGCCGGCCGATGCGCCGATGCCGATGACAGGGAACAGCGCGGGCTCTCTCTCATCCTGGCGCGGGCTAGTCCGTGCCTTCCTTGTGCTTGCCTTCCTCGCCGCCTGCGCCATTGCCTGTTACCTGTGTCCGCCTGCTTTCCAGGATGCGCTCGATGACGGAGGCATCCGCTTCGTATTCCCTCGCCCGCTTGCCGAACTCGCTGGCGAGTTGGGAGCGATGTCGCGTCTTCTCCCGCTCCGCCATGCGCCGGGCAAACTCCGCCCGCTGCTGATGCGACCGCAGCAGGCTCCACAGGATCTCGTCCGCCTCGATCGCCTGCGCCTCCATGATCGCATCGGCGGTGAAAGCGTGCCCGGTATGGCACCGATAGCGCAGCATGTCACCGTCCTCGATCTCCCACAGCGGCCCGTGGCATTCCGGGCATGTAAACACCGACAGTTGCCCAAGTCGATCTGGTTCTTTCATGGTCGAATGCTCCTGTGCCGCGATTGCGGCCTCCAGCCTGACCGTCGGTGGGGCCGGCAACGTTTCTCCGGCCGGCTCGGCCGCCAGCTTGCCCAGCAAGCCGCCGAGTTTGGCGGCGGGTTCGCAATGATCGATGTCGACATAACGCAGCGCGCTTTCCACCATGGAAGGCACCAGCGCGTCCTTGGGATGCTGGACCACCGCGAGGCCGCCGACCGCCTTGATTGCCCGCAGGCCGGCGGTGCCGTCGGAAAGCGCGCCCGACAGCAGCACGCCGACGACGCTTGCGCCGAAGCTCAGCGCCGCCGAGCGGAACAGCGGGTCTA
>NZ_NSGC01000055.1:0-1284 GCF_002294795.1 Mesorhizobium sp. WSM3866 | reverse complement strand
TTAACCCCGTCGGTCAGCCACGGATAGTAGTGGGTCTCCAGATCCCAAAGGTGATGATGCGGATCGATGAAAGGCAGTTCGGCCACGGTCGGGGTCCCTCGCTTGCTGCTGGACCCGCCGGCCTCGCCGGCGGGTCCGTTCGAAGGCGGTCAGTTGCTCGGGGGGAAAACGCGGGCGATAACCTTCTTCGCCTCGGGACTGTCGACCTTGTCGGCGGTGACCAATGGCATCACCAGGGCCAGATCCTGGGTCACCTTGCCTCCCGTCAGGGCGTTGTAGACTTGCTGGGTGCCGTCGATTCCTTGGCCGACCGCTTCCTGGAAGAAGATGCCCTGGATCGCCCCCTTCTTCAGCAGCGCAATGGTGGTGGGCGAGCCATCGGCGACGGTGATGCCAACTTTGCCGGTGAGGCCTCGGGTCTCGACCACCTTGGCGGCCCCGCTGCCAGCCTCGTCATACATGCCGTAGATTGCCTTGACGTCGGGATGTGCAGTCAGCAGGTCGTTTGCCTGGGTGACAGCCTCATTGATGGTGAGGCCCCGGGTTTCAAGCATCTGGACCAGGTCGCAGCCGTCCGCCGCGAACGCCTCCTTGGCGCCCCTGAGATACTTCTGCGCATTTTCCCGGTCCTGCGGCAAGGACAACATGCCTACCTTGTTGCCGCCACGCTCCTTGGCGAGGTCACAGGTGAATTTCCCCTGAGCTTTGCCGGTCTCATAATTGTTCGCGGTGACAGAGGATGTGTAGTTGGTCAGTCCCGGCTGCGGACCGATGCCGGCGAAGGCGATCGGCACCTTTTGCTTTTCCAGATAATCGAGCAGCGGCGGCGTCGATGTCGAGCTGACCGGACCGATCACGATTGCCGCGACCCCCTTTGTCACGGCTGTCCGCGCATTGTCCATCTGCTTGGCGGGTGAGTTCTCAGAGGTGTACTCGACATAGTCCATGCCGAGCTCCTTCGCCTTCTCCTTCACGCCGTAGCCGACCCATTGCCAGTAGGAGATGTCCAGCGAGGGCGCGATATAGGCGACGGTCTTCTTGTCCTCGGCATATGATGGGCTGGACAAGGCGGACGCCGCCAGTGCTGCAATCAGGATGCTCTTCAACTTCATCTTGGTTCCTCCCGTTGATGATCTAGAGTCGGTTCTTGTTGCTGAATCGGTCGATCAGGACCGCAAGCAGGATCGCGGCGCCGGTGACGGAGCCTTGCCAGAAGCTGTTGACGCCGATGAGGTTCACGCCGTTCTGGATGCAGGTGATCATCAGCGCGCCGAGCACCGCGCC
>NZ_NSGC01000054.1:0-1314 GCF_002294795.1 Mesorhizobium sp. WSM3866 | reverse complement strand
GCCAGACTGTCCCGACATTAGCGAAACCACTGTCCGGGAATTAGCGGAACCCCTGTCCGGCTTTTGCGAAATGCGCATTTCGAGTTCGTGAGCGAAGCGATGCAGCACCGTGGGGGCGGCTTGGCGGGTTGAGAGACAGGTACCGGTCACTCACGCACGCGCGAGGTGGCAGGTAGGGGTGGCCTAGGTGGCAACCAGCCGCCGCGGTTTCCTCGCCAGCATCAGGTTCGGCTTAAGGGGCGCTTTTGAACCGAAAGAGGGTGGGGTATCCCAATAGAATATCCCACTCCCTTCACCAGATGGTCTTCACATGTCCGCGGTTCCCCGCATGACAGGTCGTAATCAGTTACTATTCCCCGGTCCGGTCGTCGTGGTCGACGTTGAGCAGTTATTGCAGTCGGTCTTGCCGTTATTGATCTGCCCGCTCGGTCCGGTCGATGTCGTTGTCGTTGTCGTCCCATTATCGTTGTTGGGTGGGTTTCCGCTGTGTCCCTGTTCACTGGTGGTTGTCGTCGAGATGCCTTTAGGGTCGGCAAACGCGGGAGCGGAGACTGCGAATGCAAGCGCTGTCGTGACGATAAGGATCGTTTTCATTTCGTTCCTCCTGACATGCTACGCACGCCGCATCATTGGAACGCGGCACGGGCCTCCTAATGCCGCGCCGAAACGTTGAGTTTAGACATAACTAATATTCAAAGGCAATTCAGTCGCGGCATCCCTGCATCAGCATTTCGGGGGAGCGCGCGCATCAAGTGACTCAGTCGCCGGATCTGTTCTACTTCAAGCGGCTTACTTCTCAATCGCGCCTACGGGGAGGCCGGGAACATTCTACCAGCCGTCCCGGTTGGGCTCGCGGCGATTGCAGAGACCCGCCTCGCTGGGTTGCACAGACCCGGAGCCCGCTCGTCCACTCAAGCCAGCGGGCTCTTGGCGGTCTCACATTTCGCGCCATATGACGGATGGGTGGCCCGGTAGCCTTTGGGTGTGGCTTGGGGGGCCGGCCCACCGGGCCTTAGCCGGCAGGGGTAAGAGCCGGCGAGCCACTATATGCGCATCTGCTAATATTTGGAAATTAAGCTAAAAGGTCGAACCCGCTTGAACCTCCAACATGGCGGGTGGACGTTACAACGGCACGTCAGCATCTCGGTCCCGGGCGGATGCCTCGACTGTCGCCGGCCGCTGATCTATTAGCCCGGTGAGCCAAAAGGCTGAGAAGTCAGATCAGGCGAGCAGCCAATCGTTCAAATGGAATTCATAGATCTTGCCGTCGTTCTCGGTCGGATTCGAGTCGTTGTCCACGCCACGATCGACGAC
>NZ_NSGC01000053.1:0-1374 GCF_002294795.1 Mesorhizobium sp. WSM3866 | reverse complement strand
TGCCGCAACCTCTTGATCTATATGGGGCCGGAGCTGCAGGAGAAGATCATCCCGATCTTCCATTATGCGTTGCGCAATAACGGCTATCTCTTCCTCGGCTCGTCCGAGAACGTTACGCGCCATGCGCGCCTGTTCTCGACCATCGACAAGGCGACCCGCATCTTCCAGAAGCGCAGTGAGGTCGCCGCGCAACGCCTGCCGGAATTCCCACTTGCCGCCGCCGCCAGGCAGGCTGTTCCCAGCACGCGCCCGCGGGCAACGACAGGAACCCTGCAAGAAGTTGCAGAACGCTTCCTGGTCGAGCGCTATGCTCCGGCCTACGTGGTCATCAACGCCGCCGGCGAATTGATGCACAGCTCGGGCGGGACAGGCAAATATCTGGAACTTGCCGCCGGCGCGCCCGACCACAACGTCTTCTCCATGGCCCGTCGCGGGCTGCGCATGGATCTGCGCGCTGCCCTTCACAAGGCAGTCAGCACCGGACAGATGGCGGTGCAGAACAATATCAGCATCGGCACCAATGGCGGACGCCAGACGATCAGCCTCGCCGTGCAGCCGCTGCCGGTCGACGGCAATTCGGATCCGCTCTACATGCTGGTCTTCCGCGATATCGGCGGGATAAAGGCGGAGGCAGAGGACGAGCCCGTCCACACGACCGACGATGTCGAAAGCGCCAATGTCAGTCAGCTCGAAAAGGAGCTGCGGGAAACCAGGGAACGGCTGCAGATCACGACGGAGGAGCTAGAATCCTCCAACGAGGAGTTGAAATCCTCCAACGAAGAACTGTCCTCTATCAACGAGGAGCTGCAATCGTCCAACGAGGAGTTGGAGACCTCCAAGGAGGAGCTGCAATCGATCAACGAGGAACTGCAGACCGTCAATGCCGAGCTCAACATCCGCGTCGACGAGCTCAGCCGCGCCAACAACGACATGTCCAACCTGCTCGAAAGCACGCAGATCGCGACCGTGTTCCTCGATCGCGACCTTTGTATCAAGAGCTTCACGCCGACGGCACGCGACCTGTTCAGGCTGGTCGAAAGCGATGTCGGCCGGCCGCTCGCGCATGTGCGGCCGCGCTTTGCCGCGGACCGGCTGCAGGCAGACATGGAGCAGGTGCTGCAGCGGCTGGGCACGATAGAAAGGCAGGTGGAAGGCACCGAAAGCGGCAAGCGCTACATCATGCGCGTGATGCCCTACCGCACCGTCGACAATGTCATCGCCGGCGTCGTCGTCACCTTCGTCGACATTACCCAGATCGCGCAGGCGGAGGAAAAGATCGGCGCGCTGTCGCACGACTTGCGCAACCGCCTCGAAAGCCTGGAGACTGTTCTGGATCTTGTGCCTGTCGGCATCTTGATCGCCGAAGACGACGAC
>NZ_NSGC01000052.1:0-1399 GCF_002294795.1 Mesorhizobium sp. WSM3866 | reverse complement strand
GAGCTATGCTGGAATTTGGGTGACGAGGCTGATCAAGCGGCGCTCTGCGGCTTCGTTTCGATGACCTCGATTCCGTCCAGGAAGCTGGCACCTGCGATGAGTTTCGGCAACTGATTTTGTCCTTTCAGTCGTCGCCACGTCCTGGCTGCGGCCATCACCAGCTTGAAGACCATCAGCCTGGCGGTTTTCGAGGACAGCGAGCCCTTGGTGCGTACCGTGCGATGGCGAACGGTCGCAAAGACGCTCTCGATGGGATTGGACGTTCGCAGATGATCCCAATGTTCGGCGGGGAAATCGTAGAACGCCAGCAAGGCATTCTGATCTTTGGTCAGGCAGTCGACCGCCTTGCCGTATTTCGCATCATATTTCTCGACAAAGACGGCAATCGCCGTCTCGGCTGAGGCTCGGTTCGGGGCGGAAAAGATTTCGCGCAGGTCTGTCTTCATGCCGGCCTGCACCGATTTCGGCACCTTGTTGAGAACGTTGGCTGTCTTGTGCACCCAGCATCGCTGGTGTTTGGTGCCGGGAAGGAGCTCATCGAGCGCCTTCCAGAAGCCAAGCGCGCCGTCGCCCACGGCAAGATCGGGCGCGATCTTAAGGCCACGACGCTTGACGTCGGCCAGCAGCTCGCGCCAGCTCTGTGCGCTCTCACGAATACCGGTCTGGAAGCCGACAAGTTCCTTCTTGCCCTCGGGTGTGGCGCCGATCAGAACCAGCATGCATTCGGCATGGTCTTCCATCCGGGCCTGCAGATAGACTCCATCCGCCCACACATAGACATAGCGGCGCGCCGAAAGATCGCGCTTTTGCCAACGATCGTATTCGATGCCCCACTGTGCCGTCAGCCGCGTGATCACCGAGGGTGACAGGTTCGGCGCCTCCTTGCCCAAGAGGGCCGCCAGAGCGTCCTGAAAATCCCCCGTCGAAACGCCGCGCAGGTAGAGAACGGGAAGCAGCGCATCCAGACTGCGCGTCCGACGCGCCCATTTGGGCAGGATCGATGAGGAAAACCGGACCCGGTCCGCTTCGCCGGTCGCGCCGCGATCCCGGACCTTCACCCGGCTGACAGGCACCGGCCCGATCCCCGTCTGGATGCTCCGCTCCGGGGCGTGACCATGCCGGACAAGCCGGTCACGACCATCGGCAAGCTTGAGATCCTTCATCTCGGCAAGAAACGCCTCGGCTTCCATCTCGATCGCCTGCGCAAGCAATTTGCGCGCCCCGCTGCGAAGCACATCCGTCAGCGGATCATCGATTTCGTCGGGCTGACGAAGGCGAACAATGTTGATAGTCTCGTTCATGGCGTATCGCTCTCCTTGAGAGGTTCTGGCAGGCTTCATCACCCGCCTCGATACGCCGCTCTCCTCAAACCGTCATCACCCAGTTTCAGCCATAGCTC
>NZ_NSGC01000051.1:0-1490 GCF_002294795.1 Mesorhizobium sp. WSM3866 | reverse complement strand
ATCAGAACCGACCACGCGAAGAGAGGCATCTTGTGGAGCGTCATGCCGGGCGCACGCATGTTGAAGATCGTGGTGATGAAATTGATCGCCCCGAGGATGGATGAGGCCCCGGCAATGTGCAGCGACAGAATGACCAGGTCAACGGCAGGCCCAGGATGGCCCGACGTCGACAGCGTTGGGTAGAGGAACCATCCCGTTCCTGCACCATAGCCTCCTGGTACGCTGGGCATGAACAGCGACATCAAGAGCAAAATGAAGGCAGGCGGCAGCAGCCAGAAAGAAATGTTGTTCATCCGCGGGAAAGCCATATCAGGAGCCCCGATCATGAGCGGTATCATCCAGTTGGCAAAGCCGCCGATCAGACCGGGCATCACCGCGAAGAAGATCATGATAAGGGCGTGTGCTGTCGTGAATACGTTGTAGAGCTGCTTGCCTGCATCAATGGCCGTGGCACCCTCGAAGCCGTATACAAACGAGGCCAAGCCAGGAAAGATCTGTATACCCGGTTCCTGAAGTTCGATGCGCATAGCGACTGACAGGAGCATGCCAATGATGCCCGCAAGGATCGCGAAAATCAGATAAAGTGTCCCGATGTCCTTGTGATTAGTTGAGAACACCCATCGGGTGACTCCTGCCGGCTTGTGCGCCGGAGCCGGAGTATCGGCTTTCGCCGATGAGGCTGGCATAGTGATCTCCTTTGAGCAGGCAAGCGCGTCCCAACCTCGCATTGACGGTATTGTTCCTGATGATCAGCCGTAATCTCCAAGCCAAGGGAACAACTCCAACCCCGGGATGTTCGGGCAAACGGGCTGAACAGGGAGCGACGTCTGATGCTCGAAACTATTGCGGCAGTGCTAGTACTCCTGGCTGTGGTCGGAGGCCTAATCTGTGCGTTCTGGATTGAGGCGAGCTATGGCGTCCACGGGCTCACCGAAGACATTCCGGCTGCGCCAGTCGACGACCTCAGACCGAGGTTGCCGGTCACCCCTCGTCCGGCCACTTTGAGGTAGGGCGCCAGTCATGCGCTTGAACTGGCCAGCAATCAATCGGAAGGCCGTTGTCGGGTGGCTGCTCGTTGGCTTTGCGCTGGCCGGCTTTTTCGACGGCATCGTTCTGCATCAGATCCTGCAGTGGCACCACCTCCTGTCCGGCCTTCGCGAACCGGCAGGATCAGACTTGCGCTTCCAAATTCTGGCGGACGGCCTCTTTCACCTGCTCATGTATCTGTTGTGCATTTTGGGCACGGTGTTGCTCGTGGCGGCTCGTGCATCTGGCGCGCGCCCCGGCACGACGAGCGAAATTCTACGGCTCGCCTTGGCCGGGTTCGGCATCTGGCACATCGTTGACGCGGTCATCATTCATTGGCTGCTCGGCCTTCACCGGATCAGGATGGCGAGCGAAGTGCCCCTGGCATGGGACATCGGATGGCTGGTTATTTTTGGCATCTTGCCTTTGGTGCTCGTTCTCCTGATGCCCAATCGGGGAGGACC
>NZ_NSGC01000050.1:0-1637 GCF_002294795.1 Mesorhizobium sp. WSM3866 | reverse complement strand
CTGGGGCTCGATCGGGTCGGCCGCCACGACCACTTCTTCGAGCTCGGCGGCCATTCGCTGCTGGCGGTGCGGCTGCTGAGCCGGCTCTCGCCGGCCGTCGGTGTCGAGGTGCCGCTGTCGACGCTCTTCGCCAGGCCGGTGCTTTGCGATCTGGCGGAAAGCATCGTTGAAGATTTGAGCCGCGCCGATCGCAAAGACCTGCCGGCGATTGTTGCCGTGTCGCGCGATGAGCCGCTTGCGCTCTCCTTCGCCCAGCAGCGGCTGTGGTTCCTGGCGCAGCTGGACGAGGCCGGCACCAATTACCACATCCCGATGGCCTTGCGGCTGACGGGCCGGCTCGATCGGGCGGCCCTGCAGCGCAGCCTCGATGGTGTGTTTGCGCGTCACGAGGCGTTGCGCCATGTTTTTGTCGCGCCCGACGGCAAGCCCTGGGTCCGGGTCCTGCCGGCGGATGCTGGTCTGCCGCCGGTCGAGCACGACCTGTGCGGCCGGGCCGATGCTGAGGCGGCCCTTGAGGACCTGTGCCGTGAAGAGGCGCACACGCCCTTCGACCTGTCGCGCGGGCCGATGATCCGCGCTCGCCTGATCCGGCTGTCGCATGAGGAGCACGTCTTCCTGCTGACGCAGCATCACATTGTCTCGGATGGCTGGTCGATGGGCGTGCTGGTGCGGGAACTCGGTCAGCTCTACCGGGCCTTCGCTGCCGGGCATGATGATCCCTTGGCGCCGCTCGACATCCAGTATGCGGACTATGCTGCCTGGCAGCGGCAGTGGCTGTCGGGGGACAGGCTGCAGAGCCAGGCCCGTCACTGGCGCGAGGCCCTGTCGGGGGCTCCTGCTCGCCTTGCCTTGCCGACGGACCGGCCGCGCCCAGCCCAGCAGTCGTTTGCCGGGGCCGGCGTGCCGGTGGTCATCGATCCGGCGCTGACGCGCGGGCTGAAGCGGCTGGCCAGCCAGCAGGGCACGACCTTGTTCATGACGGTGCTGGCGGCCTGGGCGGCGGTTCTGTCGCGCCTGTCAGGGCAGGACGACATCGTCATCGGCGTGCCGAGCGCCAATCGCGGCCGGCGCGAGATCGAAGAGCTGATCGGCTTCTTCGTCAACACGCTTGCGCTTCGCCTGGATCTGTCGGGGGCGCCGAGCGTGGCGCAGCTTCTGGAACGCACGCGGCGCACCGCGCTTGCCGCGCAGGAGCATCAGGACCTGCCGTTCGAGCAGGTGGTTGAGATCGTCAAGCCGCAGCGCGCGCTCGACCACACGCCGCTGTTCCAGGTGATGCTGGCCTGGCAGGACGCGGCCGTCGAGCGGCTTGACCTGCCCGGGCTCGCGATCGAGGCTGTGGGCAATGCCTACGACCAGGTCAAGTTCGACCTGGAGCTGAGCCTTGGCGAGAGCGGCGAGGAGCTCGCCGGAAAGCTGCACTATGCGACCGCACTGTTCGACGAAGCCACGATCGAGCGGCAGCGCGGCTATCTTTTGGCGCTGCTGCGGGCGATGGTTGCCGATGCCGGGCAGCCGGTGGGCCGCATCGAGTTGCTGTCGCGCGAGGAGCGGACTTACCTTTTGGAGGAGCTGAACCGGACGGAAGCGGACTATCCGTCGCACAAGTGCATCCACGAGCTGTTCGAGGCGCAGGT
>NZ_NSGC01000005.1:0-420597 GCF_002294795.1 Mesorhizobium sp. WSM3866 | reverse complement strand
CTCCGAATCAGAACCCTCGGAACACAATGAATCAACGCCAAACCGCGTTGAGAATCCTGAATGTAGATTGGACCTAGTATCTGATGACGCGACGCTCGATCAGCACGACGATGCAGAAAAGCGCGATCGACAGCGACGAGGACAGCACGATCGCGGCGTAGAGCCGGTCGGATTGATAGTTGAACGTCGCCTGGATGATCAGCGCGCCGAGGCCTTTGTCCGAGCCGATCCATTCGCCGACGATGGCGCCGATTACCGCAGTGGCCGAGGCGATGCGCAGCGAGGAGAACAGCATCGGCAAGGCGCGGGGCAGGCGCAGAGCCCAGAAGATCTCCGAGCGTGTCGCCGACAGCACGCGGAACAGCTCGTGCTCGTTGTCGCTTGCCGAATCCAGGCCCCGGATCATGTTCACCAGGGTCGGGAAGAAGCAGATCACGGCGGCGATGACGATCTTTGGCGTCATGCCGAGGCCGAAGATCAGGATGATGATCGGCGACAGCGCCAGGATCGGAATGGTGTTGAAGAACAGCACGATCGGGAAATAGGCGGCCTGCAGGATGCGGCTGTGCACGAAGACCACGGCAAGCAGCACGGCGGCGAGATTGCCGATGGCGAAGCCCGCCAGCGCCTCGATCAGCGTCGGTCTGAGGTTGTCGATGAGCAGGGCGAAATTCTTCTGAAAGACGCCGAAGATCGCCGTCGGCGTCGGCACGATATAGGCCGGCACGCCGAGCAGCGGCAGGAGATACTGCCAGGCAATCAGGATCGACGCCGCGCCCAGAACCGGAAGCGCAATCGCCATTTGCGGGGCAAGCGGCGCCGGTCTCACGATGCGCGCTCCAGCGCTGCACGCAACTCGGCCATGGCGCCGACGATCGCCGCATCCTCGCGCTTGCAGCGGTTGCCTTCCTGCTTGAAGGGCCGCAGGTCGAGGTCCTTCACCACCCGTCCCGGATTGGCAGCCAGCACAATGACGCGCTCGCCGAGATAGGCGGCTTCGGCGATCGAATGGGTGACGAAAAGGATCGTTGTGCCGGTGCGCCGCCAGAGCGTCAGCAATTCGTCGTTGAGGCGATCGCGCGTGATCTCGTCCAGCGCGCCGAACGGCTCGTCCATCAGAAGCAGCCTGGGCTCGCCAAGCAGGGCGCGCGCGATGGCGACGCGCTGACGCTGGCCCCCCGAAAGCTGATGCGGCAGGCGTTCACCGAGTCCGCCAAGCCCCATCAGCTCCAGCAGTTCGCTGCTGCGGTCATCGATCTTGCGTGTGAGGCTGCGCTGGCCGACGCCGAGCGGCAGGCGCACATTGTCGCGCACCGTGCGCCAGGGCAGCAGGGTGGAATCCTGGAAGACGAAGCCGACGTCGCGGCGCGAGCGCACCGCGTGCGGTGTGGCCCCAAGCACGCTGATCGTGCCGTCCAGCGGGTCGAGCAGGTCCGCCACCACGCGAAGTAAGGTCGACTTGCCGCAGCCCGACGGGCCGAGGATCGACAGGAAGGAGCCGGCTGCGACCGTGAGGTCGAGGCCGGACAGCACTTTGACGACCTTCTGCCGGCCGCCATAGCCGACATCGAGCTTCTGCGCTTCGATGGCGTTCGGCATCAGGCCGCGGGCGCGTCGAGCTTGGGCCGGTCCGCGGCCGAAAGCTCCAGGATCTTCGTGGTGTAGACATCTTTGGCGGCCGGGCGTCCGTTCGGGTACTGGCCGACCTTGTCGAGCAGCGTCAATTGCTCCTCGATGGAGGCAGGGTCGAACGTGCCCCAGCCATCTTTGGCGGTCGCGCCGTCGAAGGAGAGTTTCAGCACCAGGTTGACGGTCTTCTCTTCCCAGCCGAGATCCATCTCCGGATACGCGGCGACCATCTTCTTCACCGCCTCCTGGGGGTTGGCGTGAACCCAGCCCCAGCCCTTGCCGACCGCGCCGACGAACTTCGCCAGTGTGTCGGGGTCCTTCTCGATCGCCGCGTCGGTCGCGAAATAGACGTCGGCGTAGGAAGCGAGGCCGAGGTCGCGCACCAGGAGATCGATGCGGTCCTCGCCGACCGCGCTCAGCGCCTGGGTGTTGGTGATCCAGCCGCCGATGGCGTCGACGTCGCCGCGCACCAGAGGCGCCTTGTCGAAGCCGACATTGACGATGGTGACTTCCGAGGGGTCGATACCGTTCTTGGCCAGGATCTCATCGATGACGAAGCGCGCGGTCGGCTGGATGCCGATCTTCTTGCCCTTGAGGTCGGCAACATTGCGGATTGGCTTTCCCGGTTTCGAGGTCAGCGCATAGGGGCCGGTGCGGAAGCCGCAGGCGATGATTCTGATCGGCACGCCGCTGGCGCGCGCCGCATAAAGCTGCGGCGTTTCCGAGAACTGGCCGAGCTGCGCGGCGCCGGAGATCACCGGCGGCACGGTCGAGGCATTGGGGCCGCCAGGGCTGAACTCCACCTCGAGCCCGGCATCCTTGAAATAGCCGTTGGCGACGGCCGCGATGTCACCGATCTGGCCATTGGACATCAGCCAGTCATACTGGATGACGACCTTGCCGGCGGCCCTGGCGCCCGGCGTCAACACCAATTGCATACCGGCTGACGCGGCTGCGACCGCTGCGAGGCCGCCCTTCACGAAAGCGCGGCGGTTCAATTCGTAGTCTTGGTTCCCACTCATTTTTCGCTCCTGTTGCAGACTTCTTGTCTCTTCTTTCCAAGCGCCGCTCCCTCGGCGCGGCGTCGCTACGGCTGTTGGTCGTGGTAGTCGCCAGGGCCGCCGTCGAGCCAGGCGTAAAGCTCCCAAAGCGTGTCGTCCGGATCGGTGAAATAGGCGCAGCGCGCATTCCAGACGTAGTTTTCGGGCGGTCCATAGAAGGGCACGCCCTTGGCGCTCAATTCGCCGTGCAGCCGGTCGATCTCGGCCGGCGATCCGAGCTGGACGGCGACGCAAACCTTGTGCGCTTGGCGCGGCGATCTCTGGTTCGAGACGCCGGTGTGTCGGTTGATGTGGTCGAGCTCCCAGGCGGCGAGCGTCACGCCCTCGCCATGGAAATCGGCAAACCCTTCGGCACGCCGACGCAGCCGGAAGCCGAGTTTCCCGACATAGAAGTCGACCGTACGCTCGATATTTTCCACCAGCAGGCAGACGTCGGAGATGCGGGTGAGGTTGGCCGGCATGATTATTTCGTCCCGGAGAGTGGCAGCTTCACGCCGACGCGGTTCGCAGCGCCGATGATGTGCGTACGCATTGCTGCTTCTGCCGCCGCCGGATCGCCCGCCACTAGCGCCTCATAGATGCGCACATGTTCGCCGACATTGATCTCGACGAGATCGTGCAGCGGGTTGGTTAAGCGGGCATAGTGGATCGACTGGCGGATCTGCTCGCAGACAAAAGAGATGAAGGTGTGGATGTAGCTGTTGCCGGTCGCCCGCGCGATCTCGCGGTGGAATAGCAGGTCGGCGTCGATGCTGCCTTCTTCCCAGCGCTCCTCGCCGCCCATGCGGTCGAGCGCCGCCTTGATCGAATCGAGATGCTCCTGCCCGCGCCGCGCCGCGGCGAGCGCCGCCGACTCGGCCTCGAGGATGCAACGCAGCTCGAACAGCCGCTCCATATTGTGGGTGTCCTTGAGCGCCTCGCGGTCGATGCGGATCGCCGCCCTTTGCTGGGGCGCCAGCACGAAGGCGCCGATGCCTTGCCGCGCCTCGATCATGCCGTCCGCCCTCAACTGGGCAATCGCCTCGCGCACCACATTGCGGCTGACGCCGAACTTCTCGGAAAGCTCCTGCTCGGTCGGCAGCCGCGCGCCGGGATTCAACTCGCCGGATTCGATCTCGCGGCTGAGGAAGGCCGCGACCCGGTGCGGCAGGGTCTCGACGGTGCCGATGGCGGCCAGTCTCTGCTTCATAAAAAACGCTCCGTCGAGGGCAGCAGGCAGCCGGGGTTCATCACCCCTTTAGGGTCGAGCGCAGTCTTCAGCGCGGCAGCCATGCGGCGATGCGCCGGCGAAAGCCCGGCCCAGAATTCTCGGGCACGGCTGCGGCCGATGCCGTGCTCGGCGCTGATCGAGCCGCCGAGCCTGACGGCGATGTCGTAGAGTCCCGCCGTGATTTCCTCGCCGCGCGCCCGGGCTTCGCCATCAGCGAGATCGAGCGGCGGCAGCACATTGAAATGGATGTTGCCGTCGCCGGCATGGCCATAGGCCAGTGCAATCCAGCCCGGATGTTCGGTGGCGACGAAGCGGCGGGCGCGCTCGACAAGGGCAGGGATATCGGAAATGCGCACCGAGAGATCGGTGCGCACGTGGTAGCCGCGCTTCGCCTGGCCCTCGACCAGTCCCTCGCGGATCGCCCAGAAGGCCTTAGCCTGCGCGTTGCTGGTCGCGAGGACTGCGTCGGCTACCAGGCCGCCTTCGAGCGCATCGGTTAGAAAACTGGCGAGCACGCCGTTGAGGTCGATGGTCGGTCCGGAGGACAATTCGATCAGCGCATGGACGGGTGCTGCGACAGGCGCCGTCATTCCAGGATCGACCAGCCGGGCCAAATCGATGCATTCCGAGCCGATGATCTCGAAGGCGGAAATCAGATCGGAGCAGGCGCGTCGCGCTCGGTTGAAGAGGCCGATGGCCGCTTCGAACGAGATGAGGCCGAGATAGGCGGTCTCGACACGGGCAGGCTTCGGGAACAGCTTGACCTCCACACCGGTAATGATGCCGAGCGTGCCCTCGGAGCCGATGAACAGCTGCTTCAGGTCATAACCGCTGTTATTCTTGCGCAGCCCGGAAAAGCCGTTCCACAGCTCGCCATCGGCCAGAACAACCTCCAGCCCCAGGATCAGGTCGCGCGCCATGCCGTAGCGCAGCACGTTGACGCCGCCGGCATTGGTCGCGGCATTGCCGCCGATCTGGCAACTGCCTTGTGCGCCGAGCGCCAGTGGGAACAGGCAATCTTCGGCCTCGCTTGCCTCTTTGATCGTCTGCAGCACGCAGCCTGCGTCCGCCTGAAGTGTGAAGTTCGCGCGATCGATCCGACGGATGGCGTTCAGCCGCTCCAGGCTGACGACTACACCGCCGGTGGTGGTGCCATCGATGGCGCCCGAAACCAAGCCGGTGTTGCCGCCCTGTGGAATGACGCCGAGTCCCAACTCGCTGCACAGACGCATCAGCACCTGCACCTCCGCAACCGACGCGGGGCGCAGTACGGCCAGCGCGCTGCCTCGATAGTCGCCGGCCCAATCGCCGAGATACTTCGCCATTCCAGCAGTGTCGGCAGTGAGACCGCTCGGCCCCACTGCGTCTTCGAGGACGCTGAGGATATCCGGTGAGAGGCTGCGAACGGTCATCAGCGGCGCAATCGGTGAGGCGACAGGGTGATGTATATCATCCTACAACTTGGATTGAGTCAATCCGAAGCGAGGCGCTGCCCAGGCAAAACGGTGGATAAATCTGGAGGGACCTCGGGTCGGCCGCGAGGCGTGCGCTAAAGGTACTGCGCGACCTTCTTGCCGACGGCGAGGAAGCGCAGCGGGTCGACCGCCTCGCCGTTGTGGCGCACCTCGTAGTGGAGATGCGGACCGGTCGAGCGGCCGCTGCTGCCGGTCTTGCCGATCACGTCGCCGGCGGCGAGCTTCTGGCCGACAGTCACGTCGATCTCGCTGAGGTGGCCATAGCGCGTCGCAAAGCCGTTGCCGTGGTCGACCTCGACCATGCGGCCGTAGCCGCCGTTCCAGCCGGCCTTGGTGACGACGCCGGCAGCGGTGACCTTCGCCGGCATGCCGATCGGCGCCCTGAAATCCATTCCCGTATGCAGGGCGGCCGTGCCGAGGATCGGGTCGGTGCGCACTCCGAACGGGCTGGTCACAGTATGACCCGGCGCGGGATTGCTGAGCGGCAGCTTGCGCGCCTCTTTCTTGACTTGATCCAGCGCATCAAGCGCTTCATCCAGCTCTTTGACTTTGCTGTCGAAGATCATTGAGGAATCGAGCGGCACCAGCGGCCCGCCGACATCGTTCTTGTCGAGCTCCGTGTCGACCGGCAGCCCGGCGGCTTGCAGTGCCTGCGAGATCGCGTCCGCGTTGCGATAAGCGTTGTCCGCAAGCGTGGTGATGCGGGTGAGCTGCTGGTTCTCGATGGCCTTGAGCGAAGCGTTGATCGACACGAAGAGCTTGTCGGCGCGATCCGCTGACGTTTCGTTGTCGAGCGGGTCCGAGCGTGTCGACCACAGGGAGAATGGCCTCGTGTCGCCGGCGCCCAACGACGCGACGGAGTAGGTCGGGACCTGCGAAAGGCCGCCGGTGATCTCGGCGTGCTCGTCGGGTTTCGTCGCTGCGGCATTGGCTGCGGCGGGCACATCGCCGACCTCGCTCTCGGCGCGTTCGAGGATCGGCCCGAGCCGGCCGTGGCGCTGGCTGAGCTGGGTCTGCCTGGCCAGCAACTCGCCGACCTTGGTCTCCATGAGCTGCTGGTCGAGAAGCTGGCGGCTGGTGATGCGATCGACCTGGGCGCGAAGCGCGGAGATGCGATCCTCATAGGCCTGCTGCATGCGCGCCTGCCTGGCCGTGGTGGCGCCGATCAGGTCATCGCGCAGCACCAGGTAGGAGGTGGCGAGCAGATAGCCGATGGCGATCGCCGCAAGCGCCGACCCGATGAAGGCGGCGAGCCACGGGCGGATGGTGAAATGCCGGATCTCGTTGCCCCGGGCGATAATGACCGTATGGGGCTCCTTGCGCCTGCCGAAGACCGCTGACTGACCGTTTGAATTCACGGGACCAAGCTTTCGTTACGACTCCAACGACAGCTCGATTACACATTATTAGGGTTAACAAAGCTTTGCTGGCCCCGATGTCGGCATAACCAAATCCCGCAACGCGGGTGGCAGGTTGCAGGGAAGGAGGCCAGCAAAATCGCGGAAGCTTTTGGTCTGCCCCGCTTCAGAGCGCGCGCACCGCCTCCAGCACCTCTTCGGCATGGCCCTTGACGCGCACCTGCCGCCAAATGCGGGCGATGCGTCCGTCCTTGCCGATCAGGAAGGTGGCGCGCTCGACTCCCATGTACTTGCGGCCGTACATCGTCTTCTCGACCCACAGATGATAGGCCTCGATCGCCTTGCGCTCCTCGTCTGCGACGAGATCGAGGGTGAGGTCGTATTTCGCCTTGAATTTGTCGTGTTTCTTGACGCTATCGGGGGACAGCCCGATGACCACGGCGCCGGCCTTCTCGAATTCCGGCTTCAGCTGCGAGAAGCCGATCGCCTCGTTGGTGCAGCTTGTGGTGTCGTCCTGCGGATAAAAGTAGAGTACGACAGGTTTTCCCCGGATCGCGGCGAGGCTGAGGGAGCCGCCGCCGTCGCGCGGAAGATCGAATTGCGGCGCAACGTCGCCCACGTCGAGTTCAGCCATGTCGATGCCCTTGTTTGCGGTTACGCGCGGATCGAGCATCGATATAACGTGAGGCGGGGATTCGTCCACGACGAGTACGTTTACAACGGAATATTGCTTGGATCAGGAGCGACCGCAGCACGAGAAGATCAGGTTCAGGCGTGACGAGATCACCGACCTGGCGGCCTTTCCGTCCGCGTGCAGCGTGCCGCCGCTCGGCCGTGCTTCGGTGCGCCGGCGCTTCCGCATCCTCGGTCGGGTGTTCGCCGGGCTCTGCGCGCTGGTGCTTCTGGCGGCAATTGGCGTCTATGTGCTTGGCACGTCAGGCATCGGCACGGAACGACTTCGCGCCGAAGCCGAGACGGCCATCGAGAAGCTCGCTGGCGTCGATCTCAACGTCACCGTTGGGCCGGCGCGGTTGACGCTCGATGGGTCGAGCTTCGTCGCTCTGCAGGTCAGCGACGTCAGCTTGAAGACGGCCGACGGCAACCCGATGGCCGATGTCGGGCGCGTCCGCTTCGGCATGCGCCTGCTGCCGCTGCTATCCGGCGAGGTCAAGCTCACCAGCGCCCGGTTCTCCGATGCTCGCATCATGGTCGCCGCCATGCCGTCCGGGAGCGGTGATTGGACTGCGGCTTTGCGCAACGAGGATGGCCTGGTCGATCCGGAGAAAGTATCGGCGGCGGTGTTTGGCGGCGTCAACGCGGCGCTGGATGCGGTGCGCGCGGAATCGATGCGCCAGATCGACCTCCGCAACGTCGAGTTCGAATTGCCGCCGGGCGGATCGGTCAGGCGTGTGACCGTCGCCGAGGCCACTGTTGGGCAGACGGGCACAGGCAGCATGGAACTGTCTTCAAATGCCGATGTCGACGGCCGGCATGTCAGCCTGAGCGCCTCCGCGGCGCGCGATCCGAGCGCCAGGCGGATAGCATCGCTGGACGCCGCCCTCGCGATAGCCGACGTCGGCGTAGCGCCCGCTCAGGGAAGCTCCAGCGGCGGGAACTTCGCCGCCCAGGGCGGCAAGCTTGGTTCTGTTGCGCTGAAGCTTTCGGGCGCCGAGGCGTCCGGCGACACGCCGTCGCGGCTGACGGCGTCGCTGTCGCTCGGCGGCTCGGTGCTCGATCTCGGCTCGCGCGGGCTGCTGCCGGCCGACGTCGATGCCAGGGCCACATTGGTCGCGGGATCAAACAAGGTCTCGGTCGATAAATTGCTGATCAGGACCGGCCGCTCGACATTCGATTTCTCAGGCTCGATCGGGCCGAAACCGGCAGCCGCGGGCGAGGAGCCGTCCTACCGCTATGACCTTGTCAGCGACGGCTCGACGCTCGCGCCTTCGGAATCGCCGGAGCCGGCGCTTCAGTTTCTTGCCCGGGTCGCCGGCGTCTACCAGACCAAGAGCCGCAAGCTCGTCGCCGAGCAGATCGGCGTCCGCTCCGGGGGTTCGAGCGACGTGCTGGGCACGGCGTCGCTCGCCTTCATCGACAATGGCCCGCCGGGTGTGTCGCTGTCGCTCAATGTACACGACATGCCGGTTTCGCATGTGAAGCAGTTGTGGCCCTGGTTCTCTGCCCGCAACGCGCGGCTTTGGGTGCTGGACAACCTGTTCGGCGGCCGTGTGGTCGACGCCAACCTGCAGTTCCAGGTCGTTCCTGGGCGGCTCGGCAACGGCGTTCCGCTTTCCGGCGACGAGGTGTTCGGCCGCTTCCAGGTCGAGGGCTCGCGCTTCGATACTGCGGGGCGCATTCCGCCGATCCGCGATGCGGTCGGTGTCGTTGCCTTCCACGGCAACGATGTCGATATCACGCTGTCCTCGGGCAGCGTTTTTATGCCGAGCGGCCGCACCGTGGCGGCAAGCGGGGGCACACTGACGATCAAGCAGGCGAATGTTTCGCCCGTGATCGGCTCTCTCGACATCGATGTCGCCGGCGAAGCCCCGGCGATCGCCGAACTCGCCTCCTTTGAGCCGATCAACGCCATGCGCCATGTCGGGCTTGCGCCTGAGGATTTGAGCGGCACCGTCACTGGGCATGTGCGGGCCGACATTCCGCTGACTTCCGGCGTCGATACCTCGAGGCTCGACTGGCTGGTGGCGCTGGACTACCAGGATCTTTCCTTAGCCAAGCCGTTCGAGGACCAGATGGTGACCCAGGCCGACGGGTCGATCACCGTGAGCCCCGACCGTGCGGTGATATCGGCGAAGGCGAAGCTGAACGGCATTCCAGCCGAGCTTGACCTGGTCGAGCCGCTCGAGGACAGCGGCCCGCCGCGCAGCCGTAAGGTCGCGCTGGTGATCGACGACAAGACGCGCGCTGCAGCAATGCCCGGCCTGTCGCCGCTGCTTTCCGGAACCATCAAGGTGGCGATCGACAAGAGCGGCGAGGGCGTCCAGAACGTGTCGGCCGACCTGACCAACGCAAGGCTCGACATCCCCTGGGCAGGATGGAGCAAGGGTGCCGGCATTCCGGCCAAGGTCACCTTCACGATGGCAAAGTCGGGCAGCACGACCACGCTGTCCGACTTCGATCTCGACGGGAAGAGCTTTTCGATCGACGGCGATGTGACACTGGTCAACGGGGCGCTGTCCTCGGCCCGGTTCAGCAAGGTCGCGCTCAACAGGGGAGACGACGTCGCGGTCTCGGTCAAACGGTCGGGCAAAAGCTATGCGGTCAATGTCAGCGGCGACTCTCTCGACGCCCGCTCGCTGATCAAACAGTTTACCTCAGACGTTGATACAGCCACAAAAGGCGCCGGCGCCGACGCGATCTCGGTCAGCGCCGACGTGAAGTCGCTGACCGGCTTTCACGACGAGGTGCTGTCGAACCTCAAGCTGAATTACAGCGCTGCCGGCTCCCGGGTGAATGGTCTCGATGTCAGCGCGACGGCGAGTTCGGGTGCCGCCATTGCCGTCCGAAACACCACCGGCGACGGCGGCCGGTCCCTCACGATGAAATCGGCCGATGCCGGCGCTATCCTGCGCTTCCTCAACATTTACGAGCATATGGAGGGCGGGGCCATCACGCTGTCGCTGGCGGGCGACGCCGACGGACCAATGAAGGGCCAGGTCGACGCCAGCAATTTCTATGTCGTCAACGAGCCGAAGCTTGCGTCGATCGTGTCGACCAGGCCGGCCGGCGATACGCGCAGCCTCAACCAGGCGGTCAAGGCCAACATCGACACCTCAAGGGTGCAGTTCGAGCGCGGCTATGCCGAGATCGACAAGGGCTCCGGCTATCTCAGACTGGCAAACGGTCTGTTGCGCGGTCCGCGCATCGGCACGACTTTCCAGGGCACGCTCTACGACCAAGACAACAATATGGACATGACCGGCACCTTCATGCCGGTCTATGGGCTCAACCGCATCTTCGGCGAACTGCCGCTGTTCGGCCCGCTGCTCGGCAACGGCCGCGACCGCGGCCTGATCGGCGTCACCTACCGGCTGCGCGGCAACGCCAACAAGCCGACGCTCAACATCAATCCGCTGTCGGTGGTGGCGCCGGGAATTTTTCGCTCAATCTTCGAATATCGGTGATCAGCCCGACTAAATCGGCCGCACCAGAACGTGCTTCTTCCTGCCGAACGAGAGCTTCACCACACCTTCCGCGCCCAGGTCCTCAAGCGTCACCACGCGCCGGTCGTCGGTCACCACCTGGTCGTTGAGGCGCACGGCACCGCCCTGGACATGCCGGCGCGCTTCGCCATTGGAGCCGGCGAGCCCGGCGGTGACGAACAGCGACAGGATGCCGATGCCGGCCTCGAGATCAGCCTTGGCGACGTCGATGCTGGGCAGCGTGTCGGCGAGCGCGCCTTCCTCGAAAGTCTTGCGCGCGGTCTCTGCAGCCGTTTCGGCCGCCTCGCGGCCATGCAGCATGGCGGTGATCTCGGTGGCGAGAATCTTCTTCGCCTCGTTGATCTCCGAGCCGCCGAGCTTTTCGAGGCGCGCGACCTCATCCAGCGGCAGCGTCGTGTAGAGCTTCAGGAAGCGCCCGACATCCGCGTCCTCTGTGTTGCGCCAGTACTGCCAGAATTCGTAAGGGGACAGCATGTCGCCATCGAGCCAGACAGCGCCGGAGGCCGACTTGCCCATCTTGGCGCCGGAGGAAGTGGTGAGCAGCGGCGTGGTCATCGCAAACAGCTGCACGCCTTCCATGCGATGACCGAGATCGATGCCGTTGACGATGTTGCCCCACTGGTCGGAGCCGCCCATCTGCAGCCGGCAGCCGACGCGCTTGTAGAGCTCGACGAAGTCGTAAGCCTGCAGGATCATGTAGTTGAATTCGAGGAACGACAGCGACTGCTCGCGGTCGAGCCTGAGCTTCACGGAATCGAAGGCCAGCATGCGGTTTACGGAGAAATGCCGGCCGACATCGCGCAGGAAACTGACGTAGTTGATCTCCATCAGCCAATCGGCATTGTTGACCATCACCGCGTCGCCCGCGCCGCTGCCGAATTTGAGATAAGGCGCGAAATTGCGGCGGATGCCGACGAGATTGCTCTCAATGTCCCCAGGCGTCAGCAGCTTGCGCGCCTCGTCCTTGAAAGAAGGATCGCCGATCATCGAGGTGCCGCCGCCCATCAGCGCGATCGGCCGGTGGCCGGTATGCTGCAGCCAGTGAAGCATCATGATCTGGATCAGCGATCCGGCATGCAGGCTCTTCGCCGTCGCATCGAAGCCGATATAAGCGCTCACCGTTTCCTTGGCGAAAAGCTGGTCGAGGCCGGTTTCATCCGAAATCTGGTGGATGAAGCCGCGCTCGCTCATGATGCGCAGGAAATCGGACTTGAAGGCGGACATCTTTTCTTCCCGGAGATCGCACGGCATTTGGCCGAGCTTGACGTGAAGGGGCGCGTTTAGCATCCAAGCGCGATCAGCAAAAGTGGTTTCCGGTTTTGCGTAGGATCGCGCTTCAAGAGGCAAACAGGTGATCAGCAAAAGTGGTTTCCGGTTTGCGTGGGATCGCGCTTCAACGGGCAAATGGGCGATCAGCAAAAGTGGCTTGGGGCTTTGCGTGCTATCGCCGCATCCTTGCTTCGCCTCTTTTGCTGGCGTAATGAGGCGCCCGCGCAAGGGCAGCACGCCCCGACGCGCCGCGACGGGGCTATCCCGCAGATCAGATCGGACAAGCTCCCGCGATGAACAGGAACTATCTCCTCCTCTTTCTGTTCAGCATCCTGATGACCGTCAGCGGGCTGGCAAGCCTGCCGCCGATCGACCGCGACGAATCCCGCTTCGTCCAGTCGACCAAGCAGATGGTCGAGACCGGCGACTACATCGACATCCGCCTGCAGGATGTGACGCGCTACAAGAAACCGATCGGCATCTATTGGCTGCAATCGGCGGCGGTCGTATTGAGCGGTGAGGGGGCCGAAGCGCCGATCTGGGTCTATCGGCTGGTTTCGATGCTCGGCATTGCGCTCGCCGTCGTGGGCATCGGCTGGACGGGCACAAAACTCTTCGGCGCCAATGGCGGCCTTGCCGCCGGCCTGATGATAGCCGCCATCTTCGCCACCGCCTTCGAAGGCCGCGACGCCAAGACCGACGCCATGTTGCTCGCCTGCTGCGTGGCCGCGCAAGGCGCGTTGGCGCAGGTCTATCTGGCCGCCCGCCGCAAGGAGCCGATTGCCGGCCACCTCCCATGGATCTTCTGGATCGCGCAGGGACTGGGAATTCTGATCAAGGGTCCGGTCGCTCCGCTGTTGTCGCTGCTGACGGCCGGCGCGCTGTTCGCCTTCGAACGCGACTGGCGCTGGCTTTTGAAGCTGAAGCTGGTGCGCGGCGTCGCAATCGTGCTCGTCATCGTGCTGCCCTGGATCATCCTCATCAGCTGGAAGAGCGGCGGCGCCTTCTTCCAGGAGGCGGTTGGCAAGGACATGCTTAACAAGGTGGCGCAAGGCGAGGAATCGCATGGTCTGCCGCCGGGCTTCTATATGCTCACCTATTCGCTGTTCATGTGGCCTTTCGGCCTGATCGCGGTCGGCGCCGGGCTGCAGGCCATCAACCGCTTCTGGGACGACCCGCGCCTGCGCTTCTGTCTCGCCTGGTATATCCCCTTCTGGCTGGTGTTCGAGGCGATCCCGACCAAGCTGCCGCATTATGTGCTGCCGGCCTATCCCGGCATGGCGCTGCTGATCGGCTGGCTGCTCACCTTGCCGGAAGACAAGGCCAATGCGCCGCTCAAGCGCTGGCAGAACTGGCTGTGGTGGTCGACCGCCTTCGGCGTCGTCGTCGTGTCGATCGGGCTAGCCGCAGTATGCATAGGCGCGCCGCTCTATCTCGCAAAAGCCTTTTCCTGGTGGAGCATTCCGGCGGCAATCGCCGCGCTCGTGACCGGCTATCTGGCTTTCCCGCGCCAATTGCAGGTGCCGCTCGAACGCATCGCGGCGATCGCGATCGGCGCGGGCGTAACGTTCAGCCTGCTGTTCGGCGTGATTGCGCCGTCGCTGAAGCCGATCTGGCTGAGCCCGGCCATCAAGGCAGCCGTCGATGCCAACCGTCCTTGCGACACCACGGTGCTCGCCTCGTCCCCCTATCACGAGCCGAGCCTGGTGTTCCTGGTCGGGACCAAGACCGTGCTGACCGACGTCGATGGCGTGGCAAAGCACCTGCTGGCCGATCCGACCTGTGCGCTGGGACTGGCGCCGGTCAAGGAGGAGCAAAAGCTCAACGAGCTGCTTGCCGGGCAGGGCAAGTCGGCGAAGCGACTGACCGAGATCGACGGGCTCAACTATTCGTCAGGAGACAAGCTGGCGCTCGGCCTTTATCGAGTGGCCCAGTGAGGAATAATGTCGGAGCTCGAAGTTCCCTATAGAGCCATGTCCGCCGTTTCTTTTTACCGCCGTTCGCTCGGCAACTTCCTCGTCACGACGCGCATCGTGCAGCGGCGTTTTGCAGTGCGTCCCGCGCGCTATCCCGAGATTCCCTGGCTCGTCTGGGTCTCTGCATGGCTTCTGCTGGCCATAGCCATTGGCCTCACCCTGGACAGCGCCGCCGGCAGGATGCGCGGCGGGTGGACGCCAGGCTTCGTCCGTTTCACCGACTTCTTAACGGATTTCGGCCTGGGCGGCTGGTATCTCATCCCCGCGGTTCTCTGCCTCGTCGCCGCCAACCTGACGGACTGGCGACGGCTTTCCAGGTCGTCGCGTCTGCTCGTCTACAATTGGACCTGCTTCGCTTTCCTGGTGCTTTGCGCGGTTGGTCTTTCCGGGCTGGCCGTCAACTTACTGAAATACGGCATCGGCCGGGCCCGGCCGCTCTATTTCAACGATTACGGGGTGCTGTCGCTGCATCCCTTCGCCATGGATGCGCGCTTCGCCGGCTTTCCGTCCGGCCATGCCACGACGATGGGGGCGGTGTTCGGCGTCCTCTTGCTGCTGTTTCCAAGGCGCTGGCACATCGCGCTTGCGGCCACGGCCTTGATCGCTTCGACGCGCGTCTTCGTCGGCGCGCATTATCCGAGCGACACAGTGGCCGGCTTTGGGCTCGGCCTTGCCTTTGCGATCGCCGCAGGGCTGGTCTTCGCGCGGCTCGGTTTCATCTTCCGGCGGCCGTCGTCGACCAGACCCGTGCCCAAGCGCACGTTCCGGCTGCTGTCCTCCAGCGGATCCAAGGGCAAAACATCGCTGGCGAGGCGGAGCCGCGAGCAATTGTCGGCTGACCGCCCGTAGAGCTATTTGGTCTAAGGATCGCCCGAAATCTACCTCAGCCGCTTCGGCCGTGGATCGGCGAGCTCGCCGGCCAGACGCCGGTCGAGGTAATCGGCGCATTCGTCGATCAGCAGTTCGGCGTGGTTGGCGAAGAAATGGTTGGCGCCGGAGATAGTCTTCTGCGTGATGGTTATGCCCTTTTGCGTGTGCAGCTTGTCGACCAGCGTCTGGACGTCCTTGGGCGGCGCCACCTTATCGGCATCGCCATGGATGATGAGGCCGGACGACGGGCAGGGTGCCAGGAACGAAAAATCGTAGGTGTTGGGCTGCGGGGCGACCGAGATGAAGCCCTCGATCTCGGGCCGGCGCATGAGCAACTGCATGCCGATCCATGAGCCGAAGGAATAGCCCGCGACCCAGCAGCTCTTGGAATCCGGATGCAGAGACTGCACCCAGTCGAGCGCAGCGGCCGCGTCCGACAATTCGCCGGTACCGTGGTCGAACTCGCCCTGGCTGCGGCCGATGCCGCGGAAATTGAAGCGAAGCGTGGTGAAATCGCGCTTCTGGAACATGTAGAAGAGGTCGTAGACGATCTTGTTGTTCATCGTGCCGCCGAATTGCGGGTGCGGATGCAGCACGATGGCGATCGGCGCGCTCTTTTCCTTGGAAGGCTGGTAACGCCCCTCCAGGCGACCAGCCGGACCGGCGAAAATGACCTCAGGCATAAAATACTCCACGTGGCATACGAAGGCGCGGGCCCGGACTCTTCCTTTGGCCCATTCTGTGGCCTTGACGCCGGGCAAGCGTCTTCCTAGAAGCTAGTTTAGAATTGTTCAAAACTGGGTGCCGAAAACGCATTTTCTCGGCCGCCCGCGCCGCAAGCCGGGTAAATAGGACGGCTCGCCTTGCAATATCAAGGAAATAACGCGCTGTCCTCGCGGAATGGCTGCTGACAGGATCGACTGAAGGAAAATGGCCGCACCTCGCGCCTATCTCGACTACAACGCCAGCGCACCTCTCATTGCAGAGGCGCGGTCGGCGATGGTCGCGGCGCTCGATGCCGCCAATCCGTCGTCGGTTCACAGCGAGGGCCGCGCGGCGCGGCGGCTGATCGAGGATGCCAGGCGTGACGTGGCAAGACTGGTCAATGCCAGGCCCGAGCACGTCGTGTTCACCTCCGGCGCGACGGAGGCCGCATCGACGATGCTTACTGCCGACTGGCAGATGGGGCGCGGCTCTGTCCGCATCAGCCACCTCTATGTCTCGGCTGCCGACCATCCCTGCATTCTGAATGGCGGGCGGTTCTCGGCGGCGCAGGTGACGAGGATCGGCGTCGATCGAGACGGCATTGCCGATCTCGAGGCGCTGACTACGGCGCTCTCCGCGCATGACAAGGCTGCCGGCCTGCCGCTGGTGGCGATCCATGCCGCCAACAACGAGACGGGGGTGATCCAGCCGATCGGACGCATCGCCGAGATCGTCAAGGAAGCGGGCGGCGTGCTGGTCGTCGATGCCGTGCAGGCGGCAGGGCGGATTCCGATCGACATGTCAGCCGGTTATGCCGATTATCTGATCCTTTCCTCGCACAAGATCGGCGGCCCGAAGGGCGTCGGCGCCATCGTCGCCCGGGCCGATCTGATGATGCCGAAGCCGCTGATCAATGGCGGCGGCCAGGAAAAGGGCCATCGCGCCGGCACGGAGAATCTTCCCGGCATTGCCGGTTTTGGTGCCGCGGCGCGGGCAGCACTCGCCGGCCTGGAAGACATGGAAGCGGTCGCGCGCCGTCGCGACAAGGTCGAAGCCATCGTCCGGGAGCTCGTCCCTGATACGGAAATCTTTGGAGCGGCAGCGCCAAGGCTTGCCAATACGACATTCTTCGCTATTCCCGGCGTCAAGGCCGAGACGGCGCAGATCGCCTTCGATCTCGCCAGTGTTGCGCTGTCGGCCGGTTCCGCCTGCTCGTCGGGGAAAGTCGGGCCAAGCCATGTGCTGAAGGCGATGGGCCACGGCGAGAGCCTTGGCGCATTGCGCGTCTCGATTGGCCGCGCTACCGGTGCCGAGGAAATCGAGGCGTTCCGGGCGGCTCTGGCGGGCATAGCCGCGCGCGGGCTGGAAAAGAAAAGGCTGCCTGACGGCGGCAAGGCATCGGACAAGAGATCCCCCGGCGGCTCTTAAAATCCGGTGCTCGAAAAACGAATTCAGGCCATCCGGCCTGGTAGAGCCGTGCGTTTCGTTTGGACGGGTGAATTTCCGGCCGGAACGCACTATATGGAGCTTACTCCGCAGCCGAGTCCTTCCCGGGGCGCGTTTCTGCGGTGCCATAGTTTGAAAACTGCCGGGCCTTGACCCCGGCGTGGATGGAGAACGCTTATGCCTGCTGTGCAGGAGACGATCGATCGAGTCCGAAAGATCGACGTCGACCAGTATAAATATGGATTCCAGACAGAGATCGAGATGGACAAGGCCCCCAAGGGCCTGAGCGAAGACATCATTCGCTTGATCTCTGAGAAGAAGGGCGAGCCGGACTGGATGCTGGAATGGCGTCTGGGCGCCTATAGGCGCTGGCTGACGCTGGAAGAGCCGACCTGGGCGCGCGTCCACTATCCGAAGATCGACTTCCAGGACATCCACTATTACGCGGCGCCGAAGAGCACGCCGGGACCGAAGTCGCTGGACGAGGTCGATCCCGAATTGCTCAAGGTCTACGAGAAGCTTGGCATTCCTTTGAAGGAGCAGGAGATCCTCGCCGGCGTGCAGAAGACCGACGCTTCGGAGCTGGAGGAGGCCAACGACAACGTCTACAAGTCCGGCCGCGTCGCGGTCGACGCCGTGTTCGATTCCGTCTCGGTCGTCACCACCTTCAAGAAGGAGCTGGCTCAGGCCGGCGTCATCTTCTGCTCGATTTCGGAAGCGATCCGCGAGCACCCTGAACTGGTGCAGAAATATCTGGGCTCGGTCGTGCCCACTTCCGACAATTTCTACGCCACGCTGAACTCGGCCGTGTTCACCGACGGCTCCTTCGTCTTCGTGCCGAAGGGCGTGCGCTGCCCGATGGAGCTGTCGACCTATTTCCGCATCAACGAGAAGAATACCGGCCAGTTCGAGCGCACGCTGATCATCGCCGAGGAGGGGGCCTATGTGTCCTATCTCGAAGGCTGCACGGCGCCGCAGCGCGACGAGAACCAGCTGCATGCCGCGGTGGTCGAGCTGATTGCGCTCGACGATGCCGAGATCAAATATTCGACGGTGCAGAACTGGTATCCGGGCGACGCCGAGGGCAAGGGCGGCATCTATAATTTCGTCACCAAGCGCGGCGACTGCCGCGGCCACCGTTCGAAGATCTCGTGGACGCAGGTCGAGACCGGCTCGGCGATCACCTGGAAATATCCGAGCTGCATCCTTCGCGGCGACGATTCCAGCGGCGAGTTCTATTCGATCGCGGTTTCGAACGGCTATCAGCAGGTCGACAGCGGCACCAAGATGATCCATCTCGGCAAGAACACGTCGAGCCGCATCATCTCCAAGGGTATTGCCGCCGGCTTCTCGCAGAACACCTATCGCGGCCAAGTCTCGGCGCACCGCAAGGCGACCAACGCCCGCAACTTCACCAACTGCGATTCGCTGCTGATCGGCGACCAGTGCGGCGCGCACACCGTGCCCTACATGGAAGCCAAGAACGCGACGGCGAAGTTCGAGCACGAGGCGACGACGTCGAAGATATCCGAGGACCAGAAGTTCTACGTGATGCAGCGCGGGATTCCCGAGGAAGAGGCGATCGCGCTGATCGTCAACGGCTTTGTCAAGGACGTCATCCAACAGCTGCCGATGGAGTTCGCCGTAGAGGCGCAGAAGCTGATCGGCATCAGCCTCGAGGGTTCGGTCGGCTGACCGCAGAAGATATTCAGGAAAAAAATATGCTTGAGATCAAGAATTTGCATGCCCGCATCGTCGAGGACGGCACGGAGATCATCCGTGGCCTGAACCTGACGGTCAAAGCCGGCGAGGTTGCCGCCATCATGGGCCCGAACGGTTCGGGCAAGTCGACGCTGTCCTACATCCTTGCCGGCCGCGAGGATTACGAGGTCACGGAAGGCGACATCCTCTATAACGGCCAGTCGATCCTCGAAATGGATCCGGCCGAACGTGCTACCGCCGGCATCTTCCTTGCCTTCCAGTATCCGATGGAGATACCGGGCGTCGCAACCATGGAATTCCTGAAAGTGGCCATGAACGAGCAGCGCAAGGCGCGCGGCGAGGAGCCCCTGAAGGTTCCGGAATTCCTGAAGCGCGTGAAGGACGCCGCCGCTTCGCTCAACATGGACATGAACATGCTGAAGCGGCCGCTCAATGTCGGCTTCTCCGGCGGCGAAAAGAAGCGCGCCGAGATCCTGCAGATGAAGCTGCTCGAGCCGAAGCTCTGCGTGCTCGACGAGACCGATTCAGGCCTCGACATCGACGCCCTCAAGATCGTCGCCGATGGCGTCAACGCGCTGCGCTCGCCGGAGCGCGCGATCGTCGTCATCACCCACTACCAGCGCCTGCTCGAGCACATCGTGCCGGACAGCGTGCACGTGCTCTACAAGGGCCAGGTCATCAAGTCTGGCGACAAGTCGCTGGCGCTCGATCTTGAAACCAACGGCTATGCCGGCGTGATCGGGCAAGCCGCGTGAGATGGGGCCAAGTGAGGCAAGAGCAATGAACATGCACGCACAGCCCCAGCGGACATTGGCCGAAACGGCGCTGATCGACGCCTTTGGCGAGCGGCTATCGCTGCTGCCCGGCGACGGCGCGGTGATGGTCAAGCGCGACGACGCGATCGAGGCGATCAAGCACGGCCTGCCGACGCGCCGCGTCGAATCCTGGCATTATACGGACCTGCGCCGGCTGCTCACCTCGGTGCCGGCCTTCGAGGCCGGCGACATCGCAAAGGCGCTCGATCCGGTCCTCGACGGTTCGGCCGTTCTGCCGGTGCTGAACGGCGTTTCGAGCGCCAAGGCTCCCGAGATCGAAGGCGTCACGGTGCAGCGCCTGTCGGAGAAGCTCACCGACGGCAGTGTCGCGCCGGGGCTCGATCGCTATGGCGCCGATGACGCAATCGGCGCGCTGAACACGGCCTTCGTCGCCGACGGCTATTTCGTCGATATCGCCGACGGCACCGAGCTGGAAAAGCCGATCGAGCTGCAGAACCTGCAGGGCGGCGGCCAGACGCATGTGCGGCTCCTGGCACGTGTCGGTGCCGGCGCCAAGGCAATCATCGTCGAGCGCCAGACGGGCGAGGGCGGCGAAGCCGCGCTCGTCAGTTCGGTCAGCCAGCTCGTGGTCGGCGACGGCGCCGAGGTGACCTGGCTGATCGTGCAGGAGCAGCCGGACACGGCGACGCACCTTGCTCAGTTCAAGGCGCATATTGGGAAGGACGCGAAGCTGACGCTGTTCGTGATGAACGCCGGCGGCAAGCTGGTGCGCCAGGAAGTCGTGGTCAGGACGACTGGTGAGGGCGCCGATTTCAAGCTGCGCGGCATCAACCTTCTGGCCGGCGACACGCATACCGACACCACCATGGTGCTCGACCATGCCGTGCCGCACACCGCTTCGACCGAAGTGATCCGCAATGTTGTGACCGGCAAGGCGCGGGGTGTCTTCCAGGGTCGCATCAACGTGCACCAATACGCGCAGAAGACCAACGCCAAGATGGCGTGCAACACGCTGCTGCTGTCGGACGAGGGTGAGTTCTCGACCAAGCCGGAGCTGGAAATCTTCGCCGACGACGTCGTTTGCGGTCACGGCGCGACGGTCACGGAGATCGACCACAACCATCTGTTCTATCTGATGGCGCGCGGCATCGAGGAAAAGGCGGCTCGAGGGCTGCTGGTGAAGGCTTTTGTCGCGGAAGTGATCGAGGAACTGGACGACGAGGCGCTAGTCGATGCGCTCGAAGCGCGGCTCGACGCCTGGTTTTCGACGCACGGATAGCGCTTTGCCCTTCTCCTACTTGGGAGAAGGTGGATTGGCGCAGAGCGCCAAGACGGATGAGGGTGCCGGACGGAGTGAGGCGAAAGACCTTGTGATGGATCAGAAGATCGAAACCGCTCCCTACGACGTCGAGGCGATCCGCCGCGACTTCCCGATCCTGTCGCGGCAGGTCTACGGCAAGCCGCTGGTCTATCTCGACAACGGCGCCTCGGCGCAGAAGCCGCAGGTGGTGCTCGACACGATCCAGCACGCCTATTCGCAGGACTACGCCAATGTCCATCGCGGCCTGCATTTTCTGTCGAATGCCGCGACCGATGCTTATGAGAAAGCACGCGAGACGGTACGCCGCTTCCTCAATGCGCCGAGCACCGACAACATCGTCTTCACCTCCAACACCACCTCGGCAATCAACACTGTCGCCTATGGCTACGGCATGCCGAGGATCGGCGAGGGCGACGAGATCGTGCTCTCGATCATGGAACACCACTCCAACATCGTGCCCTGGCATTTCATCCGCGAGCGGCAGGGCGCGAAGCTTGTCTGGGTGCCGGTCGACGATCTCGGCGCCTTCCATATCGAGGAATTCGAGAAGCGGCTGACGAACCGCACAAAACTCGTCGCCATCACCCATATGTCGAACGCGCTGGGCACGGTGACGCCGATCAAGGAGATCGTGCGCATCGCGCATTCGCGTGGAATTCCCGTGCTCGTCGACGGCAGCCAGAGCGCCGTGCATATGCCGATCGACGTGCAGGACCTCGATTGCGACTTCTTCGTCTTCACCGGCCACAAGGTTTACGGGCCGTCCGGCATCGGCGTGCTCTACGGCAAGAAGCACATGCTGGAAGCGATGCGGCCCTTCATGGGTGGGGGCGAGATGATCGAGGAGGTGACGGAAGACATCGTCACCTACAACGAGCCGCCGCACCGTTTCGAGGCCGGCACGCCGCCGATCGTGCAGGCGATCGGGCTGGGGGCCGCGCTCGAATATATGGAAAAGGTCGGCCGCGAGCGCATCGCGGCGCATGAGGCGGACCTCAAGAATTACGCGCACGAGCGGCTGCGCGCCATCAATTCGCTGCGCATCTTCGGCGACGCGCCCGGCAAGGGCGCCATCATCTCGTTCGAATTGCAGGGCATCCACGCCCATGACGTGTCGATGCTTATAGACAGGCAAGGCGTCGCGGTCCGCGCCGGCACGCATTGCGCCCAGCCGCTGTTGAAACGCTTCGGCGTAACCTCCACATGCAGGGCATCGTTCGGCATGTATAACACCAGGGCCGAAGTCGACGCTTTGGCCGATGCGCTGGAAAAGGCGCGAAAGTTCTTCGGGTGACGACCATGGAAGATGCGAGCACCACCGCAGAAACCGCGCCGGAAACGGCCGGTAACGGCCTCGTCTCGGCCTCGGCGATCCCCGCCGATGAGCTGGCGAGGCTGACCGACGATATCGTCTCGGCGCTGAAGACGGTCTACGATCCGGAAATCCCGGCCGACATCTACGAGCTCGGCCTCGTCTACAGGATCGACATCGAGGACGACCGGACGGTCAAGATCGACATGACGCTGACCGCGCCGGGCTGCCCGGTGGCCGGCGAAATGCCGGGGTGGGTCGAGAACGCCGTCGGCGCCGTGGAGGGGGTTTCGGGGGTCGAGGTCAACATGGTGTTCGACCCGCCGTGGACAGCCGACCGGATGTCGGAAGAGGCGCAGGTCGCGGTTGGATGGTACTAGCCAGCGACCCCACTAAGGTTGGCTGGCTTGCAGCAAAGGTGAAACTTCACCATCTTAAAGGCAGACTCATTCCGCGGGCCTTGAACCCGCGCGAACGTGGAGAATGACATGGGACGCTTCGCCGTCATCACGATGACCGACAAGGCCGCGGACCGCGTGCGTGAGATCGTCGCTACGCGCGACAACGCGCATGGGATCCGCCTTGGCATCAAGAAGGGCGGCTGCGCCGGGATGGAATACACGGTCGATCTGGTCACCGAGCCGAACCCCAAGGACGATCATATCGAGCGCGACGGCGCGCACGTCTATGTCGCGCCGGAAGCGGCGCTTTTCCTGCTCGGAACCGAGATGGATTTCGAGCAGACGACGCTGCGAACCGGCTTCACCTTCAGGAACCCGAACCAGACCTCGGCCTGCGGCTGCGGCGAATCCGTCGAGCTGAAGCCGGCCGATCTCAAGGCGCTGGCGGAGGCGCGCGCTTCAAGCGCTGCTTAGGTGAGCGCCGAGGCATATCGCTGGCGATGTGCCTGCTGTGACCAGGAGTTCACCGGACTTCCCACCGATATAGCCTTTGGCGCACCGGTGAATCCAGACGCGCTTGACGAAGTAGCTCGGTCGACTTTCCGCAGGAACGACGATTTTTGCGTGGTGAGCTACGCCACGGGGCAAACAGACCGCTTCATTCGTTGCCTGCTGCCCTTGCCGGTACCTCAGTTGTCCGAAGAGTTCTGTTTCGGTGTTTGGATGTCGGTCTCGGAAAGAAGCTGGAATGTCTATCGAGCCGGGTATGATAGCGGCCAATATGAGGACGAGCTCTGCTTCGGGTATTTGATGCACGACATTCCTGAGTATCCGAGCTCGATGCACCTGCATGCCAATGTTGTGTTTCAGCCCGGCAATCTGCGTCCCAGGGTTTTTCTGCATGATGCAGACCACCCCTTGGTCGCCGCGCAGCGCGAAGGGGTGGATGTGAGGCAGATCGAGCGCTGGGTTGCGCTAACCCATCGCTCTTAGATTCAGGCTTAGTCCATCCACAAGCCGGTGCGCTTGTGCCAGTCGGCGATCGATTCTTCGGGATAGACCTCGAACACCTTGTCGTTCTCGCCGATCGCCGGCTCGACCCAACTCGCCTTGTATTTCAGCATCAGGTGCACCTTTTCCGGCGGCTTCGGCAGGTCGCTGTCGATCGCCGAGGCGAAGGGATGGACGAGGTCCGGCCAAGTCGGGTCGTAGAGCCAGAGCGCGGCGCCGCATGTCTTGCAGAAATTGCGCTCGCCGGTCGAGACCTCGCAGTGCGGATGCTCGTCGTCCTCGATCTCAGCGCGGTAGACGCCGAGATTGGGCTTGCCGGTGACCTTGAGCGTTTCGTTGTCGGCGCCGAGATTGATGGCAAAACCGCCGCCGCCCTGCTGCTTGCGGCAGATCGAGCAGTAGCAGAGCATGAACGGCACGGGCGTGTGACTTTCCACCTCGAAGCGGACGGCGCCGCAGCGGCAGGAGCCTTTGAGCAGGACAGGCATGGCGCGAAACTCCATTTCATGTCTCGAGCTGTCAGCATGCTGTTGGTTGCTGCGATGACAAGGCCCACGCCGGATGAGATGCTTGCGGCATGGACAATGACCGCCTCGAAGAATTGTTCGAGAGCCTGGGGCCGATCAGCATCCGAAAACTGTTCGGCGGCAAGGGAATCTATTGCGACGGCGTCATCGTCGCGGTGGTCGTGCGCGGCGAACTGATGCCGAAGGCCGACGAGGAGACGATCCCCGAATTCGAGGCCGCTGGCTGTAGCCAATGGACCTATACCGGCTCGCGGCACGGCAAGGAGGTGGCGATGCCCTATTGGAGCGTTCCCGACAGCGCCTTCGACGATCCCGACGAAATGGCGGTCTGGGCGCGGCGCGCTTATGAAGCGGGGCGGCGCGCGGGCAGATAAGGCCTACAGCGCCTTCGCGATCTCCGCCGCCAGCCGCGCATTGTTCTCGACCAGCGCGATGTTGGTCTTGAGGCTGCGGCCGCCGGTGAGCTCCAAAATCTTCGACAGGAGGAACGGCGTCACGGCTTTGCCGGTGATGTTCTGCGCTTCGGCCGCCTTCTGCGCGGCCTGGATGTAGCCGTCCATCTCGGCTGCCGGGATCTCGTCGTTCTGCGGCACCGGGTTGGCGACCAGAATGCCGCCGCCCAAGCCCAGCGCCTGCCGCGTGCGGTAGAAATGTGCGATATCTTCAGGCGCATGCAACGTCAGCGGCGCGCGGAAGGGCGATTGCCTGGACCAGAACGCCGGCATGGTCTCGCAGCCATGGCCGATGACTGGCACGCCGCGCGTCTCCAGCACTTCCAGCGTCTTTTCGATGTCGAGGATCGCCTTGGCGCCGGCCGACACGACGATGACCGGCGTGCGCGCCAGCTCGTCGAGATCGGCCGAGATGTCGAAACTCTTTTCGGCGCCCTTGTGGACGCCGCCGATGCCGCCGGTGGCGAAGACCTTTATGCCAGCCATGTGCGCGGCGATCATGGTGGCGGCCACGGTGGTGCCGCCGATGCGCTTTTGGGCGACGGCAAAGCCGATATCGGCACGCGACAGCTTCATGGCGTCGCCGGTCATGGCAAGCGATTCGCGCTCGCCATCGGAAAGGCCAAGCTTGATGCGTCCTTCGACCACGGCGATCGTCGCCGGCACGGCGCCGCTCTCGGCGATGATCTGCTCGACCTTGGCGGCCATCGCGCCATTGTCGGGGTATGGCATACCGTGGGTAATAATGGTGCTTTCCAGCGCCACCACAGGCCGCCCGGCGGCAAGCGCCTCCGCCACTGGCGGATGAATGTCGATGAAGGGGCGGGCGGTTTCGGGCGTCATGTCCGTTCTCCACTCCGGAGAAAACACTCCGGCAAGATAGTTTGTGGCCCTATGCCACCACCCGTGCCTCGGGCACAAGGGCAAGCGCCTGGCCAAAACTGCCGGCGGTGAAAGACGGTACCGCCTCGGCGCTCTCGATGGCGAGCATCGCCGCGGCAACACCTTCGCGCAGTGCCTTCCGCAAAGGCAGCCCGCGCAGCAGCGCGGCAACCGTTGCTCCGGTCAGGGCGTCGCCGGCGCCGGTTACGTCGGAAACTCGTCGCGGGGCGGGTGGGTCGATGGCGAAGACGCCCGATTGGTCGAAGCCGAGCACCGGAGCACTGCCGGCCGTGATCACGCCTGCCGTCAAGCTCAGCCGCCTGAGTTCCCCGACAAGATCGCGGCCGGAAATATCCGCACCAGCCAGCGCCGCCGCCTCTCGGCGGTTCATGAACAGCAGCGAAAGATTGCCGAGCAGCGGCGCTAGCCGCACCACCTTGGCCGGCGAGATGGCGATGGCGAAAATCGGCCTGTCGCCGGCTTGCGCAACCAGACGCTCGAGGGCCGCCGTTGGCAGGTTCGCGTCGCAGAGGATCGCGTCTGCCTCGGCGATCGCCTCGCGCGCCTTGGCGCGGCGGATCTGCTTGGGGAAGGCGAGGTCGTAAAGGCCCATATCGGCAAAGCCGACGATCAACTCCCCCTCGCTGTCGATCAGCGCAGTGTAGCTCGGCGTCGTGCGGTCGAGGAACACCGCCGAAAGGTCGGCGATGCCGGCCTCGTCGATCGCCGATGCGACGGTCTCACCCGCCGCATCGCCGCCGCGCACCGAAAGCAGCGAGGCCGAGACGCCGCGCTTCACAATGCTGCGCAGCGCGTTGAAGACGCCGCCGCCGACATCCTCGCGCATGATGCCGGGATTGGATGCGGCGGGCACGTAAGGGCCCGAGACCTGGCCGCGCCGGTCGATATGGGCGCCGCCCAGCGCCAGGATGTTTGGGGATGTCGGCATGCCGCGGAGGTGACCTCGTTGATTGTTTGCGTGCGCACACTAGGTTTCCGCGCATCGCCCCGCAATCGGGTCGCGATTCGGGCCGCCCGGATAACGAGATCTCGCTTGGATCAGCAGCACTGGTTCACGCCATCTCTAGTGAGACAAAAATAGAACAAATCCAGATATTATTTGTTTTCCAGTCATTTGCTGCCTCTTGCCAGATGAGAACAAAAAAGGTACAAACTGGCAGGGATCACGGATTGTCCGGCCTTCATTGACGACCAAGGGGTGATGTATCATGGCTCAGAATAGTTTGCGGCTTGTAGAGGATAAGGCAGTGGACAAATCAAAGGCTCTGGATGCGGCGCTGTCGCAAATCGAGCGCGCTTTCGGCAAGGGCTCGATCATGCGGCTCGGCGCCAATGAGCAGGTGGTCGAGATCGAAACCGTGCCGACGGGATCGCTCGGGCTGGACATCGCGCTCGGCGTTGGCGGGCTGCCGCGCGGCCGCATCATCGAAATCTACGGGCCGGAAAGCTCGGGCAAGACGACGCTGGCGCTGCACACGGTTGCGGAAGCCCAGAAGAAGGGCGGTATCTGCGCCTTCGTCGATGCCGAGCACGCGCTCGATCCGGTCTATGCCCGCAAGCTCGGCGTGGACCTCGAAAACCTCCTGATCTCGCAGCCCGACACGGGTGAGCAGGCGCTGGAGATCTGCGACACGCTGGTGCGCTCCGGCGCAATCGACGTTCTGGTGGTCGATTCGGTGGCGGCGCTGACGCCGCGCGCCGAAATCGAGGGCGAGATGGGCGACGCGCTGCCCGGCCTGCAGGCCCGCTTGATGAGCCAGGCGCTGCGCAAGCTGACCGCGTCAATCTCGCGCTCCAACACCATGGTCATCTTCATCAACCAGATCCGTATGAAGATCGGCGTCATGTTCGGCTCGCCGGAAACCACGACCGGCGGCAACGCGCTGAAATTCTACGCCTCGGTGCGCCTCGACATCCGCCGCATCGGCTCGGTCAAGGATCGCGACGAAGTGGTCGGCAACCAGACCCGCGTCAAGGTGGTGAAGAACAAGCTGGCTCCGCCCTTCAAGGTGGTCGAGTTCGACATCATGTATGGCGAGGGCGTGTCGAAGACCGGCGAGCTCGTCGATCTCGGGGTCAAGGCCGGCGTGGTCGAGAAGTCGGGCGCCTGGTTCTCCTACAATTCGCAGCGTCTCGGTCAGGGCCGTGAGAACGCCAAGCTTTTCCTGCGCGACAATCCGGACACGGCGCGCGAGATCGAGCTGGCGCTGAGGCAGAATGCCGGGCTGATCGCCGAAAAATTCCTCGAGAACGGCGGCTCCGAAGGCGGTGGTGACGACAGCTTCGAGGACGAGGCTGGCGCGATGTAGGCACTGCCGGAGTTCGGCCATAATCCGGATCCATTATCTAAAGCTGATGTAATCGAGTTCCCTAGTACTGCGTTCGAACCGCCGGCCTTCGTGCCGGCGGTTTACGTTTGGGGGCGAGGGCACAGGCCGCCCAGCCGGAGGATTGGCCTTGGTTCCGTGTTTCTGGACAGGGTCAAGAGCTACGGCTAAAAGGCCAATCTATCTTCTGACACACGAAAGCCCATTTGCCGCCGGCCTGGCCGGCGGTTTTCGCGAAAAGGCAGTATCCATGAGTGGCGTGAACGAGATCCGGTCGACATTCCTCGACTACTTCCGCAAGGAGGGTCATGAGATCGTTGCCTCCAGCCCGCTGGTGCCGCGCAACGATCCGACGCTGATGTTCACCAACGCCGGCATGGTGCAATTCAAGAACGTGTTCACCGGCCTGGAGAAGCGGTCCTATTCGCGCGCCGCGACCGCGCAGAAGAGCGTGCGCGCCGGCGGCAAGCACAACGATCTCGACAATGTCGGCTACACCGCGCGCCATCTCACCTTTTTCGAGATGCTCGGCAATTTCTCGTTCGGCGATTATTTCAAGGAGCGCGCGATCGAGCTTGCCTGGAACCTGATCACCAAGGAATTCGGCCTGCCGAAGGACAAGCTTCTGGTCACCGTCTATCACACAGACGACGAGGCGGCCGGCTATTGGAAGAAGATCGCCGGCTTCTCGGACGATCGCATCATCCGCATTCCGACCTCTGACAATTTCTGGGCGATGGGCGACACCGGTCCCTGTGGTCCGTGCTCGGAGATATTCATCGATCGCGGCGAGCATATCTGGGGCGGTCCGCCCGGCAGCCCGGAAGAGGACGGCGACCGGTTCCTCGAATTCTGGAACCTGGTGTTCATGCAATATGAGCAGGTGACGAAAGACGAGCGCATCGACCTGCCGCGCCCGTCGATCGACACCGGCATGGGCCTGGAGCGCATGGCTTCGATCCTTCAGGGAGTGGAGAGCGTCTTTGAGACCGACCTGTTCCGGCATTTGATCGATGCGGCATGCTCGGCGCTCGGGCACGGTCACAACCAGGAGAATGCAGCATCGTTCCGCGTGATCGCGGATCATTTGCGCTCGTCATCCTTCCTGGTGGCCGACGGCGTGCTGCCCTCCAATGAAGGCCGCGGCTATGTGCTGCGTCGCATCATGCGTCGTGCCATGCGCCATGCGCAACTGCTCGGCGCCAAGGAGCCCCTGATGTGGAAGCTGGTGCCGGCGCTGGTACGCGAGATGGGCCAGGCCTATCCGGAACTGGTGCGTGGCGAAGCGCTGATCACCGAGACGCTGAAGCTCGAGGAGACGCGCTTCCGCAAGACGCTGGTCCGCGGTCTCGGCCTGCTTTCGGAGGCGACGGAACAGCTACACGCCGGCGACATGCTGGATGGCGAGACGGCCTTCAAGCTCTACGACACCTATGGCTTCCCGCTCGACCTGACGCAGGATGCGCTGCGCCAACGCGACATCTCGGTCGATCTTGCCGGCTTCACCGCTGCGATGGAGCGGCAGAAGGCGGAAGCGCGCGCGCACTGGGCGGGGTCGGGCGAAGCGGCGACCGAGACGGTCTGGTTCCCGGTGCGCGAGCAGACCGGCGCCACCGATTTCCTCGGTTACGAGACGGAAGAGGCGGAAGGCCTGATCCAGGCCCTGGTCAAGGATGGCAAGATCGTCGACAGCGCGGGGCAGGGCGACGCGGTTGCGGTCGTCGTCAACCAGACGCCGTTCTATGGCGAATCCGGTGGTCAGATGGGCGATAGCGGCATGATTTCCGGCGACGGCTTCTCGATCGAGGTCACCGACACGCAGAAGAAGGCCGACGGGCTTTTCGTGCATTTGGGCAAGGTGACGCGCGGTACGATCAAGACCGGCGCTGCCGTGGAGCTAAAGGTCGATCACGCGCGCCGTTCGAAGCTGCGCGCCAATCACTCCGCGACGCATCTCATCCACGAGGCGCTGCGTGAGGTGCTGGGCACCCATGTCGCGCAGAAGGGTTCGCTGGTCGCGCCTGATCGCCTCCGCTTCGACATCTCCCACAACAAGCCGATCTCGGCCGAGGAGCTCGAGGATGTCGAGCGCATGGCCAACGAGATCGTCGTGCAGAACAGCCCGGTGACGACGCGGCTGATGTCGGTGGACGATGCCATTGCCGAGGGCGCGATGGCGCTGTTCGGCGAGAAATACGGCGACGAGGTGCGCGTCGTTTCGATGGGCACCGGCCTGCACGGCGCCAAGGCCAACCGTCCCTATTCGGTCGAGCTCTGCGGCGGCACGCATGTCAGGTCGACCGGCGATATCGGCCTTGTGCGCATCCTGTCGGACAGCGCGGTCGCCGCCGGCGTGCGCCGCATCGAGGCGCTGACCGGCGAGGCGGCGCGCAAGCATCTCGACGAGCAGGACAAGCGCCTGAAGGCAGCCGCGGCGACCTTGAGGATCTCGCCGGCCGACGTTCCGGCGCGTGTCGAGACTTTGCTCGAGGAGCGCAAGAAACTCGAGAAAGAGCTCACCGAGGCGCGCAAGAAACTGGCCCTTGGCGGCGGCGCGGCCGTTGCCGATGCTCCGGCCACCAACGAGACGGTTGCGGGTGTCGGCTTCCTCGGCAAAGCGGTCAGCGGTGTCGCGCCGAAGGACCTGAAGCCGCTTGCGGATGCCGGCAAGAAGACGCTGGGCTCCGGCGTGGTCGTCTTTATCGGCGCCGGCGAGGACAACAAGGCGAGCGTGGTGGTCGGCGTCACCGACGACTTGACCGGCCGCTTCAGCGCTGTCGATCTCGTCCGTGTTGCGTCCGCCGCGCTTGGCGGGCAGGGCGGCGGCGGGCGTCCCGATATGGCGCAAGCCGGCGGCCCCGACGCCTCCAAGGCGGACGACGCCATCGCGGCGGTAAAGGCGGCGCTCGAAGCCGCTTAGTGTTCCTGTGTCAGGAAGGCTTTGCCGCTTTCAGGGCGCGCGCCATTCTGACAGAGTCGCCCCAGGTGGACAGCCAGATGAGGCAATCCGTGGCGACGGCGATCGCCGCGCGCAGGAGGAGAAGCAGCGGGCCTGGTGCCAGCAGATGCTCCTCGGCGTGACGCAGATGGGCCAGCTCTTCCTCGCGGATCGACAGGATGATGGCGTGCAGTCCGGGATCGCGCCCGGCTAGATAGTAGAGCTGGTCGTCAAGATGGCGGTGCACGGTCGCTTCGACAGCGGCGGTGCATGCCCAGATGCCTTGTGGGCCGAGCAGGGCGGTGAGAAAGCCCAACAGCCAGCCGCCCCAGCTCCAGAACTGCATGACGCGACATGGACGCGAGTTTCGCATTGGCATGGCGGCACGGAAGGCGGCGCAATGCTGGCGCTCGTGTCCAAGCATCTCCGACAAAGACGGCACGCAATCGCGCCAAAAGTGCCGGGCGACAAAGATTTGCGCTGAATAGATCCTGATCGCTCCAAACTCGCCTGCGTGGTTGACCCGGACTATCCTGGCTGTGGTCAGCGCTTCGCGACCGGAAAGCTCATGCATTGGAGAAGCTTGCCCGCCTGACGATGCGATCCCACCGGTCCTGCAAGTCTGGAAAGCGGGCAAGCAGCTTTCGCCCTTCGGCGACCTTGAGGAAATAGCCGATAATTGACGCCCTTTCGGCCGTGAAGATGTCGAGAGGGACGAGCTCGTAGTCGACGCCCTTTTGATTGAGCGCCATTCGCGCGATGCGGACATAGACGCTGTAATGGGCGCCGTAGAGAAGAGGCTTTGCCACTTCATTCCTCTTTGGCTTGGCTGTCCCGTATCCAGACGCGCAGGGTGCCGGTGGTCTGAAAGCCGCAGTCCAGTGCGTCATCCAGCCCGCCGCCGCGTTCATACCCGACCAGCGCGCGACTTTCAGCAAACGTATTGGCTGCGGCTTGCACAGCATCTCGATAGGTCGAATTGCCATCCGTGGCAAAGACATTTGACAACCCGATCACGAGCTCGGATCTATTGGCTATGCAGCCGGCGGTGAAGCCGTCGGCCGTCCGTCGGCCAAGGATGGCGATGGCAGGGTCGGCCAGAACTGCGGTCGGAAAGACACGGCCGCTGGAGGAACCTGCGCCATCCGTCCAGGCAAGTTCCCACATCTCCAAGCTGGCTGCGTCCCCAACACGTTCCCAACCGGAGGGGGTCGTCGTTGGACGCCTTAGGTCCATCCAGATCCAGCTTGCTTCGAAGAGTTGGCTGAACCCGAGCGGTCGGAGATCCAGACGGCAGAAGCAATCCTTGACCGAAAAGCTGGTGGCAAGAACAGATGTCAGTCTGGCTATTTCTGCAAGTTGGATCGGTATGGCATCGGCATCCAAAGTGGCGGCATTGGGGTAGTAAGGAGGTGCTTGCTCATCGCTGGACCAGACGGAGCGGCTCCTCCGGCCGCTTAGCCCGTGCACCTTGAAAATAGCCTGGCAGAGGTCGGCATTGTTGCCAGCGCAAAGGCGACCCCTTTCGCTGGCAACAAGGCTCGGCACTTCTTACCCCATCGCCTTCTGCAGGTTCTCGTCGATCTTGTCGAGAAAGCCGGTGGTCGACAGCCAGGGCTGGTCGGGGCCGATCAGCAGCGACAGGTCCTTGGTCATGAAGCCGCCCTCGACGGTCTGGATGCAGACCTTTTCCAGCGTCTCGGCAAAGCGCTTGAGCTCGGCATTGCCGTCGAGCTTGGCGCGGTGGGCCAAGCCACGCGTCCAGGCGAAGATCGAGGCGATCGAGTTGGTCGAGGTTTCCTCGCCCTTCTGATGCTGGCGGTAGTGGCGGGTAACGGTGCCGTGGGCGGCTTCCGCTTCCACGGTCTTGCCGTCCGGCGTCATCAGCACCGAGGTCATCAGGCCGAGCGAGCCGAAGCCCTGCGCCACGGTGTCGGATTGCACGTCGCCGTCATAATTCTTGCAGGCCCAGACATAGCCGCCCGACCATTTCAGGCTGGAGGCGACCATGTCGTCGATCAGGCGGTGCTCGTACCAAAGTTTTCTCGCCTTGAACTCGGCCTCGAATTCCTTCTCGTAGACCTCCTGGAAGATGTCCTTGAAGCGGCCGTCATAGGCTTTGAGAATCGTATTCTTGGTCGAGAGATAGACCGGGAAGTTGCGCAGCAGGCCATAGTTCAGCGAGGCGCGAGCGAATTCGCGGATCGACTCGTCGAGATTGTACATGGCCATGGCGACGCCGGCGCCCGGCGCATCGAAGACGTCATGCTCGATCACCTGGCCGTCCTCGCCGACGAATTTGATTGTCAGCTTCCCCTTGCCCGGGAAGCGGAAGTCGGTGGCGCGGTATTGGTCGCCGAAGGCGTGACGGCCGACGACGATCGGCTTGGTCCAGCCGGGCACCAGGCGCGGCACGTTCTTCATGATGATCGGCTCGCGAAAGATGGTGCCGCCGAGGATGTTGCGGATGGTGCCGTTGGGCGACTTCCACATTTTCTTCAGCTTGAATTCCTCGACGCGCTGCTCGTCGGGCGTGATCGTCGCGCATTTCACGCCGACGCCGTATTTCTTGATGGCGTTGGCCGAGTCGACGGTCACCTGGTCATTGGTGGCGTCCCGGTTCTCGATCCCTAGATCGAAATAGTCCAGCTTGATGTCGAGATAGGGGTGGATCAGCTTGTCCTTGATGAACTGCCAGATGATGCGGGTCATCTCGTCGCCGTCGAGCTCGACGACCGGGTTCGCCACCTTGATCTTCGCCATGGAAAAATGCCTCGTTGCTGGGGATCTGAACGGCCTTGCCCGTGGCTTCGGCCGAGGTTGGGCAGCGTATATCAAAGCCTTTTTGAGCGCGCAAACCGCGATCAGCCGATCGCAGACCGGTGTCGCGCTTGTGAATGCTTCATTTTCAGGCCCGGATGTGGCAGGGGACGCCGAAACGCCGCAAACCTCATGTACGGAGAGCCATGCCAGCCGCAAACGACACCGCCAAGACCGCCGGACCGGCGATCATCCTTGTCGAGCCGCAACTCGGCGAGAATATCGGCATGGTCGCGCGCGCCATGGCGAATTTCGGCCTTTCTGAGCTGCGCCTGGTCAATCCGCGCGACGGCTGGCCGAGCGAGAAGGCGCGCGCCGCCGCCAGCCGCGCCGACCACGTCATCGATGCGACAACGGTGTTCGACGACCTTGCCTCGGCAGTGGCCGACCTCAACTTCGTCTTCGCCACCACCGCCCGCGAGCGTGACGGCTTCAAGCCGGTGCGCGGTCCGGTGGATGCGGGCAGGGCGCTCCGGGCCCGCGAGCAGGCGGGGCTGCGCACCGGAATTCTGTTCGGCCGTGAACGTTTTGGCCTCTACAATGAAGAGGTTGGTCTGGCTGACGAGATCGTCACCTTTCCCGTCGATCCCGGCTTCTCCTCGCTCAACATCGCACAGGCCGTGCTTTTGATGTCCTATGAATGGATGAAATCCGGCCTTGCCGAAGAGACCGCGACCAACTTCGCCGGACCGGAGCTCGTTCCGGCGACCAAGGAACAGCTGCACAGCCTGTTCACCTATCTCGAAGGCGCTCTTGAGGCGCGCGGCTATTTCCGCCCGGAAGAGAAGAGGCCTAAGATGGTCGACAATCTGCGCGCCGTGCTGACGCGGGCGGGATTCGCTGAGCCCGAGTTGAAGGTGCTGCGCGGCATCATCTCGTCGCTCGACAGGTTCTCGCCGGCAATGCCGCGCGGCGACGGCTCACCGGGGAATGATCCGAGGCGGGCGCCGGCTACGCGCAAACGAACAACGGACAAAGAAAGTTAAAATCCGTAAGCTCCGAACCTTCAAGGTAACCGAATATTATGCGGTTTGGCTCATCGTTCTCGAAACGATGGGGCAGCAGATGTTTACGTCCAATATTGGCCGTCTGCATTTCTTCTTCTATTCGCTAGGTTTGTTCATAGCGGAAGCGGTAGCGATCGTGCTCTGCATTGCCGCAACGACCGGCTTCGCGGGATTGATCAATTCGATGCCGGGTCCGTCGCGGCAAAGCCTGGCCGGCGCCGCGCTTGTTGTGTCGCTCGTCTTCGTCGCGCTGCGCGGCAACATCGCATGGCGCCGCAGCCGCGATGCCGATGGTTCAGGCTGGATCCTCTGGTCCTATATCGTCTTTTCCGGCATCTATGGCTTGCTGCAGGCGGGCACGCTTCTGGTTATCGATTTTGGCAATCCTGAGAGCGCGCCCGGTGGCCTGAACCTGCTCGGCCTTGCCATATTCGGCCTCTGGTGCACGATCCTGTGGGCAAAGCCTGTGGCCGGCAGCAACATCGATGAGCTGACCGAGGCTTTCGACTTTGAAGGCTCGTTGCCGGCGGAGGCGCGCCCCGCGAGGGCGACAGCGAGCGTCGCTCCAGCTGCGCCACGGACTGCTGCGCAACCCGCGCGTCCGGCGCCGGCGCCGGCGCCGCAGCCGTTTGGCCGGGCGCGACCCGCCGGCTTCGGCAAGCGGGGGCTCTGAGTTGCGCAAAAGCTGCTGGCATCTGCCACTTCAAGACCATGATCGTTCAGGATAGAAGCGCGGTTGGCCAAATCTCGGGTCAGCTTCTTCCTGTAGTCGGATGACAATGAACGATCGATCAAACCAGCGTCCGATCCTGATGTTCGATTCCGGTGTCGGCGGACTGACGGTGCTGCGCGAGGCGCGCGTCCTGATGCCGGATCGGCGCTTCGTCTATGTCGCCGACGACGCGGCTTTTCCTTACGGCGCATGGGAAGAGCCGGCGCTCAAGGAGCACATACTCGCCCTGTTCGGCAAATTGCTCGACCGTCTGCAGCCGGCGATCTCAGTGATCGCCTGCAACACCGCCTCGACCCTGGTGATCGATGCGCTGCGGGAAAAATTTCCCGGTCATCTGTTTGTCGGAACGGTGCCCGCGATCAAGCCGGCGGCCGAGCGCACGCGGTCCGGCCTGGTTTCGGTGCTGGCGACCCCGGGCACGGTTAAGCGTCAGTACACGCGTGACCTGATCAGCAAATGGGCGCAGAAATGCCATGTCCGGCTCGTCGGCAGCGACAGGCTTGCCGCATTGGCCGAGATTTATATGCGCGAAGGTTTTGTCGACGAGGAAGCCGTGCGCGCCGAGATCGCGCCCTGCTTCATCGAGCACGACGGGCAGCGCACCGACATCGTCGTGCTCGCCTGCACGCATTATCCGTTCCTGGCCAACCGCATGCGCAAGACCGCTCCGTGGCCGGTCGACTGGATCGATCCGGCGGAAGCCATTGCCCGGCGCGCCATGTCGCTGCTGCAGCCTATCGGCGAACCGTCGGGCGAGACCGAGCCCGATATCGCCCTCTTCACCTCTGGTAAGGTGGATTTCGCCACGCGCAGGCTCATCCAGGGCTTTGGGCTGACCTCGCGCTAGCTGGAACTGCGATAGCGCCGCAGCGTTTCTCTTCCCACTACCGCACAGGGAGAAATCGCATGCCAGCCAAATCGCAAGCCCAACAGAAGGCAGCCGGCGCAGCCCTTTCGGCCAAGCGCGGCGAGACCAAGAAAACCGAGCTTAAGGGTGCTTCGCGCGAGATGTACGAGTCCATGAGCGAGAAGCAACTCGAGGAGTTCGCCGAGACCAAACGCAAGGGACTGCCTAGCAAGAAGTCATGAACTCCTGCCTGGCTCTCAAGTTGGTGCCTGGATAGGAAACCGCGGCATGCCATGACGTGGCGGATCTGCTTGCGGCCATGCCAGTGCCTTCGCCGGGCTGCGGCTTTCTGACGGCAGAATAGTGGAGCCGGTGCGTCGCCGATCACGAGCTTGACACCGGTTAAATCTCTGTTTAACAGGGCCACCAACACCGGGCGGCGACGTCCGGTGGTTTCTTTTGCATGGGCAAGACCTCACCGGAAGCCAGTCTGTCGGCGGTCTTGTTCGAACTGACGTGTCCCGTGGGTTTTCCGTCGCGTTGCGTGGGAAAACCCTGTCAGGCCTCGAAAACGGAGGCCAGAGGAGGGCGCGTTTCCTTCACCCGGAGCCATGGGGCCCCGGGTCATATCGTTTTGAAAGGGAATGCGATGAGCAAGCGCGAATCCGCGAAATACAAGATCGACCGCCGTCTCGGCGAAAATATCTGGGGCCGTCCGAAGTCCCCGGTCAACAAGCGCGAATACGGCCCCGGACAGCATGGCCAGCGCCGCAAGGGCAAGCTTTCCGACTTCGGCCTGCAGCTGCGCGCCAAGCAGAAGCTCAAGGGCCACTATGGCGACGTTTCGGAAAAGCAGTTCCGCAAGGTCTATGAGGAAGCCAACCGCCGCAAGGGCGACACCTCCGAGAACCTGATCGGCCTGCTCGAGTCGCGTCTCGACGCGATCGTCTATCGCGCCAAGTTCGTGCCGACCATCTTCGCGGCCCGCCAGTTCGTCAACCACGGCCACGTCAACGTCAACGGCAAGCGCACCAATATCGGTTCGTACCGCTGCAAGCCGGGCGACGTCATCGAGGTGCGCGAGAAGTCGAAGCAGCTCGTCATCGTGCTGGAATCGGTAGGCTTGGCCGAGCGTGACGTGCCGGACTATATCGAGGCCGACCACAACAAGATGACCGCGACCTACAACCGCGTTCCCGGCCTGGCGGATGTTCCGTTCGCCGTCCAGATGGAACCGAACCTGGTCGTCGAATTCTATTCGCGCTGATCCGACCAATCGGCGACACCCATCCAAGGCCGCCCTCGAGGCGGCCTTTTCTTTGTTTGTCGCGTCGGCCAGGGCGGCAATTCCACCCTGGTCATTTTTTTAGCCGCAATTCCGCGACGGCTAGTGATTCCACTTGGCTGCAAAATGCTCTAAGCGAAGCGGCAACAGAACCGTGGGCACCTGCGCCATGAATATGCTGCCAAACGTCAAATCGCTTGAGCCGATCGCCGACGAGCCGGACGGCGGATTCCATCCGCTGTTCCGCGACGTGCCATCCTCGGTCGAGTTCAACAAGCTGCGCAAGCGGCTGCTGCGGCTCACGCGCCAGGCGATCGAAGACTTCGCCATGGTGAAACCCGGCGAGCGCTGGCTGGTGGCGCTCTCCGGCGGCAAGGATTCTTATGGCCTGCTTGCCTTGCTGCTCGATCTCAAATGGCGCGGGCTGCTGCCGGTCGAGCTGCTTGCCTGCAATCTCGACCAAGGTCAGCCGAATTTCCCGAAGCACATCCTGCCGGACTATCTCGGCGCCAACGGCATTGCGCATCGCATCGAGTACCAGGACACCTATTCGGTGGTCACCGACAAGCTGCCCGAAGGCAGCACCTATTGCTCGCTCTGCTCGCGGCTGAGGCGCGGCCATCTCTATCGCATCGCGCGTGAGGAGGGTTGCACCGCGCTGGTGCTAGGCCACCACCGTGAGGACATCCTCGAAACCTTCTTCATGAACCTCTTCCATGGCGGGCGTCTCGCCGCCATGCCGCCGAAGCTTCTTAATGACGAGGGCGACGTCATGGTTCTGCGCCCGCTCGCCTATTGCGCCGAGGCCGATCTCGAGAAATTTGCCACTGCAATGAAATTCCCGATCATCCCGTGCGATCTCTGCGGCAGCCAGGAAGGGCTGCAGCGCAACGCCATGAAGGCGATGCTCGACGATATCGAGAAGCGCATGCCTGGCCGCAAGGACACGATGATCCGCGCGATGACCAATGTGCGGCCCTCGCATCTGCTCGACCGAAAACTGTTCGACTTCGCCGCGCTCGATGCGCGCCTTACCATGGGAAAAGACATTTCCAATGACGTTTGACATGCAAGCGATCGACTGGCTGGCCGAGCTTCTAGCCGACGCAGCCAAGGCCGAAATCATGCCGCGCTTCCGCCGATTGGGCGAGGGCGACGTTCGCCAGAAGACTTCGGCCGCCGATCTGGTGACGGAGGCGGACGTCAACGCCGAAAGGCTGATCACTGCCAGGCTGCGCGAGCGTTACCCTTCAGCGATGATCCTCGGCGAGGAGGCCTGTTCCGACAATCCGGCCTTGCTCAAAGGGCTCGGCGATGCCGAACTCGCCTTCGTCATCGATCCGGTCGACGGCACCTTCAACTTCGCCTCCGGCGTGCCGCTGTTCGGCGTCATGCTGGGCGTCGTGGTCAACGGCGAGACGGTTGCCGGCATCATCCACGATCCGGTCGGCAACGACTGGCTGATCGGCGCCAAGGGGGCGGGCAGCCATATCCGCCACGCACATGGCGCGCTGGAGAGGGTGCGGGTTGCCGAGCCGGTGCCGATCGCCGAGATGACCGGCGCGATCTCGTGGCAGTATCTGAAGGAACCGGAGCGCTCGCGGCTCGCCCGCAACCACACAAAGGCGCTGTCGCAGTTCGGCTATCGTTGCGCCGCGCACGAATACCGGCTGCTGGCGAGCGGCCATGCGCATTTCGTCGTCTACAACAAGCTGATGCCGTGGGACCATCTGGCCGGCGTGCTGATCCATCAGGAGGCCGGTGGTTATGCGGCGCGGATCGACGGCGATGCCTATCTGCCGTCGCATGTCGACGGCGGGTTGTTGGTTGCGCCAGACAAGGATAGCTGGAACGAACTGCGGCGCGAGCTCTGGGCGGAATAGGATCGATTGCGCCAGCGAGGGCCAGCCGGTCGCCTGGAAGATGTCGACCTACGACCTCACGCAAATCCGGAGATGTGAATGGGCACCCGGTCCGCGATGGTCGCTCTGGCTCTCGCCATCGCCGTGACGATCACGGGTGCTGACGAAGCAGCGGCACGGGAGCGCGCCTGCGGCAGTCGCGATCCCGTAAACTCCATGGCGGAAATGTCGGCTGCCATTTACGCCTGCTGGCGGCCGCCCCGCGGAACTGCCGGCCTGTCCTTGACCCTGCGGTTCTCGCTCCGCCGAGACGGAACGCTCATTGGCAAGCCGCGCGCGACCTTCTCCGTACTCGGATCGAACGATGCATTGAACAGAGCCTTCGTTGCCTCAGTCCTCGAGGCTCTCGATAAGGCCCTGCCGTTACCCTTTACCGAGAGCATGGGCGAGGCGATCGCAGGGCGCATACTTTCGCCCCGCTTCACGGTTGCGCTTGAACGAAAATCCTGAGCGGGTGGCCGTAGGCGAGGGTTTCACACCGGCGGATTGTGGGGCTGGAACAGCCTTCCGCGCTCGGCGATCAGGATCATCAGCAGGGCGGCGAGGGAAACGCTGCAGAAGCCGGCGGCCAATGGCGTGACCGTGCCGTTATAGGCCTGGCCTATCAGCGTTCCGAGCAGGCCGCCGAGAAAGGTCTGCATGAAGCCGAGGATGGAGGACGCCGTGCCGGCAAGCTCGCCGAGCGGCTCCATCGCAAGCGCGTTGAAATTCGCGCCGAGACAGCCAAATGGAACCATCGCGCCGGCAAAGAAGGCGATGAACAGCCAGAGCGGCATCTCGATCTCGAGCGAGACGACGAGCCAGACCAGGCTGATGGCGAGGAAGAGCAGCAGCGCGCTCTGCGACAGGCGCCGCATGCCGACCTTGCCGACGAGCCGCGCGTTGAGGAAGTTCGAGAAGGCGAGCACGCCCGCGACGCCGGCGAAGATCAGCGGAAACAGCTCGCCGACATGGAAGACTTCGAGATAGATCTGCTGCGCGGAATTGATGAAGCCGAACATGGCGCCGAAGATGAAGGTGCTGGCAAAGGCATAGCAAAGCGCGATGCGGTTGGTGAGCACGATGCGGAAGCCGCCGACGACGGCGTTGACGGTTAAGGGCCGCCGGTATTCCGGATGCAGCGTCTCCGGCAAGCGCAACAGCGACCATGCCGACACGATGAGCGCGCCGACGGCCATGGTGACGAAGATCCAGTGCCAGGTGGCGAAAAGCATGATGAACTGGCCGATGCCGGGCGCGACGACCGGTATCGCCATGAACACCATGAAGATCAGAGACATGACCTCGGCCATGCGGCGGCCCTCGAAGGTGTCGCGCACGATGGAGACAGCGATGACGCGGGTGGCCGCCGCGCCGATGCCTTGCACGACACGGCAGGCGAGCAGGGTGGCAAAGGTCGGAGCAACAGCAGCGGCCGCTACCGCCGCCACATAGATGATCAGGCCGGCGACCAGCGGCGCACGGCGGCCGAAACGATCGGAAACCGGACCGAAGAAGAGCTGACCGGTGCCGAAGCCAAGGATGTAGGCTGTGATCACATACTGGCGGTGGTTTTCATTCTCGACGCCGAGCGAGGCGCCGATCTGCTGCAGTGCCGGCAGCATGATGTCGATGGCGAGCGAATTGAGCGCCATCAGCGCCGCGCAGAGCGCAATGAATTCCCAGCGCGGAATGGGCAAGCTTTTTGCCGACTGCTGCGCTAGTGCCTGATTGTCCACGGCAAAATCCGATCAATCAAACGAACACGCGCCGGTCGACCGGCGCATCAATTCGTCTCGTTCTCGAGTTCGAAAGCCAAAGTGCCGAGGTGGGGCGGCCCCGGATGTCATCGCGCAGCCGGCTGGGCCGGCCAGCGCGAGCTCAAATCAGGCGGCGCCTTTGACGCTGACGCCTTTTTCGACCAGGAAATCCTGCAGCTCGCCGGCCTGGAACATCTCGCGCACGATGTCGCAACCGCCGACGAACTCGCCCTTGACGTAGAGCTGCGGAATGGTCGGCCAGTTGGAATAGTCCTTGATGCCCTGGCGCAGCTCGGCCGAGGTCAGCACGTTCACGCCTTTGTAGTCGACCCCGACATAGTCGAGGATCTGCACCACCTGGCCGGAGAACCCGCACTGCGGGAAGCCGGGGGTGCCCTTCATGAAGAGCACGACGTCGTTGCTCTTCACTTCGCTGTCGATGTAGTCGTTGATGCCGCTCATGGGGGAATCCTTTCACGCCTGTGGGAGTCAGGCTCGAAGCATGTCCATCAAATAAACCCATAGGTTGGCTGAAACAAGACGTTAGCCGCGACGCACCCGAAATGGCGCAAAGCTTTGGTCCGCCATTGGGCCAAATCCGCCAGCCGGAACTCTTCCCACAAGCGGGCCGGCAGGCCGGTTCTCTTGTCCCGGTGCCGCTGACGGTTTCCCAGGTGCGCACGCGCCAGAATTATAGCTATAGCTAAATCTTGAAGCATGCGCTATCCTTGCCAGTGCCTTGGAGGAACGCGGATATGCGCGAAACGAAATCGCTGCTGGAACAAAAGCTCGATCGAAGGCTGCTTCTGGCCGGTGGCCTGGCGGCCGGCGGTACGGCGGTGATGGCGACCGCGGCGCGCGGGCAGACCGACCACGCCGGTCACGGAACGCCAGGGGCGGCCGAACCGCAGCCGGCGCACCTGTCCGCGCATGGGGCGATGATCACCGTCGGCGAGGTCGAGGATAGCCGCAACGGATTCGATCCGGTGAAGCTGCTGAGCCACTGGGAGACCGGGACGGTGTCGACGCTGCCGGACGGGCGGACACTGCGCAGCTTCGAGGTCACGGCCGAGGACAAGGAGATCGAGATCGCGCCCGGCATCCTGTTCCCCGCCTGGACCTACAATGGCCGCGTGCCGGGGCCGACGCTGCGGGCCACCGAAGGCGATCGCTTGAAGATCGTCTTCCGCAACAACGGCTCGCATCCGCATTCCATGCATTTCCACGGCATTCACGCAGCACGGATGGACGGCGTTCCGGGCGCCGGTTTGATCGGGCCGGGCGAGGAGTTCGTGTACGAGTTCGACGCCAGGCCGTTCGGCTGCCACCTCTATCATTGCCATGCGCTGCCGCTGAAGCGGCACATCCAGAAAGGTATGTACGGCGCCTTCATCATCGATCCCGATCCCGCCAGGCATCCGGAGCACGAGGCGGTCGCCCGCTCGCGCCTGCTCGGCACGCCGGAGAATGCCGGCTGGCAGGAATTCGTAATGGTGATGAACGCCTTCGACACCAATTTCGACAACGAGAACGAGGTCTATGCCGTCAACACCGTCGCCCATGCCTACGCGAAGAATCCGATACGGGTGCTGAAGGACAAGCCTGTCCGGATCTATCTCGTGAACGTGGTCGAGTTCGACCCGATCAACTCCTTCCATCTGCATGCCAATTTCTTCGACTACTACAATCAGGGCACGACGCTGACGCCGACACTCAGGACCGTCGATCTGATCACCCAGTGCCAGGCCGAGCGCGGTATCCTCGAGTTCCATTTCAGGGAGCACGAGCCAGGCCTCTACATGTTCCATCCCCACCAGTCGGAGTTTACCGAACTCGGCTGGTCGGGCATGTTCGACGTCGTGGAGGCCTTGTCGTGACCGATGTCAGTAGCACCTCCCGGGATACACAGGCCGGTCGGCCGCGCTGGCTCTCTCTGCTCTGGATAGTACTGCCGCTCGCCGTACTCGGGCTCGCGGTTGCGTGGATGGTCTCTTCCGACCCGTTGGCCAGCTTTCGCAACGGCGCGCCGCCGGTCGAGAACCTGACCTTCGAGCGGACAATTATCGGAAACGACGGCATTCGAATCCTCGTGCGGGCCGGTGGGTCGGAACCGATGACGATCGCACAGGTCCAGGTCGACGACGCTTACTGGCAGTTCACGCAGGATCCGCCGGGGCCGATCCCGCGCGGCGCAACGGCATGGATCAGCCTGCCATACCCCTGGGTGCTGGGGGAGGCGCATGCGATCAATGTCGTAACCAGTACCGGGACAACATTCGGGCACGATATCGCCGTCGCCGTACCCACACCGACGCGCAGTTCACCTAGCTTTGCCGCGCAAGCGGTGCTGGGCGGCTTTGTCGGCATCCTGCCCGTGGCGATCGGCCTGATGTTCTATCCGGCACTACGCGGGGTCGGGCGGAACGGCATGGACTTTCTCCTGTCGATGACCGTCGGTCTGCTCGCCTTCCTTTTCGTCGACACGCTCGAGGACGCGTTCGAACTGGCCGGCGAAGCAGCCGCCCTGTTCCAGGGGTCGACCATGATCGTACTCGCAGCCACCGCCAGTTTCCTTCTGCTCATGGCGGCAGGCCGGCGCAGCGGGACACCGACCGGGCTGGCGCTTGCCACCTTCATCGCACTCGGCATCGGCCTGCACAATCTCGGCGAAGGGCTGGCGATCGGCGCCGCCTTCGTCTCGGGCGCAGCCGGGCTCGGCACGTTCCTGGTGCTTGGCTTCACCTTGCACAACATCACCGAAGGCATCGCCATCGCCGCCCCGATCCTGAAGCAGCGACCGCCGCTCAGGACGTTCGCCATGTTGACGCTGCTCGCGGGAGGTCCAGCCGTCGTCGGCCTATGGATCGGCAGCCTCGCCTATGCGCCACAATGGTCGGCGCTGGCGCTGGCGATCGGCGCCGGAGCGATCCTGCAAGTGATCGTCGAGATGGTTTCGCTGCAGCTTCGCCAGCGCCCCGATGGCTCGCGCGCCTTGCTCGCACCGGCTGCGATGGCCGGGCTGACAGCCGGGGTCGGCTTCATGTACCTCACGGCGATGCTGGTAAAGATCTGAACAACCGCGGCGTCAACACTCAGTCCGGAACGCTGGTCTGCAGGGCGAGCGCATGCAGCACGCCGCCCATATTGCCTTTCAGCGCGTCATAGACCATCTGGTGCTGCTGGACGCGGCTTTTGCCGCGGAAGCTCTCGGCCACCACTTCGGCAGCGTAGTGGTCGCCGTCACCAGCCAGATCGCGAATTGTCACCTTGGCGTCCGGAATGCCTTCCTTGATCAGTCGTTCGATGTCGTGCGCATCCATTGCCATGGCAGAAATCCTGTTTTCGAGCGGGCGCAGCCCGTGCGATGAGAGTCGGGGATAAGCGTAGAGCCTTTCCGGTCCGGATTGAAGCGGTTCCATCCGTGACCGAGGCTTCACGGGACATTCCGATCCGGCTGAGCCGCGTCGCCGGCGGACACATCCTCGCGCGTCGAGTAGGCGCGACCGAGGCTGAAGGTCAGCACGTAGAGCGGCACGTTTATCGCGATACCGACCATCGGCAAGTAGCTCGTCCACTGCCAGACCGGGGAGAAAAACGGCCGGCCGTAGCCATCGCACATAAGCGAAGAACCATACGCCCAAAGCGCTCCGATGGCGGTTGCAATGGCGAAGAGCTTGACGCAAGTGACGATATGCCTTGCCCGAGCCGGCTCCGGCAAAAGGCGCTGCCACAGCACCAGGCACAAAACAGGAATGGCGTAGACGAGGTCCTGAGCGGCCAGCAACGGGATTGCGCCGTTCGCCGCAGCAAGGAACTCGGCTCGCGTTTCGAGCCTTGGACAGACCTCGCTCGAGGTCGTCGACAGCAGCAGAAAGACGAACGGGCCGAGGAACCAGAAAAAGAACAGCGACGGCCAGAAAACCGCTGCAAGCAGCGCCCGGACCGCCAGCCTGGTCAAATGGCCTGATCCATGAAGCGCGGGAACCAGCCCTCATGGGCGGCGGTCAATTCGCTGACCGGAACGGCACGCGCCTCGCCGAGCTTCAGCATGTCGCCACCGGTCGTGCCGATCCACGGCGCGAAGATGCCGAGCTTGCCCTGCTCCGCGCGGATCCTGTCCCATTCGCCGCTTTGCGGGTCGATCGACAAGGTCAGGAGATAACGTCCTTGGTCCTCGCCGAACCAGACCGGGATCGGATCGGTCCCGGTGAGACCGGGAATGGTGGCGCCGATGCCGGATGCCATCGCCATTTCGGCCAGCGCCACGGCAAGGCCGCCGTCGGAGACATCGTGCGCGGCAGTCACGATGCCGGAAGCGATCAGCGCGCGCACATGGTCGCCGACGCGCTTTTCATGTTCGAGGTCGACGGGCGGCGGCGAACCGTCGGCGCGGCCGTGGATGTCGCGCATATAGACCGATTGGCCGAGATGGCTGCCCCATGTCGGCGGCGCGCCGACCAGCACGATCATCTGGCCCTCGGCGGCAAAGCCGACGCGGGCCATCTTCGACCAATCTGCGATCAGCCCGACGCCGCCGATGGTCGGCGTCGGCAGGATGCCGCGGCCATTGGTTTCGTTGTAGAGCGAGACATTGCCGGAGACGATCGGGAAGCCGAGCGCGCGACAGGCGTCGCCGATACCCTTAACCGCTCCGACAAACTGGCCCATGATCTCCGGCCGCTCCGGATTGCCGAAATTAAGATTGTCGGTGGCGGCAAGCGGCAGGGCGCCCGTTGCCGTCAGGTTGCGCCAGCATTCGGCGACGGCCTGCTTGCCGCCCTCATACGGGTCGGCCTCGCAATAGCGCGGCGTGACGTCGGAAGAGAAGGCGAGCGCCTTGGTTGGATGGCCTTCGACGCGCACCACGCCGGCATCGCCGCCTGGGAGCTGCAGCGAATTGCCCTGGATCAGCGTGTCATACTGCTCCCACACCCAGCGGCGCGAAGAGAGGTCCGGTCCGCCCAGCATCGTGAGCAACGCGTCAGCGACGTCGGCCTTGGGCGCGTCGTTCGCTGCAAGCGACGCCGGCTTCTTCGTTTCGACCCAGGGGCGATCATATTCCGGCGCCTGGTCGCCCAGTTCCTTGATCGGCAGGTTGGCGACCTCGTCGCCATGGTGCAGCACGCGGAAGCGCAGGTCGTCGGTGGTCTTGCCGACGATGGCGAAGTCGAGGCCCCATTTGCGGAAGATCGCCTCGGCTTCCTCCTCTTTCTCGGGGCGCAGCACCATCAACATGCGCTCCTGGCTTTCCGACAGCATCATCTCGTAGGCGCTCATGCGCTCCTCGCGCACCGGCACCTTGTCGAGGTCGAGCTCGATGCCGAGATCGCCCTTGGCGCCCATCTCGACCGCCGAGCAGGTCAGGCCGGCGGCGCCCATGTCCTGGATGGCGATGACCGCGCCCGACGCCATCAGCTCGAGGCAGGCCTCCAGCAGGCACTTTTCGGTGAAGGGGTCGCCAACCTGTACGGTCGGCCGCTTCTCCTCGATCTTGTCGTCGAACTCGGCCGAGGCCATGGTGGCGCCGCCGACGCCGTCGCGCCCGGTCTTGGCGCCGAGATAGACGACCGGCAGGCCGACGCCCTTGGCCTGCGACAGAAAGATGGCGTTGGTTTTGGCGAGGCCGGCCGCGAAGGCGTTGACCAAGATGTTGCCGTTGTAGCGGGCGTCGAAATTGACCTCGCCGCCGACGGTCGGCACGCCGAACGAATTGCCGTAGCCGCCGACACCGGAAACGACTCCAGCAACCAGGTGCCGGGTCTTGGGATGGTCAGGCGCGCCGAAGCGCAATGCGTTCATCGCCGCAACCGGTCGCGCGCCCATGGTGAAGACATCGCGCAGGATGCCGCCGACGCCGGTCGCGGCTCCCTGATAGGGCTCGATATAGGAGGGGTGGTTGTGGCTCTCCATCTTGAAGACGACGCAGTCGCCGTCGCCAATGTCGACTACGCCGGCATTCTCGCCCGGCCCCTGGATAACCCGCGGGCCGCTGGTGGGCAGCGTGCGCAGCCATTTCTTGGAAGACTTGTAGGAGCAGTGCTCGTTCCACATCGCTGAGAAGATGCCGAGCTCGGTGAAGCTCGGCTCGCGGCCAACCAGATCGAGGATGCGCTGGTATTCGTCGGGCTTCAGCCCATGCGCGGCGACGAGCTCGGGGGTGATCGGCACGGAATTGGATATGGTCATGAGCGGCGATTGGTATCCGTGGGAGAGGGGGCTTTTCTGAGTCTCCTCTTATCGCAAGCTTTCGAGCGATACACCCCCAAAGCACGACGAAAACGCCGCAAAACCGCTGCGCCGGCACCGGCCGGTAGCGCGAGGCGCTTGGGAAAGGACTGGTCAGGAAAAACTGTCGTAGCCGGCGCGGCCCTCGTCGAGCAGGCGGCGGATGACCGCGACGCCACCGGCGACGTCCTTACTTTGCCGGGGTTGCGAAACACCGAAGCGGACGCCGTGGAAGACTTGCTCGGAACGACCGGCCTTGAACTCGTCCTCGTCGTCGATGAGCAAGCCCTGCGCCAGGCAGGCATTCTTGAAGGTGCCTGAGAGCCAAGGATCCGGCAAGGTGAGCCAGACGAAGGGCACATTGTCCCGCGCCTTGAAGTCAAAGCCAGCCAGCGTCTCGCGCACGACATGGAGACGAGCTTGGATCTCGGCAATGCAGCGCTTGCGGATATCGCTGGCCTGGCCCGACATCACCAGCCTTGTTCCGACCTCCGCCAGCAGAAAGGGCAGCCCGCCGGTCATCATCTTGTGCGCCACGCGGATGCGGTGGCGGTAGGCGGGCGGGCAGGACAGCCAGCCGCCGCGCACGCCGGCCGCGACCGACTTCGACAGGCCGCCGGCTACGATCGTGCGCTCAGGGGCGTATTCGGCGAGCAGTGGCGTCGGATCGTCGGTCAATTCGCCATAAAGATCATCCTCGATCAGGACGACATTGTACTCGCGCGCTATACGCGCGATCGCCTGGCGCCGCTCCGCCGACAGCGTAACCAGCGTCGGGTTCTTCGCCGTCGGCATCACGAACATCATCTTCGGGTGTTTCTGCGCGCAGACGCGTTCGAAATCGTCGGGATCGAGACCTTCATCGTCCGCCGAGACCAGCGCGGTACGGCGCCCGATCAGACCGGCGCTGCGCGAGATCTGCGAATAGGTGAGATGCTCGAAGACGATCGTGTCGCCAGGCGTGGTGAGCGCCGCGATCGCCGCCATCACCGCCGCATGGGTGCCAAGCGTCGGCACGATCGAATCGGGCGAGGGGTGAAAGGAATTGCGCTTGAGCCAAAGGCCGCCGGCCTCGAACCAGCGATCCGGGAAATCCCTGGTATAGCTTGAAATGTCGTGGGGGTGCTCCTCCGCCGTCCGCGCCAGCAGTTCGGCAATCAATGCGCCTTGTCCGACATCGGGGGCGGCGGTGCTGTCGAAGCGCAGCTTGCCGCTCGGCGCATCGACGAGCCGCGTTCCGAGCGCGGCGGGCTGCAGCTCGGGCTTGGGGCTCTCCGCGCGTTGCGCGAGCACATAGGTGCCGCGCCCGACCTCCCCACTCACCAGCCCGCGCTCGCGCAGCAACTGATAGGCCCGGCCGACCGTGCCGACCGTAGTGCCAATGTCGTAGGCGAGGTCGCGCTGCGGCGGCAGTTTTGCACCCGCATCGATGACGCCCTTGTCGATATCTGACTCAATGCTGTCAGCAAGGCGCTGATAGAGAGGGCCGGAACCGGAAGCGAGGTCTGGGAGCCAATTTGTCATGGTGACAATTTTTTATATTGCATCGCGAGACGAGTCAATTGATATGAGAACGCAGGTAACTAGAGTACAATCGATAGAATTGGTTGATCGCAAGATGAATACAATTGATACATTCCGTTATGACAGCGCCGGGTTGCACGGCCGCCCGTCGGGGCGCCGCGGGTTCGTTGACCGGGTCATATTCGTGCTTCGTGCCATCGCCAGGCAAATCGACCGAATGCTGGAACGCCGTCGCGGACGCCTTGCGCTCTTGGAGATGACCGACGAGCAGCTCAAGGACATCGGCATTTCGCGCTGCGACGCCCATCGCGAAGGTATCAGGCCGTTCTGGGACTAAGCGCGTCGCGACGCCCTTGATTGTTGCGATGCATGTCAAATCGCTGCGCGGTTTGGGCATACATCGACCGCGAACAGGGCTTCGATGGTATGTTGATTGACGAGCGCGAAAAGCCGACCGTCAATCCTGCATTTGCAGGAAGTGGGCTACGGCCGAGTCACGCGGCAGCGGCGCAGGATGAATTGCCGGCGTGCCAGCGCGCGATGTCGGAGCCTATGCGCGCGCCCAGCGGTTCGGCCATCAACGGCCCGAACACGTCCACTTTGCGGGAATTGCCTTGTGCTTGCACGACCAGCAGCGGCTTGCCGCCATAGTGCTTGGCGGGCACCAGCAGGAAGCGCGGCGTGCCGCTGTAGGAGTTGAGCTCGTTGGCCATCTGATAGGGCTTGAAGGCCGGGTCCTTGCTGGCGATCCAGCACTTGTGAGCGGCGATGGCGACCTGCTCCATGGCAAGCAGGGAAGCGCTCTTGCCAGAGGGGGGCGGCGTGGTCTTCGAGCCGGACTGGCAAGAGGCGAGCGCAAATCCGGCGGCGGCCAGGAGAGCAAGGCGAGTAATCGTCAGTCTCATGGTCAGGCCGCCCCGTTCGTCTGAAAGAATGGTCTGAAGGAATCGTCTGAAAGGATCAAGCGGCGATGCCAAGCGCGCCTTCGAACAGCGCCCGGCCGTCGCTGCCGCCGTGTGCCGCCTCGATCAGGTTCTCCGGGTGCGGCATCAGACCGAGCACATTGCCCCTCTCGCTGACGATGCCGGCGATGTCGTTGATCGAGCCGTTGGGATTGGTGCCTTCGGCATAGCGGAACACCACCTGGCCTTCGCCTTCGAGGCGCGCCAGCGTTTCGGCGTCGGCGAAATAGTTGCCGTCGTGATGCGCGACCGGTGAGCGAATGATCTGGCCGGGCTGATAGCCGCGGGTGAACATCGTGTTGGCGTTGGCGATCTCGAGCTTCACGTGCCGGCAGACGAATTTCAGCGAGGCGTTGCGCATCAGGGCGCCGGGGAGCAGCCCCGCCTCGACCAGGATCTGGAAGCCGTTGCAGACGCCGATCACCATCACGCCCTTGGCCGCCTTTTCGGCCACTGCCCGCATCACCGGCATGCGCGCGGCGATCGCCCCGCAGCGCAGATAGTCGCCGAAGGAAAAGCCGCCGGGAATGGCGATCAGGTCGACGTCCGGGATTTCGGTATCGGTCTGCCAGACGGTCGCCGGCGCCTGACCGGAAATCTTGGTCAGAGCCGCGATCATGTCGCGGTCACGGTTGAGACCGGGGAGGAGTACGACGGCTGATTTCATTGCAGTTCCCGTTCGCTGATCTGATGCAGATACCGGGGTGGGACGTGATTGGTCAACCAGACGCCATTGTCGGATAGAAAGAAAGTCATTCCATCCCCAGTCATGGCTGCCGAGTCGATGCGCAGGATAGCATCCTTTCCCTTGCGGCGGCGCGCCACGATCCGGGCCGTTCCGATATCCTTCGATAGATGCACATGCTGGCGCGATTGGCTGGTCAGGCCTTCGCGCAGGATCGCGGGAAGATACTCTTCCTTGGTGCCATGATAGAGCAGCGCGGGCGGAGCGTTGGGCGCAAGTCCGAGATCGATGTCGAGGCTGTGACCCTGGACGGCGCGAATGCGATTACCGTCGATTGCGAACCGCTTCTTCGGATTTTCCGTAACGATGCGCTCGACATCGGCCGCCGAGGCGCCGAACTTCTGCGCAATGACCGCGCAGAGCGCGGCGAGATCGGCCCAGCCGCTGTCATCGAGGGCGAGCCCTGCCTCCTGCGGCGCATGCCGCAGAACGAGGCTCATGAACTTCGAGATTTGGATATCGTTCGGCATGCTGAAGATAGTCCCACATGCCACCAAAGTTCAAAAGGCCTTTGAGCTTCGGCGAGTTCGCGAAGTTCCAAGCTTTTCTATACGATCGAGCCGATCATCCTGGCGCGCCAAAATCCCATAAATATTATGGATGTCGCTTTGCGTAGCCACCAAATGACCCCGTATCACATTCAACTCGCGCTTCGTCTCGGAGACATCCTGGCGAAGCTCACCAGTTCATGGTGCACACACTTCAAGAGCCCGAACATCAGCTCATTCGTGGCTTCCGGCATAACGCCTCCGGCACAACCTCAGGTAATAGCCACACTATAATTCTCAATCACCGTGTTCGCCAGAAGCTTGTCGCACATGGCCTTGAGGTCGGCTTCGGCCTTGGCTTTGTCGGTTCCGGTAAGCTCGATGTCGAAGACCTTGCCCTGCCGCACCTGGCCGACGCCATCGAAGCCCAGCCCTGAGAGCGCGTGCTCGATCGCCTTGCCCTGCGGGTCGAGAACTCCGTTCTTGAGGGTGACGGTGACGCGGGCTTTCATCGATACTCCTGAGTGATCGGTAGTGCGGAGGGCGGGCACGCCGTTTCCGGCAGGCCCGCGCTGGAAGTCAGTGCTTCGTGCTCTTCGAGGGCTCGGAAGAGGCAACGAGCACCGGGCCAGTCGGGCGCGGCGGCTCGTTCTCGTTCATGATGCCGAGGCGGCGGGCAACTTCCTGGTAGGCCTCGACCAGCCCGCCCATGTCGCGGCGAAAGCGGTCCTTGTCGAGCTTGTCCTGAGTGGCGACGTCCCACAGCCGGCAGGAATCCGGCGAGATCTCGTCGGCGACGACGATGCGCATCATGTCGCCCTCGAACAGGCGCCCGCACTCGATCTTGAAGTCGACAAGCTGGATGCCGACGCCCAGGAACAGGCCGGAGAGGAAGTCATTGACGCGGATAGCCAGTGCCATGATGTCATCGATCTCCTGCGGGCTGGCCCAGCCGAAGGCGGTGATGTGCTCTTCCGACACCATCGGGTCGTCCAGCGCATCGGCCTTGTAGTAGAATTCGATGATCGAGCGCGGCAGAACCGTGCCTTCCTCGATGCCCAGGCGCTTTGCCAGCGAGCCGGCGGCGACGTTGCGCACCACCACCTCGAGCGGGATGATCTCGACTTCCTTGATCAGCTGCTCGCGCATGTTCAGCCGGCGGATGAAATGGGTCGGGATGCCCATACGATTGAGGTGATTGAAAATGTGCTCGGAGATGCGGTTGTTGAGCACGCCCTTGCCGTCGACCACCTCATGTTTCTTCTTGTTGAAGGCGGTGGCGTCATCCTTGAAGAACTGGATCAGCGTCCCGGGCTCAGGTCCTTCATAGAGGATCTTGGCCTTGCCTTCGTAAATGCGGCGGCGATTTTTCATCTGATTTTTTCTCTGGATTGGCGGGCAGGCGGCAAGCGACCAGTTCCTGTCCGTCTGCCTAAATTAGTTGTGGCGACGGGTGCGTTCAATGCCGGTGTCTATAGCAATCGTAATGTTTGCTCAATCGGCAAATCCAGCCGATCAACCGCTTTCGGAACCGAAATGCCGCAGCGCAGCATGGGACGTTGCATATTGACCGGCCCGCGACCTTTTGGTTTGTGCTGGGTAAGCACACATATTCATAGCCAAGCGAATCGATTTGATCGGAGGGACGCATGAGCAGCATGAAAGACCGCGAAGAGGGCTTCGAGCGCAAATTCGTCTTCGACGAGGAGCTCCGCTTCAAGGCCTCGGCGCGCCGCAACAGAGCGCTCGGCCTGTGGGCCGCCGAAAAGCTGGGCAAGAGCGGAGCCGATGCCGAGGCCTATGCCAAAGCGGTAGTCGTCTCCGACATCGAGGAGGCTGGCGACCATGACGTCTTCCGCAAAATCCGCGAGGACTTCGACGCCGCGGGCGTCAACCAGTCGGACCATCAGATCCGCCGCACCATGGACGAGCTGATGGCGCAGGCGATCGAGCAGGTCAAGAACACGTAAAAATCGTTGGACCAATCGACCGCCCGGCTCAGCCGGGCGGTTTTCTTAGCCTTGCCGCCGTTTCCGGCTGAGACTGCGGATCGTTACCAAGGAAGTTCCGATGTCGCTCAAGTCCCGCCTGGCCGCCGACGAAACGCTGTTCACCGCCTGGTCCGGCGTGCCGGACGCGCTGACGGTAGAGATCATCGCCAAGCAGGGCTTTGATGCCGTTACCCTCGACATGCAGCATGGCGGCCACCACGAGGACAGCGTTCTGCGCGGCCTGGTGCCGGTGCTTGCCGCCAACAAGCCGGCGCTGGTGCGCATCCCGGTCGGGCGCTTCGACATGGCGAGCCGGGCGCTCGATTTCGGCGCAGAGGCGGTGATCGCGCCGATGGTCAATTCCGTGGACGACGCCAGGCAGTTCGCCGCAGCGATGAAGTATCCGCCGATGGGCGAGCGTTCTTGGGGCCCGACCTATGCCTTCCCGCGCCATGGGAAGGGCGACCATGCCGAGTGGCTGCGCGACTCGAACCAGCGCACCATGGCCTTTGCCATGGTCGAGACGCGTGCGGCGTTCGAGGCGCTGGACGGCATCCTCGAGACGCCCGGCATCGATGGCATCTTCGTCGGGCCGTCGGATTTCTCGATCGCTTGGTCGAAGGGCACCACCGTCAATTCGACGCTGGAAAGCATGATGGAGACGGTCGCCTCGATCGCCGAGCGGACGCGCAAGGCAGGCAAGCACGCCGCGATCTATGTCATCGAGCCGGCCATTGCCGGCCGCGTCGTGTCGATGGGCTATCGGCTGCTCGCCATGGGTTCTGACCACACGCTGATCTCGCTCGGAGCCAGGACGCTGCTCAAGAGCATGCGGGATTCGATCGGCGCCTGAGGCGTTTCAAGGCTCCTTCAGTTCCGTGAGGAACTTGGCGAAGGTCATCGATCCCTCCGGCCAGGGGCCGAAGCCCGCGTCCTGGTTGAGATGGCCGGCGTCGCCGGCGTCGATGAACAGCGAACCCCAGGCGGCGGCGATGTCCTCGGCAACCTCAAAGGCGCAGAACGGGTCGTTGCGGCTGGCGATCACGATCGACGGAAAGGGCAGGGGATCGCGCGAATAGGGCCCGAAGGTCATCAGGTGCCTCGGCCTGATCTCCGGATTGGCGACATCAGGGGGCGCCACGAAGAAGGCGCCCGCGACCGGCTTCTGGAATTGCGGGATCGCCTGCACCGCCGCCGCCACACCCAGCGAATGCGCGACGATGACCACCGGCCGCTCGGCCTCGTTGACAGCTTTCGCTACACTTGCCGTCCAGTCCTCGCGCACGGGTTTCGTCCACTCGGCCTGTTCGACCCTGCGTGCCGTCGACAATTTCGACTGCCAGCGGGTCTGCCAATGCTCGGGACCGGAGTTGGTGTAGCCGGGTATGATGAGGATATCCGCGTCCTTGACTTTCATGGCGCCGATGTAGCGAGCGCCCCTGTCTGATGCAACCGGCCGGTGGAATGCAGTGGCATCACAAGGGTGAACAACGTGTTCGATTCTTTCAACCTTGTGTGAACGATGGTGATGAACGATCTGGAGAGGGAACAGGAATGAATAATAAACGTCGGAGCGACTGCCCATCGTGAGATCGGCGCCCGAACGGAGAGTGTGATGAGCGAACTGCCTTTTGCCGCGACCACCCCGGTCAGCGTCGCGCGTGTCGGGTTGAAGGCGCGCGATGCCGAAAACCTTGCCGCCTATTATCGTGCCGTCGTCGGCCTGCAGGAGTTGAGCCGCGCCGATGGCGCGATCACCCTCGGCGCCGCGGGCCGCCCGCTGCTGGTGCTGGAGCAGGATGCCTCGGCCAAGCCTGACGACCCGCGCAGCGCCGGCCTGTTCCATACTGCGTTCCTGCTGCCATCGCGCGCCGATCTCGGCCGGTGGATCAGCCATGCCGCCGCCAACCGGATCGGCATCGAAGGCGCCTCGGACCATCTGGTCAGCGAGGCGCTCTACCTCACCGACCCTGAAGGCAACGGCATCGAGATCTACGCCGATCGCCGTCCGCAGGATTGGAAATGGAACGGCGACAAGATCGCAATGTCGACCGAGCGGCTGAATCTCCCCGCGGTCGTCGCCAGCGTGCCCGTCGGTGACGCCGGCTGGCAGGGAGCGCCGGAAAACACCATTGTCGGCCATGTCCACCTGCGCGTCGGGCGTCCGGAAGACGCCGAAGCGTGGTGGCATGACGAATTCGGCTTCGACACGGTCGCCAAATATGGCGGTCAGGCGGTGTTCCTGTCCTCCGGCCACTACCACCACCATATCGGTGCCAATTCCTGGCGCAGCGCCGGCGCCGGCCGCCGCGATCCCTCCCGCTCGGGCCTCGCCTGGGTCGAAATGCGCTCGGACAACGTGAAGGCCGAGACGACGCGTGAAGATCCCTGGGGCACGGTGATCAGGACGGTGCCTGGCAAGGCCTGATTAGGCTGCGCCACGCTAGCGGGCCTTCCCCCGGACTCAGGCCTGTCCAAACACCCGCTTGAAGATCGTGTCGACATGCTTGGTGTGATAGCCGAGGTCGAACTTCTCGCGGATCTCGGCCTCGGGCAGTGCCGCTGTCACGTCCTTGTCGGCAAGCAGTTCCTCAAGGAAATCAGCACCTTGCTCCCATACCTTCATGGCATTGCGCTGCACCAGGCGATAGGCATCCTCGCGTGACACGCCAGCCTGGGTCAACGCCAGCAGCACGCGCTGCGAATGCACCAGGCCGCGGAACTTGTTGAGGTTCTTCTCCATGTTCTCGGGGTAAACGAGCAGCTTATCGACGACACCGGTCAGGCGTGCCAAGGCGAAGTCGAGCGTCACCGTCGCGTCCGGTCCGATCATGCGCTCCACCGAGGAGTGCGAGATATCGCGCTCGTGCCACAGCGCCACATCCTCCATGGCCGGCATGGCGTAGGAGCGGACCATGCGGGCAAGGCCGGTGAGATTCTCGGTCAACACCGGGTTGCGCTTGTGCGGCATCGCCGACGAGCCCTTTTGTCCCGGCGAGAAATATTCTTCCGCTTCCAGCACCTCGGTGCGCTGCAGATGCCGGATCTCGACGGCCAGGCGCTCGACCGACGAGGCGATCACGCCGAGCGTAGCGAAGAACATCGCATGGCGGTCTCGCGGGATGACCTGAGTCGAGACCGGTTCCGGCTTCAGGCCGAGTTTCTTCGCCACATGCTCTTCGACATAGGGATCGATGTTGGCGAAGGTGCCGACCGCGCCCGAGATGGCGCAGGTGGCGATGTCTTCGCGCGCGTGCAGCAACCGCTCGCGGCAACGCGAGAATTCGGCATAGGCCAGCGCGAGCTTGACGCCGAAGGTGGTCGGCTCGGCATGGATGCCGTGGCTGCGGCCGATGGTGATGGTATCCTTGTACTCGAAGGCGCGGCGCTTCAGGGCCACAAGCAGCGCGTCAATGTCGGCAAGCAGAATGTCGCTGGCGCGTGTCAATTGCACCGCAAGACACGTGTCGAGAACGTCCGACGAGGTCATGCCCTGGTGAATGAAGCGAGCGTCCGGTCCGACGAATTCGGCGAGATGGGTCAGGAATGCAATCACGTCATGCTTGGTGACGCGCTCGATCTCGTCAATCTTATCGACGTCGAATTTGGCCGCGCCGCCCTTCTCCCAAATCGTCTTCGCGGCTTCCTTCGGGATGACGCCGAGCTCGGCCAGCGCATCGCAGGCATAAGCCTCGATCTCGAACCAGATGCGGAACCGGGTTTCGGGCGACCAGATGGCGACCATTTCCGGCCGGGAATAGCGAGGGATCATGGGTTTAGTCCTGCTGGGAGAAGCTTTGGCCGCGTCCTAACAGAGGCCGGCTCAATGCTCAACGCCGCCGGCGTGCAAACCAGATGCTGGCGGCGGCAAGTACGGCAAAGCCGAACGGAAAATAGAGCCGGATGCCCAGGACGACGAACTGGTAGAGCGCGGCGAGGACCGTGAACACGAACTCAGACGCCCAGGTCCGCGTGAAGGCCGGCGCGTGCCACTCGGCGTAGTAAGAACGGTATTGCAGGGCAAACAGCCCGCCGGTGAAAGCGAGCGTCGCGCCAAGCAGGCATACGAAAGCTGCGGCGAGCGCGGTTTCCCAGTGGCGGCCGCGCGATACCAGTGCGGCGAACGTCAGCCCGACCGAAAAAGCAAGCGCGCCGCCGAGCGCATAAAGCAGCACGACGAAGCGGGCGCTGTCCGGCGTCTCCCAATAATACAGATTGAGGAAAGTGCTCGCCGCCATCGCAAGCCCCCACAGCAAGGCGCCGACAATTGCCGAGCTTGCTGATGGCAGAGCGTCGCGCAGGCGGTTTGCCAGGCGCAGACGCAAGGAGGCCGGCTGCAGCGACGTTACGGTCACTGGGCCACGTTCCGCGGCGAAAAGCGGTTCGGCTTGCGTGGTGTTGGCAATGCTCCCTGTCTCATTGGCGTCATGGCTATCACGCCATGGTGAACAAGACGTGCCACTCGATGCATCCAATCCGGCGGCCGTTTGTTATTGTGGGCGGCCGACAGGGACGCGCGGCCACCCACCGGAGGGACCAGCATGACCGTCGATCTCAGTAAGATACGCGAGCATATGGAAGTAGTCGGCGCCGATGGCGTCCATGTCGGCACCGTCGACAAGGTCGAGGGGCAGCGCATAAAGCTGACCAAGGCCGACAGCGGCATGGGCTCGCACAAAGGCCACCACCATTACGTTCCGCTGGCTCTGGTCGCGGAGATCGAAGGAAAGAAGGTCTGGCTCTCAGCGAATTCGGAAGTCGCGGTGACGTTCGAGGAAGAGAAGTCCGACCCGACCTGACCGGCGTCCAGAACTCTAGCGGGACGACCAGACCGGAAAGAGATCGCCGTCGGCCGGCCTTGCCGCGTGGACGCCGCGGCTGATGGCGCGGGCCATCGTAGACCCCGCTGCGGCATAGAGGTCGATCGCTGCATCGGCGCTGAGTTCGATGCCGCTCCTGCCGGTCGCGAGCGCAAAGACGAGATCGCCGTCGGCCGGTGTGTGCGTCGGCCAGATGGCGCGGGCAAATCCGTCATGCGCCGAAATCGCCAGCCGCTTGGCGGCCGACTTGGAAAGCACGGCATCGGTGGCAATGACGGCAATCGTCGTGCTGGCGCCCTCTGGTGGTTCCCCTGCGCGCCTGTCGCGGTACTTCAAGAGTATCTTCCTGGCGTCTTCCGGTATCGGGTCGGGATAACCCAAGCCGCCGAATTCATCGCCCATCTCGAAGGGAGCGGCCCAGAAATGGCGGCTGCGTCCGACCGTCACCGAACCGGTCGGGTTGACGGCGGCGAGCGCGCCGATGGTGACGCCGCTGTCGAGCATCGTCGAGGCCGAACCCAGCCCGCCCTTCAGACCGGAAGTCAGAGCGCCGGTACCGGCGCCGACCGTACCGAGCGGGAAATCGGTCGTTGTCGCCTGAGCCGCCTCGTAGCCAAGCTCGCGATAGGGCGGATAGCGGCCCCAATCCTTGTCGCCGCCATTGCGCAGGTCGAAGAGGATCGCGGCCGGCACGATCGGCACGCGAAAACCACCCACCTCGACGCCGATGTTTTTCTCCCGCAGCGCCGCCTGGACGCCGGAAGCGGCATCGAGGCCGAAGGCCGAGCCGCCGGACAGCACGACTGCGTGAATGGTCGCGATCGAGTTTTGCGGCTCGAGCAGGTCGGTCTCACGCGTGCCTGGTGCGCCACCCAGCACCTGGACTCCGGCCACCGCCGGCTCCTCGCAAAGCACTACCGTGACGCCGGACTTCAGCCTGGCGTCAGCAGCATTGCCGACGGTGAGTCCGGCGACGTCGGTGATCAGGTTGCGTGGACCGGTGCGGAACATCAGTTTTCCTCCAGCGGCACGAAATGGGTGCCGTCGAAGCGGAAGGCGCGGAATGGGTTTTGGCTGAGATCGCCCTTTTCGTCGAAGCGGACGGTGCCGATAGCGGTCGCGAAATCATGGTCGGTCAGCGTCTTGGCGAGCGGCTTGCCGGAGCTTTCTGCGTCGACCGCTGCCGCCTTGGCGACCTCCACCGCGGCATAAGCCGGCAGCGTGTAGCCGTCGGTCACGATCTTCCTTTCGCCAAAGGCCTGCACGACCTTGGGGTCCGCGACTTCTGCCCACTCCGGCAGCGCGATCATCAGTGTGCCGGCCGCATAGGGCACATCGCCGGGTGGCGTGCGCAGCGTCTCGCCGCCGGCGAATGTGATGCCGGCATTGAGCGAGGCAGCGTCGCGCCCCATGATGGCGATGTCGTCGCCGTCGCCGCCGGCAAACACTTTCGTGGCCCCCGCTTTTTTCAGGCGGCCGATCAGCCCGATCTGGTTGTCGAGCTGCGGCCGGAACGTGTCGACGAAGACCGGTTTCAGCGCCGCCTGCTCGGCGGCCGCGCGGAAAGTCTCTGCGATCTCTCGGCCATAGATGGTGCCGTCATCGATAACGGCGAACAATTCGTTCTGCCAGAGCCGAGTGAGGATCGTGGCCACCGCATTGCGTTCGTCGTCGCCGCGCGGCCCAAGCCGGTAGACCGGCCAGCCGGTCTTGGCGCGGCGGTCGGTCAGGCTCTCGGTGCGCACGCCGATCGCGATGACCGGAATGTTGGCATCCTTCAGGATCGGCAGCGCCGCCTCGATCGCCTCGGTGCACAGAAAACCGACAACGATGTTGACCTTGGCATCCACGAACTGCCTGGCAGCCGCTGCACCGCCGTCGGCCGTGCAGGCGTCGTCAACGGTTCGGACCGCGACGCCTTCGGCGTCCGCCGCCAGCGCGGTCCCCGCCTCGATCTGCTTGCCGAGGATCGCCGACGGCCCGGACAGCGGTGCGGCGACGCCAACCAGCGTCTCGGCATGGACGCTCGCGCCCAGCCAAAGCAGCGCGGCTAAAGTCGTCGTGAGAAGGCGCATTCGGGCGAAGAGGTCCTCCGTGCCGGGAGTATTGTTCCGGCACTATTCCAGCAAAGACCTAAAGGCTGCCTAATCCCGGTGCAACACGCGAATTCAGGATTGCGCTCAAGCACTTCGCTTGTGTCATACAATATGCAGCCATATATAACGAGCTTCCGTTTTGGCAGGTGGATCATCGGGTGCTGAAGATTAATGACATCGGGCCGCAAGCCTATCGCGATGCGATGGCGCATTTTGCCGGCCATGTGCATGTGGTGACCACGGACGGCCCGGCCGGGAGACGGGGCGCAACGGTGATTGCCGCCTGCTCGGTCTCGGATACGCCGCCCGCCGTGCTTGTCTGCCTCAACCGCGAAAATCCCAAGAACGAGGCCTTCATCCGGAACGGCAATTTCGCGCTGAACACGCTCGCCTCGGACCAGGAGGCGCTGTCGGTCGGCTTTTCCGGCATCACCGGCCTGCCGTCCGAGGAGCGCTTCGCGCTCGGCGAATGGGACGTGATCTCGACCGGCGCGCCGACGCTGAAAGGCGCGCTCGCCGTCTTCGATTGTCAGATCATCGATACCAAGGATTTGGCCACCCACCGTGTGCTTTTTGGCAAGGTGACAGGCCTGCGCATCGGCGATAATTTGCGGCCGCTGATCTACCACAACCGCGACTACCACGTTCTGTGAAAACCGCTCTTGCGCTTTGATGGTTCGAGGCGCGCCCCCGTGGCGTGAAGGCGATGCTGCCGCGTGTCGACGAGTTCCGCGCCGTGCACAATCTCGGACGCGCTGGCCGATCCTTGCGCCCCGCTCGCCCAGCGGCCGGCCGCAGCTGTGGACCTGCGGCGCTGGCTGGGAACTGGCGACAGGCGGGCCGCGTAGCCATATGTTTCGCAGCGATATATTCCTCTGGGACGTTCCCCGAGAAAATAGACTTTGTGAGAAGCGACGATGGACGAGAGCATTTATCTCGATGAGCTCCGCGATCCCCTGATCATCGCGGAAGGCTGGATGAAGAACGGTAAGAATGTCGCCATCGCGACCGTGGTCGAAACCTGGGGTTCGGCCCCCCGCCCGATCGGCAGCCATCTGGTCATCGACGCCGAAGGCAATTTCCACGGCTCGGTGTCGGGCGGCTGTGTCGAGGGCGCGGTGGTGGCCGAAGCGATCGACGTCATCGGCTCGGGCAAGCCGAGGATGCTGGAGTTCGGCGTTGCCGACGAAACCGCCTGGCAGGTGGGGCTGTCCTGCGGCGGCCGCATCAAGGTCTATGTCGAGCGGCTGGGTTGACTGCGGATGGATCCGTATGTTCTCAAAACATTGAACGAAGAGCGCCGCGCCAGGCGCGCCGCGGTGCTGGTCACCGACCTCGGTGACGGCCGCGACCGCATCGTGCGTGAAGGCGACCGCGTCGCGGGCGAGCTCGGCGCGGCGATCGCCAGTGCGTTCCGCACCGGCATCTCTCGATCGGTGGAAGCGGAAGGGCGGACTTTCTTTCTCAATGCGCATCTGCCGCGCCCGCGCCTGGTGGTGGTCGGAGCGGTGCATATCAGCCAGGCGCTGGCGCCGATGGCCAGAATCGCCGGCTATCCGGTCGAGATCATCGATCCGCGCACCGCCTTCGCCACGCCGGAGCGCTTCCACGATGTGGCGCTGCATGCCGAATGGCCGGAAGATGTGCTGAAGCGCCAGCCGCTCGACAGCTACACCGCGCTTGCCGCCGTCACTCACGATCCCAAGATCGACGATTTCGCGCTGAAGGCGGCGCTCGACGCCAGGTGCTTCTATGTCGGGGCGCTTGGCAGCAGGAAGACTCACGTCAAGCGGGTCGAGCGTCTGCTGGCGCTCGGCGCCAGCGCCGACCAGATCGCCCGCATCCATGCGCCGATCGGGCTGGACATCGGCGCCGCGAGCCCGGCCGAGATCGCCGTCGCGGTGCTGGCACAAACCATCCACGCCTTCCGCTCGCGCGGCCTGGAAAGCAAAGGCGCGGTGGCGTGAAGTTCGGCCCGATCGCGATCGATGAGGCCGAAGGCGCGGTGCTGGCGCATGCGACCACTGCCGGCGAGCGGCGATTCCGCAAGGCGCATCGGCTGAACGGCGAGGACGTTGCTGCGCTGAAGGCGGCCGGCATCAGCGAAGTCGTCGTGGCCGTTCTGGCTCCCGATGACCTCGGCGAGGATGCCGCAGCCGAAAAGATCGCGTTGAGCATGTCCCATCGCAACGTGGAGACGAAGCCCGCTGCAACGGGACGCGTGAACTTGCATGCCGAAGCCGCAGGCGTCTTCACCGTCGACGCCAAGATGATCGACGCCATCAATGCCATCGACCCCGCGATCACCATCGCTACCCTGGCGCAGCACGCGCCTGTCGAGGCGGGCCAGATGGTGGCGACGGTGAAGATCATTCCGTTTGCCGTCGCTGCGAGCCTAGTCGATGCGGTGGCCAGGATTTGCGCCGGCGGCGAAATCTGCGCCGTCAACGCCTATCGCCCGGTCAATGTCGGCGTCATCCAGACGACGCTGCCCGGCTTGAAGCCGAGCGTGCTCGACAAGACGCTGCGGGTCACCGAGGCGCGGCTGGCGCGCTCCGGCGGCCGGCTGAAGGCGGAGCGGCGCACGCCGCATGACGTGACGCTTGTTGCGGAAGCAGCAAGCGCGCTGGCGCGCGACAACGACATGGTGGTGATCTTCGGCGCCTCGGCGCTGGCCGATTTCGCCGATGTCATCCCTGCCGCGATCGAGAAGGCGGGCGGCAAAGTCATTCGAGCCGGCATGCCGGTCGATCCCGGCAATCTGCTGGTGCTCGGAACGCTCGACGGCAAGCGCGTCATCGGCGCGCCCGGCTGTGCCCGCAGCCCGAAGGAAAACGGTTTCGACTGGGTGCTGGACCGGCTGATCGCCGGGCTTGACGTGACGGCGGGCGACATTGCCGGCATGGGCGTCGGAGGCCTGTTGATGGAAATCCCGTCCAGGCCGCAGCCGCGCGAGCCGCTGCCGTCGCGGTCGGCAAAAGCGGAGCCGAGGGTCGACATCGTGCTTCTCGCCGCCGGGCGCTCCAGCCGCATGGGCGGGCCGAACAAACTGCTGGCGCTGTTCGACGGCAAGCCGCTGGTGCGGCGCACCGCCGAGCGGGCGCTGGGATCGAAGGCGGCCAACGCCATCGTCGTCACCGGCCATCAGCGCGAGCGGGTGCGCTCGGCGCTCTCAGGTCTCGATATCACGCTTGCCCACAATCCGGACTTCGCCGACGGGTTGGCCTCGTCGCTTAAGGCGGGCATCGCGCGGGTCGCGCCCGACGCGGCCGGCGCCATCATCGTGCTCGGCGACATGCCTGGTATCTCGTCTAAGGATCTCGATAGCCTGATCGATGCGTTCCGCCGATCCGGGGGCCGCGCGGTGGTGCGCGCGGCGCATCACGGCAAACGCGGCAACCCGGTGCTGCTGCCGCGGTCGCTGTTTGCCGCCGTCGCGCAGCTCGAAGGCGATACTGGCGCGCGCCATCTGGTCGAGGCCGAAGGGCTCGACGTCATCGATGTCGAAATCGGGCAGGGCGCTTCGATCGACGTCGATACACGCGAGGCGCTGGAAGGCTCGGGCGGCGTGCTGCAGGATTGACAAACCGAAGCCGAATTTCGCATGGCTTCGGAATGTCTTTGCGCTGCCGAACTCTGCTCACTTTGCTCGCCGCAACAGCATGTTCGCTCTCTGCCGCCGAGGGCCAGACGTTGTCGCTGAAACCCTTCAAGGACGAGCTTTTCGCTTACCCGGCGACGCTGTCGAGCGGCGACAACGGTGCCTATACGGTGCTCGACTATCGCGAGATGCGCGACATCAATCAGCGCGACGAGGTGCCTGAAAGGCGTGTGCATGCCCAATATATCGACCCCGGCGTGCGCAAGATGCAGCAGGACTTGATGCTGAAGACCGATGTCGGCGATGTCCGGCATGTCGCAGTCGGCAAGACGCAAGGTGCCGCCATCATCGTCCTTTACCTGCACGGGCAGGGCGGCAGCCGCAAGCAGGGCGTCGACGACTTCACCTTTGGCGGCAATTTCAACCGCCTGAAGAATCTGATGGCCGAAAATGGCGGTCTTTATCTTTCGCCGGACTTTCCCGATTTCGGCGACAAGGGCGCCGCCCAAGTCGCGGCTTTGATCGACCACTATGCAGAGACATCGCCCGGCGCGAAAATCTTCGTCGCCTGCGGCTCGATGGGCGGCATTCTCTGCTGGAAGCTGGCCGACCGCAAGGATATTGGCGCCCGCGTCAGTGGGCTCCTGCTGCTCGGCTCGCTCTGGGACGAAAGCTTCTTGACCAGCCCGGCGTTCAAGCGCCGCGTGCCGGTGTTCTTCGGCCAGGGCAGCCGTGACGTGGTTTTCCAGGTTGAGAAGCAGGAAGCCTTCTTCCGCTCGATTCTCGCCAAATCGAAGACCTATCCGGCCCGCTTCGTGCGGTTCGAGACCGGCACGCATGGGACGCCGATCCGCATGGTCGATTGGCGCGGCACACTGAACTGGATGCTGACGAAAGCGCCCTGATCAAGGCGGCGTGTTGTAGTCCAGGACGGTCTCGGGATTGGTCTCGCCGTCGTAGGACGCATCGACATCATACTGCACCAGCGAGAAATTGCCGTGGCGGAACAGATAGGTGCCGGTCGATGAAGCGTCGCCGGCGCCGCGCCATTTGTTCATCGAGGTGATCGTCTGGGTCTTGTCGTCATATTCGGAATTGACCAGCTGGTCGTCGGTCAGGAAGCCGATGATGTGGATGCCCTCGACCTTGCCTTCGCTGTTGTTGTTCTCGTAACGGATGTCGAGTTCCGGCGCGGCGAACTGCAACTGCCGGACGCCGGACACGTCGTCATAGATGTAATAGACCGCGCTTTCATTGTAGGCGGCCATCGAGCAAAAGAAGCGGAAGAGCCGCGTCTCGCGCTCCGGCTCGTCGGCTCCGGCGTCCTTGTCCTTGTAATGGATCGAGTAGGCGTCCGGCTCGCCGGCCGGCTTGCCTTCCGGGTTCTCCTTGTCGCACTGCTCGCCATAGGCGGCGAGGAACGCCTTCCTGGCCTGTTCCAGCGCCTCGTCCTTCTTGGGCGGCGGCGGGCCGTCGCCGCAGCTTCTCGGCACGGCATCCTGGAAATCCGAAGCCGACGGTTTCAGGGCGCCCTTGTCGATAAAGATCGGCTGGAACGGCGGTTCCTGGATCTGCGCGTTGACCTGGCGAAGCGTGTAGCAGCCGGCAAAGATCTTGGCTTCGCCCTTCTTGTCGGTGGCCTGGATGGCGACAGGGACGCTGTAGTAGATGCTGCCGGCAGCACCTTCGTCCGATACCGCGCCGGTCCTGACCTCGACGGTGTCGGTGCTGTCGTAGCCTTTAACGAAGGCGTCGAAATCTTTTGCCGGCTTGGTGTCGCCGAAATAACCCCAGGCGCGGGCGAATTCATGCCGGTTGATCGCGCTGTAGAGCGAGCGGACAACGGCCTCGGCACTGGACCGGTCGTCGATATAAGGAGCTTCGGCTGCAAGGGCCGACCGGCCGATGGCCGCAAGGGAGAACAAGGCAGTCGCTGCGATAAGGGCAGGTCTCATCGGGAATCTCCGCTCGATAACGAAAATACTACCACCGCGATTGCGGCGAGGCGGTGACGGGGGCGCACGGGCTGCTTGAAGAATCGAGCCGGGAAGCGCTAGCTCACGGCCCGCGGCGCTGACGCCGCCTGGGGAGATAACTCACGTGACCATATCCATGTACGATATTTCCGTGGCCGTCTTTTCGGCCCGGCTGAAGGCGCTGGCCAGCGTGCTGTCACTGGCCGAACAGAACGCCGCCGACCGCAAGATCGACCCGCAGGTGTTTCTGACCGCGAGGCTGGCGCCCGACATGTTCGCGCTGACCCGGCAGGTGCAGATCGCCACCGATCATGCCAAGGGCGCGCCGTCGCGGCTCGCCGGCCGCGAAGTGCCGAAATACGAGGACAACGAGTCCAGTTTCGAAGAGCTGCACGCCCGAATCGCCAAGACGCTCGATCATCTGGCGACATTCTCGGCCGCCGATCTGGACGGGTCGGAGGAGCGGACGATCGAATTGAGGCTTGCCGGACGCGAGGTCTCGATGGCCGGACTGCAATATCTGCTCAACGCAGCCATGCCGAACTTCTACTTCCACATCACCACGGCATACGACATCCTGCGGCACAATGGCGTGCCGCTGGGCAAGTCGATTTTCCTAGGACGCTGAAGACGGAGAGGTTTACCGGCGCCGCCGAGAACCCTCTTTTTCATCTTTGAATCAGCGTATCGACATCTCGCGGGCGATACGTGGAAAGTCGGCCGGCTTGATGCCGATATCGGCGCGGTCGGCGTTGCTCATCGCGTTCAGCAGCGCGAGCGCCGATCGGTAACGCTGCTGTTCCTGCGGCCGCGGCCGCGCGAACATTTCGGTGAAGAACCCCATATTCCAGCCCCTTGTTTGTCCTCCACACGCCGAGAATATAGGTGATTTGTTACCAATTGTGCAGTGCAGCAAGTGCATGGCTGCCATGCCCGGTGAATCTTTTTCCGCCAAAATCGCTTCTCTTCTGAAACTTTTGCGGAAACTCGACCGTACGCTGGGACCGGCCGGGCTTTTTCCTCGCCACTCTGGCGACCCTGCCGGTCTATATCGAATGCAGCCGGCATTTTTGTTTCCGGCCGACCTGCAGCTTCAACACTCGCAATTGTTAATGTCGTCGGCATTCATTTTTAACGACAGCGATCTATGGTCGACGGCAACAATGAATGCCGTTGCGACAGGAGGAGGCTGAGATCGGCACCGGGAACAAGCTGGATTTCGCTTCGTTGCTCGACGACCTCATCATCGCTTCCGAGAAGGGCGAAGACGGGGGCGCCCGGCCCTCTATTCCATTCGACTATCTGTCGGTGGCGGACGAGCTTCACTCCGGCCGCATCAAGGTCGCCGGCGTCGCCGCCGAGTACCGCGAAGCGGGCGCCGACCTTGCCGCCGAGTTCGCCGCGCTTCTCGACCAGGCCAAGCTGGCTCTCGCTGAGGAAGAGCATCGCCCTGAGGAAGAGCTGGCGCCGATCGACCCTGAATCGATTGCCGGCGAGCTCGGCCTCGATCGCCCTGCGAAGGATACCGATTTCGGCCGCATTCGACGCAACTTCGCCTTCGCCAACCATCCGGACCGTGTCGCCCCGCATCTGCGTCAGCGCGCCATGATCCGCATGCAAGTGGCCAACATGCTGATCGACGAGGCCAAGCGGCGCGCGCTGGCCGCGGCACGACGCTAACCGGTTTCCGAATTCACGCAAAAGTCGCCAGGACCGGCTTGGAGAAAATCCGGCCTATGCCTTATGCTTGAATTCCTCCCCGCGCAGCCGCGCGCCACCTCCCGCCGGAGACATTCCATGCAAAAACGCCGCCTCGGTCGGACAGACCTCCTTGTTTCGCAAATCTGCCTCGGTTCGATGACCTGGGGCCAGCAGAACACAGAGGCCGAAGGCCATGCCCAGATGGATCTGGCCTTCTCGCGCGGCGTGAATTTCATCGACACCGCCGAGCTTTACCCGATCCCGCCCAAAGCCGAGACGCAAGGGTGGACCGAGAGGATCATCGGCAGTTGGATGAAGACCAGGGGCAACCGCGACAAGGTCATCATCGCCTCGAAAGTGGTCGGCCGCACGGCCAACGCCTGGTTTCGCGGCGACCGGCCATCGAAGCTTGTGCGCGCCGACATTTTCGATGCGGTCGAGAAGTCGCTCGCCAAGCTCCGCACCGATTACATCGATCTCTACCAGATTCATTGGCCGGACCGGGACATTCCCTGGGGTTCGAACCCGACGCGGGTCGGGGCGGTAGCGCGGCGGGCCGATGCTGTCGGAGCGCCGGCGGACGAGACCCCGATCGCCGAGACGCTAGCCGTCTTCGAGGAACTGGTGAAGGCGGGAAAAATACGCCATTTAGGCCTGTCGAACGAAAGCTCGTGGGGCGTCATGCGTTTCCTGGCCGAGTCCGACAAGGGCGTCGGCCCGCGCATCGCGTCGCTGCAGAACGCCTACAATCTCGTCAACCGCACCTTCGAGGTGAACCTGGCCGAAGTCTGCCAACGCGAAGAGATCGCGTTTCTACCTTATTCTCCGCTGGCGCAGGGCTACCTCACCGGCAAATATGATCACGGCGCGCGGCCGCAAGGCTCGCGCACGCAGCTCTTCAATCGCGGCCAGCGCTACGAGACGCCGAATGCGGCGGAAGTGCTGCTCCAATACAGTGAGCTGGCGCGCTCCTTCGGCATGGAGCCGGCGCTCTTCGCCAACGCGTACGTGACGAGCCGGCCTTTTGTGACCGCGAATATCGTCGGCGCCACCAGCGTCGCCCAGCTCGACATGGCGCTGTCTTCGGTCGAGGTCCGCTGGACGGAGGAGATGCAGAAGGCGGTCGACGCCATCCACCAGCGCGTCGGCAACCCTTGCCCGTGACTGGAAATCATTGAGAAGGACGGAGCGATGGAGGCGATGGCAGATTTTCCGATCGAGCTCGTGCGCGGACGGTTTCCAGCACTTTCGCTGACCGACAAGGGCCGCCGTCGCATCTATCTCGACAATCCCGCCGGAACCCAGGTGCCGCAGGCGGTGGCGGATGCGGTCTCGCGCTGCCTGCTAACGACAAACGCCAACCTCGGCGGCTTCTTCGAAACGACGCTCGCGGCGCAGCAGGTGGTCGATGATGCGCATGCGGCGATGGCCGATTTTCTCGGTGCGGCGAGCGTCGAGGAAATCATCATCGGTGCCAATATGACGACGCTGACCTACCACATGTCGCGCACACTCGGCCGGACGATGAAGCCGGGCGACGAGATCATCCTCACCCGCATGGACCACGAGGGCAATGTCTCGCCCTGGCTGCAGCTTGCAGAGGATCTTGGCCTCGTCGTGCGTTTCCTGCCCTTCGACGAGAAGAGCTGGCAGGTCGAGGAAGCGCGGCTGAAGGCGCTGCTTTCGGAAAGGACGCGGCTTGTGGCGCTGAACTATGCCTCGAACCTCACCGGCTCGATCAACCGCGTGAGCGAGCTGACGGCACTCGCCAAGCAGGCCGGGGCGCTGGTCTATGTCGACGCGGTGCAATTCGCGCCGCACGGGCTGATCGACGTTCAGGCGCTGGGCTGCGATTTCCTGGTCTGCTCGGCCTATAAATTCTTCGGGCCGCATATGGGTATATTGTGGGGCCGCCGCGACGTCATCGATGCGCTGAAGCCCTACAAATGCCGCTGCTCGTCCAACCGCCTGCCGGAAAGGTTCGAGCTCGGCACGCCGCACATCGAGCTGATGGCTGGGTTGACCGCAGCGGTCGACTACTTCGCCGATCTCGGCGCCGCAGCCGGCGAGGGCGGTTCGCGGCGGCAGCGGATAGCGAGAGCCTTCGAAGTGTCGATCGCTTACGAGAATACGCTCGCCCGGCAGTTGATCGAGGGCCTGTCGAACATCGAGGGATTGACCATCCGCGGCATCACCGACCCGGAATGTTTCGGCGATCGCGTGCCGACAATTTCCTTCACGGTAGAGGGCATCGCGCCGGAAACGATCGTGCGACAGATGAATGCCGAGAACATCTTCCTGTGGTCCGGCCACAACTATGCATGGGAGATCGTCCACCAACTCGGCATTCCGCCGGAGCAGGGCGTCGTGCGCATCGGCATCGCGCATTACAACACAGCCGCAGATATCGACGAGACGCTGGAAAGCGTACATCGCGTCATTGCAATGCTGAGGCAGCAGCGCGCCTGAACTATCCTTTCTTCCCGCCAAAGCCGGTCAGGAAAGCGGTGAGGTTGTCGCCGAGCGCATCGCAGAGGTAGCCGCCCTCCTGGACGATGACCGTCGGCAGGCCAAGGCCGGCGATCGCCTCGCCGACGCGCGCGAAGCCGGGCGTCGTCACCGAAAGGCCTCCGAATGGATCGCCTTCGAATGCGTCGAGCCCGAGCGCGACAACCAGCGCTTCCGGCGCGAAGGCGCGGATGCGCCGGAAGGCTGTTTTCAGCCCTTCCAGAAATGCCGCGTCGCCGGATTTGCGCGGCAGCGGCAGGTTGAGGTTGTAGCCGAGGCCCGCCCCTTCGCCGCGCTCGTCGGCATGGCCCCAGAAGAAGGGATAGAAGCGCACCGGATCGGCATGCAGCGAGACGGTCAGAACATCCGGCCGGGCGTAAAAGATTCCCTGCGTGCCGTTGCCGTGATGCAGGTCGACATCGAGTATGGCGACGCGTCCCGCGTCCTTTCTCAGCACCTGCGCGGCGACCGCCGAATTGTTGATGAAGCAGAAGCCGCCCGCCACGTCGGCAAAGGCGTGATGGCCAGGCGGGCGGCAGAGCGCGTAAGCCGCCGTCGCGCCGGCCATCACGGCTTCGGCGGCTTCCACTGCGCTCCAGGCGCTCCAGAGCGCACTGTTCCAGGTCTCTGCCGAGATCGGGCAGGCTGTGTCGGCCATATGATAGCCAGCCTGGCCGACCGCCGAGGCCGGATAGGGGCCGCCGCGGCCGATTGGATGGATGTTCGGGATGACCTCCGCCGAGGCGCCATCGATGCGTTGCCAGCGCGCGAAGATGTGCTCGAGAAAGTCGAGATATTCGGGCGTATGCACGGCGGCGATCGGCCCAAGGCCATGGTCGTTGGGCCGTTCGATCGTCACACCGGCCGATCTTGCGCCGGCTAGCAATCTCTCGACCCGTTCCGGCTTTTCCGGATTGGGTTGCGGCGCGCCGCTGGAAAGGAAGGCCCTAGGGTCATGGCGCTTCTGTTCCTCGGCATAGAAGGCTTTCATCGTTCGTCCTCCGGCGCGTCGGCAAAGGCAAAAAAGGGCTCGCCGACAATCTTGTGCACCTGCTCGTAGCTCGACCGGCCGATACCGAGCTTTTCATAGAAGGTCTTGGCGGTCTCGTTATCGGTGTCGACGGAGAGCCTGAGATAGACGCCGCCTGCAGCGCGACACTCCTTGGCCACGCGCCGCAACAGCTTCTCACCGATGCGGCGGCCGCGAAAGCGGTCCTCGACATAGAGGTCTTGCACAAAGACCCCGGGCCGGCCCATCCAGGTCGAAAAGATCGGGAAGTGCAGGCAAAGCCCGGCGAACTCGCCGTCGACCTCGGCGACCAAGGTCGAAAAGGCGGGGTTTGCGCCGAAGCCGTAGCGGCGGAGGTCATCCGGTGTCGAGGTGATGTCCTGATGCGCGCCGATGTGGGTGCCGAGGCGCAGCAAGGCGGCATGGATGGTCTCGGCATCCTCGATTTGGCCGGGGCGGAGGATAATTGTGCTCACGACAAGTACGGCGCCCGGGCACCCGCCTCTGTCCCGCCGGACATCTCCCCCGCAACGGGGGAGATCAGCAGGTGCACCGACGGCGCTGTTCCTGCAACGTCGGCGATTGGCGAAAGCGACAGCGACATCGGATCTCCCCCCTCGCGGGGGAGATGGCCGGCCGGCCAGAGGGGGGAACGAAGGATCGCGAACATCTCAGGACGTCTCAAAGCGCCATTTCACCCTCAGCCTGCCACCGGCAGGTCGAGTTCTTCCGCCAGCGCCTCGAGCGAGTCGCCGATGATTGCGGTCATCTCGCCGATCTGCTCGCGCGTGATGATCATCGGCGGCGCCACCATGAAATTGTCGCCGTCGACGCCCCCTTTGACCTTGCGGCCATAGATGATCAGGCCGCGCGCATAGGCGTGGTCGAGCAGGCGCTGCGTTGCCTTTTTCGCCGGCGCGATCGGCGTCAGCGCCTCCGGATCGGCGACCATCTCGGCGCCGAGCAGCAAGCCCTTGCCGCGCACGTCGGCGATGAAAGGGAAACGCTTCTGCAACGCTTTCAACTCTGCGATCAGCACATCGCCCATGGTCGCGGCGTTGGCGATGAGATCGAGCCGGTCCATTTCGCTCAGCACCGCAAGGCCGGCCGCACAGGCAAGCGGATTGCCGGCGTAGGTGTGGCCGTGCTGGAAGCCGCCCGAGGCGAGCAGCGGCTCGACGAGCCGCATGGGAGCCGCCAGCGCGCCGAGCGGCGCATAGCCGGAGCCCAGCCCTTTTGACAGCGCGACGATGTCCGGCTTGCAGTTCCAATGGTCGCCGCCCAAAAAATTACCGGTGCGGCCGGCACCGCTCATCACCTCGTCATGGATGAGCAGGATGCCGTAGCGGTCGCAGATCTCGCGGATGCGCGGATAGTAGCTGTCGGGCGCGACAAGGGCCGCCGTTGCCGCGCCGCCGACGGGTTCCATGATGAAGGCGAGCACGCTTTCCGGGCCCTCGGCCTGTATCTTGTCTTCGAGCATGTCGGCATAACGGATGCCGCGCTGCTCCATCGAGAGGTTGTCGCGATCGCGCCAGGCGGCCGGCGCCGGCACCGTCGGCATCACCCGCATCAACGGCGTAAAAGTCTCGGCAAGCGCGTCGTCGCCGGTGATGGCGAGCGAACCCAGCGTGCCACCGTGATAGGACGGGAAGCGGGTGATCACCTTCCAGCGCTTCGGCTGCCCGGTGGCGACCGCCCATTGCCGGGCGAGTTTGATGCAGGATTCGGTCGCTTCCGAGCCGCCCGAGACGAAGAAGATGCGGTCCATGCCTTCGGGCAGCTTGTGAGACAGTGCCCGCGCCAGTTCTTCCGCCGGTTCGTTCTCGAAATGAAGCCGATAGGCGAAGGTGGTCTTGTCCATCTGCCGCTTCATGGCGTCGAGCACGTTGCGGTTGGAGTGGCCGATATTGGCGACCATCGGTCCGCTTGAACCGTCGATGAAGCGACGGCCGTCCTTGGTCCAGAAATAGATGCCCTCGGCGCGGTCGACGAGTGGCCGGCGCAGGCTGGAGAGATAGAACAAATGCGACGGCGGCCGCGCTTCGGCTTCAGGCGAGGGCTGCACTTCCGGTGTCGGCATGTCAGGACTTTCCGAGATAGCGGTCGAGAACATTCTTGGTGACGCGTTCGACCATCGCGTCCTGCCTTAGCAGGCCGGCGACCCATTCGCAGCTTCCGGCGTGGAAGACTTCGCCCTTGCCGCGCGGGAAATTGACGATCATGCCGTTGCCGCGCTTGACCTTATCGAGATTGGCGTCGCTGGCCTCGCCGAACAAAGTCTCGGCGGTGAAGCGGCCGTCCTCGTCGGTGAGGAACTGGTCTTCGATCGGAATGTCGGCGCTTTCCTCGACCTGGCTCGCCAGGCCGACGGCCAGCACCTGCAAGCCGTCCGGCGCGCCGCTCTCTTCAGTCGGGTACGGCAGGCCGCCGCGTATTTCGAAATCGAGCCCGTCGACCTCATAGCCATAGACATGGCTATCGGCGCCAAGCAGGTCGCCATAATAGATGCCGGTGCCGGCGAAGGCCCAGTGCTCGGGGCGGTAGACCGGGAAGCCGCGCACACCGCGCGGCGCGCAGCCGCCCCAGCCGGCATAGACGCCACGCGTCGCGTTGAGGCCGAAGGTAGCGCTGCCCGGACGGCCGATCTCCGGCGCTTCCCAGGAATTGGTGGCGCGGGTGATGTCGCCGCAGCGATAGGCCGGGTCTTCGGCCCGCGCCCGGTATTTGTAGCAAACCTGGCGTCGGCCCTCGTCCTCCAGCCTGGTCTGCCACATGAAATTGCCGGCGAAGCGCGCCGCGTGGCCGCCGCGCTCGACATAAGCGTCCACCGCGTCGCGCATCTCCCAGGTCCAGTATTCGTCGTGGCCGACGAAGACGACGCAATCATAGCCGTCGAGGATTTCCGGCGAGAAGTGCAGCTCGTGCTGGCTGGCGAGGTCGACCTGATATCCGGCGCGTTCGGCAAAGCGGAAGAAATGGCTGTCGTAGCTTGCCCAGCCGGAAGACGCGTATTTCTTCGAATGTCCCGTGGCAAAGGCCCATTCCATATGCGGATAACGCGGCACGGTCTTCGGCGGCATCGCGACTTCCAGCGGCACGCGCGGTGCATCCTTGGGCAGCACGACGAAGCCGCGGCACCAAGGGCGTTGCGTGGAGACCATCGTGGCATATCGGTCGCGGTTCGGGCCGGTGATGCCCTGATAGTGGTTGGAGCCGCCCCAGGTGTTATAGGCGAGCCAGGTGCCGGTCGCGGCGATCTGCAGCAGGCGACCAGGCTTGCGGCCGGGCAGGGGCGCGACGATGAAGAGGTGGTGGCTCTCGATCGGCGTGCCGTCCGGCCCTTCAGCCGAAAGCCTGACACGGTAAGCTCCCGACGGCCAGTCATCGCCGATGCGGAATTCGAACGAGGCTTCCCAGCCGCAGCCGTCGACCGAACATTGCTCGGGCGTTTCCTGCCAGCGCGCCGACAGTCCCGACCCATCGAAGACCTTGGTTTCATCACCGCCGTCGCGGACGATGACAATCCTGAATTGCGGGGCCGTCGAGCTGACGAAAAGCGTCACCGTCTCGCCCGGACGATAGGAAAAGCGGTCGCTGTAGCACCAGATCTCGCCGCTCGAGCCGTCCATGCCGGGCCACTCGTAATAATGCCCGCGCACCGCCTCCCGGCGCTGCTCGGGCGTCAGTCCGAAATCGGGAAAGTCGGCGGGCCGTTGCGTCATGGAAAAACCGAAACCAAGAGGTCGCCATTGAGACCGTAGGACGGCCAAGCGTCAAATGGAAACGATCGGGCCAGCAGGCGCTTGGCCTTATCCGGCAAACGGCTTATTTGATCTTCAGGCGATGTTTGAACGCCGGGAGCCAAGATGCTGCGCGTGCAAAGGGTCAAGGTCGACGACATCTATGTGCCGATGGCGAGGCGCAAGACGCTGCATCCGGAGACGGTGCGCCATCTTGCCGAGGATATCCTCGAGAACGGCATGAAGACCCCGATCCAGGTGCGCCACGACGGCAAGCGCCATGTCCTGATCGAGGGGCTGCACCGGCTGGAAGCCGCCAAATGGCTCGGCGAAACCGAGATCGACGCCTATCTCGTCCAGGCGCGCCGCCACTGACGCCATTCCCTATCGGTTGCCGTGTCGGCCCCTGCATCACCGTGAGCGATCGCGTCCTATCAATGCTTTTTAATTGACGCTGCGATGTTCGCCGCTACCGTGCCGGCCTTCCTGTCAATCGGGTACTTGGAAATGGCGAAATACCAGGGCGGATGCCTGTGCGGCGCAGTGCGCTATCGCGCCGAGGCCGAACCAATCAACGAGCGCGTCTGCCATTGCCGGCTGTGCCAGAAGGCGATCGGCGCCGCCTTCAATGCGCGGCTCCTGTTTCGCATCGATGATGTCACGATCGAGGGGCCGGTGGCGACGGTCAATTCCTCGCCGGACCTCAAGCGTGGCTTCTGCCCGGCTTGCGGCACGACGATCTTTTCGCGACGTGACTCCAGGGGCATTCTCGGCGTCACATCCGGCTCGCTCGACGATCCGTCCGCGTTCAAGCCCGACATGCATTTCTGGACCGCTTCGAAGCAGCCTTGGGTGCGGCTGGATGACGGCCTGCCGCAATATGAGGGGGCACCGCCGGCATAGAGTTTTCCGATCTCCCACAACAATGGGAGAAGGAAGAATGCCTGCACAAAAATTTCATCTTCGATTCACGAGATAGCCGGCAAAGCGTCATTGGCGGGCCATCATTGGCTGCCTATCTAAAGCGCCACGCGGGAAGGCATCGAGGAGGCGACGGATGAGCGAGAGCAGCAACCCCCTGGACGAGCTTTTGAACGACCCGATGATCCAACTCGTGATGGAGCGAGACCGCGTGCGCCCGGCCGAGCTTCGCCTGCTCTTGGAAAAGGCTCGCGACAGGGCTGCCGACGATTCCCGCTTCGACCAGCCGGTGCTGCCGCCGGCGCATATCGTGGCCAGAAGCTGCCTGAAGCAATGGCTGTACCGCTAAAGCGCGTCGCGCCGAACTGACGCGCTTTAGGTCTTTCCGATCAGCTCGAATGCGCCGGCAAATAGCTGTAATGACTGCGGAGATAGGCAATTTTGAAGCCGAGCCGGGCGTAGTTGCGGTAGGCCGGACCGTGGCGTTCGGGGCGCGGCGCCTCGATGTCGGCGACGAACAGTCTTGCGCCGGCGGCTATGCCGTCGCGGACCAGCCTTTCGCCAAGCATGGCGTCGAGGTCGAAGCTCGGCGCCATGATGCCAGGCACCGGGGCGTCGATCCCGCTCCAGGCGGCGCCATCCGAGATGAACATTGAACGCACGGCAGCCACGGCGCCATCGCGTTTCAGCATGTAGTGACGCCAACCCTCGCGGCCGACCAGCGCGATGAGCCAGGGCGAGGTGGGCAGCCTGTACTTCGCATCGATGAAGGAGGCCCATTCGGGAGCGGTCTTGGACGTAACCTCTTCGACCGACAGATCGTCTGCCGGGAACAGCGGCTCGGCAGGCAGCGGCGTTGCGACGCGAAAAATTCGTTCCCAGCCGCTCTGATGCTGGAGCCCGCGCGCTTCCAGCCAGCAGCGCAGCCGGGAAGGCTCGGTGTGCGGGCTTGTGCAGAACCACGGCCGCAAGATGCCGGCAGCGCGGTAATGCGCCAGCAGCGAATCGAGCTGATCTTCCGTGGCCGGGCCGTCGACGCCGATGTTCTTCACGCAGTTGAAATGGATGAAAGGGATCGTCGTGCAGGTGGTCCAGACGAGGTCGCCGTCGCGGGCGAGCGACAAGCCGTGCCGCGCGGCGAATTCCGTGGGCGCGGCATCGTAGAGATCGAGCCAGGCATTGACCTCTGCGCGCTCGATGGCGCGGCTCAAATCACGCGAGACCTCCTCGATCCCGATTTCCGGATGGTGCGACACCGGCGGGACGACCGGCTGCAGTTCCGAGAGGGCGGCAGTCGACATGCTAGTCCTCCTCCGATCTGCCTTACAGTGTAAGATTAGCGGATGATAATATGGAAGCGCCTGTTGTCAAGCAGGATAAGCGGCACCTTACAAATCCGTGAATTGGCTTCGCCGTACCATGAGGCTAAGCCTGCCCTTGAGGGGCTTTGCGCATAACAATTCATTTTTCGCCGGGGAAAGGACAGGGATGACGGACGTCTGCACGCAGGGATTGGACACCGGCTTCGTAAGCCTGGGCTACGCCAAGGTGGCGTTTCTCGGCATCGTGCAAGGCATCACCGAACTGCTGCCGATCTCTTCGACGGCGCATATGCGCGTCGTGCCCGCCGTGCTTGGCTGGCAGGACCCGGGCTCGGCCTTTTCTGCGGCTATGCAACTCGCGGCCCTTGCCGCGGTGATCAGCTATTTCTGGAGCGATGTCAGGGAAGTCGCGGTGGGGTCGCTGGCGGCGCTCACGCGCCGCGATTATGCCAACCGCTATTTCCGCCTGGCGATCGGCATCGTGCTTGCCACCGTTCCGATCGTCATCGCCGGCCTTGCGCTATCCAGCGTGCTCAATGCCTGCAACTCGCCGCTGCGCGGGCTTGCCGTGATCGGCTGGGCCTGCATCGCCATGGCCGTGCTGCTTGCGCTCTCGGAAATCTATGCCCGCCACAGGCTGACCCTGGACAAGGTGTCCGTGCTCGACGCCTTGCTCGTCGGCGTGGCCCAGGTCGGCGCGCTCATTCCCGGCGTGTCGCGCTCGGGATCGACGCTGACGGCGGCGCTGGGCCTTGGCTATGCCCGCCCGGAGGCGGCGCGGCTCTCCTTCCTGCTCGGCCTGCCGGCCATCGCGTTGGCCGGCCTGAAGGAGCTTTGGGAACTGCACAAGATTCACCTCGGCGCTTATGGCTGGTCAGTCCTGGCGGTCGGCCTCGTCGTCGCTTCGATTTCCGCCTTCTTCGCCATATGGGGACTGATGCGCGTGCTCGAGCGCTTTTCCGCCTGGCCCTTCGTCATCTATCGCGGCCTGCTCGGCGTCGTGCTGCTGATCGGCGTCGCCGTCGGCTGGCTGAGCTAGAGGCTTTCACCGAATCCGCTATACCGGCACCTGAACCTTGCTTCGGGTGCGCCTATGGACATTGCAACGCTGCTGCAATCGCTGCCGTTGCTGGCAGCGCTGGTGAAATCGGCGGTGCCGGCAGTAGTCGGTGCGGGCCTGGGGCTGAGCCAATGGGTCGCAGCGCTGCCGCCGTGCCGCAATCACACCTTCGAGACCGCGACCTATCTCGTCTGCGAGACGGACCCGAAGCATTACTCGATCGAGCTGTTCTGGAAGGATCCCGACGGCAAGCTCTACCAGTCGCTGCACAATCTTCGAAGCGCGCAGCAGGCGGCCGGACGCACCATGCTCTTCGGCATCAATGCCGGCATGTACCATCCCAATCTCGCGCCTGTCGGTCTCTATGTCGAGCGCGGGCAGCAGATCGCGTCGGCGAAGACCGGGGCCGGCTCCGGCAATTTCTCGATGCAGCCCAACGGCGTCTTCTATCTTAGCGACGGCAAGGCCGGCGTTCGCGCGACGAAGGATTATTTGAAGCGTTCCCCGAAGGTGGACTATGCCACCCAGTCCGGGCCGATGCTGGTGATCGACGGAAAGCTGCATCCGAAATTCCAGGCCGACAGCCCTTCGCGAAAAATCCGCGATGGCGTCGGCGTGCGTGGCGACGGCGTCGTCGTCTTCGCCATCTCGAACGACGTGGTGACTTTCCACGAATTCGCGCGCCTGTTCCGCGACGAGCTCGACTGTCCCAACGCGCTCTTCCTCGACGGGTCGATCTCCAGCCTCTATGCGCCGGCTATTGGCCGCAACGACGATTTCTGGAATCTCGGGCCGATGATTGGCGTGTTCAGGCGCTGAGCAATTCGAGGAAAACCGAGAAGCGGTGTGCCGTTCGGAAATTGCGTGGAAACAAAGGCGGAGCTTTTATTGTCGGCTTGCCTGGCGAATCGCCCCGCCGAACCAAAGGTAAATTTTGATTCAAACTTTGTTGGTAATTTCTCATTAGGAATGGGGCTTCCGGCGGCGCTGTTTCGGCCCTCGGTCTGTTTTGTTTTGCGTACAGGTCAAGATGCGGATTTTTGGCGTCGTCATTTTCGTGCTTGCAGGGCTTTGCCTTGCCGGCTGCTCGTCTACCTCGGGCGTTGATGCCTTGCAGATGCCGTCGAACGAGACGACCAGTTCGGTCGTGCGGCCGAGCGCGCCGGTAACGAAGGCAGTGAAGACCGCCGACGCTGCGATGACGGTGGAGACCGTTTCCATGGCGGGCGCCGCGCGCATCAGGCCGCCGGCGTCCCTGCCTGGCGACCAGAATGCTCGTGTTGACGAGGACAACGCGCGTCCAGGGGGCGAGAACTCGCGTCTTGACGTCGAGAATTCGCGTCCCTTTGGCTTGGCCGAGGAAGAGACGGTGGCATTCCCGGCGCCGGACCTGCCGGATACGGTCGAGCCTCCGGTCGAGGCCGCAGCACTCGTCTCGCCGCCGAAGCGGCTGTCCCGCGCAGCGCCCGCGATGCTGGCTGGCCCTGTTACCCGCTATGCCTTTCGCGATGCCAAACCGATCAATTTCGGGCGCGCCTCGCCCAGGCACCTTGCCGTCCATGGCGTCGACGTGTCGCGCTGGCAGGGCGATATCAACTGGCAAAAGCTGCGCGCCCAGGGCGCCAACTTCGCCTACATCAAGGCGACCGACGGCGGCGACCATCTCGATCCGATGTTCATGAAAAACTGGCGCGGCGCCGATGCCGCCGGGCTGAAGCGCGGCGCCTATCATTTCTTCTACTGGTGCCGCACCGCCGGCGAGCAGGCCGACTGGTTCATCCGCAACGTGCCGCGAGTCCAGGGCGCGCTGCCGCCGGTCATCGATGTCGAGTGGAACGGCGAGTCCTCCTGCAAGCGCCGGCCTTCGCGCCAGAAGGTGCTGGAGAAGATGCAGGTGTTCATGGACAAGCTGGAGCGCCACTACGGCCAGCGGCCCATCATCTACACGTCGCCGGATTTTTATCGCGACAATCTGCGTGGTGCATTTCTCGACTATCCGTTCTGGCTGCGCGCGGTGGCCGCCCATCCGTCAAAGGTCTATCCGGGCCGCAACTGGCTGTTCTGGCAATATTCGGGCTCCGGCCTGTCGCATGGCGTGAGCGGCCGCATCGACCTCAATGTCTTCCACGGCGACGAGCGGCAGTGGCGCAGGTGGCTGGGCGGCGGCGAGGTGGTAGCCGACGCGAATTGAGGCCGTATGCTTCACCCGGCGCGGGGCGGCGATCGACGGTAATTTCAGGATTTCTCTAACCATCGACTCACCGTCTCCCTTAGCGGCGCGGCAACGGCCTTCCGGTAACGTGTTCGTGATCGCGTCTTGGAGGGGTCTATGCGCAAACTGATTGTCACTGCCGCTGTGGTGGCCGCCGTCGGCTACGGATTTTTCAATTCGCACCTGCGCAGCAATACGCCCAACGCCAATGTGGTCGCCTATTCAACCACCGACGAGGCGATGCAGGGCGCTAAGGCCAAGGGCCACTCGACGCTACCCCGCTTCCATGAGTTGATGGCCGCCCGCACGCCTGGCGCCTATACGGTCAAGTTCCCGCTGACCCAGAACGGCGCCACCGAGCATATCTGGATGCAGCTTGTGGCTTTCAGCGACGGCCGCTTCGTCGGATTGCTGGCCGACAAGCCCGTCAACGGCAACCAGTACAAGATGGGCGACCGCATGACGGTTGCCGAGGCCGATGTCGAAGACTGGATGATCCGCAACGGCAGCGACGTCTATGGTGGCTACACGGTACGCCGGGCGCTGGCCGACATGCCGAAGGAACAGGCCGCGAAATACGGGATCACGTTCAAGGATTGAAGGCGGCGCTCCCTTCTCCCCACAAGAGCTGAGGAGAGGCCGTCCATCGCGCTTTCGTCGTCCTCGGGCTTGACCCGAGGACCCATGCCGTGACCATTGCCGTAGGGCGCAGCGTGCAGAATTCTGAAACGCCGCAGCGCCTTGATGTAACGGCATGGATTCTAGGGTCTGCGCTGCGTCGCTTCGCTCCTTGCTCCGCCCTAGAATGACGAAGCCGAAGGGCATCGCCCGTCACGCCTCGTTGATCATCGCCTCGATGTTGTAACCGTCGGGATCAAGCACGAAGCAGGCGTAGTAGTTCTCGGCATAATGCGGACGCGGCCCGGGCGCGCCGTGGTCCGCAGCACCCGCCTCAAGCGCCGCGCGGTAGAACGTATCGACCTCCACCTTGCTCTTCACCCTGAAGGCGACGTGCAGATGGGTGAGCGGCGGCGTCTCGCCCGTGCTCTGGATCTCGAACAGGCAGCCATTGCCGACATCGAAGGCCCAGAACACGCCTTCCTTGCCGAAAGCGAGGCGATACCCCAACGGCGCAAAAGCCTTTTCGTAGAAGAGCTTGCTCTGTTCGAGGTCGCTCACTTCGAGAGTGATGTGATCGATCATGGAAGGCCTTGGACAATCAGGCCAGTGCGGCCGGCCACGATGACGCGGCCGGCTTTGATCTATATTGGCGATGGCTGCATTTGGTTGCAACCAGATACCAGCCATCGGCCTCCAGCTTGCGAATAACTTCGCTGACTGTCAGCCTTGGCGGCATCGGGCCTCAGCTGCATCCGCTCGTCGAACCACACGTGTCGCACTTCTCGCAGGTGCCGTTCCGCACCATGGTGAAGTTGTGGCACTCCGAGCATTCGTTGCCGGTGTAGCCCTGGAGCAGCGACTGCTGGCGACGGGTGGCGGCTAGCTTCTTGGCCTCGGCGGCCTCGTTGGCGGCGGCGTCGGTGAAGAACGCCTCGGCGCCGCCGGCGGCCTCGGCTTCCTCTTCCACCATCTCCTCGGCCAGTTCCCTGGCGCGCTCCTCATAGTCGCGCTTGTAGGCAAGGGCCTCGTCGCTTGCCGGCTTCAATGCCAGCACGTTGGAGCCGGCAAAGGCGGTGGGCGCCGCGCGGGTAGGGGCGGTCGTCGGGGCTGAGCCGCCAAAGCCCTTGGGGTCCGAACCGGCAGCCGACACCAGCTTCACCGGCGAGGCACCGCGATAGAGGCCCTTGGAGAAGGGCGTCGCCTTGCCTTCGGTGATGCCGCGGCCGAGCGCCGTCTTGTCGAAGTCCGACTGGTCGACATGGGCGAGGTCGTGGCGGCCGAGATAGGACACGGCAAGCTCGCGGAACACGTAGTCGAGGATCGACGTCGCGTTCTTGATCGCGTCATTGCCCTGCACCATGCCGGCCGGCTCGAACTTGGTGAAGGTGAAGGCCTCGACATATTCGTCGAGCGGCACGCCATATTGCAGGCCGAGCGAGATGGCGATGGCGAAGTTGTTCATCATGGCGCGGAATGCGGCGCCTTCCTTGTGCATGTCGATGAAGATCTCGCCGAGGCGGCCGTCGTCGAACTCGCCGGTCCTGAGATACACCTTGTGGCCGCCGACGACCGCCTTCTGCGTGTAGCCCTTGCGGCGGTTCGGCAGCTTCTCGCGGTCGCGGTAGAGACGCTCGATGACGCGCTCGACGATCTTTTCCGTCACCTGCACGGCGCGCTGCGCGGCGGGCGCCGCAATCAGCTGCTCGACCGCCTCGTCCTCGTCCTCCTCGCCGTCGGCGAGCAGCGAGGCATTGAGCGGCTGCGACAGCTTCGAGCCGTCGCGATAGAGCGCGTTGGCCTTCAGCGCCAGCTTCCAGGACAGCATGTAGGCGTTCTTGGCGTCCTCGACCGTCGCCTCGTTCGGCATGTTGATGGTCTTGGAGATGGCGCCCGAGATGAAGGGCTGCGCCGCGGCCATCATCAGGATGTGGCTCTGGATCGACAGCGAGCGCTTGCCGATCTTGCCGCAGGGGCTGGCGCAGTCGAACACTGGCAGGTGCTCGGCCTTGAGGAACGGCGCCCCTTCGAGCGTCATCGCACCGCAGACATGGATGTTGGCCGCGTCGATGTCCTTCTTGGAGAAGCCCAGCGCCGGCAGCATCTCGAAGGAAAAGTCGGAAAGCTGCTCGTCGGTGAAGCCGAGCGTCTCTTTCACCCAATCGGCGCCGAGCGTCCACTGGTTGAACACGAACTTGATGTCGAAGGCCGACTTCAGCGCCGCATTCAGCGCCGCGATCTTCTCATCGGTGAAGCCCTTGGCCTTCAGCGAAGACGGGTTGATGCCGGGCGCCTGGTTGAGGTTGCCATGGCCGACGGCATAGGCCTCGATCTCGGCGATCTGGCTTTCGGAATAGCCGAGCGTGCGCAGTGCTTCCGGCACCGCGCGGTTGATGATCTTGAAGTAGCCGCCGCCGGCGAGCTTCTTGAACTTCACCAGCGCGAAGTCGGGTTCGATGCCGGTGGTGTCACAGTCCATGACCAGGCCGATCGTGCCGGTCGGCGCGATGACGGTCGCCTGCGCGTTGCGATAGCCATGCTCCTCGCCGAGCTCGATGGCGCGATCCCAGGCGGCGCGGGCATGCTCGGCCAGCGCCTGCTGCTTCAGGTCGGAGGCGACCAGCGGCACCGGATTGACGGCGAGCTTCTCGTAGCCATCCTTGTCGCCATAGGCGGCACGGCGGTGGTTGCGCATGACGCGCAGCATGTTCTGGGCGTTGCGGTCATAGTCCGGGAAGGCGCCGAGCTCGGAAGCCATTTCGGCCGAGGTCGCATAGGCGGTTCCGGTCATGATGGCGGTGAGCGCGGCGCAGATCGCGCGGCCCTCGTCGGAGTCGTAGGGAATGCCGGACGTCATCAACAGGCCGCCGATGTTGGCGTAGCCGAGGCCGAGCGTGCGGTAGTCGTAGGAGAGCTTGGCGATCTCCTTGGACGGGAACTGCGCCATCATCACGGAGATCTCGAGCACGACGGTCCACAGCCGAACGGTGTGCTCGTAAGCGGCGATGTCGATCGTGCCGTCTTCCTTGCGGTAGGGCAGGAGGTTGATCGAGGCGAGATTGCAGGCCGTGTCGTCGAGGAACATGTATTCCGAGCATGGGTTGGAGGCCCGGATCGCACCGGCGGAGGCGCAGGTGTGCCAGTCGTTCATCGTCGTGTTGAAATGCAGGCCGGGATCGGCGGACGCCCACGCGGCATAACCGATCTTTTCCCACAGATCCCGCGCCTTCAGCGTCTTCAGCACCTTGCCATCCTTGCGGGCGGTGAGCTGCCAGTCGCCGTCGGCCTCGACGGCGCGCAGGAAATTGTCCTTCAGCGACACCGAGTTGTTGGAGTTCTGGCCGGAAACGGTGAGATAGGCGTCAGAGTCCCAGTCGGTGTCGTAGGTCTTGAACGACATCGAGGTGTAGCCCTGGCGGGCGAACTGGATGACGCGATAGATGTAGTTCTCCGGCACGGCGTCCTTCTTGGCCGCCTTGATCTCGCGCTTCAGCGCGGTGTTGAGGGCCGGATCGAAGCAGTCGTCGCCATTGCCTTCGCAATTGACGCAGGCCTTCATGATCGCTTCGAGGTGCTTCTTGACGATCTTCGAGCCGGTCACCAGCGAGGCGACCTTCTGCTCCTCATTGACCTTCCAGTCGATGAAGTCCTCGATGTCGGGATGGTCGGCGTCGACGATGACCATCTTGGCGGCGCGGCGCGTGGTGCCGCCCGACTTGATGGCGCCCGCCGCGCGATCGCCGATCTTGAGGAAGCTCATCAGGCCGGACGAGCGGCCGCCGCCGGACAGCTTCTCGCCTTCGCCGCGCAGCATCGAGAAGTTCGAGCCGGTGCCGGAGCCGTATTTGAACAGGCGCGCCTCACGCACCCACAGGTCCATGATGCCGCCCTCGTTGACGAGGTCGTCCTGAACGCTCTGGATGAAGCAGGCATGCGGCTGCGGATGCTCGTAAGCCGACTTCGACTTGGTCAGCTTGCCGGTGAAGGGGTCGACATAGAAGTGACCCTGGCTCGGCCCGTCGATGCCATAGGCCCAGTGCAGGCCGGTGTTGAACCATTGCGGCGAGTTCGGCGCCACGCGCTGAGTGGCCAGCATATAGGCAAGCTCGTCGCGGAAAGCGCGGGCATCTTCTTCGGACTTGAAGTAGCCGCCCTTCCAGCCCCAATAGGTCCAGGTGCCGGACAGCCGGTCGAAGACCTGGCGAGCATCGGTTTCCGAACCATAGCGCTCGGCCTCGGGGAGCTTGGCGAGTTCGGCCTCGTCGGCAACCGAACGCCACAGGAAGGAGGGGACGTCGTTCTCCTCGACCTTCTTCAGGCGCGCCGGGACGCCGGCCTTGCGGAAATATTTTTGGGCCAGGATGTCGGCCGCGACCTGACTGAACTGCGCCGGCACATCGATGTTATCGAGGCGAAACACCACCGAGCCGTCGGGATTCTTGATCTCCGACAGGGCCTTGCGGAATTCGATCTCCGCGTAAGCTGCCCCTTCTTGACCTGCTTGGTCTGGCTTGGTGAAGCGACGCTCGATGCGCATTGGTCCGGTCCCTTTTGTCTACATATAGCGCTTTTCCCCAGGGATTGCTGCCCCGCCAGGCGAAAAGCACGGTCCGCCGTTTGCCGGCATCGCAGGCGACGCCGGCATTCTCCTCGTCGCGGGCAGCACCGTGCAGACAAGCAAACGCCCTTCCAGGCGCTCACCCAGGCTGCAGGCCGACCCGCGGGTCCCTCAAAACTGAAACTTTGTCGATTCCCTCGGAAGAGGGAGGTTCACACTATCTAGGGTCGAGCCTGCCTGCAAACACTAAATATAGTGTTAACAGATCATTTTTTCCAGCCCGACAATTCTCCCTTTCGCCCACCCAAGCCCCATCATTCCCAACGCTTCCGCCGGCCTCGTGAACGGGCGGAAATGTGGGCAAAACGCACAAAATCCGGGAAAAAAGACCGGCCTCTGAACTCTCCGGTCACGCCCGCAACAGGAGCGCATGGCCTATAAAAAGCGACTCGTTCTGACCCGTCAAGGATTCGTTTTTATAGGTTTTGCGACCCCAACATGTTGTGTGTCACATATGTGGATAACGGGGACAGAAAGGCGCTTCGAAAAGCGTTTATTTGACGGTCCTTGCGGACGGTCGCCGGGTTGCCCGGAGCCGGGCCCGGCGAGCGGCTTTTCATTTTAGCTGGCTTGCACTATCTGTTGCCCTGCGCGGGGGCGTGTCTTGTCAAGCCTGGAAGCATTCGCTACGCCCCGCTCATGACAGTTACAGTTCGTTTCGCCCCGTCGCCGACCGGCCGCATCCACATCGGCAATGCCCGCACCGCGCTGTTCAACTGGCTCTTCGCTATGAACAACAAGGGCCGCTTCATCCAGCGCTTCGACGATACAGACGTTGCCCGTTCGACGCAGGAATTCGCCGATTCAATTCTCTATGACCTGCATTGGCTCGGCATTTTTCCCGACGTTACCGAATATCAGTCGCGTCGCTTTGAAGTCTATGACGCCGCGGTGGAGCGGCTGAAGGCGGCGCGCGTGCTTTATGCCTGCTACGAAACGCCGGAGGAGCTCGACCTGCGCCGCAAGGTGCGCCGCACGCGCGGCCTGCCGCCGGTCTATGGCCGCGAGGCATTGACGCTGACGCCGGAGCAGGTGGCCGAATACGAATCCGACGGGCGCCGGCCGCACTGGCGCTTTCTTCTGCCGAACTTCACCGGCGACCCGCTGCAGCCGGAACGGACCGAGGTGCACTGGAACGACCTTGTGCGCGGCGAGGAGACCGTCGATCTCGCCTCACTGTCGGACCCAGTCCTGGTGCGTGAGGACGGCACTTATCTCTACACACTGCCTTCGGTGGTCGACGACATCGAGATGGGCGTCACCCATGTCATACGCGGCGACGACCACGTCACCAACACCGGCGTGCAGATCGCCTTGTTCCAGGCGCTGGGCGCTGAGCCGCCGGTGTTCGGTCATCACAATCTCTTGACCACCGTGTCGGGTGAGGGGCTGTCGAAGCGCACCGGCGCGCTGTCGATAGAAAGCCTGCGCGAGGACGGCATCGAGCCGATGGCTGTCGCCTCGCTGGCCGTGCTCGTTGGCACATCGGAAAATGTCACGGCAGCGCACGATCTCAACGAGCTCGCCAGCCATTTCGACCCGGCCGCGACATCCAAGTCTGCCGCCAAGTTCGATCCCGACGAGCTTTTCGTGCTCAATCGCACGCTGATGCACCAAATGCCGTTCGAGGAGGCGCGCGACCGGCTGATTGTGCTTGGCATTTCCGGCGACAGGGCCGAGCCCTTCTGGCTCGCGGTGCGCGGCAACATCGACCGTTTGTCCGACGCTGTCGCCTGGTGGCGAATCCTGAGCGACGGGCCGCAGGAGCCGGCAGAATTTTCCGGCGAGGACCGTGACTTCCTCCACCAGGCGTTCGACCTGTTGCCGGAAGAGCCTTGGAACGGCACGGTCTGGAAGGATTGGACCGGCAAGATCAGGGAAGCGACGGGCCGCAAGGGCAAGCCGCTGTTCATGCCGCTGCGGCTCGCCCTTACCGGGCGGTCTTCCGGGCCGGAGCTTGCAGATCTATTGCCGCTGATGGGTCGGGAAGGAACGCTGGCCCGACGACCCTGACCTTGCGCTGTTCCGGCGGCAGGGCCGAAACCGGTGACGCCGGCACCTTGGCGGTCAGCTGCTTGATAGCCGCGCGGTCGAGCCCGCCTGCAGCGTTGGCGAGCGTTTCGGGATCGGCGCCAGCATCGAGCTTGGCCGCCGGCGCCGGCACGAGGATCGTCGCCCCGCTGTCCGGCTGCGGCTGCTCCGGATTGGGCGGATTACCGCCTATGATCAAGAAGTTTTCGGCCTGGGCGTTGCAGCCGCATTGCGGCGGCCGCGAGTAGTTTGCCTGCTTGTAGAGATAGGCCGTCGGCAGCTCGCTGTAGGGACGGCCGGTCGCCGAGGACGTCATGTTGCCGGCGTCATCGTCCATGCCGCGCGTGTAGAAGACCTGCATCTCGGTGCCGGGGCAGCTCGATTCGCAATTCTTCTGATCGCGCTCGAAATCGCCAAGAGAGGCGGCGTTCGACATCGGGAAGAAATAGCCGTCGCAGGTGCGCACGCAGACGGTGCGGAACTCGCCGTTCATTCTCGGCAGGTCCATGCCGTCGGGTTGGTTGATCACCCGGCGGATGTTGCGCCGGCTGGGATCGTCTGGCGGAAGCGCTTCAGGCGTGTGGAGCGTAGCGATCTCCTCGTCGCCACGGCCGAAGAGCTGCTCGAACAGATTGCCGCCACCATTGTTGCGGGCGGCCTCCTGGATCGGGGCGCGAGGCGGCTCGACTTCATCATCGCGGCAGCCATTGGCGTCGAGCGCCGCAAGAATGCGGCTGCGGTCGCGCCGCGTGCCGCCGCCGGCCAGCCGCTGGCGCTTGGCCTGCAAGATGTCGAGATTGGTGTTCATGCGCTCTATCGAGGCATTGATCGCCGCGCATTGGCCGGCAATGCGCGAAAACAGCGCGAAGCCGCAATTGGCATCACCGGCGCGGCCGCGCGCCTTGGCCAGCTGCTCGCGCTGGCGGGCGATCGCGTCGTCATATTTGCGGATCAGTCCCGGACCGCCGCCACCGCCGCGCGTGGCTGCAAGCTCCGCTTCGAGCTGGCGGCAGGTGCGAGAAGCGGCCTGCGGCTCGGTCACAGCGACAGCCGACGCCGCCAACGCTGCAAGCAGCGCAGCAAGGTGCGTCAGCTTCAACCCCTTCATTCGCCTGGAATCCCGATTGCCGGTGGAAGGCTACCGCGTTCGTGGTTAACTGTTCCCTAGCTTACTAGCCAAACACAATTCCGCTGGCGCGAGCTCGCACAACCCAGAGCTCACCCTGAACTCAGATCGGGGCGAGCGCCTGCGCCTTGTGCGCCGCCTCGACCACCGCCAGTGCCGTCATGTTGACCACGCCGCGCGACGTCACAGAAGGGGTCAGGATGTGCGCGGGCTTGTCGGTGCCGAGCAGGATCGGCCCGACATGCAGCGCGTCCATCATGGCACGCAGCGCCGTCAGCGTGATGTTGGCCGAATCGAGGTTCGGGAACACCAGCAGATTGGCTTCCCCTTTCAGCCGCGAATGCGGGTAGACGCGCTGGCGCAGATGCTCGGAAAGAGCCGAGTCGGCATGCATCTCGCCATCGCACTGCAGCTCCGGCGCGATGCGGGCGAGGATGGCAGCGGCCTCGCGCATCTTGAGCGCGCCGGGCGAATCGCGCGAGCCGAAATCCGAATGCGACAGCAATGCTGCCTTCGGCTCGATGCCGAAGCGCTGGATTTCTTCCGCCGCCAGCACCGTCATCTCGGCGATCTCCTCCGCCGTCGGATCGACGGAGACATGGGTGTCGGTGAGGAAGATGATGCCGCGCTGCGAGATCAGCATCGACAGCGTCGAGAGATCGCGGTCCTTGATGCCGGGACGCGGCCCGATGATCAGCGTGACATTGCGCAGATGTCGCTCGAAGCGGCCTTCGAGCCCGCAAATCATCGCATCCGCATCGCCGCGCTTCAACGCAAGGGCGGCGATCACCGTGTTGTTGGTGCGCACCATGGTGCGGGCGGCTTCCGTCGTTATACCGCGGCGGCCGGCGAGTTCGATCAGCAGATCGACATAGTGCCGGTAGCGCGGATCGTCCTCCGGATTGATCAGGCCGAAATCGACGCCCGGCCGGATGCGCAGGCCGTAACGCTTCAGCCTGACTTCCACGACATGCGGACGGCCGATCAGTGTCGGCTCGGCGATGCCTTCCTCCAGGACTACCTGTGCCGCCCGCAGCACGCGCTCGTCCTCGCCGTCGGCGTAGATGACGCGCTTGGCGCTGGCGGCCTTGGCCGAGGAGAACACCGGTTTCATCACCAGGCCAGAGCGGAAGACGAAGCGGTTGAGCTTGTCGACATAGGCCGCGAAATCGGAGATCGGCCGCGTCGCCACGCCGGTGTCGCAGGCGGCTCTCGCCACCGCCGGCGCGATGCGCAGGATGAGCCGCGGATCGAAGGGCGAGGGGATCAGGAAGTCCGGGCCGAAGACCGGCGTCTCGCCGGAATAGGCGCGGGCGGCGACGTCCGATGGCTCCTCGCGGGCCAGCGCCGCGATCGCTCTGACCGCGGCCATCTTCATCTCCTCGTTGATGGCGCTCGCCCCGCAATCCAGCGCGCCGCGGAAAATGTAAGGAAAGCAGAGCACGTTATTGACTTGATTGGGAAAATCGGAGCGCCCGGTGCAGATCATGGCGTCGGGCCGTGCCGCGCGCGCCACCTCAGGCATGATCTCCGGCGTCGGGTTGGCGAGCGCCAGGATCAGCGGCTTCGGCGCCATGTGCTGCAGGAGTTCTGGCTTCAGCACGCCTGCGGCGGACAGGCCGAGAAAGACGTCGGCGCCGGGGATGACATCGGTCAGCGTGCGCGCCTGGGTGTCCTTCACATAAGGGTCTTTCCAGCGGTCCATCTCCTCGACCCGGCCTTTGTAGGCGACGCCGAAACGATCGGTGACCCAGATATTTTCGACCTTGGCCCCGAGCGAGACCAAAAGGTTGAGGCAGGCGAGCGCCGCAGCGCCCGCGCCGGACGTGACGATCTTGATGTCGGAGATCGATTTGCCGGCGAATTCCAGCCCGTTGAGCACCGCGGCGGCGACGATGATTGCCGTGCCATGCTGGTCGTCATGGAAAACCGGAATGCCCATGCGGGCCTTCAGCCGTTCCTCGACCTCGAAGCATTCAGGCGCCTTGATGTCCTCGAGATTGATGCCGCCGAAGGTCGGCTCGAGCGCGGCCACCGTCTCGACCATGCGCTCGATCTCGGGAGCATCGATCTCGATGTCGAAGACGTCGATGCCGGCGAATTTCTTGAACAGCACCGCCTTGCCTTCCATCACCGGCTTGGAGGCGAGCGGGCCGATATTGCCCAGCCCAAGCACCGCCGAGCCGTTGGAGACAACGCCGACGAGGTTGGCGCGCGCCGTGTAGTCGGCGGCGGCCGCCGGATCGTCCCGGATCTCGAGACAAGGAGCGGCAACGCCCGGCGAATAGGCAAGCGCGAGATCCCGCTGGTTGCCCAGCGGCTTGGTCGCCTGGATCTCGAGCTTTCCCGGGGTGGGGTGCTTGTGAAAGAAGAGCGCGGCCTCATCGAGGTCCGATCGGGCCGTTTTCTTGCTCTCGCCGTCCATTCGCGGCCCTCCTGCGCTTCTTGCTTTCGAGCCTTTTAGCATGCAGCGGCGATTCTTCGCGACGCCAAATGTCGGCCCTGGCATTCACGATGCCGAGGCGAAGATAATCAATCCATTTCAGCCTGTTGGCTCGGAAACTTGCGGCGGATTGACGAAGCTCGTCAGAACGCACTGACGTAGAGGCCGCCGTCGACCGGGATGTTCTGTCCAGTGAGATAGCCGGCATGAACCGAGCACAGGAAGGCGCAGATCTGGCCGAACTCTTCCGGCGTGCCGAGGCGCTTTGCCGGTACGTCGGCGCTGATGCGGGCCTTGCGCGCGGCGGCCGCTGCGGGGTCTTCCGGCGTGCCGGCTTCGTGCGGGCCTCGCAACCGGTCGGTGTCGAGCTTGCCGGGCAATAGGCTGTTGATGGTGACGTTTCGGTCGATCACCGTGCGGGCCACGCCGGCAAGGAACGAGGTCAGGCCGGCGCGGGCGCCCGACGACAGGTCGAGGCCCGGGATCGGCACATAGACCGACAGCGATGTGATGTTGACGATGCGGCCGAAGCCGCGCTTGGCCATACCGTCGATGACCGCCTGGATCAGCTCGATCGGCGTCACCATGTTCTGCGTCACGCCTTCGAGGATTTTCGCGCGGTCGAGCTCGCGGAAATCGCGAAGCGGCGGGCCGCCATTGTTGTTGACCAGGATGTCGGGGGCGGGGCAGGCGGCAAGCAATGCCTTCTGCACTTCCGGCTTCGAGACGTCGCCCGCGATCTCGATCACCTCGACACCGAATTTTTCGCGGATTTCCTGCGCCGTCTTCGCCAACAGCTCGGCGTTGCGGCCGTTGACGACAAGGTCGACGCCGGCTTCGGCCAGCGCAATCGCGCAGCCGCGCCCCAGTCCCTTGCTCGAGGCGCAGACGATGGCCTTCTTGCCGCGAATGCCGAGATCCATGCTGATTTCTCCTTTTTCGAGGGCGGCAAGCTAGCGCCTAGGCTGGACCAACCGCAACCGTCATACGGTTGTTGCATGAATCGAGGCATAGCACGCCAAAGAAAGGTGGAAATCGCGATGTCCGGTCCAGAGCCCCGCACTTTTCGCACCATGTTCATTTCCGACGTGCATCTCGGCTCGAAAGCGGCCAAGGCCGATTTCCTGATCGATTTCCTGCGCCACCATGACGCCGATACCATCTACCTGGTCGGCGACATCGTTGACGGCTGGCGCCTGCGGCGCAGCTGGCATTGGCCGCAGAGCCATAACGACGTGGTGCAGAAGTTGCTGCGCAAGGCGCGCAAGGGCGCCTCGATCACCTACATCGCCGGCAACCACGACGAATTCGCCCGCCAGTTCCAGGGGGTGCATTTCGGCGGCATCGTCGTTGCCGACCGCGCCATTCATGAGACCGCCGACGGCAGGCGGCTTCTCGTCATCCATGGCGACCAGTTCGACACTGTGGTGCACAATCAGCGCTGGCTCGCTTACCTCGGCGACTACGCCTATGACACGGCAATGCTGGTCAATCGCCTCGTGACGAGACTGCGCCACCTGCTCGGCCTGCCTTACTGGTCGTTCTCTTCCTGGGCGAAGGTCAAGGTGAAGAAGGCGGTGAACTTCATCGGATCGTTCCAGACGGTGCTCTCCGAGGAAGCGCGGCGCTCGCATGTCGACGGCGTGATCTGCGGCCACATCCATCACGCCGCGATCGAAAGCTATGGCGACGTGCAATACATCAACACCGGGGACTGGGTGGAAAGCTGCACCGCGGTGGCCGAGCATTTCGACGGCCGCATGGAGATCCTGACCTGGGCGCATGTGCTGCCCGAAGTTCCGGCCGGCAAGGACGCGCCGGTGCTCGATCTCATCGATCTCAAGGGCAGGGCGGTCAAGGCTGCCTGAGCGCCTTTCCGGCTCCGAGGTTCCTTGTCTTTCAACAGCTTTGGCCAGATCGACTGGTCCAGGCGGTTCCGCCGCGCCTTGCCGCGTGATAGGGATCGAAACGCGTTGCGGTCGTGGAATGCAGCGTAATTGGATCGATTCATGTCGCTACCGCCACTTTCGCCTGAGCAACTCGTCAAGCCCGCCCATTTCGAACTGCGCATGAGCCTGATCTTCGCGACATTGTTCGTGTCGCAGGGGACCCATCTGCCTTATTTTCCGCTCTGGCTGGAGGCGAAAGGCTTCCACGCCGAACAGATCGCCGTCATCCTGGCGGCGCCGATGTTCCTGCGCGTCGTGACGACCCCGATGCTCACCGCGTTTGCCGACCGGGCGAAGGACCGCGCCAATGTCTATATCACGCTGGTCGCGGCGACGATGATCATTTCGGCCGGCTATTTCCTGCCGGCCACCTATGCGGGCGTGCTGGCCATCTCGCTGTTGCTTTCGATCCCTTGGACGCCGCATTCGCCGATGGCCGATTCGCTGGCTCTGTCGGGCGTCCGCCGCTTCGGCTCCAACTACACCGCCATGCGCAAATGGGGTTCGATCTCCTATTTCTGCGCCAATATAGTCGGCGGCTTCATCCTGGCGGCCACCGGCCCGCAAGCAGTTCCGGCGATCATCTTTGTGGCCCTTGCCGCAGCGCTTGCCGCGGGTTTGTGGGCGCCGCGGATGGGCAAGCCTCGCAAGGCGTCGCCATTATCGGCGACCGACATTCAGCATTCGGCGCCAAGCCTCTTCAACGCCTATTTCCTCTATTTCACGCTGGGTGTCGGCATCATCACCGCCAGCCACGCCTTTCTTTACGGCTTCGTGTCGATCTACTGGAAGTCGATCGGCATCAGCGATTCCGTCGTGGGCCTGCTGTGGGCCTGGGGCGTGGTTGCCGAGGTCTGCATGTTCTTGTTCTTCAACCGCATTTTCGCCTCCGTTTCCGTCGTCAGGGTGATGGTGATCGCCGGCATCGGCTCGATCCTGCGATGGGCCGCCTTTCCGCTGGTCTGGCCGCTGGGGCTCGGCGTCGTCGGCTTCTTCGGCGTCCAGACGCTGCATGCGGTTTCGGTGGCGATGGTGCTGATCGGCCTGCAGAAGATGATCGGCGAAACGGTTTCCGAAGAGCGCACGGGCGCCGCGCAAGGCATCGCCTATTTCTTCAACGGCTTCTTCATGGCCGCGGTCACGTTGGTCTCCGGCCCGCTCTACGATCATCTTGGCGTCGACGGGTTCCTGGCGATGATCCCGATCGCGATCATCGGCCTCGCGCTGATCGGGCTTGCCGCGCGGTCAGCCCCACAGCGCCGGCTGAGGCGGTGAGACCAGCGAGCCCTGGTAGACGAGACCCGGTTCGCGGTCGTGCGCCAAGAGCAGCGGCCCGTCGAGGTCGACGAAATCGGCGCCTTGAGCCAAGAGCACTGCCGGCGCCATGGCGAGCGACGTGCCGACCATGCAGCCGACCATGATGCCGAAACCCAGGTCGCGGGCACGGTCGCGAAGGATCAGCGCTTCGGTCAGTCCGCCAGTTTTGTCGAGCTTGATGTTGACGACGTCATAGAGGCCGACCAGCGCTTCGAGGTTCTTTGCCTCGTGCACGCTTTCGTCGGCGCAGATCGGCACGGGATGCGCGATTTCGCGCAAGATGCCATCACGGCCGGCCGGCAGCGGCTGCTCGATCAGCACTATGCCGTGCTCGGCTGCGAATGCGAGATTCTCGACGATGTTGTTATCGGTCCAGCCCTCGTTGGCGTCGAGTATGATGCGGCTTTGCGGGGCGGCTTGCGTCACGGCGCGAATCCTTGCCGCGTCGTTGTCGCCGCCGATCTTGACCTTGAGCAGCGGTCGCGAGGCAGCGGTGCGGGCCTGCGCCGCCATCGCGTCAGGTTCGGCGAGCGACAGCGTGTAGGCGGTTTCAAGCGCCTAGGCGAAACGACCCCGATCCCGTCCGCCACCGGCCTGGCGCCCAGCTTGGCTTCGAGATCCCACAAGGCGCAGTCGATGGCATTGCGGGCCGCTCCGGCCGGCATGGCCGCGAGCAAGGCGGTGCGGCCGATGCCGTCGATGATCTGGCCGCGCATCGCCTCGATTGCGGCGCGCACGCCTTCCATCGTCTCGCCGTAGCGCCTGTAGGGCACGCATTCGCCGCGCCCGACATGTCCGTTCTCGGCGATCGTCACGGTGATGACTTCGGCCTCGGTTTTCGATCCGCGCGATATGGTGAAGGTGCCCGCGATGGGGAATCGCTCCGCCTCGACCGAAATGACACGCGCCATATTTTTCTTCTCCGGCTGAGCAACCCGGTCTCCCGGCAAATCGACACGCCAGTCCCGTCACGCTAAACAGGACGCCATGTTGACCATCCGCAAACGCGACGCAAGCCGCACGCCCGCCGGTGATGCCAATCACCAGCCGCGCATTATCGTCGGCGAGGAAGGCGACGTGCTCGGCTGCGCTTTCTCGGGTGTCTGGACGACGCGGACCGTGGCATCGGTCGATGCGGAGATGCGCAAGATCGAAAACCGCAACAGCGCCAAGAAGCTGATGCTCGACCTTTCGCAGATCGAGAAGATGGACACGGCCGGCGCCTGGCTGATCGATCGGCTGGCGAGCGCTTTCGAGAAGAAAGGCGTTGAAGTCCATGTGCAGGGGCAGAGCGAGATCGCCTCAATCCTGCTCGGCGCGGTGGGCGACGCGGTGCGTCGCGAACCCGAATCGGGGCCGGCCGGACCGCCCAACATCATCCTGCGCGCGCTGGAGCTGGTCGGCCGCCGCGTCTACGAGATGCGCGACGATTTTCTGGCCTCGATGAACATCCTCGGCGCCACCATCCGCGGCGCGCAGATGAAGCTCGGCCGCGGCCATGCCGTCAATCCGGCAGCAATCTTCAACCAGATCGACCGCATGGGCGTCGGCGCCATTCCCGTGGTGGTGCTGATGTCGGCCATCGTCGGCGCCATCGTCGCCCAGCAAGGCGCTTATCAGCTCAGCTATTTCGGTGCCGACATTTTCGTCGTCGACCTCGTCGGCGTGCTGATCCTGCGCGAACTTGGCGTGCTGATGACCGCGATCATGCTGGCCGGCCGCTCGGGCAGCGCCATCACCGCCGAGATCGGCTCGATGAAGATGCGCGAGGAGGTCGACGCGCTGAAGGTGATCGGGTTGAACCCGATCGGCGTGCTGGTGTTTCCGCGGCTCGTCGCCTTGGTGATTGCGCTGCCGTGCTTGACGATCATCGCGAATTTCGCCGCGCTCGGCGGCGGCATCATCGCCGCCTGGCTCTATTCCGACATTCCACCGGCGGCATTCATCGATCGGCTGCGGGTCGCCATCGACCTCAGCACCATTTTTGCCGGGCTGATCAAGGCGCCGTTCATGGCCATGATCATCGGCACCATCGCTTCGGTCGAGGGCATGAAGGTCGGCGGCAGCGCCGAATCGCTCGGCCAGCACGTGACCGCGTCGGTGGTGAAGTCGATCTTCGTCGTCATCATCCTCGACGGGCTTTTCGCCATGTTTTACGCATCGATCGGGTTTTGAGATGGCGGTTGCAAGCGGCAACGGGGTCAAGACGGCGCAGAACGCGGACCAGAGCGAGATCGTGCTTTCGGTCCGTGACGTCACCGTTGCCATCGAAGACAAGCTGGTCCTCGATAAGCTTTCGCTCGATATCGAGCGCGGCGAGATCCTGGGCTTCGTCGGCGCCTCGGGCGCCGGCAAGTCGGTGTTGCTGCGCACCATCCTCGGGCTTATGCCGAAGCAATCGGGAACCATCAGGCTGTTCGGCGTCGACGTCGACAAGGCAAGCGAGATCGAGCGCCTGCGCATCGACATGCGGCTCGGCGTCCTGTTCCAGCACGGCGCGCTGTTTTCGGCGCTGACAGTGCTGGAAAACGTGCAGGTGCCGATGCGCGAGTATCTCGACCTGCCGAAGAAGCTGATGGACGAGCTCGCCATGCTCAAGGTCGAGCTGGTCGGGCTGCCGCCGGACGCAGCGCAGAAATTCCCTTCCGAGCTGTCGGGCGGCATGATCAAGCGCGCGGCGTTGGCTCGCGCGCTGGCGCTCGATCCGGACATCGTCTTCCTCGACGAGCCGACCTCGGGCCTCGATCCGATCAGCGCGGCCGAATTCGACGAATTGGTCGTCAAGCTGCGCGATACGATGGATTTGACTGTCTACATGGTCACGCACGACCTCGACACGCTGTTCACCGCCTGCGACCACGTGGCGGTGCTCGGTAAGAAGAGGGTGCTGGTCGAAGGCACGATCGACGACATGCTGAAAAGCGAGGAGCCGTGGGTAAAATCCTATTTCCGCGGAAAACGCGCCCGGCAACTTGATCTTGCGGCTCGCGCATAGCCATAAGTGAGGTAATGGAAACCAGAGCCAACTACGTCATTGTCGGCATTTTCACGCTGGCCGCGATCCTCGCGGCCTTCGCCTTCGTCTACTGGACGGCCGCGATCGGCGAGCGTGGCGAGACGACGCTGTTGCGCGTGCGCATCCCGGGCTCGGCTTCGGGCCTTGGCCGCGGCAGCTTCGTGCTGTTCAACGGCGTCAAGGTGGGCGACGTCAAACGGGTCTATATCGATGTCGACAACCCGACGGTCGCCATCGCCGATACCGAGATCGACCGCATGACGCCGATCACCAAGTCGACGCAGGCCGATATCGGGCTCGCCGGCCTCACCGGCCAGGCCAATATCGAGCTGAAAGGCGCCGATCCAAAGGAAGTGAAGCTGCTCGACCAGGCCGAGAAAGAAGGCAGGGTTCCGGAGATCGTCGCCAATCCGTCGGCCGTGACCAACCTGCTGCAGACGGCGCAGAACATCTTCACGCGTGCCGACAAGGTGCTTTCCGAGTTGGAAGGCTTCACCAAGGATGTTCGCGGACCGCTGACGCAGACAGTCAAGAACGTCGAGACCTTCTCCAACGCGCTGGCCAAGAATTCGGACGGCATCGATAAATTCCTGTCCGCCGTGAGCTCGCTTTCGGAGCAATTGCAAAATGTGTCGGGCCGACTCGACAGCACGCTGAAGGCGGCCGAGGGCCTGCTCAATTCGGTCGACAAGGACCGGATCAAGAGCATCGTCGCCAATGTCGACACTGTCACCGCGAACCTCAAGGAAACCAGCGGGCAGTTGGACGGCGTGCTGAAGAACGTCGATGCCGCGGTGGGGTCGGTCAACGACTTCGCCAAGCAGACGCAAGGTACGCTCGCCAAGGTCAACGGCGTTCTCGATGGGATAGATCCGGCGGATGTCCGTACGGCGCTCGCCAACATCCAGAAGGCGAGCGACAGCGCCAACAAGGCGGCCGCCGACATCGCCAAGGTCACCGACAAGATCGCCAACCGCTCCGACGACATCAACGATACGATCAAGAATGCCCGCCAGCTTGCGCAACGCCTCAACGACGCCTCCGTGCGCGTCGACGGGATTCTCGAGAAGGTCGACAAGCTTCTCGGGTCCGGTGAAGCCAATGGCGTAATGGCCGATGCTCGGGCGACGCTGAAGTCCTTCAAGCAGGTTGCCGATACGCTGAACTCTCGGCTGGGCACCATCGTCGACAATCTGTCGCGCTTCTCCGGCCAGGGCCTGCAGGATGTCGAGGCGCTGGTCCAGGCCAGCCGGCGCTCGATCAGCCGAATCGAGGAAGCGGTGACAGATCTCAGCCGAAACCCGCAGCGCATACTGACGGGCGGCGAGGGGGAGGTCCGTCAGTTTGACGGCAGGGCACGGCGTTGACTTCCGCTGCTGCGAACGCCAAGAACATGGATTGCAGCTGTAAGTTGATCGTCAGATCCGGGGACAGTGGGGATCGCGCGTGAAGTTAGTGAGAGGGTTGAAGTCCGTTGCTGCCGCGACGCTCGTGTTCACGCTTGCAGGCTGCGCGGTACTGGGGGGCAGGCCGGCGCCGCTCGACACGTTCGAGCTTTCCGCGCCTTCGCTCGACATGCGAGGCCACAGCCGCCGCCAGATCCTGATCGCCCAACCCTCGGCGCTGAAGGCGCTGGACAGCCAGAACATCGTGATCAGGCCGTCCGACCAGTCGATCCAGTTCCTCAAGGGCGCGCAATGGGCGGACCGCCTGCCGCTGATCGTGCAGGCAAGGCTCGCCGAGACTTTTCAGCGCTCCGGCAGCTTTGCCGGTGTCGGCAAGCCGGGCGAGGGTTTGGCGATCGACTACCAGATCATCGTCGAGGTGCGGTCCTTCGAAGTCCGGGTCAATGGCGGCGAACATGCCGATGTCGAGCTGTTCGTGCGCATCCTCAACGATCGCAATGGCGAGGTGCGCGCCTCGAAGGACTTCACGGCCAGCGCACCGGTCTCGGGCGGCGGAAATGCCGCTTATGTCGGTGCCCTGGACAACGCGTTCGGCCAAGCGGCGAAGGACATCGTCCGCTGGACCGATTCGGTGATCTGAACGAATGCGCGTGCCGGTGCGGTGCCACGCAGGCTACAAACACTCGAAGACGTCTGCCTGCAATTTTTCGGATTTCAACAGATGTTGCAGGGTGTAGGTCAGCGATAGCGCATCGTCGAGCGCGTCGTGTGCCCGCAACGGAGCGTGGTCGACGCCATAATAGTCCGCCAGCTTGTTGCTGGGTGTCCTCGCCAAATCTTCGATCGGCATCCCTGCCGCTAGCAGCAGCTTGACTGCATTGTCGAACCGGTTGGCTGGTATGGAAACGGGAATGCCGGCGACATAACAACTGATCGCGACCATGTTCAGCTCGTCCTTGCCCCAGGACCAAAAGCGCGCACCGTCGGAGAACCGGTCGATGTCGGCAAGAGCTTCTGCCAATTCGACTCCCTCGGTCTCCAGGGTTTCTTCAGTGATGCCGGTGAGCTGGGTGAAAAACGGATCGAGCGCGTATCCCCGGCCGAATCGGTCAATCGGTTGCACATAGGCGCAGTGCGTGCCTAATAGGGGAAACTCCCCCTCAAGTCCGAGCTTTACTGCGCCGACCTGGGCTATGACCGGATCGGGATCATGAGCCGCGCACCAAAATCTGCGTTGCGAGCCTTCGAGGCAAAGAAATTCGCAGTCGAAGATTATCGCTGTCTTCAAGGCCTTCCCCGCCAAATCGAAGATGGGACCTGCGTCAACTGGAAGTGGATTCTAAAATGAAGAAGCGGAGCAATGCCCCCGCTTCAGTGTCTGACATGTGCCCCGTTCAGTGCAGGCGGCCGCTGGCGTGGGCCAGCATCGTGTAGACCTTGCCGGTGTCCGACGTGAGGTAGGTTTGCGCCATGATGTTGTCGCGGTCGTTGCGCGATACGTCCTTGAGCAGCTTCTCGAAATCGTCGCAGTAGCGGTCGACGGCGGCGCGGAACTCGGCCTCGGCCTGATACTTGCGGCGGATCTCGTCGAAGGTCTGCTGGCCCTTCAGCGTGTAGAGCCGGCGCGTGAACACGTCGCGCTCGCCGCGGCGGTAGCGGTTCCACAACTCGATCGAGGCGTCATGGTCGATAGCGCGGGCGATGTCGACGGATAGAGAGTTGAGCGATTCCATGACATGCAGCGGCGAACGCTGGGCAGGGGTCGCGCGCGGTGCTTCCGCGGGCGTCGCCGGCTTCAGCTCTTCCTCGCGCGAGGCGTTGGTCAGGAGATCGCGCACCCAGCCGCCCTGCTGCGTGCGGCCGTTCGGATCGCGGCGCGGCGTTTCCGCCGGGCGCTCGAGATCGAGGGTGCCGCGCAGCGTCGTCTCGCCGATCGGTGCCTGCGGCGCCGGGCGCTCCGGCTGAGGCTGCTGCGACGCCGGCGGGCGGCGCAGCGGCTGCTCGGCGGGGCGAGCGGGCGCCTGCGGCGCGGGGCGCAGGCCGCGCGGCTCGCCGGTTTCGCTGCTGCCGCTGCGGCCGGATTTCGCAACGATATCCGACAGTTCCTTGAGCGCGTTGATCTGCTCGGCGACGGCGCGGCGGATGGCCGAGGTCGATTCCTTGGCCTCCTCCGGCATCTCGATGACGCCCTTCTTGAGCTCGGCGCGGGTGAGGTCCAGCTCGCTCTTGATGGAACCTGCGGTGCGCCGCATCTCCTCGGTCGCGTCGGCGAAGCGGCGCGTCGCCGAATCGACGACCTCGGCGATGGCGGTGCGAATCTTCTCCGCCGATTCCATCGTCCGGCCCTCGGCATTCTGCATCGTCTGGCCCACAAGAGTCTCGAAGGAGCGCATGACTTTCTCGAGGTCTTCCGACTTCTTGACCAGACCGACGGCGAGGTCTTCCAGCGACGACTGCCGCTCCAGCGTGTGCTCGAGATTGCTCTGCGCGGAGCTCAGCAGGTCCGAGGCGCTCGACAGCAGGCGGCTGTGCTCGTCGAACTTGGTCGCGATCGAGGCGACCTCGCGCAACGTCGCCGACGACAGATCGGTGAGCCGCGTCGTGTTGGAATCAACGAGGCGCGCCGAGCTGGCAAAGGTCTGGGCCGCCTTCTCGGTGGTCGCCGCGAAGCTCTGCGTGCTGCCGCTCAGGCGCTCCTCGACCTGGCCGAGATTGACGGCCGCCTGGTCGATCAGCTGACTGAGCTGCGCGCTGGAGGTGGTCATGCGGCCGATAAGGTCGGCAACGCTGTCGGCCAGCGTCGAGCGAGCGCTCTCGACCGCCGAGAGCGTCTCCGCGGTACGGTTGGCGAGCGCATTGACGAGGGCCGCGTTTTCGCTGCGCAGCTTCTCGGTCGCCCGTTCGGTGACCTCTTCCATGCTCTTTTGCAGCTCGGAGCCGCCCTGGACGAAGCGCTCGACCAGGGGACGCGCCGTCTCGTCGAGAATCTTCGACATTTCGGCGGAGCGCGCCGCAAGCATGGTGTTGAGCTCGCGGGTGTTGGCGCCGATGGTCTTTGCCGCCTCGTTGGTGCTCTGGCCGATATGCTGGCCGACCGCGGTGAAGGTTTCGGCAATGACGTTGGCGCGCGAGATGAGCTGCGCCTCGGCGCTGGAGACCTGCTCGTTAAGCTTCTGACCCATCGTTTCGGCGCCGTAGGCGAGCCGGTTCTCGACGCTCGCCACCTGCTCCTCGACACGGGCCGCCGCCGTAGCGGCGCTCGAGGCCAGGCGTTCGTCGGCACCGGCAAGTGCCTGCTCGATCTCGCGGGCGTGGACGGCGAGTTCCTGGCCGGTCTGGCGGGCACGGTCGGCGACGCGCTGCTCGGTGGCGGCGAATGCGCCGACAATGGTGTCGGCATGTTCGCCGATGGTCGAGGTGCTGCTGGCGATGCGCGACACCAAACGGTTGTCGGCGTCGTCGAAGATGCGGGCAATTTCGGACGCCCGCGACGACAGCGCCTCCGAACCTTCGGCAATGCGCGAGATCAGATGCTGGTCGGCGGCGTCGAAGATGCGGCCGAGATCCGAAGCGCGGGCGGCCAGCGCTTCGGCCGATTCGGTGATGCGCATGCTGAGGCGCTCGTCCGCGCCCTCGAAGTTGCGCAGGATGTCGCCGGCGCGGGCTGCGAGCGACTGCGCCGTTTCGACCGCGCGGGCGACCAGTTTCTGGTCGGCGGCGTCGAAGGTGCCGGCGATCTCGCCGGCGCGGGCGGCGAGCTTGTCGGCGGTTTCCTCGGCACGGGCCATGAGCGCGTTGGACGCGTCATCGGCGCGGGCCATCAGCATACTCGAGGTGTCCTGCGCGCGCTCGTGCAGGCGGCGGTCGGCCTGCTCGAAGGCGTTGGCAATCTCATCGGCCCTGGCGAGCAGCGCAGCCGAAGTCTGTTCGGCGCGTTCGGCGATCTTGCGATCGGCGTCGCTGAAGGCAGCGCCCGCCTGCTCGTGCAGCGTGCTGGTGATTTCCATCACCTTGTCGCGCAGCGCGCCGGCAACGAAGACTGCGGTCTTTTCGAGGACGCCGCGGACATTGTCGACGCCGGCCGAAAGCGCACGCTCCATGGTGCCGGCGCGTTCTTCGATGACGCCGGTCTGGCGGCTGAAGGCCTGCTCGATCTTCTCGACATCGGCAGCGATCGCCGCCGAGATGTCGCTGCTCTTGGCCGCGATCTGGTCGATATGGCCGGACACCGAACGGTCGACGTCCTTGCGCGCTTCGGCGAGCTTGACGAGGTCATCTTCCAGCGCGCGGGCCAGCATGTCGCGGCCTTCGGACAGCTTGCCGATGTGACCGGCGATGACGCCGTCGATCTCCGAGCGGCTTTCCGCCAGCTTCTGCAGATCGGATTCAAGCGCTCGCTTGAGGATGTCGCGACCTTCGGCGAGCTTTTCCACCTGGCCGGAGACCAGCCCGTCGATGCCGGCGCGGCTCTCGGCGAGCTTGGCCAGGTCGGCCTCGAGGGCGCGCGTGAGGACATCGCGGCCTTCCGCGAGCTTGTCCACCTGGGCGGCAACGAGGCCGTCGATCGAGGCGCGGCTTTCGGCGAGCTTGGCGAGGTCCGCTTCGAGCGCACGCTTGAGGATATCGCGGCCTTCGGCCAGCTTCTCCACCTGGCCAGCGACCAGACCATCGATCGAGGACCGGCTTTCGGCCAGCTTGGCGAGATCGTCCTCCAAGGCCTTGGACAGGGTCGAGCGGTCCTGGACCAGCCTGTCGGCGTGGGTCTGCATGAGGCCGCTGGCATTGGCCATGTCGGCATCCAGGACGCGCGACAGCTCGGCGCGATGGTCGGCGATCTTCTGCGAATGATCGACGATCGCGCTCTGGATGGTGTTGAGATCCGCTTCCAGCGCGCGTTTGAGGATATCGCGGCCCTCAGCAAGCTTCTCGACCTGGCCGGCCACCAAGCCATCGATGCTGGAACGGCTCTCGGCCAGCTTGGCCAGATCGTCCTCGAGCGACTTCGACAGCACGGCGCGGTCCTGGACGAGCCTGTTCTGGTGATCGGAGATTGCGCCGCCGACAGTCTGCAGGTCGGCCTCCAGGGCCTGCGACAGCTGAGCGCGTTCCTCCTGCACCTTCTCGGAGTGTCCCGCAATGGCACCCCTGATGGTGTTGATGTCGGCTTCCAGGGCGCGCTTCAAGATATCGCGGCCTTCGGCGAGCTTCTCGACCTGGCCGGCGACCAGGCCGTCGATCGAGGCGCGGCTCTCGGCCAACTTGGCGAGATCGGATTCGAGCGTCTGGGACAGCAGGCTGCGGTCCTCGACAAGCCTGCCGGCGTGGCTGTCGATCAGGCTTCGGATTCCGCTCAGGTCGCTCTCCAGCGCGCGGCTGAGTTCACCCCTGTCCTCCGCGAGCTTGGCCGAATGGGTCTCGATCAGGTCCCTTATCCCGGCGATGTCGGTCTCCAGCGCCTTGGCGAGCACGGCGCGGCCCTCGGCGATCTTCTCGACCTGGCCGGCGACCAGGCCGTCGATCGAGGCGCGGCTGTCCGCCAGTTTGCCGAGATCGGCCTCCAGCGCGCGCGCCAGAATGTTGCGGCCCTCGGCCAGCTTGCCGACATGTCCAGCGACCATTTCGTCAATTATGGTGCGGGCTTGCACGAGTTTGCCGGAGTCTTCGTTCAGCGCCTGGGAGAGGCGGTTGCGACTCTCTTGGAGCTGCTCGAGATGGGCGCCGAGCGAGGCGTCGATGGCCGCGTGGGACTCGTTGACCTTGCGCAGGTCCTCTTCCAGCGCGCGAGAGATAAGGCTGCGGCCCTCGGCCAGTTTTAGGACCTGACTGGCCACGGCCTCATCGATGCCGGCGCGACTCTCGGCGAATTTCGCGAGGTCCTCCTGCATGGCGGCGGCCATACGGTTGCTGCTGTCGGAGAGCTTCCGGCTGTGGTCTTCGATGGCTTCGTCAATGCCGGCGCGAGCATCGGCGAGGCGCTGGATGTCGGAGTCGAAGGCGCGCGACACGACATGGCGGGCCGCCTCCATGCGTCCGGCGAAATCCGTGGCGCGGGCTTCGAGCATGGAAGAGGTCGACGAGATGATGTCGGCCATGTCGGCACCGATCTGGGTCTTGCCCTGATCGATCATCGACGACAGCTGGTCCTTGCTCTCGGCGAAGGTGTTGGCGATCTCGCGCGCACGTTCGACCAGAGTTTCGTTGATCTGGCGGGCACGCGCTTCGAGCGCGGCATTGAGCTTCTGGGTGCCGGTGTCGAGTGCTTCGGCGCGGGTCTGGAACTCGCTGATCAGCGCCTGGCCGCGCTCGGCCAGCGTCCGCTCGATGCCGCTGAGGCTTGCTTCGAACTCGGAGTTCAGTGTGCGGGCGGCGCCGCCGAGCAGCGAAACCATGCCGTTGGTGCGATCGTCAAGAAGATCGGTCAGCGAACGGGTAAGGCCGTCCGTGGTGTCGGTCAGCTTGGCGATGCGGGTGTCGAGCAGGCTGGCGAAGGCCTCGCCCGAGGTCGACAGGCGGTCAGTGATCGTGTCGAGCCGGGTTTCCACCGAATCGAAGATCGACAGCGAGCTCTCGTTGATGCGATCGATCAGCGTGTCGCCCGAATTGTTGATCGTCATCGACAGCTTGGTCGAGGCATTGAGGATCGAATCGCGGATGATATCGCTGGCGGCACCGATCTCGTCGCGCAGCGTCTCGTGCGCGCCGTGGATCGAAGCGCGCACGCGCTCGGCATGGCTAACGACAGCTTCGCGCTCGCTGCCCAGCCCGTCGACCAGCGAGCGGATACGCGCTTCGTTCTCGGAATAGGAGCGCTCGATCTGGTTGACTTCGCTGTGGACGAGGGTTTCGAGCTCGACGGCGCGGGCCAAAGTGCGTTCGATGCCTTCACCCATGGCGGCGACCTCGCGGCGAACGGCCTGACCGATCATCATGACGCGGTCTTGGGCAAGGTTTTCCGGCTCGGCGAGGCGGAAGGCCACTTCGGTCATGGATTGCGCGGCGATGCGCATTTCCTGCGCGCGCCGGATCATGGCGGCGAAGGCCCAGAACAGGATGACTGGGATGATCGCCGCGACCGCCAGGCCGATCAGCTCGGGGCGGGCGAAGAACTGGTCGAGAGTGCGGATCTGCCAGATGCTCGGCCCGAACAGCAGGTTGGCGAGGCCGCCGGCGCCCGCGATCCAGGCGAGTGAAATGAACGCGATCACCCAGTAAACGGTGCTCGAAGCGCGCCGGTTGAGGCCATGCAGAAGCGTCCGGTAATCCTTTTGGCGATCGTCATTGGCCGGCGTGAAACCGGCAGGAGCCGGCGTAAAACCGTTCGGTTGCGAGGCGCGCGATTCGAGCGGGCGCAGTTCCGCCGGCTTCGGCTGGGGCGCCGCCTTCGCGGCCTGAGGCTCATTTGCCGGCTCGATTCTATGGCTGCGGCCTTCGCGCGCCAGTTCATCCGCGGCCGCCGAAATCTGGGCCTCGAGATCTTCCATCGACGCCGCCATGTCGAGCCCGCCTTCGTCGCCGTTCAGGTCAAGGTCAAGCGCCTTTTCCAGTTCCGCGGCCACGTCGCTCTCGAGAGATTTGGTCGTCGTCGGTTTCTTAGCCATGCCTTCGCTACCCTGTACTAGCTGCCGCGGGACTTATGATTTTGGCCTGATTCTGGCTTGTCTGGTCCCAGACAGGAGGCTGAAAATGGACGTTCGTATCGTAATGACACACACGGGTAAAGAAAACATGCATTCCCGGCGATACGTAAAACTTTAAATATAAGGTTAACGAGAGCGTGATTTGGCTGCCTCCGTGACAACATTTTTCCCCGGCAATCGTTAACCCGTTGGCGACGGGAATCCGCCTATTTTCGGGCCGCCGGCCGCCCTTTCTTGGAGTAGCAGTGCGTATGCGTGGCGAGATTGGTATTGCGTTTTCCATGCCCGGCGGGGACGTGTCGGGGACGGCAGGTTCGCGACCTGTGGATATGGCCCACCTTGCGCGGCAGACGATGGATGATCGCGCGCTCGAACAGGAGGTGCTGGCGCTGTTCGTGCAGCAGGCGCTTTCGGTGCGCGACAAGATCGTCGATGCCGATGCCAAGGAACGGGTGCTCCTTGCACACGGCCTGAAAGGCTCGGCCCGCGGCATCGGCGCCTTTGCCGTCGCCGAATGCGCTGCAGCCATTGAAAAGCAGCCTGAGGATGGTCGCATCCTGAGGAAGCTGGGCGTGCTGATCGATGAAGTGCGGGACTTCATCGCCGCCATCAGCCGGTAGTCCTCCAGGGAGCACATCCAGAAAAAACGTCATGCGGTGGCGCTTTCGCGCCGCAGTTGACTTGTCCGGCGGAGTGATTATCTCGGCTGCGACTCCTCAGGTGACAAATGGCCAAGCTGACTTACATCGCCAATGACGGTACTCAATTCGACGTGGAGGCCGAGAACGGCTCGACCGTCATGGAAAACGCGATCCGCAACGCGGTGCCCGGCATCGAGGCCGAATGCGGCGGCGCCTGCGCCTGCGCGACCTGTCATGTCTATGTCGACGAGGCCTGGACGGGTGAGGTCGGCGAGCCGGAAGCGATGGAGGAGGACATGCTGGACTTCGCCTACGACGTCCGGCCCAACTCGCGCCTGTCCTGCCAGATCAAGGTGCGCGACGCGCTCGACGGGCTGGTCGTGCGCGTTCCCGAACGGCAGGGCTGAACCAAGTCTCCATTTCCAATTTTGCCGTAGCTGCTTGGCAGCGGGCCAATGCTCATGCACTGTCGCCAGCATTCCCAAAATGGGGCGGAGCTGATGACGGACACGATCAAGACGGACGTACTCATTGTCGGGGCAGGGCCGGTCGGCCTATTCGCCGTGTTCGAACTCGGGCTCTTCGACATGAAGTGCCATCTCATCGACATCCTCGACCGTCCCGGCGGGCAATGCGCCGAACTCTATCCGGAAAAGCCGATCTACGACATTCCCGGCTGGCCGATGATCACTGCGCAGGGTCTGGTCGACAAGCTGCTCGAACAGATCCATCCCTTCAAGCCGGACTTCACTTTCAACCGGATGGTCTCAAGCCTCGAAAAGCTCGAGGACGGCAGCTTCCGCGTCACCACGGACGAGGCTGAGGTGTTCGAAGCCAAGGTGGTGGTGATCGCCGCCGGCGGCGGCTCATTCCAGCCCAAGCGACCGCCCATCCCGGGCATCGAGAGCTACGAAGGCAAGAGCGTGTTCTATTCGGTCCGGCGCATGGAAGATTTCCGCGGCCACGATCTCGTCATCGTCGGAGGCGGCGATTCGGCGCTCGACTGGACGCTCAACCTGCAGCCGATCGCCAAAAGCGTGACACTTGTCCACCGGCGTCCGGAATTCCGGGCTGCGCCCGACAGCGTCAACAAGATGTACGCCATGCAGGAGATGAAAGAGCTGGAATTCCTGGTCGGTCAGGTGAGCTGGCTCGCAGGCGCCGACGGCCAGCTCTCGTCCGCCACCATTAAGGGTGGCCCGGATGGCGACATCGAGGTGCCATGTACGCGCATGCTGCCGTTCTTCGGCCTCACCATGAAACTCGGGCCGATCGCCGAATGGGGGCTGAACCTGCATGAGAACCTCATCCCGGTCGACACCGAGAAATTCCAGACGTCGGTTCCCGGCATCTTCGCCATCGGCGACATCAACTGGTATCCGGGCAAGCTGAAGCTGATCCTCTCAGGTTTCCATGAGGTCGCCCTGATGGCGCAGGCCGCAAAACGCATCGTCAGCCCGGGCGAGCGCATCGTCTTCCAGTACACGACCTCGTCGACCAGCCTGCAAAAGAAGCTCGGCGTCCACGATTGACGTGATCATTCGGCGAGCACGGGCGCTGCGTGCTCGTCCTTGCCGCGCAGCGGCTTTTCCGGCATCAGCGCCAGCGCGATCAATGCAAGAACAAGAGTGATGCCGGCGGTGAGGAAGATCATCACGAACGGCATTGCCGATGTCAGCTCGATATGCGTCTGCGAGCCCTCGGCGGCGAGCGGCAGGCCGCAGCCGAGCGCGACGGCGCCGAGCAGGGCGACGCCAAGCGCGCCGCCCAGTGTGCGCAGGAAGGTCAGGACGCCAGTCGCGACACCGAGATGGGCGCGATCGACCGCATTCTGTACCGAGACGGTGCTGACCGGGAAGGTCGTGCCACTGCCGAGGCCAATGAGGGTCGTCAGGATTTCGACTTCGAGCAGCGACGCGTGTGTCGCAATGGCACTCAGCACCCCGATGCACGCGATCGCCAAACTGACGCCGACCATGGCAATGCGCTTGTAGTGGACGAAGCGCGGGATCATGCGGCCGCTGAAAGTGGCACCGGCAACGGTGCCGAGCAGGAGACCCAGCATGGCGATGCCGGATTCACTGACCGAGAGCCCGACGACCGATTGCAGATAGACCGGCAGGTAAACCGACGCCCCGATATTTGCCGCCTGCAGCAGGAACATCGACAACGTGCCGGCGAGCACGATCCGGTTGCCCAGCACCTCGAGCGAGATCAAAGGCTCACTGGCCCTCAGCAGCCGCAGCGCGAACAATGCCCAGAACACGGCCGAGCAGGCCACCAGCCCAAGGATTTCCGGCGAGAACCACGGATAGGTGCTGCCACCCCAGTTGAGCGCCAGAAGCAGCAGCGCCGTGGCGATCACCAAGAGCACTGCGCCCAGCCCGTCGATGCGGTGATGTTTGGCCGCGATCGGCAACTTCTTCAGCGGATTGTTGATGATGGCCATCGCCAGGAAGCCGATCGGCAGGTTGATCCAGAAGATCAACGACCAGTGGAGATGCTCTGCGAAGACACCGCCAAGCAGCGGGCCGGCGATGCTGGCGACCGCCCAGGTGCCGGAGATCCAGGCGGCGTAGCGGGCCCGCTCGCGTGGCGGCACCAGATCGCCGATGACGGTTTGCGTCAGCGCGAAAAGGCCGCCGCCGCCGGCCCCCTGGATCGCCCGGCCGATGACCAGCACCAGCATGTTGGGGGCCAGGGCGCTGACCAGCGATCCCAAAAGAAAGATCAGGATGGCGGCGTAGATGACCGGCCGGCGACCGTAGACGTCGGAAATCTTGCCGTAGAGCGGCGCCATCGCGGTGGCCGTCAGCAGATAGCCGGTCACGATCCAGGGCAGGTATTCGGCATGGCCGAGCGCGCGCGCGATGGTCGGCAAGGCAGGCGACACAATGGTCTGGTCAAGCGCCGCCAGAAGCATCGACAAGAGCACGCCGCCGATGATGGCGTTCTTCTCGCTCTCGCTGATCGACGGCGAGGCCATTGTCCTCATCGTCGTGCGATTGTCGACGGTCTGGTCCATGCGTCACTCTTTCAAGGTCGGTGCGCCGTCGGCAAGAAGCAGCCGGTGCGGGGCGTCCTGCGCCCGTCATTCGTATCTCGGTTTCCAAAGTCCGCCGGACGGCAAACCCGATATATGTCGGTCGATATAGGCCGTTTTCGACCGATGCTCGAAAGTTTTCTGGAATCTGGCACCATTGTTTCGGCGGTGTTGGCTTTCGCCGGCACCACCGGTCAAATGGTCAAGCCGGCGGCAACCGCCCGCTTTGGGTGCGCTGCATCCGGTAGCGCAGGAGCCGGATGATTCGGCTCTCGAAATTGACGCTTTCGACGCGGTCGAACTGCACCTGGGCGCGATCGTGCTTGGCGAGGATGGCGGCCGAGATCTGGGCGGCCTGGGCCTTCGCGGCTTCGCAGGTCCTTTGCGGATAAGTCGCCTTCAGCGCGTCCTCGAGTTCGCGCGCGTGATTCTTGGCGATCTCGACATGGCGCTCTTCGTGGCGCTTGATGTCGGCCGACAGCGTATCCCAGAACAGCCTGACCTGCGGATCCGCCTTGCGCGGGCGCCGCCATTCCGGGAGGATCACCTTGACCTTCACGGTCACCTGCGCGTTCGCGATACGGCAGGAATTCGCGGTCTGCGCGTAGCTGACGCGGGTGGTGAAGGCCATCTGCGTTGCGCCCGGATGCCGGGAGCCGGTGCTCTTCACTTCCGGTCCGTTTTTCGTCAGCTGTTTTTCGATGTCGTCCAGCGTGCGGCCGCCGACGCTGAAATAGCTGTAGGTCTTCACCAGATTCGCCGCGGCGGCCGGCGTGGCGGCCAGCGTGAGCATCAGGGCGCAGAGCAGGGAACGGTTCATCATGTTGCCTCTTCACGCACCTTGCTTTACGGCCGTTGCCGGCGCAACGAAATTGATTTCGCGCGGATCACGCATGGTTGATGGACAATGACGACAAGGCGGTGGCAGCTCGCGCATGGACGCCATCTCGACCTCGGCCCCAAGTCGGTCGTGGTCGGCATCCTCAACGTCACGCCGGATAGTTTTTCCGACGGGGGATTGTTCATCGCGCCGGAGAAGGCGATAGCCCAGGCGCGCCGCATGGCGGAAGAGGGCGCGGCCATCATCGACATCGGCGGGGAATCGACGCGGCCCGGTTTTGCCCCGATCAGCGCCGAAGAAGAGCAGACGCGGGTGCTGCCGGTCATCGAGGCGCTCGCGGCATCGGGCGAGGCGCTGATTTCGGTCGACACCTATCGCGGGGACACCGCGCGGCGGGCCGTCGCTGCGGGGGCGCATATCGTCAACGATGTCTGGGGACTGCAGCGCGAGCCCGGCATCGCGAGAGTCGCGGCCGAGACCGGCGCCGGCCTCATCATTATGCATACCGGCCGTGAACGCCAGAAGCTGCCGGACGTGATCGAGGACCAGCTTCTGTTCCTCAGCAAATCGCTGGAGATCGCGCGCGCCAGCAATGTTGCCGAGGACCAGATCGTGCTCGACGCCGGTTTCGGCTTTGCCAAGGAAACGACGGAGGAAAATCTCGATCTGATGGCGCGGTTCTCCGAGCTTCAGGCGCTCGGCTTTCCGCTGATGGCGGGAACGTCGCGAAAGCGTTTTATCGGCGGCGTCACCGGGCGCGAGCCCGCTGAGCGCGCTGTCGGCACGGCGGCCACGAGCGTCATTCTGCGGCTCAAGGGAGCCGATCTTTTTCGCGTCCACGATGTCGCAATCAACGTGGATGCGCTGGCGATGGCCGATGCTATGCTGGCGCGAGAAAAACTTTCTCCCGGACGCTGACGATGTATGTCATCCGCATGAAGAACTGCGCCTTCTTTGCCCGGCACGGCGTGCTGGACGAGGAGGAGACGCTCGGTCAGCGTTTTTATGTCGACGCCGAACTCACCGTCGAGCCCAGCCGGCCGCTGGAGGACGATTCGATCGAGGATACCGTCAATTACGGCATCGCCTTTGCGGTCATCGAGAAGATCGTCACCGGGCACCGGCGTTTCCTGATCGAGGCGCTGGCGCTGGAAGTGGCGAAAGCGCTGGCGGCGCGCTTTCCGCAGATCAGGAAAGCGGAAATTACCGTGCGCAAGCCGAACGCCCCGGTTCCGGGCGTGCTCGATCATGTCGAGGTGACAGTTGTCTGGCCTCAATAGCGCCGTCTACCTTAGCCTCGGCGGCAATCTCGGCGATCCGGCGAAATCCATGGCCGCGGCGCTGCGCATGCTGGACGGCGACGACAAGACGCGCGTCACCGCTGTTTCCTCACTCTACCGGACGCCGCCGTGGGGCAAGCTCGACCAGCCGGATTTTCTCAATGCCTCCGCCGGGATCGAAACGGCGCGCTCGCCTCGCGACCTGCTCGATCTCTGCCTGGACGTCGAGAGGCGCCTGAAGCGGGTGCGCGAGGAACGTTGGGGGCCGCGCCTGATCGACATCGACATTCTGGTGTTCGGTGACCGGGTGATCCACGAGACGGGTCTTGAGGTTCCCCATCCGCGCATGCTGGAGCGGGCCTTCGTGCTGGCGCCGCTGGCCGAGATCGCGCCCGACCTTGTGGTCGGCAACAAAAGCGTGTCGGAGCGGCTCGGCGCCGTCGATATTTCGGGGATCGAGCGGCTGCCGTCCGGCCGGGAGTGGTGGCTCGCTTAGATTAGCCGAGGGTGGGATTGGTTGGAGGAAGACGGATCTTGGCCGTGGCGATCATCCATTCAACCACTTCCACGGACACTTCAGACTCAAACAGGGTCACGGTCATCTTCCTATCGAAATCCGAAAAGACAATCTGGCCCACAATGTGCCCGTGTTGGTCGGCGAGTTCCAGATACATGCCATCGCGTTGGACGTCGCTTCCGATCGTGGCTTCGTAGGTCCGCCCTGCTAAGCTCGATTGTGTTGACTATCCGCAGTTTGCCTGTTCAGCCGGAGAAACCGCCGCCCTCGAGAAACGTCTTTTCCTCTGGCGTCGTCTCGCGGCCGAGCATTTTGTTGCGGTGCGGAAAGCGCCCGAAGCGCTGGATGATCTCCAGGTGCTCCTTGGCGTATTTGATATAGTCCGGCGCCCTCGCCGCTGTGAGTTCGAGCGAGCGTTCCTGATCCGCGAGCGACTCCGAATGCTCGAAGGGGAGATAGAGGAAGACACGAAGCGCTTCTTCGAGCTCAAGATCCTGACCGGCGGCGATCGCCAGGTCGGCGAAATGCCTGGCCAGCGGATCGGTCGCGTACATATGTCCGGTGCCGCGGAAGCAGTTGCGCGGAAACTGGTCGAGCAGGATCATCAGCGCCAGCGATCCTTCGGCATGCTCGCTCCAGGCGTCGCATTCGCGCCGGGCGGCGGCGTGGTGCAGCTCGAGGTAGCAGTCGCGGAAACCCGAGTCGAACGCGTCGTTCTTCTCGAACCAGGCGTCCTCGCCGGCATCGCGCCAGAATTTGGTGACGGCAAGCGCCCGCGGGTCGAGTTCTGCCATGCGCTGCTCCTCAGCTTTTCGTCTCTGCCTTGTTCAGCACGCCGGCCGTCTCTTCGTTCAGCGCCCGGCCGGCGCGGCGCGGCTGCGCGAGCGGGGTCGGGATCGGCGTGCCGATATTGCCTTTGAGAAAGCGCTGGCCGGCGCGGATACCTTCGGCGAGCTGTGTCTCGATGCGAGCTGTGTCGCGGCGGCGAACGTCCTCGATCACCTCGGCTACCTGTTCCGGATCGACGCCCAGCGCTTCCAGGGCCGAGCCGCCGAAGACCAGCGCCGATTCAAAGGTCTCGCGCAACTGATAGTCGACGCCGGCGCGGATGAGTTGCAGCGCGGTGCCGCGGTCGAAGGCGCGCGCCAGGATAGTGACCAGCGGGAATTCGGCCTTGATCAATTGCGCGATGCGCACGGCCACGTCCGGTTTGTCGACGCAGATCAGCACGGCGCGCGCGCGGCCAGCGCCCGCCGCACGCAGGATGTCGAGCCGCGTGCCGTCGCCGTAATAGACCTTGAAGCCGAAATCGGCCGCCGCCTGGATCATCTCGACCTCATTGTCGATGATCGAGACGTCGAGGCCGCGCAGAAGCAGCGGCTGGCTGGCGATCTGGCCGAAGCGGCCGAAGCCGATGATCAGCACGCTTCCGGTTAGCCCGTCGGCGATGTCGACGCCTTCCAGCGATTGCTCGTCGCGCGGGGTGAGGTAGCGCAGTGCCAAGATAGCCACGGGCGTCAGCACCATGGAGATGATGACGATGGCGGTCAGCGTGGAATTGGCCTGGCCGTCGATGATGCCGACGACGGCGGCCGAGGAATAGAGCACAAAGGCGAATTCGCCGCCCTGCGCCATGACGACGGCGCGCTCGAGCGCCTCGCGATGGCCGCTCTTGAGCATACGCGCGACCAGATAGATGCCGAGCCCCTTCATGACCATATAGCCGACGACATAAATGGCGACTAGGCGCCAGTTCTGGGCGACGACGCCAAGGTCGAGCGACATGCCGACGGCAAGAAAGAACAGGCCGAGCAGGATGCCGCGAAACGGCTCGATATCGGCTTCGAGCTGGTGGCGGAAGGTCGATTCGGAGAGCAGCACGCCGGCGAGGAACGCACCCATCGCCATCGACAAACCGGAAAGCTGCATGGCTAGCGCCGACCCAAGCACCACCAGCAGGGCGGCGGCCGTCATCACTTCGCGGGCGCGGGCATCGGCCAGGATGCGGAAGAGCGGGTTGAGCAGATAGCGACCGGCCACGACGAGGCCGACGATCGCCGCGATCCCGATCCCCACTTCGGTCAAGCGCTCAGACAGGCTGGTCTCCGCGCCCCCCGGCGCCAGGAACGCCACCAGCGCCAGAAGCGGCACGATCATCAGGTCTTCGAGCAGAAGGATCGAGACGATGCGCTGCCCTTTGGGCGCGGCGATCTCGCCGCGCTCCTCGAGCAGTTGCATGACGATCGCGGTCGAGGTCAGCACGAAGCCGGCGCCGGCGACGAAGGATTGCGCGATCGGAAAGCCTCCGGCCAGGCCGACAAGCGTCAACAGAACGGCGCAGACGCCAACCTGCAGCGCGCCGAGACCAAAGATTTCCCGGCGCAGGCCCCAGAGTCGCGACGGCTGCATTTCCAGGCCGATGATGAACAGGAACATGACGACGCCAAGCTCGGCGACGTGAAGGATGGCTTCCGATTCGGAAAAAATGCGGAGGCCGAACGGCCCGATGACCACACCGGCAGCGAGATAGCCGAGGATGGAGCCCAGCCCGATGCGCTTGAAGATCGGCACGGCGATCACGCCGGCAGCGAGCAGCGCCACTACCTGTACGAGATCGCTGCCCGATGCTTCAGCCGCCATGACTACCGTCCTTTCGTTTCAGCACTCCTTGCATGCAGCGGGAGTGCGAGGCAAGGGCAGGGGCCTGGCAGGAAGAGCAGGGGTGTCGGCCCGAAAACGAGCGTGTGCCGTCAGGCAAACTCCCGCTGCAGCTTCGTACACAAGTTTACGGAGCCCGGTCGTTGCGCGCCGCCACAATCAAAGGTTAAGGCCGGTAGGCTTTGGCTATGGAGCTTCAGCCATTGGAGGGCAGCGGCGATGGGCCGCTGCCTTTTTTTGAGGAGATGACTGACATGAAGAAGTTTTTGCTCGTTGCCGTTGGCGTTGCGGCGCTGGCCGTTTCGGCCTGTTCGAAGGGACCGGAGTGCACACAGGAGATCGCCGCCAAGAAGGCGCAGGACATGGCTGCCGCGCTTCAGGAAGCAATCACCAAGGATCCGAGCAAGGCGGCTGATCTGACGGCCAAGGTGCAGGCCGTGACGACGAAATATCAGAATGCCACGACGCTGGACGAAGCCTGCAAGGCATATGACGAAGTGACTGCCGCCATCAAGGGTTGAGCCAAGTCAAAACGAAAGAAGGCGGTGGCCATTGGCTGCCGCCTTTTGTCTTCCTCGATCGCCTTTGCTCAGTTCTTCGCGATCGAGCCGACTTCGACCGTGTCGACCCGCTTTAGGCTCATGCCGATGACCGGCACCAGCTGCTTGTCGACGCGCACGGCGACCGTCACGGTCATCGAATTGTCGTCGGGAACGCGCGCCTGCATGACGCCGTTCAACTGATTGCGGTTAATGGTGAAGACGACCTTTTGGGGATCGACGACATTGCCGCCGACAATGTCCATGCCGTTGCCGGTCGAGCCGCCCATGAAAGTGCCTTTGTAACCATCCCGGCCCCGGCGTTCGACCGTCGCCGACATCTTCTGGGTGAAGACGCCGACCCGGCAGTCGCCGTCTAGCGTCATGCCGACCTTGCCGTCCGGCGTGGAACCGTTGAAATTGCAGGTGAATTTCGTGCCCTTGTATTTGCCGGCGATGATTTCGCCAGGGCCGACCCATTTGCCTTCGACCGAGCGGAAAAACTGCTTGTCAGCCTCTGCTCCAAAGGCCCTTTCGACGAGGCCGAGCGGTACGGCGGCCGCAACCGTTGCGGTCATGACGCAGGACAAGATTACGCTTCTCATTGACAACACCCGGCACGAACGAGTCTGCTGTTGGAACCAGAGTGACCATGAAGAAGATTGGTTAATGCTTCGTCACTGGCGACCGTTTCTGCATTTACCTTACTGCTCGCTTCGGCCATCCTTTCGCGTCGCGAACGAGGTCAATGCCGAGAGGAAATCGCCTAGCCCCGGTCGCTTTACCGCAATGAACGGCAGCGGGCGCGTCGTTTCCATCGCCGCGATGCCAATGCGCGCCGTCATCATGCCGTTGACGACGCCTTCACCAAGCTTTGCCGAGAGCTTCGCGGCAAGGCCGTGGCCGACGATCTGCTGCACGAAACTGTCCCCGACGGCGATCGAGCCGGTCACCGCGAGATGGGCAAGCACACCGCGCGCCAGGCGGAAGAAGCCCAGCGTGCCGGGACGGCCGCCATAAAGTTCCGACAGGCGCCGGATCAACCTGCCGGCTTCGAACACGACATAGGCGACGTCGACCAACGCGCGCGGGCTGACCGCCGTTACCAGCGAGACGCGCTTCGCGGCCTCCAGGATCATCATCTTGGCGCGGGCATCGAGCGGCGACAGAATCTCGGTCTCGGCGAGCCGCACCAGATTGGCGCCATCAATAATCTCGCCGCGCAATTCGGCGAGCGAGCGGCGGCCGGCCGCGGTCTCCGGTTTTGCCGCGACGAAGGCGGAAAGCTCGTCGACCAGAGCGCGCGCGGCCTTGGGGTCGTCGCGCGCCACCGCATCCACGGCCCGTCGCTGTAGTTTCTCGACCTCAGCGAGGCGTGCGATGGCGAGGAACTCGCGGATCAGGACGATCAGCAGCGACAAAAGCGCGATGGCCGCCATGCCGGCCGCCAGCCAGCCCAGCCATTCGGCGCGCGCGAAAAGATCACGGATGAGCTGATCCGTCCACAGGCCGACCGCGAGCGAGACAAGCACGCCGAAAGCTCCGAAAAACAGGCGTGCCAGCAGCGAGCGCCTCCTTGGAGCGGTCGCCGGTGGCGGCGGGGCCTGCTCGATATCCGGCTGGTCGAAAACGTCGATCTCCGAGGGAATGACCACGGTGACATCGGCCCTGGCGGCGCGTGGCCTGCGCACGGGCTGTTCGGTGCGATGCTTCTGCGGCGCCTCGTGCCTTGGCGCGGGCTCGGGCTCGATGCGGAAGGCCGCCGGTTTGCGGGGCGGATTCATGCCAAACGATCTCCGATCAGGAACTGAAGCGCGCGGTCGAGGCGAATATGCGGCAAAGACAGCGTGACGCCTTCGGCCGTCCGCTCGAGCTTCGGCGGACGAAAGCGCACGAAACGGATCGCATTGTTTTCCGCCTGCTGCCCGGAAACGTCGAACAGGGGATCGACCTTTTCCGGCAAGTCACCGGGAAATATGGCTGTTTCGGCTTTGCCGTCGAATGTCTCGCCGTTGATCTTCTCGCCTTTCAAGGGCGTGCCGATGATCACCGGCAATGTCTCGCGGCCTTGCTTCACGGTGCCCTCGCGGGTCGAGCGCACCGCCGCCATGGCGACCACATCGACATCGGCGCCGCTGAAATTGGCCCGCGCCACCGCCCGGTCGGCCAGGCGGCGCACGATCGCCTGCAGCCGGTCATGGCTTTCGTGGTGCAACTGGTCGGCTTTGGTCGCCGCCACCAGGATGCGGTCGATGCGCCTCGAAAACAGGTCGGTGACGAAATTGCCCCGCCCGGGTCGGAAGCAGGAGAGGATTTCGGTGACGGCCCGTTCGAGGTCGGCCATGGCGGCCGGGCCGGCGTTGAGCGCCTGCATGGCGTCTATCAACACGATCTGGCGGTCGAGACGGGTGATATGCTCGCGAAAGAACGGTTTTACGACATGGGTCTTGTAGGCTTCGTAGCGGCGCTCCATCATCGCCTGCAGCGATCCGGGGCGGCGCCGTTCCGACAATTTCATCAGCGGCGCGAAGGTCAGCGCCGGCGAGCCTTCGAGATCGCCCGGCATCAGGAAACGACCCGGCGGCAGCGTCGACAGCGCACGTTCGTCGAGCTTGCAGGCCGTGAGATAGGCGGCGAAGCTTTCGGCGAGACGGCGCGCCGTCATCTCGTCCGCGTCGGCGTCCGGATCGACCGAGGAGGCCAGCTCCTGCCACGCCTGTGACAGGTCGGAGCGGACCGGCAGGGCGGCCAGCTCCACCGCCTCGCGCGAAAAATCGGCGAAAGATTTACCGAGCAGCGGCAGGTCAAGCAGCCATTCGCCGGGATAATCGACGATGTCGATCGACAGCTTTCCGGCCGAAAACAGCCGGTTCCAGCCGGAGGCCGACTCGTATTCGATGGTCAGCCTCAGCTCTGAAATCGCGCGCGTCGAATCCGGCCAGACACGGTCGTCGACCAGGGCCGCGACATGGTCCTCGTACTGGAAGCGCGGGACGGCGTCGTCCGGCTGCTCCTCGAGCAAGGCGCGGGCGATGCGGCCCGATTTTTGCGCTTCGAACAGCGGCAGCCGCCCGCCATGGATAAGGTTATGGACGAGAGCGGAAATGAACACCGTCTTGCCGGCGCGAGAGAGGCCGGTGACGCCCAGTCGCAGGGATGGGGAGAAGAGCCCGGCGGCCCGGCCCGACAAGGTGTCGAGCGCAATCCTCGCCTCGTCGGTGAAAGTGGTCAGCGATGATGCCAAATCTGCCTCTGGGTCGCCCGTCAGGGCCCGATATAGGCCTTGGGCAAGGCGTTTGAAATGGTGTCAGAGATCGGCGGGACTGAGAAAGGCCTCGAGATAACCACGGCCTTGGCCTGCTTCACCGAGATTGCCGGGAAAACGCACGACGGCGAGTCCGGAAGTGGGAAAGCCGTGGTTGAGCATGCCTCGCGCGGTCTCATCGCCGTCGCCCGACACCGCCATGGCCAGGTCCTCGGTCATCGGATTGTGGCCGATCACCAGCAATGAGCCGGCCCCGCCGTTCTTACGAATGATTTCGAGGTAACCGGCGGCATCTTCGCTGTAGAGTGTGTCGAAGAACAGCACCCGGCCGGTGTCGGTGCGGCCCGCAAGGCCTTCCAGGGTCTGCCGTGCTCGCTTGGCGTTGGAGCAGAGCGTGACATCCGGCACGTAGTCCCGGGCCCGCATGGCGTCACCCATCGCCTCAGCGTCGGCCATGCCCGATTCGTCGAGCGGACGATCGAAGTCACGAACACCGGGCAGCGCCCATCCGGCTTTGGCATGCCTCAACAGATAAAGTCTGCTCAACCGGCTCCCCCTTTATGTTGAATACGCTGAGCGTTTTGGCGATTAGTCACCAGAACGGTGTCGTGCACAATGGCATAGGACGCGCAACCGCGCCGAATCGCTGATGATTTCGATCCCGACCGTTGAGAAATGGCCGCCGCGAATGCCTGCTGCTGCGAAGACTAACAAATGCGTGAAACTGTTATTGTTTCCGCTTGTGCAGCCCCTTGTCCGCGAATATATAGGCGCCAAATTTGGGGTTGTTGGGTGAGTCGAATGAACGACATCGTTACCGCCGATTACGTACCCTCCGAAGACGAGCCGTTCATGAACGAACGGCAGAAATCATACTTCCGCCAGAAGCTTATCACATGGAAGAATGACATCCTTCGCGAAGCGCGTGAAACACTCGAAATCCTCCAGCAAGAAAACGCCAACCATCCCGACCTAGCCGACCGCGCCTCTTCCGAAACCGACCGAGCCATCGAACTGCGCGCCCGCGATCGCCAGCGCAAGCTGATCTCGAAAATCGACTCCGCGCTGCAGCGGATCGACGAAGGCACCTATGGCTATTGCGAGGAAACCGGCGAGCCGATCGCGCTGAAGCGGCTCGACGCCCGCCCGATCGCGACGCTGTCGATCGAGGCGCAGGAGCGCCACGAACGCCGCGAGAAGGTCTACCGCGACGACTGACGCGGGTTGGGACAGACGCAGGTTTTGCGAAAATGGCCGGATCTTTCCGGCCATTTTCTTTTTTGAGCGGCAATCCTTTGGGGGTCAGCGTTTGTGGCTGGCCAGCTCGCCGAGAAGCTTGGTCATCTCGTCATCGAGCGAGGGCTTCGCCGCCGGCTTGCTTGCCGGTTTGGAATGGGACTCCTCCAACGATGCCTCGAGCTCGTGCATCAGTGTGTCGTCGATCGAGTCGTTGGAGGGCTGCGGCGGGGCCTGCCGGCCAGTGCCATTCGTCCCATACGCAGGGAGCGGCATGACTTTCGCGGCCGGGGAAGGCGGTACCGGCGGCTTTGCCGGAGGGGGCGCCGCGCGCGGGCGCGACACGGGCTCGCTCACGGGAGCCGGCGCCGGTGCGGTCGGCTGCCTGGCCGGGGCGGGTGCGGGCTGAGGCGCCCGCGGGCGCGGCGCGGCGGCCTGCTGCTGGCCGCTGTCTCCGGTCAGCGCCGGACGGCGAGGTGCTGCCAGCCTTATGTCTTGTTCGACCACGACATCAGTCGGGCCGCCGATCAGGATGAGGTGTTCGATATCGTCGCGCCGCACCAGCACCAGCCGGCGGTGGCTGTCGACAGCGGTGGCGTCCATGACGGCGAGCCGTGTCTTGCGATTCCGGCCTCCGGCAACGAAGGTGCCGAAAGTCAGGTTGCGGACTACCTTGATGACGAGCAGGACCACGACCAGCAGAACAAGGGCCGCGAACGTCCATAGAATTGCAGCGACATAACCCGGCCCCGCTACGCTATCCAGCCACTGCAGCATCGGTGCACCCAATCGCCTTTGAAGTGACGCGACACTAGACCTTAGGGACTAGCCTCCGCAAGGCGACATCACCCATCGTGAACAGTTTGAAACATGAATCGTTGATTTTATCGGACATTTGCCGTCCGGGCCTTTTCCGCTACAGGAGAATGTGATTCAACCGGCCGTTCGCGGGTGTCGGGGCATCGGAATCACGAGCAGGGGGCACATGGCCAAGGAAACGCGCGGCGATTTCTATCCGGTACCGATCGTCGACCAAAACACGCGTCCGGGCGCCATCGCCAGGCTCATCATCTTCATCGTCGTTTTGACCGGCGCGGCGGTCGTTTTCGGGTTGTTCCGCGAGCGCCTCGGCGATCCGTTCCTGCTCGGCATGCTTGGCGTGCTCGCCATGATCGGCGTCGGCTTTCTGTTCGCGACGGCGATCGGCTTCGTGCAGATCGCCCCGCGTTCAACCGGCGACGAGCTGTCCAAAGCGTTCGTCGATTCAATGTCGCAAGGCCTCCTGGTCACCGACACCAAGGGTCGCGTAATCTACGCCAACCGGGCCTATGCCGAGATGACGGGGGCCGCTTCGGCGGCGGACCTCAAGACGGTCGAGGGGCTGCTTTCGGACGTCCCCGAGGCTTCAATGACCATCTACCGGCTGGCGTCCGGCCTGCGCGACGGCCAGGCTGGCGACGGTGAATTTCGCCTGGCGCAGTCGATCAAGCCTGGGGCCGAGCCGGGCGCGCGCTGGTACCGCGTCCGTGCCCGCGCCTTCAATGTGCCGGGCCAGCGGCTGCCGATGCTTGCCTGGCAGATCGCAGACATCTCGCAGGAGCGGGCGGAACAGGAGCGTTTCTTCCTCGACCTGCAAAAGGCGATAGACCATCTCGACCACGCGCCCGCAGGCTTCTTCTCGGCCGACCAGGAAGGCCGCGTTACTTATATCAATGCGACGCTTGCCGAATGGCTAGGCATCGACCTTGCCAGCTTCACCCCGGGCGCGGTCACGCTGCCGGAGATCGTCGCCGGCGACGGCATGGCGCTCGTCCGCTCGGTCAAGGCTGATCCCGGCGCCACGCGCAACGCCGTCATCGACCTTGATCTGACGACAATGAGCGGCCAGGCACTGCCTGTCCGCTTCATGCACCGCGTTTCGGCAAGCCGCGAAGGAGTGAACGGGCCGACGCGCACCATCGTGCTCAACCGCACCCAGGGAGAGGACGCGTCCGCCGACCTGCGCGCCTCGGAGGTGCGCTTCACGCGTTTCTTCAACTCGACGCCGATGGCGATAGCCGGCGTCGATGCCGGCGGGCGCATCCTGCGCACCAATGCGCCGTTCCTGTCGCTGTTTTCGTCCGTCGTCGACCGAGACGCTGTCGACCGGCGCGTGCGTTTCGAGAGCGTGGTGCATGAACGCGACCGGCCGGCCTTCGCCGCCGCCTTCGAGAAGGCGCGGCAGCGGCAGGCCAATATCGAGCCGATCGACTCGTTGCTGCCCGGGCATGAGGAGCGCCACATCCGCTTCTACGTGAATGCCGTCGCCGACGGCGCCGGTAGCGAGGGTGCGGAGGAATCGGCCATCGTCTACGCCGTCGAGACTACCGAGCAGAAGGCGCTCGAGGGCCAGATGGCGCAGAGCCAGAAGATGCAGGCGGTCGGCCAGCTTGCCGGCGGCATCGCGCACGACTTCAACAACGTGCTCACCGCCATCATCATGGCGTCGGACCTCCTGCTCACCAACCACCGGCCGTCGGACCCGTCCTTCCCCGACATTATGAACATCAAGCAGAACGCCAACCGGGCGGCGTCGCTTGTTAGGCAGTTGCTGGCGTTCTCGCGCAAGCAGACCTTGCGGCCGGAAGTTCTCAACCTGACCGATGTGCTTGCCGATCTGCGCATGCTGCTTGCCCGCCTGGTGGGCAACGATATCAGGCTAAAGATCGACCACGGGCGGGATCTGTGGCCGGTCAAGGTCGACATCGGCCAATTCGAGCAGGTGGTGGTTAATCTCGCCGTCAACGCGCGCGATGCGATGCCCACCGGCGGCGATCTTACCGTGCGCACCCGCAACGTCATGGCCGAGGAGTGCAAATCCTTCCCGTATCGCGAGCTTATCCCGGCAGATTATGTGCTGGTCGAGGTCGAGGACACGGGCAGCGGCATCGCGCCGGAGGTGCTGAAGAAGATATTCGAGCCGTTCTTCACCACAAAGGAGGTCGGCAAGGGAACGGGCCTTGGCCTCTCGATGGTCTATGGCATCATCAAGCAGACCGGGGGCTTCATCTACTGCGATTCCGAAGTCGGCAAAGGCACGGTGTTCCGCATCTTCCTGCCGCGTCACGTGACGGAGGTGAAGAAGGCGAGCGAGCCTGCCGACACTGCGGCGGCGGCAGCTCCAGCCAAGCCGGCCGACACGGCGAAGGACCTCTCAGGTTCGGCGACCGTGCTTCTGGTCGAGGACGAGGACGCCGTTCGCATGGGCGGCGTGAGGGCGCTGACCTCGCGCGGCTATACCGTGCACGAGGCTTCCTCCGGCGTCGAGGCGCTGGAGGTCTTCGAGGCGCTCGGCGGCAAGGTCGACATCGTGGTGTCCGATGTGGTGATGCCGGAAATGGACGGGCCGACGCTGCTCGGCGAGCTGCGCAAGCGCCAGCCGGACATAAAATTCGTCTTCGTTTCCGGCTATGCCGAGGACGCCTTTGCCAAAAACCTGCCGGCCGACGCGCATTTCGGCTTCCTGCCCAAACCATTCTCGCTCAAGCAACTGGCGACGATCGTCAAAGACGTGCTGGAATCTTAAAGCGCATCGCCGAAGCGATCAGACGACGCGCTTTAGATCATGCTTGATGCAGGTCCTTTCCCCAAAAGCGCTGCGCCCTTTTAGGCGACATGTCTTAAACAGCTATCGCTTGCACATTGCAGCCAGCCTGCCATGATGCAGGTCGGATGGGTCCTGTCATGGGGGTGATAGCGCGTGACGCCGCACATCGAGGCGGGCAGGGGAGATTATGCCGAAACGGTGCTGCTGCCGGGCGACCCCGAGCGCGCGCAGTGGATGGCGCAAACTTTTCTGGAGGCGCCGCGCTGCATCAATCTCCGTCGGGGCGCCCTCGGCTTCACCGGCCGTTTCCGCGGTAAGCCGGTCAGCATCCAGGCAACCGGCATCGGCGTCTCTTCTTTCCTGATCTATGCCCATGAGTTGCTGGACTATCATGGCGTGAAGACGCTGATCCGCACAGGAACATGCGGCGCATTGTCGGACGATGTTCCGCTGCGGGGCTTGGTCGTTTCAAGCGCCGTGCGCGCCGAGGGCCCGATCAGCGGGCAGGTGTTCGGACTTTACCAGCCGGCCGGCCCCGATGAGGCGCTCCATGCGCTGGCGCTGCAGCGGGCCGCCGATCTCGGCATTGCCTGCAGCGCCGGCCTGACCGTCTGCAGCGACATCTTCCATCATCCCGATGGCCGCGCCCGCTTCGACGAGCCCAGGGCGCTCGGCGCGCTGGCGGTCGACATGGAAACCAGCGCGCTCTACCGCATCTCGGCGCAGTTCGGCGCGCGCGCCCTATCGCTGCTGACCGTGGTCGACCACGTCGCCGCCGACGAGCAGACCGACTATTCCGAACGCCAGGCGCTGTTCACCGACATGACCCGCCTGGCACTGGAAGTCGCGGTCACTGCTTAGGCGGTTTCCGCTTCAACTGCCCCTCGGCTGTCGGCCGGCGACCCGCAGATAAAGCGGCAGGTTGTGCGCAGCATCGAAGCGAAGTTCCTTGTTCGATCAATGTTTGGTGCAGGTGGAGGCGGTAAAGGCGCCGTCCTGCTGCTTCATGATGATGTCGAAGGAGGGAGCGCCTGGATCGTCGAGCGTCGCCTGCGTCAGCGAGATCGAGTTGCCGCCGCTCGTATAGCCGCCGAGCGGGCCGAGCCAGCTGATCTCGCCATTGGCGTCCATCTGGTAGTTGTAGGTTCCCGACGTGCCGAAGGTCACTGGACCGCTATAGACATTGCCCTTGATGGTGATGTCGCCGAGATTGATGAAGAGGCCGAGCAGATAGACCTCGCAATGATAGACGCCGTCCGGAAGCTTGCCTTCGGCGAAGTCCGCGCGGGTCTTGCCCACGGCCGACGCAAGAAGCAGCAAGCTCAGAAGAATGCGAATCGGGAAGGCCATGCGGTCGCTCTTTTCGGCGGCGACCTTGCCCCATTTTGCCGCTGCCCCGCAACTGGCCGGCGAGTGCCGGTACAGGGACGAGATTAAGCATTGGGCAATTTTATAATTTGGGCAAAATCTAGGCAGAGCTGCGCAACGTTTTCTCAAACCCAGGGTGCTTGATCGGCGTCGTTTTATTCGATTGGCAGGCAGTAAGTCTTTGTATTTAATGACTATTTTTCCTGACCCGTGCATGCGTCCGCGTTTGGCACGTCGCTTGCAACCAAGTTTGATGAGATCGATCGTCGGCCATCACCGGTTGACGAGCGGAAGGGTTGCCTTCGAGGGGAAGGCGCTCGACCGGAGCGCGGCGTATGACCGCGCCCGGTCGGGCATCGCATCGTGCCGCAGGGCAGGGAGATTTCTCCGCTGCTCACGGTGCGCGAAAATCTGAAGGCCGGCTTCGCGCCGCTTCGGCGCGGCGACCGCAACATTCCTTCGCATGTCTTCGAGGTGTTTGCGGTGCTGAGGCAGATGCCTTCGCGGCACGGGCGGCGACTTGTGCGGTGACCAGCGGCAGCTCGCCACTCGGGCGGGCGCTGGTGATGCGGCCGAAGCTGCGCACGCCGTCGCCGGTCTCGCGATGCAGAATAGATTCCTCGTGCGGACGCCTAGATCATTGCGGATTATGCACCATTAATGACGCTTCCAAGTAACGGAATGGATCCTTGGGTCTTCGCTCCGGTTCGCGTCGTTACGCGGAAGGATGACGAAGTGTTCGACGGCTCTGGTGTGGCCAATAGCGCATGCTAGTCTTTGCATGGCCTTGGTGAGTCGGGCTCTTTCCGTATCAGTCGAGATGAAGGGGGATGGCGCGGGCTCCGCCCGCAAGGTCCGCGCAAGCAAGCCCGCCTAGCTTTCCCCGCAGTGATTGTCGGTCGATGCGTCCAACAAAAGCTTGCCAGGGGAAGGCGATGGAACGTTTTGTCGAGGACTATCAGAAGCGGCGGCTGACCGAGCGCGTCGATATCATGACGGCGATCAACATCCTGATGTCGCAGGGCTACGACGAGGATGATCTGCTCGGCGAAATAACCAAGGTTTTTTACGTCGACCTCGACGCCTATAACGAAGTAATCGGGCACCATTGACGGCTTGAGCCGCAAGACTTTAACCGTTCCGGACGGAAACCGCACTTTTCCTGAGATTGCCCTGAGGTTCAAGCGCAGCGGCGGGTGTCGAGCACGCGGTTGCGGCCGTCGCGCTTGGTCGCGAAAAGCGCCGTGTCGACCGCGCTGAGCACCTTGTCGAAGCTCATGCGTTTCCCGCTGCCGAAGGTGAAGCCGGCACTCACCGTGCATCTCATCCGACCCGTGTCGGTTTCGAAGGTTCGGACCGCGAACGCGGTTCTGATCCGTTCGGCCGCCGCCTCGACCATCTCCGGCAAGGTGCGCTTCAGCACCAGCGCGAACTCCTCGCCGCCCATGCGGCGGCCACATCGTTCGGGCGAAGATTCCTGACAACTCTTCTGCGACGCCCTTCACAGCGGTGAAGACTCCGACATTCCGTAAGGTCAGAGGACGAACACCGACAACAGCAGTATGATGCCGACTGCCATCATCACCAGACCTGGCCAATTCTGAGACAGGCCGAGGAAACGGAGTCCGCGTCGCCGCGGCTCCAGTGTGGGGCCTGGTGTTGCCAGGTTCGGCGCCGGACGGTCCGGCGCTGTAGATGCCGGGTCACTCAGGCGTCCGCGCCTCAAAGTGGCGCCTGCCATGTAGACGACGCCTGCGATGGTAAGCAACGCACCGAGGATGACGGTCATCTTCCCTCGCTCCTTTCCGACGCTGCGGGATGTGGCGAGCGTTTCGCGAGGTCGCCGTACCGATCTTTCGGCGAGATAACCCTCCGCCGACCTCGCGATCGGCTGGGACAGAACGGTCAACATGGCCGGCAGGTTCCGACAAGCCAACTGCCGACGGCGTGCCGCGCCGGGCAAACTTCCGGCGTTCCAACAAAAGAGCCGCGCCAGTTTAGGCCGCCACCCGCTTCATCAGCGCCATGGCACCGAAGGGCGCACGCACCTTGCCCTCGCTTATGAAATAGGCGAACACGTCGCGCGGCTTGACCGGCGCGTCGGTCTTGGGATCGGCGCGCGGCAGGTCGGCCGGCTGCCCGCCTTCCGCCCAGGTCTTGACGCGGCCCGCCCATTCGTCGAGCCCTTTCGGCGTGTAGCAATCGGGATTGTCGTCGCTGCCGGTTTGCAGGCGGGCATAGACGAAATCGCCGGTGACGTCGGCGATCGCCGGATATTTGGCGTGGTCGGCATAGACGATGGCGGCATTGTATTTGCGCGCCAGAGCCGGAAATTCCGGCACGATGAAGGTGTCATGCCGCACTTCGAGCGCATGGCGCAGCGGCACGCCGTCCTGTTTCTCGGGCAGCAGCTTCAGGAAGGCCTCGAGATCGTCGGCATCGAATTTCTTCGTCGGCGCGAACTGCCACAGGATCGGTCCCAGCTTGTCGCCGAGCGCGACAATGCCCGAGCCGAGGAAGCGCATTATCGATTCCCCGGCCTCGCCAAGGACGCGGCGGTTGGTGACGAAGCGGTTGCCCTTGAGCGAAAAGACGAAGCCCTCCGGCGTGTCGTTCGCCCACTTGACGAAGGTCGGCTCCTTGAAGCTGGAATAATAGGTGCCGTTGACCTCGATGCTCGGCACCTGGCGGCTGGCATAGTGCAACTGCTTGGCCTTGGCTAGCTTGTCCGGATAGAAGGAGGTGTCCCAGGGCTCGAAGGTCCAGCCGCCCATGCCGGAGCGGATCTTTCCTTGGCTCATCGTCTTCCTCCTCCGAGTTTTGAATGCGGCTCAGGCTGCTTTGTCGACCGGCTTGGCCATGTCGACCAATATCCATCCTGGCCGGTAAGGGTTGGCGCGGCGACCCGTCTCCCGATAGCCGTAAGCCGAATAGAGCGCGATGTTCCGCTCCATGCGCGAATTGGTGTAGAGCCGCACCTCCGGCACGCCCCATGACCGCGCCTGCTCGTCGGCGAAGTCGAGCAGCGCGATGCCGAGTTTCCTGCCCTGGAAGGCCGGCGAAACGGCAACGCTGAAGATCATGGCATGATCGTCGTGCCGCTCGAGGACAAGCAGCCCGGCCAGATCGGAACCATCCTCCAGCAGCCAGACCTCGCCGCGCGCAATGCGGGGCGCATAGTCCTCGGTCACCGGGATCGGCGGCGCGCCGAACAGGGCGGTGTAGGGGGCGTAGGCGTCCGTGGTTATCGCGACGACAGCTTGGAGATCACCTGCAAGCGCTTGCCTGATCTTCATTTGAGACTGTTCCAAACGCTTGCCGACCCACTTGCTCACTCGGCCGCTTCGCGCTTGCCCCCGGGGCGCCGCTCCAGAAGCTCCTTCAGGAACTGGCCGGTGTAGCTGCGCTTTTCGCGCACGATCGCTTCCGGCGTGCCGGAGGCTACCAGCTCGCCACCGCCGTCGCCGCCCTCGGGGCCGAGGTCGAGCACCCAGTCGGCGGTCTTGATGACTTCGAGGTTGTGCTCGATCACCACCACCGTGTTGCCCTGGTCGACCAGCTCATGCAGCACTTCCAGAAGCTTGGCGACGTCGTGGAAATGCAGGCCGGTGGTCGGCTCATCCAGGATGTAGAGCGTCTTACCGGTCGCCTTGCGCGACAGTTCCTTGGCCAGCTTGATGCGCTGCGCCTCGCCGCCGGACAGCGTCGTCGCCTGCTGGCCGATATGGATGTAGCCGAGCCCGACCTGCTTCAGCGTCTCCAGCTTGTCGCGCACGCCGGGCACCGCCGAGAAGAACTCGACGCCTTCCTCGACCGTCATGTCGAGCACGTCGGCGATCGACTTGCCCTTGAACAGCACGTCCAGCGTCTCGCGGTTGTAGCGCTTGCCATGGCAGACGTCGCAGGTGACGTAGACGTCGGGCAGGAAGTGCATCTCGATCTTGATGACGCCGTCGCCCTGGCACGCCTCGCAGCGGCCGCCCTTGACGTTGAAGGAGAAACGGCCCGGCTGATAGCCGCGCGCCTTAGCCTCCGGCAGACCGGCGAACCAATCGCGGATCGGCGTGAAGGCGCCGGTATAAGTGGCGGGGTTGGAGCGCGGCGTGCGGCCAATCGGCGACTGGTCGATATCGATGACCTTGTCGAGGAACTCCAGGCCCTCGATGCGATCATGCTCGGCCGGATGCTCGCGCGAGCCCATGATGCGGCGTGAGGCCGCCTTGAACAGCGTCTCGATCAGGAAGGTCGACTTGCCGCCGCCGGAGACGCCGGTGACGCAGGTGAAAGTGCCGAGCGGGATCTCCGCCGTGACGTTTTTCAGATTGTTGCCGCGCGCGCCGACGACCTTGATACGCCGGTTCTTTTTCGCCTCGCGGCGCACCGCCGGCGTCGCGACCTCGAGCTCGCCCGACAAATACTTGCCGGTGATCGAGGCGGGCGTCGCCATGATCTGCTGCGGCGTGCCTTGCGCGATGATCTCGCCGCCATGGATGCCGGCGGCCGGGCCGATATCGACGACATAGTCGGCATGCAGGATGGCGTCCTCGTCATGCTCGACGACGATCACCGTGTTGCCGATGTCGCGCAGGTGCTTCAGCGTATCGAGCAGGCGGGCATTGTCGCGCTGGTGCAGACCGATAGACGGCTCGTCCAGGACGTAAAGCACGCCCGTCAAGCCGGAGCCGATCTGCGAGGCCAAACGAATGCGCTGGCTCTCGCCGCCCGACAGCGTGCCGGAATTGCGCGACAACGTCAGATAGTCGAGGCCGACATCGTTCAAGAAACGCAAGCGCTCGCGGATTTCCTTCAGCACCCGGACGGCGATCTCATTCTGCTTCTCGTTGAGCTGCGCCGGCAGATCGGTGAACCACCGGTCGGCCTTGCGGATCGACAGCTCCGTGACCTCGCCGATGTGCCTGCCGGCGATCTTGACCGAGAGCGCTTCCGGCTTCAGCCGGTAGCCGTTGCAGGCGGGGCAGGGGGTGGCCGACATGAAGCGCTCGATCTCCTCGCGCATCCAGGCCGATTCCGTTTCCTTCCAGCGCCGGTCGAGGTTGGGGATGACGCCCTCGAAGGTCTTGGTCGTTTTGTAGGAGCGCAGGCCGTCGTCATACTGGAAGGTGATCTCGCGCTCGCCCGTGCCGTGCAGCACGGCCTGCTGCGCCTCGGCGCTCAGATCCTTGAACTTGTCGCCGAGCTTGAAGCCATAGGCCTTGCCCAAGGCCTCAAGCGTCTGCGCGTAATAGGGCGAGGTCGATTTCGCCCACGGGCTGATGGCGCCGTCGCGCAGCGAAACATTCTCGTCCGGCACAATGAGGTTGGCGTCGATGGCGCGCTGGCTGCCGAGGCCGTCGCAGGTCGGGCAGGCGCCGAACGGATTGTTGAAGGAGAACAGCCTGGGCTCGATCTCGGGAATGGTGAAGCCGGACACGGGGCAGGCGAATTTTTCCGAGAACATGATGCGCTCATGCGTCTCGTTCTTCGACTTGTTGACCGAGTCCTCGCCCGTCCGGCTGGCGTCGAGCGGCTTGTCGGCGAACTCGGCCACCGCAAGCCCGTCGGCGAGCTTCAGCGCCGTCTCCATCGAATCCGCAAGCCGCGTCGCCAGATCGCCGCGAACGACGATGCGGTCGACGACCACGTCGATGTCGTGCTTGTATTTCTTGTCCAGCGCCGGCACGTCGGCGATCTCGTAGAAGACGCCGTCGACCTTGACGCGCTGGAAACCCTTCTTCTGCAGCTCCAGAAGTTCCTTGCGGTATTCGCCCTTGCGGCCGCGCACGATCGGCGCCAGCAGGTAGAGACGCGTGCCCTCGTCCAGCGCCAGCACGCGGTCAACCATCTGGCTGACCGTCTGGCTTTCGATCGGCAGGCCGGTGGCCGGCGAATATGGAATGCCGACGCGGGCGAAGAGCAGGCGCATATAGTCGTAGATTTCGGTGACGGTGCCGACTGTCGAGCGCGGGTTGCGCGACGTCGTCTTCTGCTCGATCGAGATGGCGGGAGACAAGCCGTCGATCTGGTCAACGTCCGGCTTTTGCATCATCTCCAGGAACTGGCGGGCATAGGCCGAAAGGCTTTCGACATAGCGGCGCTGACCCTCGGCATATATGGTGTCGAAGGCGAGCGATGACTTGCCGGATCCCGACAGGCCGGTCATGACGATCAGGCTGTCGCGCGGCAGGTCGAGATCGACGTTCTTGAGATTGTGTTCGCGCGCGCCGCGAATGGAAAGATATTTTTGGTCGGCCATCGCCGGTCGCCGCCTCAGGTCTGAATTTGCTGGATTGGCGGGTTTGTCCCGGCCATTCCCTATGTAGGTAATCTCGTCGCCGCGTCGAGAGACGCCACAATCTCGACCAAAGCGTTTAACCGCCTTTCGCGCGAGCGGGCAAGCGGAAAGAACAAAGGCCGAACACCCTCCTGACAAAGCGCTGTGGAAACAGCGGCTGCAAAAACCGTCGCGACCGATCAGTCGAAGGCATTCGACTTACCTGGACGTAACCTCCAACCGATCACATTTTTCTGTAACCGGCTCTTCAACGGTTGACGTGTCGGACCCATAGGGGCAGTCTCAAAGGCGTCAACGAAGCTGGCCGTCTGTCGATGGCCTCGTCACCCAGAGGTGGCCTGCGAGACGCCGCAGGCTTCAGCGATTTGCGCTTCGGACGACATTGCCACAACGGACCAGGAGCGGAGCATGACGCCACCGGACAGTCCCTTGAGGCTCCACGAAGCGATGGAGCCGCGGCGGGCATAGTGCCAGGGTAGGCGTGAGCGCCACCCGCAAAACGTGACCTGCCGATTCCTACAATCAGAGACCATAGTCGGATCGTCGGCTGAAAGCCGCGTTGCATCCGAAACAGAACGCCGGCAGTCCACTCCCGGCTAAAATTGGGTTTCAGATCCATGAAAGCCCCGTCCACCTGCGGAAGCAGTGGCGGGGCTTGCATTTTGCGAGTCGGAGGTCCGTCGCCGGCGTCCGCAATGCGGGGTAAGCTTCAGTGGTTGGGAGGCCTGATGGCGCCCGTTGCCATGTCGATGGTTATGCTGCCCGAAATCCTGACATCGGTGTCGCCGATCTTGAACGTGCCGTTGCTGCCGGCTGGCAGTGCGTCGTCAGGCTCGGGCTGCGGCGCGGGCTTGGCGATACGGTAGTCGCTGCTCACGCCAGGCAGTTTTTGTGTCGAATTGTCGTGGGCAAAAGCGGCGGTGCCGACCGCAAGCACGCCGGCGACTGCGACAACGGCAAAACCCAGATTCGTCAAGGAACGCGCTCGGATCATGCGCGAACTATAGAGGCGCGCCGAAGGCGAGGCCAGACGCGCCGCAATCAATTTGCCGCGCGGTCAGGCCGCCTTCTTGCGCGTGTCGTAGACATGGTCGACGAGGCCCCAGGCCTTCGCTTCCTCGGCGGTCATGAAATAGTCGCGGTCGAGCGTGCGCTCGACCTCGTCATAGGTCCGGCCGCAATGCTTGGCGTACAGCTCCGTCATGTGGCGCTTGGTGCGCAGGATGTCCTCGGCGTGGCGCTGGATGTCGGAGGCCTGGCCCTGGAAGCCGCCCAGCGGCTGATGCAGCACGATCCTGGTGTTGGGCAGCGCGATGCGCCGACCGGGCGAGCCTGCCATCAACAGGAATGAGCCCATCGAGGCGGCAAAGCCCATGCACACCGTCGACACCGGGCAGGAGATGTACTGCATGGTGTCGTAGATGGCGAAGCCGCTGGTCACCACGCCGCCCGGCGAGTTGATGTAGATCGATATCTCCTTGTCGGGATGGTCCGATTCCAGCGACAGGAGCTGCGCGCAGACCAGCGCCGACACGCCGTCATTGATCTCGCCGTTGATGAAGACGATGCGTTCGCGCAGCAGCCGCGAGAAAATGTCGAAGGCGCGCTCGCCGCGGCTCGACTGCTCGATCACCATCGGCACGAGATTGGCAAAGGCGCTCATCGCAGATCTCCTCGGTTCTTTGGTCAAGCCGCGCGCAGCATCATGCTTGGCGCATTGGCGGCAGCTGGGCTCTTGCGCGCGTGGAGCGAAATCCCGCAGCCGGCGCCGGAAACGGCGACGACAGGTTGCGCGACCGTCGCGAAACCATCATGGACGATGCTGAGATGCGTGCCGCCGGAAACCATGCGCGCGAGCGTGAAGGTGACAATGCTGTCGAAGACAGGACCGTCGAATGCCGGTAGCCGGTCGGCAGCGTCCACGCCCGGTCGCTCGCGCCAGGAATAGCGCAGCAGCTTGCCGGGCTCGGCCTCCAGCACTTCGCACTCGATCGGCGCGTTTGGTCCGGCAAAGGCAAAGCGCTCGCCGATCGCCGGCTTGATGTCGTTGGGCATCAGCCACGCGGCGAGCAGTTCCGGCTCGGTGAGCGCCCGCCAGACTTTTTCCGGCGGATCGGGAAGCTCGCATTCGAAGCTGAGCGGCGCGTTGGCCGCTGCCAGGTGTTTGGTAATCGTCATTGGTCCATTTCCTTCAGAACCCTCTTCAAACGCTCGATGCGCTCCGGCCAGAAGGCGCGGTAGCGTTCGATCCAGCCGAGCAAGGGATCGAGCCCTTGAGGGTCGGCGCGGTAATAGGCGTTGCGGCCGGCGCGCCGCTCGATCACCAGTCCGGCGCCGCGCAGCACGGCAAGATGCTGCGAGACGGCCGGCTGCGACACGCTGACGCCGGCGCGCAGCTCGGACACCGTCAATTCGCCGGCCGCGAGCCGCTCGTAGACGGCGCGGCGTGTCGGATCGGCCAGGGCCCGGAAAATCTCTGCTTCGATCATGCGCAAAGCATAAGTCGATACTTATTGGTTTGGCAAGCGCTGTTTTAGGCCGTCCAGCGTCTCACCGGCTCCGCCGCTCCGTCGAAGCTTGCCTCGAAGATTGGCGATGCGAGCACGGCATGGATGTGAAGCGTGCCGGAAGCCACGTTTCGAAAGCCATGTTTGCTGTGCGCGGGAATGATCAGGGACTGCCCGGCGGCAAGCACGGCCCGTCGGTCGTCGACCCACATTTCGGCTTCGCCGGCAATCACCGTCAGTACTTCCTCGACCATATGCGCATGCGTTGGTGCGCCGCTACCCGGTCCGACCCACTGCTCGAATATGCAAAGGCCCGCCGCGCCATTGGCGGCGGCAACATGCATGCGGGTTTCGACCCCGGCGCGCCACGTTTCGCGCGGCTGATCCTCATGCGAAACAACGTTCATTCCGATATCCCCCTTGTTTCCTGCCCAGGAATACTACCTGTTGCTGACATTCCTTGACAGAAACAGCGGTCAAGACTAGAACGAACAGAGAACAAAAACCTTGTGGGAAAAGCCAGCCTTCGCGGGCATGGGCGAACCGCAGGCTGTAAGGTGAGCGACTTAAAATTTGTTTCGGATGAGCGCGGAGAAGTATGATGGCGGGTAGCGTCAACAAGGTCATTCTGGTCGGCAATCTCGGGGCGGACCCTGAAATCCGCCGCCTGAATTCGGGCGACCCGGTCGTCAACATCCGCATCGCCACGTCGGAAAGCTGGCGCGACAAGAATTCCGGGGAGCGCAAGGAAAAGACGGAGTGGCACAATGTCGTCATCTTCAACGACCAGCTCGCCAAGGTGGCGGAGCAGTATTTGAAGAAGGGCATGAAGGTCTATGTCGAGGGCCAGCTGCAGACGCGCAAATGGCAGGACCAGACCGGCAACGATCGCTACACGACCGAGGTCGTACTGCAGAAATTCCGTGGCGAGCTGCAGATGCTCGACGCGCGCGGCGAAGGCGGCGGCCAGGTCGGCAGTTATGCCGGCGGCGGCAACAGCCGGGGTTCCGATTTCGGCCAGTCGGGCCCGAACGAAGGCTTCAGCCGTGGCGGCGGTGGCGGTTCCAGGGGCGGTGGCGGTGGTTCGTCGCGCGAGCTGGATGACGAGATTCCGTTCTGAAGGTCTCGCAATCGTCGTTTGAGGGGAAGGCGCGATGTCGCTCGGACCGTTGCTGACAGCGCCTCCTCCCATTCCATGGCACGCGTTCGCCGCCTTCGCCGCGCTGGCGATAGGCGGGGCGCAACTGGCATTGCCGAAAGGCACGACACGCCACCGCGTCTTGGGCTATGCCTGGGCCGCGCTGATGCTGGGCGTCGCCGTCTCGAGCTTCTGGATCCAGCAGATACGCCTGATCGGGCCGTTCAGCCCGATCCACATCCTGTCGATCCTGGTGGTTGTCACCGCCCCGCTGGCGGTCTGGTATGCGCACACCCATAAAGTGGCCGCGCATCGCAGCGCCATGATCAAGCTCTACCTATTTGCGCTGATCGGCGCCGGCATCTTCACGTTGGTGCCCGGCCGCATCATGCACACGGTCGTATTCGGCCAATAAACAATTTCGAGCGAAAGTGCGTCGCGGTTTTCCGTCCGGAATTGCCTATAGTTGATAGTTGCGGCGATAGTCCGCTTGCAAAGCAGCGTCTAAGGAAGATCATCGTGAAAGCACGCGTCAAATGGGTTGAGGAACGCACCTTTGTCGGCGAGTCCGGCAGCGGTCACAAAGTCGTGCTGGGCACGGCGCATGGGCCGGAAGGCCGGACGCCAGGGCCGAGCCCAATGGAGCTGGTGCTGATCGGCACCGGCGGTTGCTCGGCCTACGACGTGGTCCACATCCTCGAAAAAGGTCGCGAGGCGGTCGAGGACTGCGTGGTCGAGCTGGACGCGGATCGTGCCGAGACGGAACCGCGCGTCTTCACCCGCATCCACATGCATTTCATCGTCAAGGGTCGCGCGCTGTCGCACGACAAGGTGAAAAGGGCGATCGATCTGTCGATCGAGAAATACTGCTCGGCCACCGCCATGATGGCCAAGACGGCGGCCGTCACGCATGATTTCGAGGTGGTCGATACAGCAGTGAAATAAGGCAGTAGGGATGCTGCTCAGGCAGCCATCAGCGCCCTGACGCCGTCGGCGACGAACTGCACCGCAAGCGCGGCCAGGATGACGCCGAGCAGCCTCGTCAGGATCGAGCGGCCGGTCTGGCCGAGGATGCGGTCGATGCGCTCTGCCAGCACGAACACCAGAAAGGTGAGCACAAGACAGATCGCGATGATGCCGACCAGCGCCGCTTGCGCGGCAAAGCCCTCGAAGTGTCCTGACAGCAGCACTGTCGCCGATATCGCGCCGGGACCGGCGATCAGCGGGATCGCCAGCGGAAAGGCGGCGATGTTGTGGATCATGTCCTTGGTGATGGCGACGTCGCCGATCTTCTCCTTGCGGTCCTGACGGCGCTCGAACACCATTTCGAAGGCGATGAAGAAAAGCAGGAAGCCGCCGGCGACGCGGAAGGCCGGCAGCGTGATGCCGAACACCGACAGGATCGAGGCGCCGGCGACGGCGAACAACGCCATCACCAGAAAGCCGATCACCGAAGCTCGCACCGAGACCTGCTGGCGCTCGTCCCGGTTCATGCCACGCGTGACGGCGAGGAAGAGCGGTGCCAGCCCGGGCGGATCGATGGTCACCAGGATGGTGACGAAGGCGTTGAACAGGGTGTCGAAGCTCGGCATCGCTGGTCCCCTCCCGCCTGGCGAAGCCCAAGCCCTGCATTCGTAGAGCAAAGCGGGAGCGGTGGGAACAGGACGGGAGGATTTCAGCCGGCTATTCAGCTTTGCTGCAATAAGCCTCGAGCCGGTAGCCGTCAGCGTCGATTACGAAGGCGGCGTAGTAGTTGTCGCCATAGGCGGCGCGCAGGCCGGGCCGGCCATTGTCCTTGCCACCCGCAAGCAAGGCCGCCGCATGGAAAGCGTCGACGCCGGCGCGTGTCGGTGCGGCAAAGCAGAAGTGCAGGCCGGAGTCCGCGTCGGCCGGGACCGGCCGGCCGGCCTCATTGACCCAGAGTTCTACGGTCCTGGCGCCGTAGCCGAGCGAGCCGGGTGACTGGCTGAGGCACGAGTAGCCGAGGGGCTCCAAAGCGGCGTCGTAGAAGCGTTTCGAGGCGTCGCAGTCGCGGACGCCGATCGAGATATGGTCAAGCATCGTTTTCTCCATGATTACAGGTGGTTGATCGGTCAGGCTGGAGTCGAGCGCCGCGCCAGGAACTCGACCTCCATGCGCCAGGTTTTGCCGCCGTCATGCGAACGCTCGCCAAGCCAGCGGAATGCGTTCTCGGTGATGTGCGAAAAGCTCCAGCGCACCGAGGAGCCGGTGCCGTCGGCGCCGATCTGCACGATCGTGTCGCCTTCGGCGCGGCCGAGCTGGCGGCTGTAATACTGGTTGCGCGGATCGCTCCAGAAGATATGCCAGGCGTCCGCGCCGGGGTCGTAGACGCGCAACGTCGTGCCGTAGAAGGTCCATGGCCCGAGAGAGGCTTGCACCCCGGCATTCCGCGCGGGCAGGATCCAGACGTCCTGGACCGCCTTGCCCTCCAGAACCCAGCCGAAATGCACCTCGCCGCGCCCAGTGAGCCTGGTGCCGTCCTCCAGCGTGCGCGTGGCGTCGAAGGTCCAGGCGCCGATGAAGCGGCCGTAGAGTTTGAGCTTCTCGGCGAGATCCGGATTGGGAGCGTCGCTGTGCAGGGCTTCGGCAAAGGGATCGGTCATGGTTGCTGCCTCGTTTGTCAGGAGAGGCGAGCAATAGGGGCATGGCGGGGTTCTGGGCTTGGGAAAAATTGCTATTTTTTCGCGATGGCGACGACTGAGAAAAACCTGGCCTCAGGGCATGGCTGGCAGGTATCCGACGTGATCTGCACGGCTCGCGCCGGCGACCGCCCGTTTGAGGAACAGCATCGCGGTTTCTGCCTCGCCGCCGTGACCAGAGGCACGTTCCGCTACCGGACGCGCCAAGGCACCGCAATGCTTGCTCCAGGCGCCATCCTGCTCGGCAATCCGGGCGCCTGCTACGAGTGCGGCCACGAGCACGGCGCCGGCGACCGCTGCCTCTCCTTCCATTTTTCGCCGGCCTATATGGAGCGCGTCGTCGCCGATGTGCCGGGCGCAAGCCGGCTCGGCTTTGCCGACCCACGCCTGCCGCCCTTGCCGGTGCTGGCGCCGTTGCTGGCGCAAGCGGAGGCGGCGCAGCAAACGGGCGACGGCGAGGCGTTCGAGGAACTCGGTCTGCGCATTGCCTGCGCGGTGGTCGGGGCTGCGGCCAATTCGTCTGAGGTTGCCTGGACACCCAGCGCCCGCGACCAGAAACGCGTAGCCGAGGCGGTGCGTTTGATCGAGCTCAACGCCGATCGCCCGCTTTCGCTGACCGAACTCGCCGACGGCACGGCGACCAGCCCGTATCATTTCCTGCGCACGTTCCGTCATGTCGCCGGCATGACGCCCTATCAGTTCCTGCTGAGGACCAGGCTGCATCGGGCCGCGGTGCGGCTGTGCGCGTCGAACGAAGCGATCTCGACAATTGCTTTCGATGCCGGCTTCAACGACCTTTCGACCTTCAACCGGAGGTTCCGGCGCGAGATGGGAGAAGCGCCCGGCGCCTACCGCTGCAAACGGGCGGGCAGACGCGGGCATTAGCCAAGGCCGTTCGGGATCGACTTGGCCTGCGAGCTCAAAGTGTGGCTTTGGCCATATCGTCGCAATCAGCGGTATCCATTTGAAATTGCCCCCGAAATTGTCTTTGGAAAAGTGTCGTAGCCATTGGAGTTTCAGCCCGGCTTCCTATATAAGCGGCGAGTGATTCCCGACTGGATTGTGACCTGATTTGACCGACCAGAAGACACCGCGCGGGCCGGAGGGCGGCCCCACCGGCATCGAGCCGATTTCGATCATCGAGGAGATGCAGCGCTCCTATCTCGATTACGCCATGAGCGTGATCGTCAGTCGGGCGCTGCCCGACGTGCGCGACGGCCTGAAGCCGGTGCACCGCCGCATCCTCTATGCCTCGCATGAGAGCGGCTATCACTGGAACCGCAAATATGTGAAGTCGGCGCGCCCGGTCGCCGACGTGATGGGTAAATACCATCCGCATGGCGATGCCTCGATCTATGACGCGCTGGTGCGCATGGCCCAGGATTGGTCGCTGCGCGTGCCGCTGATCGACGGTCAGGGCAATTTCGGCTCGATCGACGGCGACCCGCCGGCGGCGATGCGCTACACCGAGTCCCGGCTGACCAAGGTTGCGCATGAGCTGCTGGAGGACATCGACAAGGAAACCGTCGATTTCCAGGACACCTACGACGCCTCCGCCACCGAGCCCAAGGTGCTGCCGGCGCGCTTCCCGAACCTGCTCGTCAACGGCTCGGGCGGCATCGCCGTCGGCATGGCCACCAACATCCCGCCGCACAATCTGGCCGAAGTCTGCAACGGCGCCATCGCCATCATCGACAATCCGGCGATCGACCTGCCTGCGCTGATGGAGATCGTGCCCGGTCCGGATTTCCCGACCGGCGGCATCGTGCTTGGCCGCTCCGGCATCTACAATGCCTATTCGACGGGCCGCGGCTCGATCGTCATGCGCGGCCGCGTCAACATCGAGGCGCGCGGCAACGACCGTGAATCGATCATCATCACCGAGATTCCCTATCAGGTGAACAAGGCGGCGATGATCGAGAAGATGGCCGAACTCGTGCGCGAGAAGCGCATCGAGGGCATCTCCGACATCCGCGACGAGAGCGACCGCCAGGGCTACCGTGTCGTCGTCGAGCTCAAGCGCGAGGCGGTCGCCGACGTCATTTTGAACCAGCTTTACCGCTTCACGCCGCTGCAGACCTCGTTCGGCGCCAATATGGTCGCGCTGAACGGCGGCAAGCCGGAAGTGCTGACGCTGATCGACATGCTGAAGGCCTTTGTCGGCTTCCGCGAGGAGGTTATCAGCCGGCGCACGAAATATCTTCTGCGCAAGGCGCGCGAGCGCGCCCATGTTCTGGTCGGTCTCGCTATCGCCGTCGCCAACATCGATGAGGTGATCAAGCTGATCCGCACCGCGCCAGATCCGCAGACGGCGCGCGAGCAGTTGATGGAACGGCGCTGGCCATCGCACGACGTCGCTCCGCTGATCCAGCTGATCGATGATCCGCGCCACCGCATCAACGAGGACGGCACCTACAATCTATCCGAGGAGCAGGCCCGCGCCATCCTCGACCTGCGCCTGCAGCGCCTGACCGCGCTCGGCCGCGACGAGATCGCCGACGAGTTAAACAAGATCGGCGCTGAAATCCTTGATTACCTTGACATCCTGTCTTCTCGCGCGCGCATCCAGCAGATCGTCAAGGACGAGCTGATCGCCGTCCGCGACGAGTTCGGCACGCCGCGCCGCACGGAACTCGCCGAGGGCGGGGCGGACATGGAAGACGAAGACCTGATCCAGCGCGAGGACATGGTCGTCACGGTCAGCCATTCCGGCTACATCAAGCGCGTGCCGCTGTCGCTCTACCGGGCGCAGCGCCGCGGCGGCAAGGGCCGCTCCGGCATGTCGACCAAGGAAGAGGATTTCGTCACCCGGCTATTCGTCGCCAACACGCATACGCCGGTGCTGTTCTTCTCCTCGCGCGGCATCGTCTACAAGGAAAAGGTCTGGCGCCTGCCGGTCGGCAACCCGCAGTCGCGCGGCAAGGCGCTGATCAACATGCTGCCGCTCGAGCAGGGCGAGCGCATCACCACCATCATGCCGCTGCCGGAGGACGAGACGAGCTGGGGCGAGCTCGACGTGATGTTCGCGACCACGCGCGGCACCGTGCGACGCAACAAGCTGTCCGACTTCGTCCAGGTCAACCGCAACGGCAAGATCGCCATGAAGCTGGAGGAAGAAGGCGACGAAATCCTCGGCGTCGAGACCTGCACGGACAATGACGACGTGCTGCTGACGGCGAATTCCGGCCAGTGCATCCGCTTCTCGGTCTCCGATGTGCGCGTCTTCCAGAGCCGCAATTCCGTCGGCGTGCGCGGCATCGCCATGGCCGAAACCGACCGCGTGATCTCGATGTCGGTGATCGAACATGTAGATGCTTCACCGGCTGAGCGCGCGGCCTATCTCAAGCGTGCGGCATCCGAGCGTCGGCTTGCCGCCGGCGGTGCAGCCGAGGAGGAAGAGATCGCGCTGACCAATGAGGAGATCGGCGAGGAAGCCGAGCTTTCCGACGAGCGCTACGAATTCCTCAAGATGCACGAGCAGCTTGTGCTGACGGTGACCGAATACGGCTACGGCAAGCGTTCCTCGTCCTATGATTTCCGCCTGACGGGTCGCGGCGGCAAGGGCATCCGCGCCACGGATGTCTCGAAAGTGGCCGAGATCGGCCGGCTGGTCGCGACCTTCCCGGTCGGCAACGACGATCAGATCATGCTGGTATCGGATGGCGGGACCGTCATCCGCGTGCCCGTCGATGGCATCCGCTTCGCCAGCCGTGCCACCAAGGGGGTGACCATCTTCAACACCGCCGAAGGTGAGAAGGTGGTGTCGGTCGAGCGGATTTCGGAGCCGCAGTCGGACGAGGAAGCCGAGGAAGCGCCTTCGGGTGAAGCCGACCCCGCAGAAGATTCGGGCGAGGGAAATCCCGAATAGCCTTACTGCGCGCCACCGGCCCTTGGCCGGTGCGATCATGGCTGGAAGTCAGCGGCGGTGGTACAGGTTGCGGCCTACGAAGCCATCGAGCCGCTTGGTGTTGGTCTTGATGCGCACCCGCGCCGCTTCCTGGTGCAACCCGAATGCGGTGGCGATCAGCATCACGATGGTCATTGCAGTGGCAAGCATGTAGATCAGCATTTGCGTGTTCTCCTGCGATCACAACGATAAAGATGGTGCTTTGGTTTCATCTCCTGAAGCGGCAAGCTGGTGAATGCTGCGTGAAGCGTTCGTGATTGTCGCATTCGTCTGTCGTTGACGTCCGTGAAAAGGTTCACGACCGGGCGCACCAATGGGATTTGCCTTTGTCGGAGAGGCTCGCTAGAAGCCTGCCATGACCGAACGCACCGCCCTTTACGCCGGCTCCTTCGACCCGCTGACCAATGGTCACCTCGACGTGTTGAAGGCTTCGCTTGCCGTGGCCGACACCGTCTACGCTGCAATCGGCATTCATCCCGGCAAGACGCCGCTGTTTTCCTTCGAGGAACGCGTGAAGCTGATCGAGGCCGCGACCAAGGCGGAATTCGGCCGCGACAGCGACCGCATCAAGGTCGTCTCGTTCGATGGGCTGGTCATCGACGCCGCCAGGAAGCATGGCGCCTCGATCATCATCCGCGGCCTGCGCGACGGCACCGATCTCGACTATGAGATGCAGATGGCGGGCATGAACGAGACCATGGCGCCGGAGCTGCAGACGGTTTTCCTGCCGGCCAGCCCGTCTGTGCGCACCATTACCGCCACACTTGTCCGCCAGATTGCGTCGATGGGCGGCGACATCCGCCCGTTCGTGCCGGCGGCGGTCGCAGGCGCCCTCACTGCCAAATTCGCGAAATAGTGCATGTCGCCCAAAGGTGGATCCCGGTTTTGGGGCAACGACATGCACCCAAACAAAGACTTTCGGAGAACCTCATGCAGCTGAAAAAGCTTGCTTCGTTGCTTGTCGTGCTTGCCGGCGTTTTGGCGGCGTCCTTGCCGGCCTCGGCAGCCGACAAGGAAAACACCATGATCATCACGCTGAAGGACGGTGACGTGACCGTCGCGCTGCGTCCCGATCTGGCGCCGAAGCATGTGGCGCAGATCAAGAAGCTGGTGCGCGAGGGCGCCTATGACAATGTCGCCTTCCATCGCGTCATCGACGGCTTCATGGCCCAGACCGGCGACGTCAAGTTCGGCAACATGAAGAAGGGTTTTAATCCCGAGGCTGTCGGCACGGGCGGATCCGACCTTCCCGATCTGCCTGCCGAGTTCTCGCAGACCGAGCAATTCACCCGTGGCGTGGTCGGCATGGCCCGCTCACAGGACCCGAACTCGGCCAATTCCCAGTTCTTCATCATGTTCGCGCCCGCGCCGAACCTCGACGGGCAGTACACCATTGTCGGCAAGGTGGAGAGCGGCATGGATCTGGTGGACAAGATCAAGAAGGGCGATGAGGCGGACAACGGCACGGTCAAGGACCGGACCGCATGATCAAAGTCCGCATCGCTGCCGACAGCAAGTAACTGCTCGATTTTCAAAAGGATTTTCTGACATGGCTGAGATCAAGGACCGCGAGAACGCGCTCATCATGGAAACGACCAAGGGCGAGGTCGTCATCGAAATGTATCCGGACCTTGCGCCCGGTCACGTCGCGCGCATCAAGGAATTGGCGCGCGAGGGCGCCTATGACGGCGTGGTGTTCCACCGTGTCATCGACGGCTTCATGGCGCAGACCGGTGACGTCAAGTTCGGCAACTCCTCGAAGCCGACGTTCGCCCCGTCGCGCGCTGGCATGGGCGGCTCCGACAAGCCGGACCTCAAGGCCGAATTCTCCAACGCCAATCACGGCCGCGGCACCTGCTCGATGGCGCGGGCGCAGAACCCGAACTCGGCGAACTCGCAGTTCTTCATCTGCTTTGACGATGCCTCCTTCCTCAATCGCCAGTACACGGTCTGGGGCCAGGTCATCGAAGGCATGGAGAATGTCGACAAGATCAAGCGCGGCGAGCCGGTGCAGGATCCCGACAAGATCGTGTCGCTGAAGGTCGCGGCCGACGTCAAGTAAGGCATAGTACGATGATGGGCGCAGTCTGGTCCCTGCTCGGCATCCTGTCCGGCGCCTTCATCGCCATCCAGGCGCCGATCAACTCGCAATTGGCGCGCGGCCTCGGCCTTCCGGTCGCGGCCGCCGCTTTCTCGTTCCTGTCGGGCGCCGTCGTTCTCGGTATCATCGCGATCGCCGTGGTGAAGCTGCAGGGCCTCTCGCTCGACTGGAAGCGCCGGCACCCTGGCTGTTCGTCGCCGGCGGCATGCTCGGCGGATTCTACGTCACGCTCTCCACCATTCTTACGCCGCGCATCGGCGCGGCGGCGCTGATGGCCTTCCTGGTCGCCGGCCAACTGATCGCCGGCATGCTGGTCGACCGGGCCGGCTTCCTTGGTGTTGCCGTGCGCGAGGTCTCGCTTGGCCGCGTGGCCGGCGCCGTGCTGCTGCTCGTTGGAGCGCTGCTCATCCGGCTCTACTGATGCGCGTCGATCTTTTCGACTTCGACCTGCCGGAGGAGCGCATTGCGCTGCGCCCGGCCGAGCCGCGTGACAGCGCCAAGCTATTGGTGGTCAAACCGGGCGAAACGCTGCGCGACCGCACCGTCAGCGATCTGCCGTCGCTGCTGAGAGAAGGCGACGTTCTGGTATTCAACGATACCAAGGTCATTCCGGCCCAGCTGAAAGGCATCCGCAAGCGCGGCGAAGCGATGGCGCAGGTCGAGGCCACGCTGCATATGCGGCTCGCGCCGGACCGCTGGCGGGCCTTCATGCGGCCCGGCAAGCGCATCGCCGTCGGCGACCGCATTCATTTCGGCCACGACCAGAATTCCTGCTTTCTCGGCCAGCTCGACGCGACGGTGATCGAGAAGGGCGAGGCGGGCGAGGTGTTGCTCGGCTTCGACCTCTCGGGCGTCTTTCTCGACGAGGCAATGCACGCCGTAGGCCACATCCCATTGCCGCCATACATCGCCTCGAGGCGAGATGACGACGAGCGCGACCGCAGCGACTACCAGACCATCTATGCCAGGGAAGAGGGCGCGGTCGCGGCCCCCACCGCCGGCCTGCATTTCACGCCGGAGCTGTTTGCAGCGCTGGAAGCCAAGGGCATCGAGCGGCGCTTCGTCACGCTGCATGTCGGCGCCGGCACTTTTTTGCCGGTTAAGGCCGACGACACCGCCGACCATAAGATGCACGCGGAAACGGGCTTGGTGAGCCAAGAAACGGCAGACGCGCTCAACGCTGCAAGGGCGCGGGGAGGGCGGCTTGTCGCCGTCGGCACGACCTCGCTGCGCCTTCTGGAAAGTGCTGCGCTTGAGGATGGCAGGATCGAGGCCTGGTCCGGGCCGACCGATATCTTCATCACCCCCGGCTACCGCTTCAAGACAGCTGACATGCTGATGACCAATTTCCATCTGCCGCGCTCGACGCTGTTCATGCTGGTCTCGGCCTTCAGCGGACTGGACGCGATGCGTTCGGCCTATGCGCATGCCATCGAGAGCCGCTACAGGTTCTACTCCTACGGGGACTCCAGCCTGCTTTACCGAGCGGAGACGAGCGATGGACGATGATCTAGAGAGAATGGACCGCGAGGCGCTCATCGCGGAAGTGACAAAGCTGCGCGCCGGTATCCGCGCGCATCGCGATGCGACCGGCCATGATCTCTGCTGGCATCATCCCGACCTCTGGGACCTGCTGGCGGAGAAGACCGAGCCGGCGATCGCCGTGCCGCCGTGGCCGAAATTCATGCGCGGCTGCATCCGCTACCGGCAGTCGCTCGACGAGCAGGCACCCGGCGCCCCGGTGCACGACAAGGAATTCGATGGCTGAGACTTTCTCTTTCAAGCTGCTCGCCACCGACGGCAAGGCGCGGCGAGGCCTCATCAGCATGCCGCGCGGCGAGATCCGCACGCCGGCCTTCATGCCGGTCGGCACCGGCGGCACCGTCAAGGCCATGTATATGGATCAGGTGCGCGGCGTCGGCGCCGACATCATCCTCGGCAACACCTATCATTTGATGCTCAGGCCAGGCGCCGAGCGCGTGGCGAAGCTCGGCGGCCTGCATGAATTCGCGCGCTGGCCGCACCCGATCCTGACCGATAGCGGCGGCTTCCAGGTAATGTCGCTGTCGAAGCTGAGGAAGCTTAGCGAAACGGGCGTCACCTTCCGCTCGCATATCGACGGTGCGCGCTACGAGATGTCGCCGGAGCGGTCGATCGAAATCCAGGGGCTGCTCGATTCCGATATCCAGATGCAGCTCGACGAGTGTACGGCGCTTCCCGCCAAGCCGAAGGAAATCGAGCGCGCCATGGAACTGTCGCTGCGCTGGGCCGAACGCTGCAAGACGGCGTTCGGCGATCAGCCGGGCAAGGCGATGTTCGGCATCGTGCAGGGCGGCGACAGTGCTGTGATGCGCGTGCGTTCGGCGCAGGCGCTGGCGGCTATGGACCTCAAAGGCTATGCCGTCGGTGGGCTGGCGGTCGGCGAGCCGCAGGCGGTGATGCTGGAGATGCTGGACATAACCTGCCCGGAACTGCCGGCCGACAGGCCGCGCTACCTGATGGGCGTCGGCACCCCGGACGACATCTTGAAATCCGTGGCACGCGGCATCGACATGTTCGACTGCGTGATGCCGACGCGCGCCGGCCGCCATGGTCTGGCCTATACGCGCCGCGGCAAGATCAACCTGCGCAACGCCCGCCATGCCGACGATCCGCGTCCGCTGGACGAGGAAAGCGACTGCCCGGCCGCGCGCGACTATTCGCGCGCCTATCTCCATCATCTCGTGCGCTCGCAGGAGTCGCTCGGCGCAATGCTGCTCACCTGGAACAACCTGTCCTACTACCAGAAGCTGATGCAGGACATCCGCGCCGCGATCGAGGCAAAAGCCTTCGAGACGCGCGCTGCCGCGATTTCGGAATACTGGGCGAGGGGCGATCTGCCGGCGCTATGAGCGCTTTTATGTGCTCACCGAAGTCGCGGCGCGCAGGCTGCAGCCGGTGATCTTAAAGCTGCCGTCGGGCTGCTGTTCGAGCGTGTACACCGCCTCATAGTCCTTGCCATCGGGCCCGACGATCAGCACCTGCTGGACGATCGAGGCCGGCCCGGTCTGCTCCACCTTGCCGAAGGAATAGTTCTGCGGCCTGCGCACCGGCGCATAGCCGTTGGTCACCATGTTCATGAAGGTGTCGACGGTCGGGAAGATCCGCTTCACATTTGGCGCGGCGAAGCTGTAGGCGGTGGCGCCGTCATCGGCGAGAAAGGCCTTGAGCTGGCTGTCGATGACTGTTTGCGCCGCTTTGATCTCGGCGTCACCGGCGAAGGCCATGGATGCAAGAACCATCGGAACGAGAGCGAGTGCGAACAATACGCGGCGCATGGCCTGTCTCCAGAATTCGCGTGGAACTGTCCTTGGTGGCGTCCCCGGGCCGGTGTGGCATGCCGATCGCGGAGTTGCGGCAAGCGGCCGCCAAGGCGCGTGCAGCCTGATGCTTGAAAGCCCGTCGCCAGTCTGCCACAAGGGCCGCTCATTCGCGAAGACTGGCAGGACCGGGAAATGAAGGCATTTTTCGTGCAGATAAAGTGCGATCTGGGCAAAGCCTATGAGGTCGCCAGCGCGCTCGCCGATGCCGAGATCGCCTCCGAAATCTATTCGACCGCCGGCAATTACGACCTGCTCGCAAAATTCTATGTCGACGACGAGGAAGACATCGGCCACTTCATCAATGAACGGGTGCAGATCCTGCCTGGAATCAAGGACACCTTCACCATCGTCACTTTCCGGGCGTTCTGATTTGCCGTTTGATGCCCGCTCACCGGGCATGAACTGACCCGGCGTCGCTCCCGCTGCCCTAATCGTAGGCAATTTGCATAGGACGGCCGCCAGCGCCGCCCAAATCATCGATTGCGCTTGATTTTCTCCAGCCGGGCCAGTGAAATGGCTTCAGAGGGGAGTACGCGATTGGCAGCGTTCGACGAAATGCTTCCGGAAGTCTCCGGATTGAGAAGACCATACCAGGCTTATGATCGCTGGCTGAAGGAACAGGACCCGGCCAGGCTCACCCAGAAAATGGAGGACGCCGAACGCGTCTTCCGCAAGACCGGCATCACCTTCGCCGTCTATGGCGAGCAGGAAGCTTCCGAACGGCTGATCCCCTTCGACATCGTCCCGCGCATCATTTCCGGCCAGGAATGGCGCCGGCTGACGCAGGGCATCGAGCAGCGCGTGCAGGCGCTCAACGCCTTTCTCGACGATATCTACCACCGCCAGGAAATCCTGCGCGCCGGGCGCGTTCCCAAGGAGCTGGTGGCGAAGAATGAAGCGTTCCTGCCGGAGATGATCGGTGTGAGACCGCCGGCCGGCGTCTACACCCACATCATCGGCGTCGACATCGTGCGCATCAGCGAGAATGAATTCTACGTGCTCGAGGACAATGCCCGCACGCCGTCGGGCGTCTCCTACATGCTGGAGAACCGCGAGACGATGATGCAGCTCTTCCCGGAGCTGTTCCAGCAGATCAAGGTGCGGCCGGTGGAGAACTATCCGCAACTGCTGCGCCAGTCGCTGGCGGCGGTGCGGCCGCAGAGCGCAAAGGGCGCGCCGACCATCGCGGTGCTGACGCCGGGCAGCTACAACTCCGCCTATTTCGAGCACGCCTTCCTCGCCGACCAGATGGGCGTGCAACTGGTCGAAGGACAGGATCTGCGCGTGGTCGACGGCCATGTCACGATGCGCACCACCGAGGGCTACAAGCAGATCGACGTGCTTTACCGGCGCGTGGACGACGCCTTCCTCGATCCGCTGACCTTCCGGCCGGATTCCGCGCTCGGCGTGCCGGGCATCATGGATGTCTATCGGGCCGGCAACATCACCATCGCTAACGCGCCGGGCACCGGCATCGCCGACGACAAGGCGATCTATTCCTACATGCCCGAGATCGTCGAGTTCTACACAGGCCGCAAGGCGATCCTCGGCAACATCCCGACCTGGCGCTGCTCGGAACCCGACAGCCTGAAATATGTGCTGGAGCACATCGGCGAGCTTGTCATCAAGGAAGTGCACGGCTCCGGCGGCTACGGCATGCTGGTCGGCCCCGCGGCGACCAAGAAGGAATGCGAGGCGTTCGCCAAGAAGCTGCAGGCCAAACCCGGCAACTACATCGCCCAGCCGACGCTCGCGCTGTCGACATGCCCGATCCTGACCGAGAAGGGGCTGTCGCCGCGCCATGTCGATCTCAGGCCTTATGTGCTGGTTTCGGATCGTATCCAGATCGTCCCGGGCGGCCTGACTCGCGTCGCGCTCAAGGAGGGGTCGCTTGTGGTCAACTCCTCGCAAGGCGGTGGGACGAAGGATACGTGGGTGTTGGATGATTAAAGAGCGAATAGAGAGTAGCGAATAGCGAATAGCGAATAGGGAAAGAGGGGGATCCGACGCAATCAATTCTTACAGGGACCTAATTGTTTGGAAGGTGGCCAAGCTGACGAAATCGGAAAAATGCTGCGATCGATGATCAGGAGCCTTCAATAGAGATCATGAAATCTTTTTTTCGCTACTCGCTACTCACTATTCGCTATTCGCTCGACACCGGAGCAAGCTGACATGCTTCTCGGCCGCACCGCCAACGGTCTCTACTGGATGAACCGCTATATAGAGCGGGCCGAAAACATGGCGCGCTTGGTCGATGCCGGCCTGCGCATGGCGCTGACGCGGACGCAGAACGCGTCGGAGGAATGGAACTCCGTGCTGCTCAGCGCCGGCTCCGACCTGGCCTTCTCGCAGAAATACCAGGACTACACTGTCGCCAACGTCTCGGATTTCCTGCTGCGCGACACTTCGAACCCGTCGAGCACGATGGCCTCGATCGAGACGGCGCGCAACAATGCGCGCATGGTGCGCACGGCGCTGACGCGCGAGACCTGGGAGAGCATCAACGAGGCCTGGATGTCGCTGAAGCGGATGCTGGCACGGCCGATCGACGAGCGCGATCTGCCGACGGTGCTCGATGCGATCAAGCGCGAGACGGCGCTGATCCGCGGCTCGTTCTACGGCACGATGCTGCGCAACGAGATCTTCGACTTCTCGCAGCTCGGCACCTATGTGGAGCGCGCCGACAACACGGCCCGCATCCTCGACGTGAAATACTATGTGCTCTTGCCGTCGATCTCCTGGGTGGGCTCGACACTCGACAATTATCAATGGGAATCGATCTTGCGCTCGGTGTCGGCGCACCGCTCCTACCGGTGGGTGTATGACGCGGACTACAAGCCGACCAACATCGCCGACTATCTGATCCTCAATGTCCGTATGCCGCGCTCGCTGACCTTCTGCTATCGCTTCCTGGGCGAGCATCTGAGATTCCTCGCCGACGACTATGGCGAGCGCCATGCCTGCCACGCGACCGCCGAGAAAATTCAGACGATGCTGAAGAAGGGGTCGATCAAGGATATTTTCGACCACGGCCTGCATGAGTTCCTGGCGGAATTCATTCGTGACAACACCAGGCTGGGGGATGAGATCGCCCTGGACTACCGGTTCTACTGAGCGCTGGAGAGACAGGCGCCATGCGGCTCAAGATCACACACCGGACCGAGTACCGCTACGATGCACCGGTGCAGTACCTGTTGCAGCGGCTGCGCCTGATGCCGGTTAGCGGATCGACTCAGACGGTTGCGTCCTGGGTGATCAAAATCGACGGCGCGCGAGAGGAGGTTCGCTTCACGGACCATTTCGGCAATGACACGCAGCTGGTGAGCGCCGAGGGCGGCCAGCACACCATCATAGTCGAGGCGGCGGGCGAGGTGACGACGCGCGACACTGCCGGTGTGTCCGGTGCGCATCATGGTTTCGCGCCGCTCTGGCTGTTCAGCCAGCAAACGCCGCTTACGACCGTCGGCGACGGCATTCGCGACCTGGCCGCGTCGGTCGGGGAGGGGACGGATATCGACAGGCTGCACAAGCTGATGGGCGCGATCCGGGAGCGCGTCGCCTATAAGCCCGGGACGACCAGCGCCGTGACGCCGGCGGAAGAAGCGCTGACGCTCAAGGCCGGTGTCTGCCAGGATCACAGCCACATCTTCACCGCCGTGGCGCGCGTGATGGGCTTCCCCGCGCGCTATATCAGCGGCTATCTGATGATGGATGCCTCGGTCGAGCAGGCGGCAAGCCATGCTTGGGCAGAAGCGCATGTGCCGAGCCTGGGGTGGGTTGCCTTTGATCCCGCCAACGGTATCTCTCCCGACGAACGCTATGTAAGAGTAGCGACGGGTCGGGACTATCGCGATGCCTCGCCTGTGTCGGGAATACTGCTGGGGCAAGCGGAAGAGAAGCTTGCCGTCACCGTCACGGTAGAGCAGTAGTCTCTCCCAAGATTCACCAGAAGAGCGACCATGACCTATTGCGTCGGCCTCAAGATCGATCGTGGACTCGTGTTCATGTCGGACACGCGCACCAATGCCGGCATGGATTCGATTTCGACCTTCAGGAAAATGCATGTCTGGGAAGAGCCTGGCGAGCGCGTCATCGTGCTGATGTCTGCAGGCAATCTTGCCACGACGCAAGCCGTGGTCAGCCTGCTGGACGAGCGCAACAAGGCGGCCGGCGACCGTCACGAGAAGCTGCTCGAGACCCCGTCAATGTACCAGACGGTGCGGCTGGTCGGCGAGACGGTGAAAGAGGTGATCGCACACTCTTCGCCCGCCGGCGATCAGGCGGATTCCTATTTCAACGCCTCCTTCATCCTCGGCGGCCAAATCAAGGGCAGCCAACCCCGGCTGTTCATGATCTATCCCGAGGGCAATTTCATCGAGTCGACCGACGACACGCCATTCTTCCAGATCGGCGAGACCAAATACGGCAAGCCGATCATCATCCGTGCCTATGACCGTACGATGAGCCTGGCCGAGACGGTGAAGCTGCTGTTGGTCTCCTTCGACTCGACGCTGAAGTCGAACCTGTCGGTCGGCCTTCCGCTCGACCTGCTCTTCCTGGAACTGGATGCTTTCAAGGTCGGCCTGAAGAAGCGGATCGGTCATGACGACCAATATTACCGAACCATATCGGATGGCTGGTCCAACGCGCTAAGGGCGGCCTTCGCCAGCCTGCCCGATTTTCCCGGCTAGGGCGTTCGCCTACGAGGCGCATTATATTTAACATGTTAATTAAAGGTCGAAGTGGCGGGCCGATCAAGGTCCGGCGGCTGCTGAGAGGATACATGGACAAGAAAGAATTCCGCGATTGGTCGAGGCGAGCCGCGGATTGGGGCGTGGACTACCGGTCCAGCCTGCGCGATCGTCCGGTTCGGCCGGCGATCGCGCCCGGCGACATATTCAGGAGCATCGAAGAGTCGCCGCCCGAGACGGCCGAGCCGATGGAAAAAATCTTCGCCGATTTCGAAACGAAGATCGTGCCCGGGATGACGCATTGGCAGCATCCGCGCTTCTTCGCCTATTTCCCGGCCAACGCGGCGCCGGTCTCGGTGGTGGCCGAGTATCTCGTCTCGGCGATGGCCGCGCAGTGCATGCTGTGGCAGACCTCGCCGGCGGCGACAGAGCTCGAGACGCGTATCGTCGACTGGATGCGCCAGGCGCTGGGCCTGCCCGAAGGATTCTCCGGTGTCATTCAGGATTCGGCTTCGTCGGCGACGCTTGCCGCGGTGCTCACCATGCGCGAGCGGGCGCTTGACTGGCAGGGAAACAGACAAGGTCTCGCCGGCCAGGCGAAGCTGCGTGTCTATTGCTCCAACCAGGTTCACACCTCGATCGACCGAGCGATCTGGGTCGCCGGCATCGGCGAGGAGAATCTCATCCGTATCCCGGTAACCGGTCGTTTTCGCGCGATGGATACGGCGGCGCTCGAGGCGGCAATTATCGCCGATCGCGAGGCCGGCCTGCTGCCGGCGGGCATTGTCGCCTGCGTCGGCGGCACCAGCACCGGCGGCACCGACGACATCGCTGCCGTAGCGGCCGTGGCGAAGCGGCACGGCCTTTACCTGCACGTCGATGCGGCCTGGGCCGGGTCGGCGATGATCTGCCCGGAGTACCGGCATTTCTGGGCCGGTGTCGAGAGCGCCGATTCCATCGTCTTCAATCCGCACAAATGGCTCGGCGCGCAATTCGACTGCTCGATCCAGTTCGTCAGCCAACCGGAAGACCTTGTGCGCACGCTGGCCATCAAGCCGGACTATCTCAAGACCAGAGGTCATGACGGCATCATCAACTATTCGGAATGGTCGGTGCCGCTTGGCCGCCGATTCCGTGCGCTGAAACTCTGGTTCCTGCTGCGCGCCCACGGACTGGAAGGATTGCGCAAGATGATCCGAAACCATGTAGCCTGGAGCGAGGGACTTGCCGCACGCCTGGCCGGGGAAGCGGATTTCGAGCTCGTCACCGAGCCGATGTTGTCACTGTTCTCGTTCCGCCATCGCGCTCCTCAGGGTGCCGATCCAGACGAGCACAATTTGCGTCTCGTCGATGCCATCAACACGGACGGACGCATCTATTTGACGCAGACGCGCGTCGATGGTCGGGTGGCGATCCGCTTTCAGGCAGGACAGTTCGAGACCACGGCCGGCGATATTGATGCGGCCTTCGATGTCGTCACAGAGATTGCGCGCCGGCTTACCATTGAGGCAACGAACTGATTGCAGACCGGTTTGCCTTTGCGAGAAGGTGAATTTCCTTGGCCGGCTGTCCCTTTCCATCACTTTCGTTTTCCGATATAGACGGAAAAAACGAAAATGAAGGATAGCGGATGTTCCTTTCGCCCCGTCACGCCGAGATCATCCAGATGGCGAAGGACGACGGCCGGGTGCTGGTCGACGATCTGGCGACACATTTCAGCGTGACGCCGCAGACCATCCGCAAGGACCTCAACGATCTCTGTGACCAGCGGCTGCTGACGCGCATCCATGGCGGGGCGCTGTTCCCGTCCGGCATCGAGAACATGGAATACGAGGCGCGGCGCAAAATCGCTGCCGATGAGAAGGAGGCGATCGGCCGCGCGGCGGCCAGGCTCATTCCCGACAACGCCTCGCTGTTCATCAATATAGGCACCACGACGGAAGCTGTCTCAAAGGCGCTTCTCGACCATAACGGGCTTATGGTCATCACCAATAACATCAACGTTGCCAATAGGATGCGGATCTATCCTTCGATCGAGGTGGTGATCGCCGGTGGCGTTGTACGCGGCTCCGACGGCGGCGTCGTGGGTGAGGCCGCGGTGGATTTCATTCGCCAGTTCAAAGTCGACTACGCCGTCATCGGCGCCTCGGCCATCGACCATGACGGCGCGCTGCTCGACTTCGACTTTCGCGAAGTGAAAGTGGCGCAGGCCATCATCGCCAATGCGCGTCATGTGATTCTCGTCTCCGACCGGACAAAATTCGAGCGCACGGCGCCGGTTCGCATTGGTCACCTGTCGCAGGTGAACACCTTCATCACCGACCGTTGCGACATCCCTTCGGTGCGCCGGATTTGCGAGGAAACGGAGGTTCGTTTGATCGAGACAGCGCTCGGATAACGTCTCTTCACGGACATCTCACGCACCTGTGATATTTCGTTTGACATTCGGATCGAGTTCGAAATAATCCCGCCACGGTTTCGCGAAACACAAAAATGGTGCAATGCGAAATCGTGGAGGAACCCTGTGGACGCATCTCCGATCCATGACATTTTTGTCATAGGCGGCGGCATCAATGGCTGCGGCATCGCCCGCGACGCCGTTGGCCGCGGATTTTCCGTATACCTCGCCGAGATGAACGATCTCGCCAGCGGGACTTCCTCCGGCTCGACCAAACTGATCCATGGCGGGTTGCGCTATCTCGAGTTCTACGAATTCCGGCTGGTGCGCGAAGCGCTGATGGAGCGCGAGGTTCTGTGGAAGAACGCGCCGCATATCATCTGGCCGATGCGCTTCGTGCTGCCCTACGCCAAGGGCCTGCGTCCGGCCTGGCTGATCCGGCTCGGCCTTTTCCTTTACGACCATATCGGCGGGCGCAAGCTGCTTCCGGCGACCAAGACGCTGGACATGGCCACCGATCCGGCCGGCAAGCCGCTGAAGCCGCTGTTCCGCAAGGCGTTCGAATATTCGGACGGCTGGGTCAACGATGCCCGCCTCGTGGCGCTCAATGCCCGCGACGCGGCCGACCGCGGCGCCGTCATCCGCACTCGCACCAAGGTGGTCAGCGCGCGCCGCGAGAGCGGGCTGTGGACGATCAAGATCCAGAACGTGCTGACCGGCGAGATCGAGGAAGTCCGCGCGCGTCTTCTCGTCAACGCCGCCGGGCCGTGGGTCGATCAGGTATTGGCAAAAACCGTCGGCCAGAACGATGTGCACAATGTTCGGCTGGTGCAGGGCAGCCACATCGTCATCGGCAAGAAGTTCGACGATCCGCGCGCCTATTTCTTTCAGAACAAGGACGGACGCATCATCTTCGCCATTCCTTACGAAGAAGAGTTCACGCTGATCGGCACCACCGACCGCGACTTTCCCGGCGATCCGCATGAGGTGAAGATCAGCGATACCGAGATCGACTATCTTTGCGCCGCCGCGAGCGAATATTTCGCCCAGCCGGTCAAGCGTTCGGACATCGTCTGGACCTATTCGGCGGTGCGCCCGCTTTATGACGACGGCGCCTCGAAGGCGCAGGACGCGACGCGCGACTATGTGCTGAAGGCCGATGGCGGGGAGGGTGCTGCCCCCTTGCTCAACGCCTTCGGCGGCAAGATCACCACGTTCCGCCGGCTGGCGGAATCGATGTTGGAGAAGATCGAAGGCTTTCTCGGCAAGCGCGGCAAGCCATGGACCGCCAACGCGCCGCTGCCCGGCGGCGATTTTCCGGCGACCGGGTTCGACGAGCAGGTATCGAGGCTCAAGAACGCCTATCCGTTCCTCGACCAACGGCTGGCACGCAGGTTGACCCGGCTTTACGGCACGCGCGCGGAGAAGCTGCTTGGCCTCGCCAAGTCGAATGCCGATCTCGGCCGCAATTTCGGTGCCGACCTCTACGAAGCCGAGGTGCGCTACCTGGTCGAGAACGAGTGGGCGATCACCGCCGAGGACGTGCTGTGGCGCAGGACCAAACGCGGCCTGCATTTCAGCCGCGAGCAGACGGCGGCATTGGAAGAATTCATGCGCGGGTTGAGCAGCCGCCATGTCGCCGCGGCGGAATGAGGATCGAGCGCTGATGCGCAAGGCCTGGGAGGAGGCGTGATGCTGGAACTGAGGAACGTGGCGAAGGCGGTCGGCGCGCAGGAGCATATTCGCGACGTGTCGCTGACGCTTCAGCACGGCTCGCTGAATGTCCTGCTCGGGCCGACGCTTTCCGGCAAGACCAGCCTGATGCGGCTGATGGCCGGGCTCGATGCGCCAACTTCGGGCTCCGTCTGGTTCGACGGCAAGGACGTCACCGGACAGCCGGTGCAGAAGCGCAACGTTGCCATGGTCTACCAGCAATTCATCAACTACCCGGCGATGACGGTGTACGAGAACATCGCCTCGCCGCTTCGGGTTGCCGGCGTCGAACAGGCCAGGATCGACAAGGAGGTGCGCAACGCTGCGGCACTTCTCAAGCTCACGCCCTATCTCGACCGCACGCCGCTCAACCTCTCGGGCGGCCAGCAGCAGCGCACGGCGCTTGCCCGCGCCATCGTCAAGAACGCCAGCCTGGTGCTGCTCGACGAGCCGCTCGCCAATCTCGACTACAAGCTGCGCGAGGAGTTGCGCGCCGAATTGCCGAAGATTTTCGCCGCGGCGGGCACGATCTTCGTCTATGCCACGACCGAGCCGCACGAGGCGCTTTTGCTCGGCGGCAACACCGCGACGCTTTCGGAAGGTCGCGTCACGCAGTTCGGCCCAACCGTCGAGGTGTTCCGCAAGCCGGTCGACCTGGTGACGGCGCGGACCTTCGCCGACCCTCCGCTCAACACCATTGTGCTCGCCAAGAAGGGATCGGACTTCCTTCTCGAAGGAGGCGTGAAGCTGCCGGTGCCGCCCGAACTGCTCGGCATTCCGGATGCCAGCTACACGATCGGCTTCCAGCCGCACCATTTGTCCCTGGAGCGTCCCAACCCCGGCGCCGTGCCGGTGCGGGCCAAGGTCACCATCACCGAGATCACCGGCTCGGAAAGCTTCGTCCATCTCGACTTCGCCGACGCGCGCTGGGTGATGCTCGCGCACGGCATCCTCGATTTCGAGACCGACGACGAGGTCGAGGTGTTCATCGACCCGCGCCACATCATGGTCTTCGACCAGAACGGCCGCGCGGTGACTGCGTCGAAGCTGGCGGCTTGAGGAGGGAGCGATGGCACGCATCGACGTCAACCACATCCGCCACTCCTACCTGACCAATCCAAAGAAGGATTCGGATTTCGCGCTGAAGGAAGTGCATCACACCTTCGAGGACGGCGGCGCCTATGCGCTGCTCGGGCCGTCCGGCTGCGGCAAGACCACCTTGCTCAACATCATCTCGGGGCTGCTCCATCCCTCGCACGGCCAGCTTCTGTTCAACGGCCGGAACGTGACCAATCTGTCGACGCAAGAGCGCAATATCGCCCAGGTGTTCCAATTCCCGGTCATCTACGACACCATGACCGTCTACGACAATCTGGCCTTTCCGCTGCGCAACCGCCGCGTGCCGGAGGCCGATGTCGACCGCAAGGTGCGCGAGACGCTCGACATGATCGATCTCGCCTCGATGGCGAACCGGAAGGCGCGCCGGCTGACCGCCGACCAGAAGCAGAAGATCTCGCTCGGTCGAGGACTGGTGCGCTCGGACGTCAACGCCATCCTGTTCGACGAGCCGCTCACCGTCATCGATCCGCATATGAAATGGGTGCTGCGTTCGCAGCTCAAGCAGCTGCATCGCCGGTTTGGTTACACCATGGTCTATGTCACGCACGACCAGACCGAAGCGCTGACTTTCGCCGACCGCGTCGTGGTCATGTATGACGGCGAGATCGTGCAGATCGGCACGCCGGCCGAGCTGTTCGAGCGGCCGCGCCACACCTTCGTCGGCTATTTCATCGGTTCGCCGGGCATGAATGTGCTTCCGGTTGCGCTCGAAGGCAGGACGGCGTTGCTCGGCTCGCAGCGCATCGAACTGCCGGGCGCACCCAAGGCCGAAGCCGGTCCCGTCGAGCTCGGCATCCGTCCCGAATATGTCCGGCTCGGCCGCGAAGGCATGGCGGTTTCCGTCAGCAAGGTCGAGGATGTTGGCCGCCACAAGGTGGTTCGCGCCAATCTCGAGGGCAAAGAGATCGCCGCCGTCATCGGCGAGGACGATGAGGTGCCGACCGAACCCAGGGTCCGCTTCGATCCGGCCGGCATCAACATCTATGCCGATTCATGGCGCGTCGAGATGGGGGCGTAGATGGAAAAGACCTGGAACAACAAAGCCTGGTTCCTCGTCCTGCCGGTGTTGGTGCTGGTGGCCTTCTCGGCCGTCATTCCGCTGATGACCGTCGTCAACTATTCGGTGCAGGACACGTTCGGCAACAATGTCTTCTTCTGGGCCGGCACCGAGTGGTTCGAGGAGTTGCTGGCGTCCGACCGCTTCTGGGAAGCGATGGCGCGCAACCTGATCTTCTCCTTCATCATCCTGGCGATCGAGGTGCCGCTCGGCATCTTCATCGCGCTCAACATGCCGAAGAAGGGATGGGGCGTGCCGGTCTGCCTGGTGCTGATGGCGCTGCCGCTGCTCATCCCATGGAACGTTGTCGGCACGATCTGGCAGGTGTTCGGCCGCAACGACATTGGCCTGCTCGGCTACTACGTCAACGCATTCGGCATCGACTACAACTATGTCCAGGATCCGATCGACGCGTGGGTCACCGTCATCATCATGGACGTGTGGCACTGGACGAGCCTGGTCGTGCTGCTCTGCTATGCCGGCCTGGTTTCGATCCCGGACGCCTTCTACCAGGCGGCCAAGATCGACGGCGCCTCGCGCTGGGCGGTGTTCCGCTACATCCAGTTGCCGAAGATGCAGCGCGTGCTGCTGATCGCGGTGCTGCTGCGCTTCATGGACTCCTTCATGATCTATACCGAGCCCTTCGTCGTCACCGGCGGCGGTCCCGGCAATTCGACCACGTTCCTGTCGATCGACCTCGTCAAGATGGCGCTCGGTCAGTTCGATCTCGGTCCGGCGGCGGCCATGTCGCTGGTCTATTTCCTGATCATCCTGTTGTTGTCGTGGGTGTTCTACACCGTGATGACCAACTACGACGCGGAGCGCTGAGATGGCGAGCGCAAACGAGACGACACGCGTAAGCGAAGCGGCGGTCACCGAGGTAGGCAGCACCCTTTCGCAGGACGAGGTGGCGAAGCTGATGCGGCGCCGGGGCGAGGAATCGCGCTGGTGGTGGATTGTGCCGACACTCTACATCGTCGTGCTGCTGCTGCCGATCTACTGGCTCATCAACATGAGCTTCAAGACCAATGCGGAGATCGTCTCGTCGCTGACGTTGTTCCCGCACAATCCGACGCTGGCAAACTACCGCACCATCTTCACCGATGCGTCCTGGTATTCGGGCTACATCAATTCGATCACCTATGTGGTGATGAACATGGTGATCTCGGTGGCCGTGGCGCTGCCCGCGGCGTACGCCTTCTCGCGCTACCGCTTCCTCGGCGACAAGCACCTGTTCTTCTGGCTGTTGACGAACCGCATGGCGCCGCCGGCGGTGTTCGCCCTGCCGTTCTTCCAGCTCTATTCGGCCTTCGGCCTGATCGACACGCATATCGCGGTGGCGCTGGCGCACTGTCTGTTCAACGTGCCGCTGGCGGTGTGGATCCTGGAAGGCTTCATGTCCGGGGTGCCGAAGGAGATCGACGAGACCGCCTATATCGACGGCTATTCCTTCCCGCGCTTCTTCGTAAAGATCTTCATGCCGCTGATCGCGAGCGGCATCGGTGTCGCCTGCTTCTTCTGCTTCATGTTCTCTTGGGTGGAGCTTTTGATCGCCCGCACGCTGACGACGACCGACGCCAAGCCGATCGCGGCCACCATGACCCGCACCGTCTCGGCCGCCGGCATGGACTGGGGGCTGCTCGCCGCAGCCGGCGTGCTGACGCTGATCCCCGGCGCGCTGGTGATCTGGTTTGTGCGCAACTATATCGCCAAGGGCTTCGCCCTGGGGAGGGTGTGATCGATGAACCTCGACTTCTCCTGGATGGCGTGGACGTTGCCGACGGCGGCTTTCTTCGGAACGGTATTGCTGCTGCTGGTCGGCATGGCGGCCTGGGAATATGCCTCGCCGGGCGGCAATCCGCGCGTTGGGATCCTGCGCTTCGAAACGACGCGCGGCGACCGCCTCTTCCTGTCGCTGCTCGGCAGCGCCTTTATCCATCTCGCTTGGCTGGGTCTCGTAGGACCCAACCTGTGGTGGGCTCTCGCTCTCTCCGTGGTCTACGCGATCGGCGTATTCCGATACGTATAGAGGGGGAAATAGTTGGAGCGGCCGCGTGCCGGCGGCCGCTCCAGATCGCACTTGCAACCTAAGACTGGAGGAAACACATGCGACGGCAAATTTTTACATCAACGACAGCCATTGCACTATTGCTGGGCGTCGGTAACGCCTATGCCGGTATGGACGAGGCAAAAGCCTTTCTCGACAAGGAGATAGGTGATCTGTCGACGCTTTCGCGCGCCGATCAGGAAAAGGAAATGCAGTGGTTCATCGACGCAGCCAAGCCGTTTGCCGGCATGGACATCAAGGTCGTGTCGGAAACCATCGCCACCCATTCCTATGAATCGCAGGTGCTGGCGCCGGCCTTCTCGGCCATCACCGGCATCAAGGTCACCCACGACACGATCCAGGAAGGTGACGTCGTCGAGAAGATCCAGACCCAGATGCAGACCGGTCAGAACCTCTATGACGGCTGGGTCAACGACTCCGACCTGATCGGCACGCACTGGCGCTACCAGCAGGTGCGCAACCTGACCGACTGGATGGAAGGCGACGGCAAGGACGTCACCAATCCGAATCTCGACCTGAAGGACTTCATCGGCACCTCGTTCACGACGGCGCCCGACAAGAAGCTCTATCAACTGCCGGACCAGCAGTTCGCGAACCTCTACTGGTTCCGCTACGACTGGTTCAACGACGAGAAGAACAAGGCCGACTTCAAGGCCAAGTACGGCTACGACCTCGGCGTTCCCGTCAACTGGTCGGCCTATGAGGACATCGCCGCGTTCTTCACCGGCCGCGAAATCGATGGCAAGAAGGTCTACGGCCACATGGACTACGGCAAGAAGGACCCGTCGCTCGGCTGGCGGTTCACCGACGCCTGGCTGTCCATGGCCGGCAACGGCGACAAGGGCATTCCGAACGGCCTGCCGGTCGACGAATGGGGCATCAAGGTCGACGAGAATTCGCGGCCCGTGGGCTCCTGCACCGCGCGCGGCGGCGACACGAATGGTCCGGCTGCCGTCTACTCGATCCAGAAATACCTCGACTGGCTGAAGGCCTACGCTCCGGCCGAAGCGCAGGGCATGACCTTCTCCGAATCCGGCCCGGTTCCGGCGCAGGGTGGGGTGGCCCAGCAGATCTTCTGGTACACCGCTTTCACCGCCTCGATGGTCGACGCCAGCGCCAAGGCGGTGCTGAACGACGACGGCACGCCGAAGTGGCGCATGGCGCCGTCGCCGCATGGTGTCTACTGGAAGGACGGCATGAAGCTCGGCTACCAGGACGTGGGTTCCTGGACGTTGATGAAGTCGACGCCGACCGACCGCGCCAAGGCCGCCTGGCTTTACGCCCAGTTCGTCACCTCGAAGACCGTCGACGTGAAGAAGAGCCATGTCGGCTTGACCTTCATCCGCGAGAGCACGATCCACGACAAGAGCTTCACCGAGCGCGCTCCGAAGCTCGGCGGCCTGATCGAGTTCTACCGCTCGCCGGCCCGCGTCCAGTGGTCGCCGACCGGCACCAACGTGCCTGACTATCCGAAGCTCGCTCAGCTCTGGTGGCAGGCGATCGGCGATGCGTCGTCGGGCGCCAAAACCGCGCAGGAAGCGATGGACTCGCTTTGCGCCGAGCAGGAAAAGGTCATGAGCCGCATCGAAAAGTCGGGCGTCCAGGGCGATATCGGCCCGAAGATGGCCGAAGAGCATGATCTCGAATACTGGAACAAGGACGCGGTCTCGAAGGGCAACCTTGCGCCGCAGTTGAAGATCGAGAACGAAAAGGAAAAGCCGATCACCATCAACTACGACGAGCTGGTGAAGAGCTGGCAGCAGCAGTAACTGCATGACGCAGGCCCGCGAGCCTGTGTAGGAAATGCAGGGGAGGCGGCTTGGCCGTCTCCCCTGTTGCATGAGAAGTGGAGGGACGGAATGAGCGGTTTTGTGCTGGCCATCGACCAGGGAACGACCTCGACCAGGGCGATCGTCTTCGACAGCGAAATGAAAGTCGCCGGCACGGGCCAGCAGGAATTCACGCAGCATTATCCGGCTTCCGGCTGGGTCGAGCATGATCCGGAAGACATTTGGGCAAGCGTGCTCGCGACAGTGAAGGCGGCGCTGAAGGCTGCCGGTTGCGCAGCATCGGATATGGCCGCGATCGGCATCACCAACCAGCGCGAGACGGTGGTCATCTGGGACAAGGCGACGGGAAAACCGATCCACAACGCGATTGTGTGGCAGGACAGACGAACCGCGCCGCTTTGCCAGAAGCTCAAGAAGCAAGGGCTGGAGAAGACGTTCACGAAAAAGACCGGGTTGCTGCTCGATCCCTATTTCTCCGGCACCAAGATCGCCTGGATGCTGGACAAGGTGAAGGGCGCGAGAAAGCGCGCCGAGAAAGGCGAATTGCTCGCCGGCACGATCGACAGTTTTCTCATCTGGCGCCTGACCGGCGGCAAGGTACACGCCACCGATGCCACCAACGCCTCGCGCACGCTGGTCTACAACATCGAGAAGAATGTCTGGGACGACGAGCTGCTGTCCATCCTGAACATACCGGCCGCGGTCCTGCCGCAGGTGAAGGACTGCGCCGATGATTTCGGTGTCACAGAAAAGAGCCTTTTCGGCGCCGAGATGAGGATTCTCGGGGTCGCCGGCGACCAGCACGCAGCGACCATCGGCCAGGCCTGTTTCGAGCCGGGCATGATGAAGTCCACCTACGGCACCGGCTGCTTCGCGCTGCTGAACACCGGCGCCGATCTGGTGCGCTCGAAGAACCGGCTCTTGACCACCATCGCCTATCGGTTGAACGGCAAGACCACCTATGCGCTGGAGGGCTCGATCTTCATTGCGGGTGCCGCCGTGCAATGGCTGCGCGACGGCATCAAGGTGATCGGCAAGGCCGAGCAGAGCGGCGCGCTGGCGGCGACCGCCGATCCGGCGCAACAAGTCTATCTGGTGCCGGCCTTTGTCGGCCTGGGCGCGCCGCACTGGGACGCGGATGCCCGCGGCGCGATCTTCGGCCTGACGCGCAATTCAGGCCCGGCCGAGTTCGCGCGCGCGGCGCTCGAATCCGTCGCCTTCCAGACGCGCGACCTGCTCGACGCCATGCGCAAGGATTGGAAGGGCGCTTCCGCCAAGACCGTGCTGCGGGTCGACGGCGGCATGGTCGCATCGGATTGGACCATGCAGAGGTTGGCCGACATCCTCGACGCGCCGGTCGATCGGCCGACCATCCTGGAAACGACCGCGCTGGGTGCCGCCTGGCTTGCCGGATCCAAAGCCGGCGTGTGGCCGAAGGCGAAGGAGTTTGCCAAGACCTGGGCTCTCGATAAGCGCTTCAAGCCGGATATGGACGCCGCCACCCGTTCCGCCAAGCTGAGTGGCTGGCGCGACGCAGTGCGCAGGACGCTGAGTGTGCAATGAGGGGCGCGGGAGACACGGCAAGGCGAGGGGGCATGAAGCATCCGGACTGGTACCCCGCATGGCGTGACGAGGCTTTCGACCAACTGAACGCCAAGAACCATCGTTTGGAGGATGAATTCCGCCTCGGCAGCTGGCAGCGCTACGACTATGACTTAACCACCGGAAAACTGCTTTTTTCGGCAGATGGTGTCGTCAAGGTGGTCGCTCACATACAGATTGCCGGCTCTACAAGCGCCAAGGCGGACAACTGGCTATGGGCTTGGGCAAATTCAAATTTGCCGGGCGACCTTCTCAGCGACGCCAAACTGGTTCGGTCATTCGGCGAGGAGAAGGGCATAGACGAACTGGCGCAGGCTTATGTGCTCGACGTGGCCGATGACCTCGAAGCGCTTGGTTGGGGACTGACCGGTGCCATGGTTCGGATTTGCAACGCGCTCGGAGCCTATCGCTCACCGCGAGGGGAAGGCGGGGGCCTGTACCTGATATTGAAAAGCGTCAACTGGGCCAGCTGAATGAACAGAGAGCCCGTGCCTTGCGGCACGGGCTCGGTCAACGACCCTGGATACTGACTGGAGGCTGTCAGTAGGGCGAAACGCACTGCTGACGCGGGCCGTTGTAGGGCTGGAAAGTGTTGTCCGAGGCGCGATAAGACCGATAACGGTCATAGCACCACTGCACATGCGCATCGCCGCCACGATAGACGCGGTTCTGGCTGTTGATAATGGCGCCGGTAATCAGCGCGCCGGTGGCGAAGGCAGCGAGCGGGAACCAATAATCGCCATGCCGGCGATAGCCGCGGCGATATTCACGGTAGCCGCGATGGCCATTCCAGTAGACGACGCCGTCCCGACGCGAGAAATCGCGGTTGAAGCTGCGGTGTCGTCTCCAATCCCGATACTGCACGGTCTGGACATCCGACCAGAGGCCCTGGGATTGTGGCACATAGGCCGGCTGAGCGTTGACCGGCACCATCTCCGCCGCGATGAACGACGCCGAGAGGGCGGCTGCCATCAGGCCTGATGCGATCCTTTTCATCGATGTACTCCTCAAGGGTTTGGTAATCGTCCCTGTGTTGCGAAACGAGCCTGGGTTGCAATGGTTCCCGCATCTCCATCAACCTGTTGTTATCGTAGGGCTTTCTGAAGCGGCCCGGGTCCGGGTGATTGGTGGAGGCACCGAACGCTTCTCCCGGCCACCTTAAGCGCTCCCTTGGAATCCGTTCAAAATCCGCCTTGGAAGCTGGTGTTTTTCCGGTTGACCGGTCGCGGCACTCTCCCTATGTTCCGCGCAATTTCGAGGGCGGTGTTTTGAGCCCGCGGGAGCGCGTAGCTCAGCCGGTAGAGCAACTGACTTTTAATCAGTAGGTCATGGGTTCGAATCCCATCGCGCTCACCAAATATCCAGGCCATTTCAACGAGATAAGGTTTCGACTTCGAGACGGCAGACCGCTTCTCACGCCCCGGATTTTCTGTGGCTGCCAGATTCGTGATTGGCACCGAGAAAGCCCGGCAGCCGAAACGACCCGACCAGGTGGCATTTGGTCTTCCTGTCTCGTCTTGGGACGGGAATGCTTGGCATTGGCTTTGCACCGCAGACATGGCCGGCTTGATCCCCGGCAGCTCGTCGGGCTTGAAGGCCGTTGTTGGGGGCCTCGCCCGGCGAGTTCTTCCCAAAGCGCTTCGATGCCAGCTCGCGTTAAGTTGACGGCATCCTTGGCGCAGCATCCCGCCTAGGCCGCTCAACAGCTTCTGTGAGTTCTGACTGCCAGATTCCGCAAGATCGCTTGCGCAGAGACACTCATGCTCGGCATGCGGCTTGCGCGGGCAGGACGGTTGCGCGATGCTGCGGTTGGGGAGTGGTGTCGCAATATCGATTCTGTGGAATCACCACTATGTTCGTTGACTACTATGAGCTGCTCGAGATCAGCCCGAACGCCAATTCGGAAACGATCGAGCGGATATTTCGTTACTTTGCCATGCGCTACCATCCCGACAATCGGGATACCGGCAATGAGTCACGCTTCAGCGAAATCGTAGAAGCCCACAATACGCTCAAGGATCCAGTCAAACGCGCCCAATACGATGTCCAGTATAGAGACCATTTGAGTGTTCGCCGCGAGCTCGCCGAAGAAGCCAGCGATGCCAAAGGGCTTGAACGGGACGTTGTCATCCAGGCCAAGCTGCTGTCGCTTCTCTATGTAAAACGTCGACAGGACGTCAACAATCCTGGCATCGGCGATGAAGAGCTCGAACGCTTGTCGGGCTGCCCGCGAGAACATCTGGAATTTCATCTTTGGTATCTGAAGGCAAAGAGCTGGATAGCAAGGATCGAAAACGGGATGTTCGCGATCACCGTAGACGGCATCGACCGCGCCAATTCAGAGCATCGCCGTGAAACCGTCGCAACCAGGCTGCTGGATCATGCAACTTGACGATGCCCTCTGATACTGCCGGCTGATCGGTTGCTTTTACATTCGCGAATGCTTGTGTTCGAATTCGCCGGGGCCATGGTTGCCCGGCGAGTAGGATCGATCCGGGGTGGGCCGGCCGCGCCATGCCTGGTTCGGTGCAACCTGGCAGGTAGCGTCAGGATGGCGGCCCAAGGGGAGGATAAATTGCCCGAGAAGAAGGTGATTGCCGTCAAAGACTGGACTTGCGCCATGAGTGACGAACTCGGCCGCGTGGCCCTGACCGTCAATCCGACAGACGGTGAGCCGATCCTGGTCTTGCTGACGATCTTTCAGGCGGCAAAGATGGGGCGCGAGCTGCAGTCGCCGAAACGCGTTCAGTTTTCCATCTAACTGGGGATCGAGACGTCGGCAAAGGCTGGAGCGGCACCCCAACCTTGTCGCCAGGCGGGGTGGCGGCTAAGCTCGATCCTTCCCGAAGGAGAGCTCGACCATGGCACTTGACCTTTCGGTGGATGCTTCAGCCGCTAAAGCGGCGACGCTGCCTGGCAAATATCTGTTTGGCCCGGTCGCCGATTTCCTCATGCTCGGCGGCAGCGCGTTTCTGATCCTGCCCATCCTGTTCCTGGTGCCGCTCGAATATGAAGGCCTCGTCGCTGCAACCATGGTCGTCGTGGCATATCTGGTCAACTACCCCCACTTCGCCCACTCGTACCAGATTTTCTATCGCAATTTCGGGCGCAAGGTGAGGGGCAACGGATACGAGAAGAGCCTGCAGCTTCGCTATATTTTCGCGGGCATCGTCGTCCCCCTGATCATGGCCGCGTTCTTTGCATATGGCGCGGCAAGGGCGGACACTCGGCTGCTGGGATACGCAGCCAACGCCATGTTCTTCTTCGTCGGTTGGCACTACGTCAAGCAAGGCTACGGCATGCTGATGGTCGACGCCGTGCTGAAGCGTAAATTCTTCGACGATCGTGACAAGAAGGTGCTGCTGGTCAACAGCTATGTCGTGTGGATCCTGGCATGGCTCCAGACGAACACGGCGGTGACCCAGGGGAAATATTACGGCCTGGAATATTACACATTCGCGGTCCCTTCCTGGATAACCAACATTGCCCTGCTGGCGGCCGTCGCCTCGACGGCGGCCACGGTTCTGATGCTGATCAACCGCTGGCACAGAAATGGTCATGCGCTGCCGTATAACGGCATCGTAGCCTATGTCGCGTCGCTCTATCTGTGGATCCTGATTGCGAGGATAAACCCGCTCTGGCTGCTAGTGGTGCCGGCGCTCCACTCGCTGCAGTATCTGGCCGTGGTCTGGCGCTACCAGACGAACGTCGAGCGCGACGTCGCGGATGCCGCACAAAATCCGCAACCGAAGGTACTGTCCTTTCTCGGACCTCTCTACAGGCTTAGGGTTCTGGGATTCATCGTCGGGGGTGGTGCGCTCGGATATCTCGGCTTCTGGCTTATGCCGATGGCGATGACTGCCTTGATCCCCTACGACAAGCAAGTCCTCGGGTCCTCGCTGTTCTTCTTCATCGTGCTGATCTTCATCAACGTGCACCACTATTTTCTGGACAACGTGATGTGGCGCCGAGGCAATCCTGAAGTGTCCAAATATTTGTTCCGCTAACGCTGAAGCCGCAGGTCGGAGCAGCAGCCGGGTTCACGCCACCAGCGACACGTTCCCGCCGGCATGGCGCTCGAGGCGTCCGGCGAGGTCGAGCTCCAACAGCACCATGGCGATCTGCGCGGCGCTCAAGCCTGTGTGGCGGATGATCTCGTCGACCGCGATCGGCGTCGGGCCGAGCGCTTCCAGCACGTCGGCGCGTTCGTCGTCGCCGGGCGGCGGCATTGCCGACAAGTCGGGCGCCCCGGCGAGCGGCATGGTCCTTGGCGGGCGAGTGCCAGCCAGCGGTGCCAGCGCGCCCAGAATGTCGGCCGCTTCGGTGACGAGCGTGGCGCCGTCCTTGAGCAGCGCATTGCTGCCGGCGGCACGCGGGTCGAGCGGCGAGCCCGGAACCGCGAAGACCAGTCGGCCCATCTCGCCGGCCAGCCTGGCGCTGATCAGCGAACCCGAGCGCTGTGCGGCTTCGACCACGACGAGCCCGAGCGCAATGCCGGCGACGAGGCGGTTGCGGCGCGGGAAATCCTGCGCTCGCGGCTGCCAGCCGAAGGGCATTTCCGAAACGATGGCGCCGCCGCGCTCGGCGATGTCGTCGCACAGACCGGCATTTTCCGGCGGGTAGGGCACATCGAGGCCGCCGGCCAGCACTCCGACCGTGCCGGTCGAAAGGCTCCCCTGATGCGCCGCGGTGTCGATGCCGCGTGCGAGGCCGGAGACGATGGCGTAGCCCTCGCGACCGAGGTCGCTCGCCAGCATTCTCGCCATCTTGATGCCGGCGAGCGAGGCGTTGCGGGCGCCGACGATCGCCACCGCAGGGAGACGGAACACCGCGCCTTCACCCTTCACCGCCAACAGCGGCGGCGGGTTGTCCAGGGTCTTCAGCAAAGCGGGATAGTCTGCTTCGCCGATGCCGACGAACCGGGCGCCGGCGCGCCGGGCCGCTTCCAACTCCGCCTCGGCTTCGCCGGCGGAGGGAATGCGAGCGATGCGGTTGGCGCCGCCCGAGATCATCAGCTCGGGCAGCATTTCGAGCGCGGCTTCGGCCGAGCCGAAGCGATTGATCAGTTCGCGAAAAGAGGCAGGGCCGACGTTCGGCGTGCGGATCAGGCGAAGCCAGGCAAGCCGTTGCCGCTCGCTAAGGCGCGGGCCGGTGACCGGAGCACTCACCCCTTCGCCCCGATCTTGCCCTCGGTGCCGGCGAGCAGCCGCGAGATGTTGGCGCGGTGCTTGACGAAGACGATCAGGCTCATCAGCGCGAACAGGCCGGCGATCTGAGGCGTGCTGATGAAGTAAAGCGCGATCGGCACGACCACCGTCGCCGCGAGCGCCGCGAGCGAGGAGTAGCGGAACAGGAAGGCCATGGCGAGCCAGACAACGGCGAAGACAACCATGCCCTGCCAGGCAAGCCCGAGCAGCACGCCGAGGTAGGTGGCGACGCCCTTGCCGCCCTTGAATCCTAGCCAGACCGGAAAGAGATGGCCGAGGAAAGCGCCGAAGCCGGCGAGCAGTCCGAAGTCCGGCGAGAAATGTCCGGCGATCAGCACTGCCGCGGTGCCCTTCAGCGCATCGAGCAGCAGCGTCGCAGCGGCGAGCCCCTTGTTGCCGGTGCGCAGCACATTGGTCGCGCCGATGTTGCCTGAACCGATCTGGCGGACATCGCCGAGACCGGCCGCGCGGGTAATCAAAAGCCCGAACGGGATCGAGCCGAGCAGGTATCCGAAGATCAGTGCGAGCCCGTAACCCATTGTCCCCCACCTATTTCAGCCGATCCAGCTGCTTCCGGCTTTGGTCGATTGATGTTCAGGCCGAAAACACTGTGCGGCCCGCTACCATGGTTTGCAAGACTTTGCCCTGAAGGCGCGCGCCTTCGAAACAGGTGTTCTTCGACCGCGAGTGCAGGCCGCTCTCGCTGACGATCCAGGGCTCGTCAAGATCGACCAGCGCAAGATCGGCCGCGGCACCCGGCTTCAGCGTGCCGCCGGGCAGGCCGAACAGTCTTGCCGGCGCGGTGGACAGGGTCTCAACCAGCCTGAGCAGCGGCACATCGCCATTGTGGTAGAGCCGAAGTGCTGCGCCAAGCAGCGTCTCCAGCCCGATCGCCCCGGCGGCGGCATCCGCGAAAGGCAGTCGCTTGGTATCGACATCCTGCGGGTCGTGCGAGGAGACGATGAGATCGATCGTGCCGTCCTTGATCGCCTCGACCATCGCCATCCGGTCGTCCTCGGCGCGCAAGGGCGGGGTGAGCCGGAAGAAGGTGCGGTATTCGCCGACATCGTTCTCATTGAGCGACAGATTGTGGATGGCGACGCCCGCCGTGACATTGGCGCCGTCGGCCTTTGCCCGGCTCACCGCGCCAACCGCCATCGCAGTCGAGATCTTGGCGGCGTGATAGGCGCCGCCGGTCAGCCGCGCCAGCGCCAGGTCCCGCTCCAGCGGGATGAGCTCGGCCTCGCGCGGGATGCCGGAAAGGCCGAGCCAGCTCGCATAAAGGCCCTCGTTCATCACGCCGGCCGAGGCAAGGTCGGCATCCTGGGTTTCATGCGCGATCACGCTACCGAAATCGCGGGCATAAGTCAGCGCGCGGCGCATGACCAAGGCGTTGGCGATCGTGTGTCGACCATCGGTGAAGGCCACGGCGCCGGCTTCGCGCAGCAGGCCGAACTCGGTCATCTCGCGGCCGTCGAGACCCTTGGTGATTGCCGCCGCTGGGAAGATGTTGACGCTTGCGGTGTCCCTTGCCGTGCGCAGCACGAATTCGACCAGCGCCACATTGTCGATCACCGGATTGGTGTCAGGCATCATGACGATGGAGGTGACGCCGCCGGCTGCCGCAGCGACGCTTGCCGAGGCGATGGTCTCGCGGTGCTCACCGCCGGGTTCGCCGATGAAGACGCGGGCATCGATGAGACCCGGAATAATCGTCTTGCCGGCGCAGTCGATGACGACAGCGCCTTCGGGCGCGCCCTGGTTCAGCGCCGCCTTGCCGGCGGCGACGATCCGGCGGCCGTCGACGATTACCGCACCGATCTCGTCGACACCGCGCGAGGGGTCGACGATGCGGGCCTTGTTGAAGACCGTCACGCTCATGCGCCGCGTCCCTCCTGGTTGCGACGCGGGTCTAACAGCGCTTGCATAACCGCCATGCGCACGGCTACGCCCATCTCGACCTGTTCCTGGATGACGCTCTGCGGCCCGTCGGCGATCTCCGAGGCGATCTCGACGCCGCGGTTCATCGGCCCGGGATGCATGACCAGCGCATCCTCCTTGGCCGCTTTCAGCTTCTCGGCGTCGAGGCCGAAATAGCGGAAATATTCGCGGATCGACGGCACGAAGGCGCCTTCCATGCGCTCGCGCTGCAGGCGCAGCATCATCACGACGTCGGCGTCCTTCAGTCCTTCCGCCATCGAGCGCGACACGATCACGCCCATCCTGTCGATGCCCGCGGGCAGCAGCGTGGAGGGTGCGACCACCCGCACCTGCGCGCCGAGCGCGTTCAAGAGCATGATGTTGGAGCGGGCGACGCGCGAATGCAGAATGTCGCCGCAGATCGCCACGATCAGCTTCGACAGCGGTCCCTTGGCGCGGCGTATGGTCAGCGCGTCGAGCAGCGCCTGCGTCGGGTGCTCATGCGCGCCGTCGCCGGCGTTGACCACCGAGCAGCCGACCTTTTGCGCCAGAAGCGCTGCCGCGCCCGCCGACTGATGGCGGATGATCAGGATATCCGGACGCATGGCGTTGAGCGTCATGGCGGTGTCGATCAGGGTCTCGCCCTTCTTCACCGAAGAGCTCGCCACCGACATGTTCATGACGTCGGCCCCGAGCCGTTTTCCGGCGAGCTCGAAGGACGATTGCGTGCGGGTCGAGGCCTCGTAGAAGAGGTTGATTTGTGTCCGGCCGCGCAGCGTCGAGGTCTTCTTTTCAGATTGCCGCGAGATCGAGACGGCCCGGTCGGCGCGATCGAGCAACAGCTCGATATCAGCGGGGGAAAGATCGCGGATGCCTAGAAGATGGCGGTGAGGGAACAGCGGCAGGGACGAAGCGTCGGTCATCTCAAGGCGCTGCTATAGGGTGCGGTCCGGCCAGCCGCAAGCGCCAGCTTTGGATTGCGCGCGTTCTCCCCGGTATTTTCGTCGCGCGCCTTGCATTGCTTGGCTATAAGGCCCGATGGCTTCGGATTCGCGACCGCGGCCTTGAGATGGTAAGGACCTCTCTGCCAACTGAAGGATTGGGCGTGACCGACGAGGTGATCAACCAGCCGCCGCCACTGACGGGCGGCAACGCATGGCGGGGCGATCCGTTGCTCATCCAGCTTGCCGAGCGTTTTTCCGATTCCGTCCGCAAGGATCTGGACGGGCTCGGCAGGTTCGTCATGACGCAGGAAGCACAGGAACTTGCCCGGCTCGCCAACACCGACACTCCGAAGCTCAGGACGCATGACCGCCAGGGCCGACGCGTCGATCTGGTCGAGTTTCATCCCGCTTATCACGCGCTCATGCGACGCTCGGTTGCCGGCGGCCTGCATTCCTCGGTTTGGGAAAACGGCGATGCCGAGATCGGCCGCCGGCATCAGGTGAGGGCGGCGCGCTTCTACCTGACCGCGGAGCTCGAGACCGGACATCTTTGCCCCATCACCATGACCAGCGCTTCGCTGGCGGCGCTGATGGCGAGCCCAAAGCTGTTCCGCGAATGGGCGCCGCGCGTGACAACGCGCAAATACGACCAGAGCCAGAAGCCGCCGGTGCAAAAGACCGGGCTTACCCTCGGCATGGGTATGACCGAGAAACAGGGCGGCACCGACGTGCGCGCCAATGTCACAAAGGCCGAGCGCGCGGGAAACGGCTTCTATCGGCTGACCGGGCATAAATGGTTCATGTCGGCGCCGATGTCCGACGCCTTTCTCGTGCTCGGCCAGGTGCCGGAAGGGCTTTCATGCTTCCTGGTTCCGCGCATTCTGGGCGACGGCTCGGGCAATGGCTTCCGTTTCCAGCGCCTGAAGGACAAGCTCGGCAACCGCTCCAACGCCTCGTCGGAGGTCGAGTTCGCCAATGCCATCGGCGAGATGGTCGGCGAGCCGGGCGCCGGGATCAAGACGATCATGGACATGGTCACGCTGACCAGGCTCGACTGCGCCGTCGCTTCGTCAGCGCTCATGCGCGCCGGGCTGGTCGAAGCCGTCCACCACGTGCGCCATCGCCAGGTGTTCGGCACCAGTCTGGTCGATCAACCGCTGATGCAGCGGGTCCTTGCCGACATGGCGCTCGACGTTGCCGCCGCGACGGCGCTGTCGTTCCGGCTGGCGCGTTCCTTCGACGAGGCGGCGAGCGATCGCGGCGAGGCGGCCTTTGCACGCGCCATGACGCCGGTGGTCAAATACTGGGTATGCAAGATCGCACCGGCCTTGCTTTACGAGGCGATGGAGTGCCTCGGCGGCAACGGCTATGTGGAGGAAGCGCCGCTTGCTCGCTATTACCGTGAGGCTCCGGTCAACGCGATCTGGGAAGGCTCCGGCAACGTCATGGCGCTCGACGTGCTGCGTGTGCTTGGCCGCGCGCCAGGCCTGTTCGAGGAGGTGCTGGCCGGCATCGACCGCGACCTCGGCGCCGGCGGGCGGGGCACCATCAGCGTGCTCAATGCGGCCATGCAGGTGGCTTCGACCGACCAGGGCTCTGCTCGCCTGCTGACCGAACAGCTGGCGCTTTCGGCGGCGGCGGCGGAGCTGCGCCGGCTGGGGGCAGGGCGGATCGCCGACGCCTTCGTCGAAACAAGACTCGGCGGCCAATGGCGCACCACCTACGGCATGCTCGATTCGCGCCATGACGCGCGCATGATCATCGACACGCTTTACCCGCCGCTGAATTGAGCGGCCTGAAAGGCGTTCGATCGCCGGCCTGTGGATTGCCGTTAACCTTAACGAATGGTTTCCGTTGCGGGGAGGCTTCGCGGAGCCCACTCTGTCCACCGGAGTAGGGAAATGTTAACCATGACGATCCCGTGCTCCCAGGCAGGAAGCGCATGCGGCACGTTTTGACATCATTTCTGGCCTTGCATTGGGCGGTTGTCTTCGCCCTGCTGGCCTACATCTGCATGGATGGCAATCGCGGCATCGCGTCGGCGCTCGGCGTGCTTGGCGTCTCGCTGCAAAGCAGCCGTTTCCCGGATCTCGATCATGCTCTCGTCGTGGCGCCGCTCGCGGTCGCTCTGCTGATCGTCGCGCTGCTGTTCTGCTGGGCCTTCGTCGAGACGCTGCTCAACATCGCGACAAGGCCGGATGCGGGCGATACGGTGGTGCGGATAGCCTTCATCTGCGCCTCCTTCCTGCTTTCGGTGATTCTCGTCGGCGGCGCCGCGCAAGGCATCAACGGGCTGTTCATGGTCGTCGCCATCCAGATGACGGCGCTGCTCGCCTCTTATGTCGCGGTGCTCGCCGAGCGACGCTCGGCTCTCGCCGCGATGACCTTGCATGAAGGCGAAGCCCCCCTGGTTTCCCATCGCATGGCAGCGAGCGTCGCGCACAGCTCGCTCCTGTCCCGCATCTCCAGCCGGCCGGAAACCAGACCCGGAGGTCGCCGCTGATGCGCGCCTTGTTCGCATTCTGGGCGGCTCCGCTGGTCCTGTTCTGGGGCTGGTTCTTCCTGTCTCTCAACGACATCAATTTCGGCTACGTGATGCTCAGCCGCCAATTGCACGACCTGGTCTTCCAGCTTTACGGCCAGATGCTCGGCGTCGATCCGGGGATCATCCCCGGTATGGTGGCGCGGGCCTGCGTGTTCGACAGTTTCCTGCTGCTCGGACTGGTGGCATTCCGCCGCCGGCGCCAAATCGCCGAATGGATCAGGCGGCGCCGGGAAGGCCCTGTCAGCCCCGATCAGCTCGGCCGAGCGACTGGAGTCGGTCCAACGCTCCCTGCAGAATAAAGGCCGCCGCCGCCGAATCGATCTTGCCGGCGCGCTTCTTGCGCGAGAAATCCATCTCGATCAGCGTCCGTTCCGCCGCGACCGTCGACAGCCGCTCGTCCCATAGCACGAAGGGCAGGTCGGACAAGGCGGCCATGTTGCGCGCGAAGGCGCGGGACTTCTGGGCGCGCGGACCTTCCGATCCGTCCATGTTGACCGGAAGGCCGAGCACGATCGCGCCGACATTGTCCTTCTCGAGCTGAGCCAGCAACTGGGCGGCATCGAGCGAAAACTTCTTGCGCAGGATGACCGGGCGCGGATGGGCAAAGGACAGGCTTCGGTCCGATACCGCCACGCCGATCGTCTTGTCGCCCAGATCAAGCCCGGCGAGCGTGCGGCCGCCCGCGAGAAGTGCCGGCAATTCCTCAATGCTTATGATGCCCAACGGCTCGTCCTGGTTAGTCGCCGCGCGCCTTTTTGATCGGCCGCGGGACTTTCAATTTGCTTTCGGCGTTCTATCCTTTGGCAACGAGAAAATCGAGGAATCCCTTCATGAAACTGACCTGGTATGGACATTCGGCATTCCGCATCGAGACCAAGGACGCCAACATCCTCATAGACCCGTATCTGGTCGGCAATCCGTCATGGACGGGCGGCTGGGAAAATCCAGCCGAAGGGGTGACGCATGTTCTTCTGACCCATGGCCACAGCGATCATATCAGCGGAGCCGCCGAGGTACTGAACAAGAGCGGCGCCATGCTGGTCGCCAATTTCGAGATCTGCATGTATCTCGTCGGCCAGGGCGTCAGCGATAAGAAGATTAATCCCGGCAATATCGGCGGTACGGTCGATTGCGGTCCCTTCACCGCCACTTTCGTCCAGGCTTTGCACTCCTCTTCGTTCGGCGGACAAGACGGTACCAACACCTATCTCGGCAATCCGGGCGGGCTCGTGCTGCATTTCCCGGAGGACAAGACGCTCTACTACATGGGCGACACCGACATCTTTTCCGATATGGGGCTGATCAACGAATTGCATGAACCGAAGATCGGCATCGTGCCGGTCGGCGATCGCTTCACCATGGGCGGCGCGGTGGCTGCCCTAGCCTGCCGCCGCTTTTTCCGCTTCGATACGGTCGTTCCCTGCCATTTCGGCACCTTCCCGATGATCGACCAGACCGCCGACAAATTCGTCGCCGGCATGGAGGGATCCGGCGTCAAGGTGGCGCTGCCCGAGATCGGCAAGGCGATCACGATCTAGGCGTTCGCCCTATGTAGTAGGGTACACTACCTAGAGCGGCGCCCGAAGCACCGCATCCCGGTCGGCGGCATGATCTATGTTGCGCCGCAAGCGCGGCGCCGCTATAGCCCGCACTGGTTTTCCCGAGGCAAATAGACATGTCCGTTGATCTTCAGACCGTGAAGCGCGTCGCGCACCTTGCCCGCATTGCCGTGAGCGAGCAGGATGCCGAACGCATGACAGGCGAGCTGAACGCCATCCTTGGCTTCGTCGAGCAGTTGAACGAGGTGGACGTCTCCGGCGTCGAACCGATGACTTCGGTCACGCCGATGGAGATGAAGAAGCGGCAGGATATGATCACCGACGGCAACAAAGCGGTCGACATCGTCGCCAACGCGCCGGCCATGGAAGAGAATTTCTTCCTCGTTCCCAAGGTTGTGGAGTAAGGGCAGGATGGCCGTCGAAATCGGCGTCGAGACGCCCTTGCAGGACGACGTGCGCGCGCTGGTCGCAGAACTCAACACCGCGCTGCTCGAACTGACGCCGCCGGAACATTGCTATCACCTCACCGTCGAGCAGATGGCTGGCCACGACACGACCGTGTTCGTCGCCCGCGACGCTGGCCTTGCGGTCGGCTGCGGCGCGCTGAAGCGTCATGCGGACGCGGTCGGCGAGGTCAAGCGCATGTACACGCGGCCCACGCATCGCGGCCAGAAGATCGGTGCCCAAATCGTTGCGCGGATCGAGGGTCTGGCGCGGCAGGAAGGCCTGAAGCGCCTGGTTCTGGAGACCGGCGATCGCCACCCTGCCGCCTGGGCCGTCTACGAACGCGCCGGGTTTTCGCGTTGCGGCCCGGTGCTGGATTATCCCGACTCGGAATGGTCGGTGTTTTACGAAAAGAGCCTTGCCTGATGAGCGACCTCACACATCTCACCATTTCCGAGGCCCGCGCCAAGCTGCGCGGCAAGGAGATTTCGGCTGCCGAGATCACCGAAGCCTATCTCTCGGCGATCGAGCGCGCCAATCCGGTGCTCAATGCCTATGTCGCGGTGACCGGCGACAAGGCGCGCGAGATGGCCAAGGTTTCCGACGCGAAGCTCGGCAAGGGCGAGGGCGGGGCGCTCGAAGGAATTCCGCTCGGCATCAAGGATCTGTTCGCCACCGAAGGCGTCCACACCCAGGCCTGCAGCCATGTGCTCGACGGTTTCCAACCGCGCTACGAATCGACCGTCACATCCAATCTGTGGGCCGACGGCGCCGTTATGCTCGGCAAGCTCAACATGGACGAGTTCGCCATGGGCTCCTCCAACGAGACCTCCTATTACGGCCCGGTCATCAATCCTTGGCGGCGCTCGCGCCTCGACACGGTGGTGACGCGGACGACGCATCAGGGCGACGGCGGGTTTGTCTCGGCCGGCGGCGCGAAGACCGCGCGGACGCTGGATAACGCCCAGCTGGTGCCGGGCGGCTCCTCCGGCGGATCGGCTTCCGCGGTCGCCGCCTTCCTCTGCGCCGGCGCCACTGCGACCGATACCGGCGGCTCGATCCGCCAGCCGGCAGCCTTCACCGGCACCGTCGGCATCAAGCCGACCTATGGCCGCTGCTCGCGCTGGGGCGTGGTCGCTTTCGCGTCCTCGCTCGACCAGGCCGGTCCGATCGGGCGCGATGTGCGCGACGCCGCGATCCTGTTGAAGTCGATGGCCTCCTCCGACCCGAAGGACACGACGTCGGTCGACCGGCCGGTGCCGGACTACGAGGCGGTGATCGGCAAGCCGATCAAGGGCATGAAGGTCGGCATTCCGAAGGAGTACCGCGTCGACGGCATGCCCGAGGATATCGAGGCGCTCTGGCAGAAAGGAATTGCCTGGCTGAAGGATGCCGGGGCGGAGATCGTCGATATCTCGCTGCCGCACACCAAATACGCGCTGCCGGCCTACTACATCGTGGCGCCGGCCGAGGCCTCGTCCAACCTCGCCCGCTATGACGGCGTGCGCTACGGGTTGCGCGTGCCCGGCAAGGACATCGTCGACATGTATGAGAAGACGCGCGCCGCCGGCTTCGGCCGCGAGGTTAAGCGCCGCATCATGATCGGCACCTATGTGCTTTCCGCGGGTTACTACGACGCCTACTACCTGCAGGCGCAGAAAGTGCGCACGCTGATCAAGCGCGATTTCGAGACCGTCTTTGCTGCCGGTGTCGACGTCATCCTGACCCCGGCCACACCGTCGGCTGCCTTCGGCGTCGCCGACGAGGACATGAACGCCGATCCGGTGAAAATGTATCTCAACGACATCTTCACCGTGACGGTGAACATGGCCGGGTTGCCGGGGATATCGGTGCCCGCCGGCCTTGACCGCAAAGGCCTGCCGCTCGGCCTGCAGCTCATCGGCAGGCCGTTCGACGAGGAAACGCTGTTCCAGACCGCCCACGTCATCGAACAGGCCGCGGGCAGGTTCCAGCCGGACAAGTGGTGGTAGCGTTGTCCCTCATCTAGTCCATTAGCGTTGTGGCGTCCTTTGTGCGTCCAAACGGACGCGCGGCGCCGTAATGGGGTGAGGGATGTTCTATTATCTTTCCAAGATCCTCTGGTTTCTCGTCCAGCCGCTCAATCTGGCGATCTTCCTGCTGCTCGCCGGTCTGCTGGCGGCGCTCTTCCGCCGCCCTCGGCTGGCCGGCACCGGCAGCGTGCTCGCCTTCCTGATCCTCGCGCTTTCGGCCTGGACCTCGCTTGGCGCAATGATGCTCAATCCGCTGGAGGAACGCTTTCCCAAGCCGCCGCTGCCGGACAAGGTCGACGGCATCGTCGTGCTCGGCGGCGGTTTCGAGGGCGCGATCAATCTGGCGCGCGGCGGCTATGAGCTGAACAGCGGCGGCGATCGCATGGTCGAGACCGCGATCCTCGCCAGGCGTTTTCCGCAAGCGAAAGTGGTCGTCTCCGGCGGCAATGGCGAGCTTTTCCTGGACGGCGAGGGCGATGCCGACACCGCGCCGCGCCTGCTTGGCGCGCTGGGGGTCGCGCCCGATCGCCTGATTCTTGAGAACAAGTCCCGCAACACGTACGAAAATGCAGTCTTCACCCGCAGGCTGGTCGAGCCGAAACCGGGCGAGACATGGCTGCTGGTGACGTCTGCCTTCCATATGCCGCGCGCCAAGGCGCTGTTCGACAAGGCCGGTTTTCCAACCGTCCCCTGGCCGGTCGATTACCGCACCTCAGGCAAGGAAGGCACCGGTCTGTTCCGCGACAATCCGGCCGATTCGCTGCAGGCGACCACCATGGCGATCCGCGAATGGATCGGGCTCTCCGCCTATTGGCTGTCGGGCCGCATCGATCAACCTTTCCCTGCGCCGGGCGGCTGACCGAGCACTGCCTGGCGCGCGGCCGAGAAGAACTGGCGCCGCACAAGCACGGCAAGCAGCACCAGCGTCGACAGCACGAACACCGTCGGGCCGACGAACGAGCCGAGATAGCCGATCGAGAAGAAGACGGCGCGCAGGCCGGAATTGAAATGCTTGCCGGCAAGCACGTTCATGCGGGTGGCCCGCCACACCGCCGCCCCGCTGACCGGATTGCGCGAGGCCTCGCCATGCGGGACCGGCACGGCACCGATCAGGATCGAGCAGTAGTTGAACAGCCGGTAGGCCCAGCCGAATTTGAAGAAGGCGAAGGCGAGGATCAGCACCAGGCCGAACATCTTGGTCTGGAAGGCTTCGCGGGAGGATGCGGAGGCCAACGGCAGGTCAGCCATTATGGTTAGAACCCGGTCGGAAGCGCCGAGAAGGGCAAAGCAGCCGCCGAGCGCGATCAGAGAGCTCGAGGCAAAGAAGGCGGTGCCTTGCTGCAGCCCGGACATGATGGCGGTGTCGACTATGCGCACCTCGCGCTCGGCCATGTTGCGCATCCAGGCTTCGCGCTGAGCGTTCATGGCCGTGGTCAGCGACACGCGGCTAACCAGCTTGCCGTCGGAGGCCAGCGTATGCAGCACCCAGACGACCAGGAAAAAGGCCAGAGCGGCCAGGTCTGTCGCCGAAAGATGAAGGGAATCGCCCATACGTTCTTTTACCACAGGCCGGGCGCTTCGACGGCGGAAAGCAAGCGGTACATGTCGCTGCCGGAGCAAACAAGGTCGGCTGACGCCGCGCCGCGACATGCAAAACAGCGGAAACATCGCGAGAATTCCTATATGTAAGTTTTGAGCGGCCTCCAGGAGACAGCGGCGCGTGTTCCTTTCGGTTTTCGACCTGTTCAAGATCGGCATCGGTCCATCGAGCTCGCATACGATGGGGCCGATGACGGCTGCCCGCCGTTTCCTCGACGAGATCCTCGCCGACGACTGGCCGCGCCCGGCCGGCGTCAAGGTCGATCGGATCGGCGCCAGCCTGCACGGCTCGCTCGCTTATACCGGCATCGGCCATGGCTCGGACCGCGCCGTCATCCTCGGACTGGCCGGCGAGACGCCGCAGACGGTCGATCCGGATGAGGCGGATAGCATCGTTGCCCGCATCGGAACGGAGAAACGGATTTCACCGCCTGGGCATCCGGCCTACCGCTTCGACCCGGCCAAGGATCTGGTGCTCGACCGCAAGACGCCGCTGACCGGCCACGCCAACGGCATGGCCTTCTATGCCTACGATGCGTCCGACCGGCTGCTGCTCAAGCGCATCTATTATTCGATCGGCGGCGGCTTCGTCGTCTCCGAGGAAGAGTTGCAGCGCATGAAGGCCAAGGGCTCGGTGACGACGGAAGGCAAGAAGGTGCCTTATCCGTTCAAGAACGCCGTCGAGATGCTGGCGATGGCGGCCAAGAGCGGGCTTTCGATCGCCGAGATGAAGCGGTCCAACGAGGAAACGCATATGTCGCGCGAGGAGCTGGACGCCGGACTCGACGCGATCTGGAGCGCCATGAAAGGCTGCATCGACCGCGGGCTGTCGCAGGACGGCATCATGCCGGGCGGACTGAAGGTGCGGCGCCGCGCACGCCAATTGCATGACAAGCTGCAGGAACAGTGGCAGCAGAACCGGCCCAACCCCTTGCTAGCCAATGACTGGCTGTCGATCTATGCCATGGCGGTGAACGAGGAGAACGCCGCCGGCGGGCGCGTGGTGACTGCGCCGACCAACGGTGCCGCCGGCACGCTGCCGGCGGTGCTGCGCTACTGGCTGCATTTCCATCCCGAAGCCGACCAGCCGAGCATCCGCGACTTCCTGCTGACGGCCGCCGCCGTCGGCGGCATCATCAAGTCAAACGCTTCGATCTCGGGCGCCGAGGTCGGCTGCCAGGGCGAAGTGGGATCCGCTTCGGCAATGGCGGCGGCCGGGCTTTGCGCGGTCATGGGAGGCACTCCGGAGCAGGTCGAGAACGCCGCCGAAATCGCGCTCGAGCACCACCTCGGCATGACCTGCGATCCGGTCGGCGGCCTGGTGCAGGTGCCCTGCATCGAGCGCAATGCGCTGGGCGCGGTCAAGGCGGTGACAGCCGCCTCGCTCGCCATCAAGGGCGACGGGACGCATTTCGTGCCGCTGGATGCTGCGATCGAGACCATGCGCCAGACCGGTCTCGACATGAACGAGAAATACAAGGAAACCAGCCTCGGCGGACTCGCTGTCAACGTGGTCGAGTGCTGACCTTGCCCTTTCCACCGGCGGGCTTGGTTTGCCGAAGCGATCGAAACGGCCACGCTGGCCTCATGATTTGGCTGCAGTCGGCCTGTGCATAATCCCGCTTGGCGTTGAATGCCTCCGGCGCTGTCGCTAGATTGCGGGCATGTCTCTCAATCTCGTCAAACTCTGCGTCGGCTGCGACAGCGTCGAGGACCTGGAAGAGTGGATCGCCTTCCGTCTCGACGAGCGGTGCCGCGCCGGCGAGCCGGCCGAGCACTGGCACACCACGCGCATGGTGCCGACGCGCGGTGGGGAGATCACCGATGGCGGCTCGCTCTACTGGGTGATCAAGGGCAACGTCCAATGCCGGCAGCTGATCACGGAGATCCGGCCTTTCGTCGACGGCGAAGGCATCGGCCGCTGCCATCTCGTGCTCGATCCCGAAGTGGTGCGCACCGACTGGCAGCCGCGCCGCGCCTTCCAGGGCTGGCGTTATCTTAAGCCCTCCGATGCGCCGGCCGATCTCGGCAAGGGCAGGGCCGCATTGGCCGAGATGCCGCCGAAACTGGGCCTGGAGCTTGCGGAACTCGGCCTGCTGTAGGACTGCAGGTCCTCATCTTCCGCTTGCTGGCCCTTCGAGCGGCCCGGCGTGGGGCTTGCAAGCACCGCCCCTGCGCCACATCTTGATTTTGATGCACAATCATTTGGATGGCGGTGCAAACTGATGGGCGTGATCATCGCATTGGCAGCCGTGCTCCTGATGCTTTTCGGCGCTGCGACAATCTTTGTGCGTGCCGACGCAGCGAGGATGGCGGACAGTCTCAGAACGCTTGGGCCCGCGCTGTTGGGCCTGATCGGCGCGACGATGCTCGTGGTCGGCCGCAGCAGCTTTGGCGGCCTGCTGATGATTGCGGGTGCAGGCTGGTATGCCTGGATGCGGGCGAGGCGACCGCCACCGAAGCTTGTCGCGGCCAAACGCTCAACCGTGCGCACCGCGGCTCTCGAAATGGAGCTCGACCACGACAGCGGCAAGCTCGAAGGCCTTGTTCTCGCCGGCCATTACGAGGGGAGAATGCTGAGCGCCATGGGGATCGAGGAGCTGCAGCAACTCCATGTCGAGCTGCGGCCGGACCCGGAGAGCCGCCAGCTGCTAGAGACGTATCTTGACGGCCGTTTTCCCGTCTGGCGCAAGGACGCGCAGCCGGACAGTGGCGAAGGGCTGGGTGTTGCGCCAGGTGCGGGCGCCATGACTAAGGAGGAGGCCTACAAGATCCTTGGTCTTGAAGCGGGGGCTGCCGCGGCGGATATCCGCAAGGCGCACCGCCGCCTGATGCAGCGCCTGAACGCCGATGTCGGCGGCACGTCTGTCCTGGCGGCGCGGATCAATGAAGCCAAGGACGTCTTGCTCTCCAATCACGACTAGTCTCCTTCGACGCGGAACTTCCCGGGAGGTTCAAAAGCCGCCTATTGCTGGACGGCGTAGCACTCGATCTTCTTTCGCTTCAGGGCGTCGCAAGCTTTCCAGGCTGCGTCCTTCGAGCCGAAACCGCCGAAGCGGGCGCGGTAGTAGGTGACGCCGCCCTTGTCGAACGCGACCGTGAAGCCCGATGCGTCGGCCAGCACCTTCGGCGCCTGCTTGGTCGTCTTGTCGAGAAGCGCCTGAGCCCCCGATTGCGTCGGCGAGGACGCGACCTGCACCACCCATCCCGACGGCAGCGAGGCCGTCTTGACCGGATCGATGGCCGGGGCGGCGGCTGCGGCCGGCTCGGCGTAAGCGGCAACCGTCTGGGACGTGGCTTCGGGCTGTGATGCGGTTTCGGTCTCTGAGGTGGTTTCTTGGGGCGCGGCTGCCGAAGCCATGGCGGCCACCGCAACCGTCTTCACCTTCCTGACCTGGATCACCGGCTTGGTTTCCTCAGCGACCGGCGCGCTGTCATCGGCTGACGCGACTTCGGTGTCGTCGACAGCCGGTTTTTCGTCCGGAGTCGGCGCGTCATGCTTGGGCAGGAGGACCTTGGCCAGAGCCTTGATCGGATTGCCGCCGCCCGCCTTGGCGATCAGGTTGCCGCCGCCGCGGGTCGAGGCGCGCGGCAGATAGGTGTTGATCAGTGAAGCCATCTGGTTGTCGCGGCTGCGGCCGGAAGCGCCGCCCATCACCACTGCGACGAGGCGGCGATCGCCATCGGCGACTGAGGAGACCAGGTTGTAGCCGGAAGCGCGCGTGTAGCCGGTTTTGATGCCGTCGACACCCTTGATGCGGCCGAGCAGGCGATTATGGCCGTTGATGCGCTGGCGGCCATAGAGGAACGAGCGCTGCGAGAAATAGCCGTAATATTGCGGGAAGTGCTCGCGGAGCGCGATGCCGAGCATCGCCATGTCGTGCGCCGTGGTGAACTGGCCCGGATCGGGCAGGCCATTGGCATTGCGGAAGACAGTGCCGTTCATGCCAAGCTGGCGTGCCTTGGCCGTCATCATGCGGGCAAAATTGTCTTCGCTGCCGCCGAGCAACTCGCCCAGCGCGGTCGCCGAGTCGTTCGCCGACTTCGTCACCATCGACAGGATCGCGGTCTCGACCGGCACCGACCCGCCGGCGCGCACGCCGAGCTTGGTCGGCGGCTCGGACGCGGCATGGGCCGAGAACGGCACCGGCGTGTTCTTGCCGATCCTGCCCTTCGCCAATGCCTCGAAGGTGAGGTAGAGCGTCATCATCTTGGTGAGTGAAGCCGGATAGCGCCGGCCGTTGGCGTCGGCCGAATAAAGCACCCTTCCGGTCTTGGCGTCGACGACAATCGCGGCAGACTTTGCCGCCATCGCGGAGGCGACATCGGCGGTGACAATCGTCACCGCGAGCGCGGCAATCATGATCGCCTTGAAGGAGAATGAAGATTTGGAGACGAAGCCCGACAACGCCTGACGCACCGTTACTTACCCTGAATTTTCGTTGCCCCGGAGGCGGCAGAGGGGTGCCTGCCTCACTTCCGGCCAAGCTATCGCGGTCAGCGTTACCAATCCGTTTATGGTAACCGCCGCGTTCACCATTTTCTGGCGATTTGAGCCTCTGTTTATTCGAACTTTAGCGGTCGCTGTCGCGCGGAGCCCTTGCGGCTCAAGGCAATCTTGACTTTTGTGCAGCGCACAATATATTCCAGTGCATTGCACAAGGGCGCCCGGGGCTAAATGGGCGTTTCAACCAAGGGAAGGCATGAAATGACCCAGACCTATGAGGACTTCGCGAAATACGGCAAGGAGTTTGCCGACACCGGGCTGAAGAGCTTTGCCTCGCTCACCAAGGGTGCGCAGGCGATCGCGACCGAAGCCGGCGAATACACCAAGAAGAGCTTCGAGGCCGGCAGCGCCGCCTTCGAGAAGCTGTTCTCGGCCAAGTCGATCGAGAAGGCCATCGAGATCCAGACCGACTACGCCAAGCAGAGCTACGAGAGCTTCGTGGCCGAGGCCAGCAAGATCGGCAATCTCTATGCCGAGCTCGCCAAGGAAGCCTACAAGCCGTTCGAATCGGTCGTCGCCAAGGCGAAGTAATTTCGTCCGATCACATCGGGCAGGCTAGCCGGCCCGCAAAAACAACCCGGTCGCGGAAGCGCGGCCGGGTTTTTTCATGCGCCGCCGCAACCACCCGCGCCTTGCCGCATTCACGATTGAGAAATTCGCTGAAGTTTGCGTACCTAGCCATATTGTCAGCTAAACAGAAGGGCTTAAAATCGGCCATCGAAGACCTACATGTTGAACTCGCATGAGGATTCGAAAAGGCAGGACTACGTGACGATCGGTTTGACTGCCACGGCAGGCGTGGTGCGAATGCAAGGTGACGGCGACCGCAGCGATCCCGGTCGCGGCACGGCGGTCATCACGCGCACCAAAACCAAGACAAAAAAGCCCAGCCTCTACAGGGTCCTCATCCTTAACGACGACTACACTCCCATGGAGTTCGTGGTCCACGTCCTGGAGCGTTTTTTCCAGAAGGACCGCGAGGCCGCCACACGCATCATGCTGCATGTTCATAATCATGGAGTGGGCGAGTGCGGGGTCTACACATTCGAGGTGGCCGAGACCAAAGTGTCTCAGGTCATGGATTTCGCCCGACAGAATCAGCATCCGCTGCAATGCGTGATGGAGAAGAAGTGAGGTAACATGCCGGCTTTCTCCCAAGGCCTGGAAAAGGCGCTACATCAGGCGCTGACGTTCGCCAACGAGCGGCATCATGAATATGCAACGCTCGAACACCTGCTGCTGGCGCTCATCGACGACACCGAGGCGGCCGCGGTGATGCGCGCCTGCAATGTCGATCTCGACGAGCTCAAGCACACCGTTCTGACCTATATCGACACCGAGCTCGACAATCTCGTCACCGGTTACGACGAGGATTCGAAACCGACCGCCGGGTTCCAGCGCGTCATCCAGCGCGCCGTCATCCATGTGCAGTCGTCCGGCCGCGAGGAGGTGTCCGGGGCCAATGTGCTCGTCGCAATCTTTGCCGAGCGCGAAAGCCATGCGGCCTATTTCCTGCAGGAACAGCAGATGACCCGCTACGACGCGGTCAACTACATCTCGCACGGCATCGCCAAGCGCCCCGGCGCTTCGGAGTCGCGCACGCCGCGCGGCGCCGACGATGAGCAGGGCGGTCAGAACGGCGCCGAGCCGCAGGAAGACGGCGGCAAGAAGAAGCCGCAGGACGCGCTGACGGCCTACTGCATCAACCTCAACAACAAGGCCAAGGCCGGCAAGATCGATCCGCTGATCGGTCGCGAGAGCGAGATCAATCGCACCATCCAGGTGCTGTGCCGCCGCTCCAAGAACAACCCGCTCTATGTCGGCGACCCAGGCGTCGGCAAGACGGCGATCGCCGAGGGCCTTGCCAAACGCATCGTCGAAGGCGACGTGCCCGAGGTGCTGCAGGACGCCACCATCTTCGCGCTCGACATGGGCACGCTGTTGGCCGGCACCCGCTATCGCGGCGACTTCGAGGAGCGCCTGAAGCAGGTCGTCAAGGAGCTCGAGGACTATCCGGGCGCGGTGCTTTTCATCGACGAGATCCACACCGTGATCGGGGCAGGGGCCACGTCCGGCGGCGCCATGGATGCCTCGAACCTGTTGAAGCCGGCGCTGTCGTCCGGCGCGATCCGCTGCATCGGCTCGACAACGTACAAGGAGTTCCGCCAGTTCTTCGAGAAGGACCGCGCGCTGGTGCGGCGCTTCCAAAAGATCGACGTCAACGAGCCGACCATCGAGGACGCCATTGAGATCATGAAGGGCCTGAAGCCCTATTTCGAGGAGTTCCACAAGGTCCGCTACACGAGCGAGGCGATCAAGGCTTCGGTGGAGTTGTCGGCCCGCTACATCAGCGACCGAAAGCTGCCGGACAAGGCGATCGACGTGATCGACGAGACCGGCGCCTCGCAGATGTTGGTGCCTGAGGCCAAGCGCAAGAAGACGATCGGCATCAAGGAAATCGAAGCGACGATCGCCACCATGGCGCGCATCCCGCCGAAGACGGTCTCGGCGGACGACGAGAAGGTGCTGCAGGGTCTCGATGTCGAGCTGAAGCGCGTCGTCTACGGTCAGGATACCGCAATCACGGCGCTGACGTCGGCGATCAAGCTGGCGCGGGCGGGCCTGCGCGAGCCGGAGAAGCCGATCGGTTCCTACCTGTTCTCGGGGCCGACCGGCGTCGGCAAGACGGAAGTGGCCAAGCAACTTGCGGCCTCGCTCGGCGTCGAGCTGATCCGCTTCGACATGTCGGAATATATGGAACGCCACACCGTCTCGCGGCTGATCGGCGCACCTCCCGGCTATGTCGGCTTCGACCAGGGTGGACTGTTGACCGACGGTGTCGACCAGCATCCCCATTGCGTGCTGTTGCTCGACGAGGTGGAGAAGGCGCATCCGGATCTGTTCAACATCCTGTTGCAGGTGATGGACCATGGCAAGCTGACCGACCACAACGGCAAGCAGATCGACTTCCGCAACGTCATCCTGATCATGACGACCAATGCGGGCGCATCGGACGCTCAGCGCGCGGCGATCGGCTTCGGCTCGACCAAGCGGGAGGGCGACGACGTCGAGGCTATCAACCGGCTGTTCACGCCCGAATTCCGCAACCGTCTCGACGCGATCATTCCGTTCGGCTCGCTGCCGATACCGGTGATCCATCAGGTGGTGCAGAAATTCGTCATGCAGCTCGAGGCTCAGCTTTCCGAGCGGGGCGTCACCTTCGACCTGTCGCCGGACGCGATCGCCTGGCTGGCCGACAAGGGCTATGACGAGCGCATGGGCGCGCGTCCGCTCGGCCGCGTCATTCAGGAGCACATCAAGAAGCCGCTGGCCGACGAGGTGCTGTTCGGCAAGCTGAAGAAGGGTGGCACGGTGCGCGTCACCGTCGAGAAGAAGGAAACCGGCGAGACCGGCCTGAAGCTCGAATCGTTGGCCGATGAAGCTCCGGTGAAGCCAAAGAAGGAAGAGCCGGAGGACGCGCCGAAGCCGAGGAAGGCGGCGGCGAAGAAGCCTGCCGCCAAGAAGGCCGTGGCGCAGAAGCCGGAGCCGAAGGGCAAGGACGGCGGCAAGCGAAGCCTGGTGCCACAGCTGCCCCGCAAGGGCTGATCGACCTGAAGCGCGTCCCGCTGAAACGGATTCAGGCGGCGCGCACTAGGTGCTTGTTACCAAAACGGCCGCCCGTCTTTGGGCGACATGCATTGCAGTCAAAAAGCCCCGGCAACGGGGCTTTTTGATTGGGAGGAACCGGCACGTGACGGCTGGCCAAATCATCCATACGGAATGGCGCGCGGCCCTCCGGAAGTCGAGCATTGCCGCCCCGGGAAATGTTTGGCTGGCTGCAGAGTCAAGCAACGCCGTCCGGCGCGAAGCGTGTCAGGAAATATCCGCACGCCTTCCAGATCATGATCGACAAGAGCGCACCCGCGTAGCCGTCGATGGCATAATGCCAGCCAAGCGCGACTGAGCCGACCATTATCATGGCAGCGAATGCCCACATCAGGATACCGGCCGGCCGGGAGCGCCGCGTTGCGTACAAAGAGAAAAGCACCGCCATCGCCACGTGCATGGACGGGAAAGCGGATATGCCGATGCTGCCGACGGTCGCGCCGGTATAGCCGCTCCATAGCATGTCCTGCGTGCTAAGCGCCCAGATCGGATAGATGCGATCGGCGGCGGCGAGTGCCTGCATGAGGGGACGGAAGTCACCGCCGAGTCCCAGTCGCTCGTAAAAGCACGGCCCTGCCGACGACAGCCCCATCGCCAGGAAGAAGCCGCCAAGCGTCCATATCAGCATGAAGCTCATCAGGAACTGATGACGCAGCTTCGTATCTTTGCGCGTGATGCAGGCGGCGAAAACTGTGGCGATGAGCACGATGAACCAGAAATTGTAGGCGAGATTGAGCGTCCTCAATGCAAATGGCGACTGGACGACAAACCACAGCCATTCGTCCGGGGCTCTACCGAAATGCAGGATCCGATCGGCGTGGGCCAGCGCCTTGTCCCGTGCAAAAGGGGAGAGGATTGCGATGGCTCCTTTCAGAACACCGACGGCGGATACGAAGGCGATGCTGGCGGTCAGGCCGTTGAGGCTGTTGGCCGTGCGTTCGGCGTCGCCGAAAAAGCTGCCCAGCGATTTCAGGAAGGTGCCGAGCGGTTCGGGATCCCGTTTGACCAGCGCAAGGTGGAGAAAAATCCCAAGTGCAAAGACGCAACCGCAGATCCAGAAAGCGATCAAAAGGTACTCAATGTATTCCTTCAATATGCCGAAATCCGGCATGTTTCCGGTGCGCATGCCGATCGCTATTGCCAGAAGCAGAGCGCCGACGGCCAAGGCGTGAAGCAATCTGTGTCGTCGAAAGGCGTGTGCCAGGGCGATCAGAAAAGCCCGTCCGCCAGCCATCCTCGCAAGGGGGGTCGACGCCGCAACCGAATTGTCCATGGTTTGAAATCCAATAGCTCGCAACGCCCCAGCGTTCTACAGCGAGATGGTTCGATATTTCCTAACCAAACGATTCGAGTGCAAACGGTCGCATCCGGGCGCCGCACGCGGCCGGCCGGGGAAAACGCGCCGGGGTTGTCGCGGCAAACCGATATAGGATCGTCAGTGCGAGGCTGTCAGTCGGCCTTCAACGGCGACGGGACCGCGCGCTTTAGTTCCCTAGTGCCGCGCGGATTTTGCCGGCGTTCTCGGCCAGCACTTCCGGCTTTTCCATCTGCCCGGAATGGGGCTTCAGCGGCACGCCGTCGAAGCGCGGAATGACGTGGACATGGAGATGGTAGACGGTCTGCCCGGAGGCCGGCTCGTTGAATTGCATCAAGGTGACGCCGTCGGCATTGAAGGCCTTTTTCACGGCAACCGCCACCTTCTGCACCACGGCAAACAGCGGACCGAATGTTGCCGGATCGGCGTCGAGGATATTGCGCGACGGCGCCTTCGGCACCACCAGCGTGTGGCCGACTCCTTGCGGCATCACATCCATGAAGGCTACGACCGCATCGTCCTCATAGATGCGGTGCGAGGGGATTTCGCCGCGCAGGATTTTCGCAAAGATGTTGCCGGGATCGTAGGCTTCGGCCATGGCGGGCACTCCGGATTAGGTGTCGTCGTCCGGTGTAGCGAAGCCGCTTCCGAGCGGCAAGACGATTGAGCCGATCTGTCGGCAGCGCGGTCGGCCATCGCTGTTGCATGATCGCAGGTGTTGTCGTCTGATACGTCAATGTCAGGATGGAGCGACTGTGAAGTGGATCGTCGCCGGATGGCTGTTGTTCATTGTGTCGGCGCTGTTCTTCATCGCCGCCGCGTGGCGCGCAGGCGATCTGCTGGCGCTTGGCGGCGGCATTTTCTTCCTGGTTGCCTGCTTTTCGTTCCCCGTTCCGATCGCGGCCCGAAAGCCGCAATGACTGTGGATGGCAAGGCCCGAGCTATTCCTTGAGATCCTTGCGGAACGGGGTGTGCTCTTCGAGATACTCCCCCATCCGCTCCACCTCGCGACGCTCGCGGCGAAGGTAGTCGGCAACCGCGTTGCGCAGGCCGGGATGGGCGATGTAGTGCGCCGAATGCATGGTCACCGGCTGGTAGCCGCGCGCCAACTTGTGCTCGCCTTGCGCGCCGGCCTCCACCACCTTCAACTTGCGCTCGATCGCGAAGTCGATCGCCTGATGGTAGCAGACCTCGAAATGCAGGAAGGGGTGATCCTCGATGCAGCCCCAGTTGCGGCCGTAAAGCGCGTCGGACCCGATGAAGTTGATGGCGCCCGCAATGTAGCGGCCGTTGCGCTTGGCCATGACCAGGAGAATGTCCTCGGCCATGCGCTCGCCGATCAGCGAGAAGAACTGGCGGTTGAGATAAGGGCGGCCCCATTTCCTGCCGCCGGTATCCATGTAGAAAGCGAAGAAATCGTCCCAGGCGCGTTCGGTGATGTCCCTGCCGGTCAGCCAATCGATGCTGATGCCGTCGGCCAGCGCCTCGCGACGCTCCTTTTTCATCGCCTTACGCTTGCGTGAAGCGAGCGTGGCGAGGAAGTCATCATAGCTCGAAAAGCCTTCGTTGAAGAAATGGAACTGCTGGTCGGTTCGGTGCAGGAAACCCGCTGCTTCGAGCGTCGCAATGTCGGGCTCGGCGGCGAAGGTGACATGCGTGGAAGACACGCCGAGCTTGTCGGTCACCAATTTCAGGCCGGCCGCGAGGCCGGCCCTCACCGCGCCTTCGTCCTCGCCCCTGCTTACGAGCAGGCGAGGCCCGGTGACCGGCGTGAACGGCACCGAGCATTGCAGCTTGGGATAATAGCGTCCACCTGCGCGCTCGAACGCGTCCGACCAGCCGTGGTCGAAGACATATTCGCCCTGACTGTGCGATTTGAGATAGCAAGGCACGGCGCCCAGCAGCTTGCCTTGCGCCGTCTCGAGCCTGAGGTGATGACCCTGCCAGCCGGTGCGCCGCACGGCACAGCCAGAATCCTCAAGCGCGCTCAGAAAACCGAATGAAACGAGGGGGTTGTAGCCGTTTGCTTTGTCGCCGCGCGTGGTTGCGGCGAAGCCGTTCCATTCATCGCAGGTGAATGCGCCGATGGTCGCCGCGACGCGGACCGAATAGTCCGCATTCGCTGTCGGTCCATCGTCGTCGTCACCCTGATCCATCCGGCTTATTTAAGCGTCCTCAGGGCAGCTACAAGTCACGTTTCAGGCACTGCCTCACAGCATAATGCCGAAAGTGCGAAGCGGTTTTCGGACGGCATCATGCTCGGATCTGATCCAGGTCGTTCGACCTGAAATCATCCAGCTCTAGGCGACCTTGACCAGGTCCGGCTCAAAGCCCTCGAAGGTCATCTGGTCGGCATATTTGAAGGTGAGGTCGACCGCCGGCTGGTCGTGCACGGTCCAGGTGATGACCGGCATCTTGAGCTTTTCGCGCACGAAGCTGACGAACGGGTTCGGCAGATCGCCGGCGGCGTAAGAGGTGAAGGCGAGGTTGTGCGCCAGCATGGCAAAATGCGCCTCGATCAGCTGGTCGTCCTTGCCGTAGGCGGTGAGCCCGCCGGGAATGCCCGGCGCCTCCTTGGCGAAGTCGCGGATCAGCCAATGGTCAAACGACATGATCGCCACCTTGCCAGTGTAGCGCTTGAGCAGCCTGCCGACGCTCGCGACCAATCCTTTGTCGTGGCCGGGAACACCTTTCAGCTCGACCACCAGCGGCACGCGTCCGTCGATCAGGTCGAGCGCCTCCTGCAACGTCGGCACATGATCTTTCGTGCCGCCCACCTTGAGCGCGGTGAGCTCGGCCGCGGTGCGTTGCCAGACGAAGCCATTCTCGCCTGTCAGGCGTTTCAGGTCGCAGTCGTGGATGATGACGGGAACGCCGTCGGACGAGACATGCACGTCGCATTCGATCGCGTAACCGCGGTCGGCTGCCGCGGCGAAGGCCGACAGCGTGTTCTCCCAGCGTGTCTTGTTCATGTCATGGAAGCCGCGATGCGCGACGGGGCGGGCAATCAACCAGGAAAGGTCGGTCATGTCAGGCTCGTTTTACTCGACTTCGAAGATCGCTTCGATCTCGACCGCGGCATTGAGCGGGAGCGACGCAGTGCCGACGGCGGAGCGAGCGTGCTTGCCACGTTCGCCGAGGACCGCGACGAGGAAGTCGGAGGCGCCGTTGGCGACCAGATGCTGCTCGACGAAGTCCGGCGCCGAGGCGACGAAGACCGTGATCTTGACCAGCCGGCGGATTTTTTCGAGATCGCCAAGTGCTGCCTTGGCCTGCGCCAGGATGTTGATGGCGCAGAATTTTGCGCCCTCCTTGCCGGCGGCGGTATCGATGTCGCGGCCAAGCAGCCCGCTTGCCTGCAGCTTGCCGTCCTTCAGCGGCAGCTGCCCGGCGGTGAAGAGGGTGTTGCCGGTCCGGCAGTAGGGCACGTAGTTGGCGGCCGGCGCTGCTGCGGCCGGAATGGCAACGCCGAGATCGCTTAGCCGCTTTTCGATTGTTTCGCTCATTGGTTTTCCCTATTGCTGGAAGGCGCCGCGTTGGCGGGGCCGAAATTGCTATTTTTGCCTCGCTTCCGCCACGACTTTTTTTAAGCTGGACCATCTTTCCCTGCGGCCTGCCATCGGCCGCGACGATCGGAGCACTGCATGCGCTTGACGCGCCTTTTCCTTTCCACCGCTCTCGTGTCGGCGGCCATCCCGATGGCTCCGGCCCTTGCCGTGCCCGCGCTGCAGGCGCACCGCGCCGTCTATGATCTCACCCTCAACAAGGCGTCCGACCGCTCCGGCATCACGGGCATCTCCGGCCGCATGGTCTATGAGTTCAACGGCTCTCCCTGCGAGGGCTATACGGTGAAGTTCCGTTTCGTCACGCAGATCGTCACCAGCGAGAACACTAGGCTGACCGACCAGCAGACGACGACGTTTGAGGACGCAGAAGGCAAGACCTTCTCCTTCGTGACGAAGTCCTTCGTCGACCAGAACCTCGACAAGGAAGTCAAGGGTATGGCGACCAGGGAGCCGAAGGGCCTCAAAGTCAACATCGACAAGCCCGAGAAGAACACGCTCGAGCTCGCCGCCACGCAGTTCCCCACCCAGCACCTCGTGGAGCTGATCGGCAAGGCCGAGAAGGGAGAGAACTTCTATCAGACCAATCTGTTCGACGGCTCCGAGGATGCCAATAAGGTGATGACGACCACCGTCGTCGTCGGCAAAAGAGCCGACGCCGACAAGGCGGACCCGGAAGCGCCGGCGCTCGCCAAGCTTGCCACCGACAAATACTGGCCGGTCGACATCGCCTATTTCGACGACACCGACAAGAGCGGCGAAGAGGTGCCGGAGTACCGGATCAGCTTCAAACTGCATGAGAACGGCATCACGCGCGACCTCGTCATGGATTATGGCGACTTCTCAATGACCGGCAAATTGGTGAACCTGTCGCTGTTCGATCAGGCCAAGCCCTGTCCGGCCTCGAAATAGCGGCGGGTTAACCGCTACGGCGATCCGTCGCCGAGCCTGACTTGAAGACGCCGCAATCCCGTTCCAGCATCCCGTAGGCATTTCGGGGGAAAAGCTTGGGCAGGATCGACGTGTTCGTGGCGCCGCGACCCAATCCGGCGCTGATCAAGGTGATGACGATCGTCAACCGCATCGTCATGTTGCGAGGGGTTCCCGGCTTCCGCGACCTGTTGCCGTTCAATCGGCTCGCCGGCCTGCGCGGCGTCGCCAATATCCGTCACATCGACTTTCCCGTCGCCGACCAGCAGAAGCTGCACGCCTGCTGCGGCGAAGGCCAAGCGACGTTCATCACGCCCAACCATCCGGAATTCTTCACCGACTGGATGATCGACAAGGAGATCGTCTCGCGCGTCAGCCCGCTTGCCGCCTCATGGGCAACACATGGGGTGGTGAACGGGCTCGGTCGGCTGATGCAGAAATTCTGGCTGGCCAACAATCTGATCGCGCAGATTCCCGGCAACAGCGAAGCCGCCAAGGCGCATTCGGTCGATTGGGCGCTGAAAGGCCATGGCGTGCTGCTTCATCCGGAAGGCAGCGTCGGCTGGCACGGCAACCATGTCGCGCCGCTGCTTCCCGGCGCGGTGGAGATGGGGCTGGCGGCGCTGAAGCGCGGGCGCGAAACCAACAAGGATTTCAAGGTCTGGGTGGCTCCTGTTGTCTGGAAGCTCGCCTTCATCGGCAATGTCGAGCGGCCGCTCGCCAGGGAATGCGCCTATGTCGAGAAAAAGCTGAAAATGGAAAGTGTTGCAGCCGGCTCCCTGCCGGAGCGCGTCTACAGCATCTATTCAGGCCTGCTCTCCCTCGACGAGCAGGCCTGCGGCCTGACCGCAGAGGCGGGCGCTTCCTTTGCCAGCCGCCAGCAAAGGGTGCTGGCCGAGCTTGGCCTGCGGCTCGCCGATGCCGTTGCGGCCGAACCCGACCTCGATTTGGCCGAGTTGCTGCGGCGTTCACGCCGCTGGCTGCGCGAGGGCAAGGCTGATGCGGATGAGCAAAAACGCGTGCGAAAACTGGCGGAAACGATCCAGCGCGTCCAGCGCGTCGGCTCCTGGGCCTTCGCCAATCAGACGATAACCCAGGAGGAGATCGCCGAGCATCTGAAGCGCATCCGCAACGACTATTGCAAAGGCGCTTTGCGCGATTCGATCAACCGCTTCATTCCGCAGCCCGCCGGGCCGCGCTGCGCTCACATCCGCGTGCCCGAGCCGTTGGCGCTTCATGCATATGATGGTTCGGTCGAAGAGGCGCTCGCCGTGCTGCGCTCAAGGATGCAGGAAGCGGTGTCGAGAATCGTGACCGAACTTGAAGCCGCCGGCGGCTTCATTTCCTATCCGAATCCCTTTTATCATCGCTGACTTCGCGTCGGCCCGGGATGATTGTGAGCGGGCCGCCGATGTCGGTTGGAGTGCGGCAAGCTCGATGGCTGTCTATGTCGATGCGGCGATCTGGAAATGGGCCGGCCATCGCTGGTGCCATCTGCTCGCCGACGACACCGACGAGCTCCACCGCTTTGCCGCCGATCTCGGCCTCAAGGGCTCGTCCTATCAGGGGCCGCCGAAGACTTCGGCGCCGCATTACGATATCACCGGCTTTGAGCGCGACCGCGCCGTGCGGCTTGGCGCGGTCGAATGCAGTCGCGAGGAGATTGTCGCCGTCTTCCGCCGCGTCAGAGTACCGAACGGCAAGACCCGACGCTGACGGAGTTTTGATGCATGTCGTTGTCCCAGAACCGCCGAACACTTCTGGGCGACATGCATAAGTGCGCGGATCGCCGCAGGTGAGGGCGTTTTCCGGTAGCTCGCTTGCGTTTACGAGACTTCCCCTCTATATGCCCGCTCATTCCACACACGGACTTTGGTGTCTGCCCGGGAGAAATCCGGCTGAAACCTCCGGTGGCATCAGGACCTACGTCCGAAATGCCTGTGTCCGTGGAGGCCAACCGGAAAGGAACTAAGGAATGGCTCTGCCTGATTTCAGCATGCGCCAGCTTCTGGAAGCTGGTGTTCACTTCGGCCACCAGACCCACCGCTGGAACCCGAAGATGGCGCCCTACATCTATGGCGCCCGCAACAACATCCACATCATCGACCTCTCGCAGACGGTGCCGCTGCTGCACCAGGCCCTGAAGCAGGTTTCCGACACCGTCGCCAAGGGCGGCCGTGTGCTGTTCGTCGGCACCAAGCGCCAGGCTTCGGACATCGTCGCCGACGCCGCCCAGCGTTCGGCCCAGTATTATGTCAACTCGCGTTGGCTGGGCGGCATGCTGACCAACTGGAAGACGATCTCGAATTCGATCCAACGCCTGCGCAAGCTCGACGAGACGCTGGCCGGCGAGGCCCAGGGCCTCACCAAGAAGGAGCGCCTCAACCTCGACCGTGAGCGCGAGAAGCTCAACAAGGCGCTGGGCGGCATCAAGGACATGGGTTCGACGCCGGACTTGATGTTCGTCATCGACACCAACAAGGAGGCGATCGCCATCCTCGAGGCTAAGCGCCTCGGCATCCCGGTCGTCGCCATCATCGATTCCAACTGCGACCCGGACAAAATCGACTTCCCGATCCCCGGCAATGACGACGCGGCCCGCGCGATCCAGCTTTATTGCGACCTGATCGCCAAGGCTGCGATCGACGGCATCGCCCGGCAGCAGGGCGCGCTCGGCATGGACATCGGCGCGTCGGCCGAGGCTCCGGTCGAACCGGCGCTCGACACTCCGGCCACTGAAGCTCCGGAAGCTTGAAAAACGAAGGCCGGCTTCGGCCTTCATCTTTCCAATAAGTTGGCGCGTTAAAGCGCTTTTGCCGGGCGCATCATCGGGATTCGATGGTGCGTCGGCGCTTTTGAAACAAAGAGGCGACAATGAGCATTTCGGCTGCACAGGTCAAAGAACTCCGCGACTTGACCGGCGCGGGCATGATGGACTGCAAGGCGGCGTTGAACGAAACCAACGGCGACATGGAAGCGGCCGTCGACTGGCTGCGCAAGAAGGGCATCTCCAAGGCCGACAAGAAGGCCGGCCGCACCGCGGCGGAAGGCCTGATCGGCGTCGATTCCGGTGTTCGCGAAGCCGCGGTCGTCGAGGTGAACTCCGAGACCGACTTCGTCGCGCGCAACTCCGCCTTCCAGGAAATCGTCGCCAACGTCGCCAAGGTGGCGCTCGCCTATGGCACGACCGAAGCAGTTGCCGCGGCCAAGTATCCGGGCTCCGACAAGTCAGTCACCGACACCATCAAGGACGCGGTCGGCACCATCGGCGAGAACATGGGCTTCCGCCGCTCGGCCAAGCTCACTGTCCCGCATGGCGCGGTGGCGACCTATGTCCACAATGCCGTCGCGGATGGCCTCGGCAAGCTCGGCGTGCTGGTCGCGGTCGAGACCACCGGCAATGAGCATGCGGCGAACGCCTTCGGCCGCCAGGTCGCCATGCATGTCGCCGCGACCAACCCGGTTGCGCTGACTGCCGAGGAAGTCGACCCGGCCCTGATCGAGCGCGAGAAGGCGATCTTCTCCGACCAGGCCCGCCAGTCCGGCAAGCCGGAAGCGATCATCGAGAAGATGGTCGAGGGCCGGCTGCGTAAGTTCTATGAAGAGGTCGTGCTCCTGAAGCAGGCCTTCGTGCTCAATCCCGACATCACCGTCGAGAAGGCGCTGAAGGATGCCGAGAAGGAGATCGGCGCTCCGGCGAAGATCACCGCCTATGTGCGTTACGCGCTGGGCGAGGGCATCGAGAAGGAAGCGACCGATTTCGCGGCGGAAGTCGCGGCCGCGGTCAAGAAATAGCCCGAAGCAAAAGTAAGGCTACAGAGCTCAGGCAACTCGGCCGGGTGTCCGCATGGATGCCCGGCCGATCTCTTGAGCGGTATCGATAAAGGCTCTGAGCTTCGGCGCCATCGATGCCCTGCGCGGGAAATAGAGGAACAGGCCCGGCTCCTCGATCGCCGTCTTCGGCAGGATCTGAACCAGACGACCCGCGGCGAGATCGGCGCGCACCAGCGGCTCGAATACGTAGGCGAGCCCGACGCCAGCAAGCGCAAGATCGATCGCCGCAAGCGAATCTGTGACGATGGCCGTGCCGCGCGTCTCGACCACGACATCCTTGCCGTTCTCGTTCAGATCCCAACGATAGAGCCCGCCGGAGCGGACAAGCCGGTAGCCGATGCAATTGTGCCTCGCCAGGTCGGCTACGTCGCGCGGCCGGCCGTGCTTTCCGATATAGCCGGGCGAGGCGACAACCACTGCCTTGACGGGAGGCGTAAGCCGCACGGTGATCATATCCTGTGCGATCATCTCGCCCAGCCTGATGCCGGCATCGAAACCCTCGCCGACGATATCGACCAGGGCCTGGTCGGCGAAGACCTCGACCGTCACCTCCGGATAGCGTTCGGCCATGGCCGCGATCACCGGCGTGACCGCCAGGGGGATCGCGATATTGGACGCATTGATCCTGAGCAGGCCGGAGGGCCTGCCCTTGACGCCGCGGATGCGGTCGATGCGCTCGGAGATGTCCTGCAGGGCAGGGGCCGCGGTCTCCACCAGCGCCTTGCCGGCTTCGGTCAGCGAAACGCTGCGCGTTGTGCGCGCAAACAGCGGCTGGCCGATGCGCTCTTCCACCAGCCGCACCGCATGGCTGACGGCCGACGGACTCATGCCGAGCTCGGCCGCGGCAAGCGCGAAGCCGCCGCGCCGAGCCACGGCGACGATCACCGGCAGATGCGTCAGCAGATCTCGATCCATTCATGAACAACATCGCATAGTCCTTGCGAACAATACAATCTTATCGATGCCGTCAAGCTGGTCCACATTGTCGCCAAACACATCGGCGGTGGGGCCGATGCGCAAGGAGAAAAAACATGAATGCTTTGAGACATGTGACCTTCGCGGCAGGACTGGCACTGGCGCCCGTCGATGCCGGCGGAGCCGAACCAACGGGCTGGCAAACGCTCGCCGACGAGCGCGCCGTCATCCGCATCGCGGATGCCATTGACCGCGCCGTCGATGCGCAGGATTGGAAACTCGCCCGCAGCTTCTTCGCCGACCGGGTTACCGCAGACTTCAGCAGCCTTTCCGGACAGCCCGCGGCCACGGTCGCCTCCAACGATCTGATCGGCGCCTGGGCTGCCAATCTCAAAGGCAGCAAGACGAGCCTGCACCTGCGGACCAACCATCAGGTCGAAATAGAGGCCGATACGGCGACCGTCCGTTCCAACGGCTATGCCTGGAACAGGATGGAAGGCAACGGCGATCCGCTCTGGGAGGTCTGGGGCACCTATGAGCATCGCCTGAGCCGATCGGGTCAAGGCTGGAAGGTGGACGGCTTCACGTTCCGCATGACGCATGAGCGCGGCAATCCCTGGGTGAAAGCGACCCCTGGCCAATAAGCCCATACCAAACACGATCGGAACACGTCATGAGCATGAACTATTACACGCTCGGCAATAGCGGCCTGCGCGTCAGCCGGCTGGCGCTGGGCACCATGACCTTCGGCACCGAATGGGGCTGGGGTGCTGACAGGGAAACCTCCCGCGCCATGTTCGACGCCTATGTCGAGGCTGGCGGCAATTTCTTCGACACGGCCGACCTCTACACCGGCGGGACGGCAGAGACCTGGCTCGGCGAATTCGTCGCCGAGCGCGGCTTGCGCGACAAGGCGGTGATCGCCACCAAATTCACGATGAACAAGGAACCCGGCAATCCGAATGCCGGCGGCAATGGCCGAAAGAACATCATGCGCGCGGTGGACGCTTCGCTGAAGCGGCTCGGAACCGACTATATCGATCTTTACCTCATGCATGTCTGGGACAGGCTCACGCCGGCCGAGGAGGTGTTGCGCACGCTGGACGATTTGGTGCGTGCCGGCAAAGTACGCCATATCGGTCTTTCTGACGTGCCGGCCTGGTATGCCGGGCGGGCGCAGGCGATCGCCGAACTGCGCGGCTATGAGCCGGTCTCGGCCCTGCAGCTCGAATATTCGCTCGTCGAGCGCTCGATCGAACATGAATTCGCGCCTTTCGCCTCGCGTCAGGGCGCCGGCATCATGGCGTGGAGCCCGCTGGCCAGCGGCCTGCTAAGCGGCAAATACCGCCCGGCGCAAGCCGGGAATGCCGGCCGGCTCGACGGGTTCCGCAACACCACGCATCCGGGTTTCCAGAAATTCAGCGAACGCAATTGGGCGATCGTTACGGAACTCGAGAAGGTGGCTTCCGAACTCGACCGAAGCATGGCGCAGGTGGCGCTGAACTGGGTTGCGGCGCAGCCGGGTGTGGCCACCGTCATCCTCGGCGCGACGAAACTTGCCCAGTTGCAGGACAATCTGCGGGCGCTCGACTTTTCAATCCCTGCCGAACTTCGCAAGCGGCTCGATTCGGTGAGCCTTGCGCCCGCGCCGTTCCCGCATTCCTTTTTTGGACCCGAGATTCAGGTCAGGGTGGCCGGCGGTGTCGTGACCGGCGACAAGCCGTCCGGCTATTCGCTGCCGGTCCTGATCGAAGGCGAACTGGTCGGGATCAGCAGCAACTGATCGGAAAAGCCTGGAATTTTGAGCGAGGGCGCGGCGTGACATCGCCGCGCCCTTCGTGTATCGGGTCGAACCATCGTGCCAGCGCCGCCAGGCGAGGCGGGGCGCCTTCGCCTCCAGATTTGCCCGCGCCGAGATTTTTCGAGGAACCAGATGACGGTGAAGCCCCTCTATCGACGTGTCTTGCTGAAAGCTTCGGGCGAAGCCTTGATGGGGGAACAGCATTTCGGCATCGACGTCTCGGTCGTCGACCGTATCGCAGCCGACATTGCCGAGGCGCGGGCGCTTGGCGTCGAAGTCGGAGTCGTGATCGGCGGCGGCAACATCTTCCGCGGCGTGGCCGTCGCCTCCAAGGGCGGCGACCGCGTCACCGGCGATCACATGGGCATGCTCGCCACCGTCATCAACTCGCTGGCGCTGCGCACCTCGCTGAACAAAATCGGCGTCGACGCCGTGGTGCTTTCGGCCATTGCCATGCCGGAACTCTGCGAAAGTTTTTCACAGCGCCAGGCGACCGCCTATATGAATCAAGGCAAGGTGGTGATCTTTGCCGGCGGCACCGGCAATCCGTTCTTCACCACCGATTCGGCCGCAGCGCTGCGCGCCGCCGAGATCGGCGCCGACGCGCTGTTCAAGGGCACGCAGGTCGACGGCGTCTATTCGGCCGACCCGAAGAAGGATCCGGATGCGGTGCGCTTCGACCGCATAAGTCATGCCGAAGTCATCAAACGCGGGCTTACGATCATGGATACGGCCGCGATTGCACTTGCGCGTGAAAACAACATTCCGATAATCGTCTATTCGATCCACGAAAAAGGTGGTTTCGGCGAAATTCTAAGAGGCGGCGGCCGTTGCACGATCGTCGCGGACAATTGACTGGGGCCGAAGACGGCTGAATGATCGCCGGTCCGGTCGAGACTAGAAGACAAGCATTGAACCCGGCGAACGGGTCGAGGAGATGATCATGAGTGGCGAGTACGACGATCTCAAGCGGCGCATGGACGGGGCGATCGCGGCCTTCAAGCACGATCTCGCTTCGCTGCGCACCGGCCGCGCTTCCAGCAACCTGCTCGACGCCGTGCAGGTCCATGCCTATGGCACGACGATGCCCATCAACCAGGTGGCCAACGTCACGGTTCCGGAGCCGCGGATGATTTCGGTATCGGTTTGGGACAAATCGATGGTGAGCGCCGTCGACCGCGCTATCCGCGAAGCCAATCTTGGCTTCAATCCGATCGTCGACGGCACCAATCTGAGGATTCCTTTGCCCGAACTCAACGAGCAGCGCCGCAAGGAACTGGTCAAGATCTCGCACGGCTATGCGGAGAACGCCCGCGTCGCGGTTCGCCATGTCCGTCGCGACGGCATGGATTTCCTCAAAAAGGCGGAAAAGGACGGCACGATCAGCGAAGACGATCATCGCAAGCGCTCCGACCAGGTTCAGAAGCTGACCGATGAGATGATCAGCACCATCGATCACCTGCTTTCCGATAAGGAAGCTGAAATCATGCAGGTTTAGGGTCGGTTTTTCACCGGCTCGAAAGCGAGACCATGACAACCCCCGCGCATGTCGCGATCATCATGGACGGAAACGGACGCTGGGCCAAGGCGCGCGGCATGCCGAGGCTCGCCGGCCACCGCGCCGGCGTCGAAGCCTTGCGCAAGACGGTGCGCGCCGCGCCAGAGCTCGGCATCTCCTATCTGACGGTCTACGCCTTCTCCTCTGAAAACTGGTCGCGGCCGAAGTCCGAGGTCAGCGACCTGATGGGCCTCCTGAAGCTCTTCATCCGCCGGGATCTCGCCGAGCTGCACCAAAACGGCGTGCGGGTGAGGGTGATCGGCGACAGGGAAGGGCTGCAGCCGGACATCAGAGGCCTGCTGCAGGAGGCCGAATCGCTGACCGCGGGCAATGAGGCGCTGACCCTGGTCATCGCCTTCAACTATGGCGGGCGCGACGAGATCGTGCGCACCGCGCGCAAGCTCGCCGATGCCGTGGCTCGCGGCGAAATGACAACCGACGCCATCACGATGGAGAGCTTTGCCGGCGCGCTCGACACCGAGGGCATTCCCGATCCGGACCTCGTGATCCGCACCAGCGGCGAGCTCAGGCTGTCGAACTTCCTCTTGTGGCAGGCCGCCTACAGCGAGCTCGTCTTCCTGCCTTGCTACTGGCCGGACTTCAGCCGGGAGCACTTGGCCGACGCCCTGCGCGACTTTGCCGGCCGCGAACGCCGTTTCGGCGGGCTCGCCGCCCGCGACGTCGCCTTGTAGCGCGGCATCGATGAGCAATCTCCAGCAGCGTGTCATCTCGGCCATCGTGATGGCAGCCGCCACACTTGCGCTCACCTGGCTCGGCGGGCTGCCGTTCCGCCTGTTCTGTGCGGCGATCGCGGCGTTGATCTTCTACGAATGGACGCGCATGTCGCGCGCTGAGAACGGTGCGACGCTCGGCTTTCTGCCGGAAGTGCTGATTCTGGTCTTCATTGGTGCGCTGATCGCCGGTCTGCCGGCACTGTGGCTGCTGCTTCTGGTCGCATCCGTCACTGCTGTCGTCGCTGTCGCCGCGCGACTGCGGGGAGCAGCGCAGTGGGAGGCCTCGGGGCTGGCATACGCGTCGTTGTCCGGCTTGTCGCTCGCCTATCTGCGCGGGGACAGCCACTCAGGATTGATCGCCATCCTCTTCCTGTTCGCGGTCGTCTGGGCGACCGACATAGCGGCCTATTTCGTCGGCCGCAGGGTCGGCGGCCCGAAGCTTGCGCCATCAATCTCGCCCGGCAAGACGCAGAGCGGCGCGCTTGGCGGCGCTGTCGGCGGCATCGCTGCCGGATTGGTGCTGGCAATCGCGGCCGGGGCCGGCAATCTCACTATGCTTGGCCTCGTCGCCTTGGCGCTCTCGATCGTCTCGCAGATCGGCGATCTGTTCGAATCCTGGGTCAAGCGCCGGCACGGCTGCAAGGATTCGAGCAATCTCATTCCTGGCCATGGCGGCGTCATGGACAGGGTGGATGGGCTTGTCGCGGCTGCGTTCGCCCTGTACGTCATCGGTTGGATTGCGGCGGGCGCCGACCATCCGGCAATGGGGCTGTTCCCGAACTGATTGGCGTCGCCAATGGGCGAAAACGACGCGTGCCACGGATTCGCCCGGATTGATGCCACAGTCGCGGCGGACTGTCGCGCTGGGCGAATTTTGAGGGCATGACTTGAACGAGATTCTTCACGCGCTCTTCAGCACGCAAGGCTTTGTCCTCGGCACCCTTGTGCCGTTCCTGTTCGTGCTCACCGTCGTGGTGTTCGTGCATGAGATGGGCCACTACCTCATCGGCCGCTGGTGCGGCATCGGCGTCAAGGCTTTTGCCATCGGCTTCGGCCCGGAGCTCTTCGGTTTCAACGACCGCCACGGAACCCGCTGGAAGCTTTGCGCCATTCCGCTTGGCGGCTACGTGAAATTCGTCGGCGACATGAACGCGACATCGAGCCAGCCGAGCACCGAGGACCTCGAATCGCTGAGCGAGGCCGAGCGCGAGGTCGCCTTCCACACCCAGCCGATCTGGAAACGCGCGGCGACCGTCGTCGCCGGGCCGCTGTTCAATTTCCTGCTGACGATCGCCGTGTTCGCGGTGCTGTTTTCGCTCTATGGCCGCCCGGTGATGGAGCCGATGGTGGCCGAAGTCAGCGCCGGCAGCCCGGCGGCGCGGGCGGGCATTCAGCCCGGCGATCGATTCGTCAGAGTCGACGGCAACAAGGTGGAGACCTTCGCCGACGTTCAACGCCTGGTTTCGGGCCGCGCCGGCGACGCCATCACCTTCACCATGTTGCGCGACGGCAAGGAAATCACCGTCACCGCGACACCGGAACCGATGGAGCAGCAGGATGCGCTGGGCAACAAGGTCAAGGTCGCGATCATCGGCGTGGCCAACAATGCGGAGCTCGGGCAGCCGCGACTGGTCTCCTACACGCCCGCGGGCGCGCTGGCGGCGGCTGTCGAGGAAACCGGGCATGTGATCGAGCGCACCGGGCAATTTCTGCAACGTTTCGTCGTCGGGCGCGAGGACAAATGCCAACTCGGCGGCCCGATCAAGATCGCGAAAATGTCGGGTCAGGCGGCCAAACTCGGTTTCGAATGGCTGGTGCAGCTTGTTGCATTCCTGTCAGTCGGGATAGGGATTCTCAATCTGCTACCGATTCCCCCTCTCGACGGCGGCCACCTCTTGTTCTACGGCGTGGAGGCCGTCATAAGGCGGCCCGTGTCGGAGCGGATGATGGAGATGGCCTACCGGACCGGTCTCCTTCTGGTGCTCGGATTTATGGGTTTCGTTTTTTGGAATGATCTGTTTGGGTGCTGAAATCATGAAGGAATTTGGCTTCGGCCCCACCCATATTGAGACGCCGTTTACCATGCGTGGGGATATGCGTGACACGAAAGCCACGCAACAGGGTTAAGTAAATACAAATTAACCGGGAGCCTTGCGTGTAGGGGAAATCCGGTTAATACGGTAAGGGAAAATACCGCACGTCCGGTTTTCTCGCCGTGGGGACTACGAGAAAAAGGTACAAAAGCCCGATGAAGGCAGCATCCAAGTTTCTGAGCGCCGCGTCCGCGGCGGCTTTGTCCGCCGCCCTGGTTTTGCCAGGCGCGCTCGCAGTGCAGTTCGTTGCCACATCGGTAGCCGAAGCAGCAGTGGTCAGCAGGGTCGAGGTCAGCGGCAACCAGCGTGTCGATGCCGAAACCATCCGCAATTACATCGCGATCAAGCCCGGCAAGGCGTTTTCAAGTGCCGATATCGATAGCGCCGTGAAGGCGCTGTTCGGCACCGGGCTGTTCTCGGACGTCCAGATCAATCAGGTCGGCTCGACCCTGGTCGTCAAGGTTTCCGAATACAAGGTCGTCAACCAGGTCCTGTTCCAGGGCAACAAGAAGCTCAAGGACAACGCGCTCCAGGCCGCTGTCCAGCTGAAGCCGCGCGCGACCTTCTCGCAGCAGGCGCTCGACGCCGACGTCGAGGCGGTCAAGGCTGCCTATCGGCGTATCGGCCGCGACGACGCCGCCGTGACCACTCAGATCATGGACCTCGGCGACAATCGCGTGAACGTGGTCTTCAACATTAACGAAGGCGCGCGCACGCAGATCGCGGCGATCAATTTCGTCGGCAACAGCGCTTTTTCCAGCCGACGCCTGTCGGACGTCATCAACACCAAGCGTTCGTCCTGGCTTTCGTTCGTGCTGCGCGACGACGTCTATGACGAGGACAAACTGCGCGCCGATCAGGAGTTGCTGCGCCGCTTCTACTACAATCACGGTTACGCCGATTTCCAGGTCGTTTCGGCCGTCGGTGAGTTGGACGAAGCCACCAACAAATACACGGTCACCATCACCGTGCAAGAAGGCGAGCGCTACAACTTCGGCGACATCAGTGTCGAGAGCACGATTCCCGAGGTCGACTCAAAGTCGCTGGAATCGGTGGTCGAGACGCACAAGGGCGATGTGTATAACGCCAAGGACGTCGAGGACACGATCGTTGCGCTCACCGAAAAGGTCGCCGGCTCAGGCTATGCGTTTGCCCAGGTAACGCCGCGCGGCGACCGCAATTTCGAGAATCACACGATCTCGGTCGTCTACACAATCGACCAGGGCACCAAGGCCTATATCGAGCGCATCGAAATCCGCGGCAACGACCGCACGCGTGACTATGTCATCCGGCGCGAATTCGACGTCAGCGAAGGCGACGCCTTCAACCAGGTTCTTATCCAGCGCGCGAAGAAGCGGCTGGAAGCCCTGGATTATTTTGAAAAAGTCGACATCTCGACGGTCCCTGGGTCCGCTCCGGACCAGGTCGTCCTAGTGGTTGACGTGGTCGAGAAGTCGACCGGTGAGTTCTCGGTCGGCGCCGGCTATTCGACCGGCGGCGACACGCCGGGCCCGTCCGTCGAAGGCTCGATCACCGAGCGCAACTTCCTCGGCCGCGGCCAGTACATCAAGCTGTCGGCCGGCGGCGGCAAGAACTCGCGCGACTACGCGATCTCCTTCACCGAGCCGTATTTCCTCGGCCGGCGCATCGCCGCGGGCTTCGATATCTACAAGTCGACCCGTGAGTACAACCATTACGATACGGACGTCACCGGCGCGACCATTCGCTTCGGCCTGCCGATCACCGACAGCATTTCGACGCAGCTGGCGTATAATATCTCGCAGGAGAAGTATTCGATCGCCGATGGCTGCTTGACCAGCGGCGTCTACGATCCGTCCAAGTGCACGATCTCCCAGGCCATCCGGGACGGCGTCGCCGAAAGCCCATGGACCAAGTCGTCTATCAGCCTCGGCCTGGTCTACAATACCATCGACGACATGAAGAATCCGCACGAGGGTCTTTACATCACAGGCACAACGGAAGTCGCCGGTCTCGGCGGTGACGCCAAGTGGGTGAAGTTGACCGGGCGAGCAAGCGTCTACCAGACCTTGTCCGAGCAGTTGGACCTAGTCGGCCTGGTGTCGGGTGGCGCTGGCTATATCGCGGGCTATGGCAATGGCGATCTGCGCATCTTCGACCACTTCCAGAGCAATGACCGCATGATCCGCGGTTTCGCCTATGGCGGCATTGGCCCGATTGCCAGCGACACCAGTGGCGACCATCTCGGCGGCACGACCTATTTCAATGCCTCGGCGGAAGCCCAATTCCCGATGCCGGTTATTCCGGAAAGCTTCGGCTTGCGTGGCGCTGTGTTTGCCGATGCGGCAACGCTTTACGGCAGCAAGCTCGATCCTGCTTTGATCAAGCCGGGGTCGGCTGACATGCATCTGCGCGCTTCGGTCGGTGTCGGCCTAATGTGGGCTTCGCCGTTCGGTCCGATCCGCATCGATTATGCGATTCCGGTCGAGAAGCAGCCGGGCGACGACGTGCAGGAATTCAACTTCGGCATAGCGACCCGTTTCTAATCCGCGGGTTACGATGTTTCCGGGTCGTGTGATGACCCGGAATCGACTGATCCGACCTAGCTGGATAATGTTTGTGGAATGACCGATCCGGTGTTCTTCGCGCCTTCACGCCGGTATACGGCTGGCGAGGTCGCGAATCTGACCGGCGCCAATCTTATTGATTCCTCGCAGGCCGACATCGCCATCGACGCGCTGGCGCCCGCCAATGAGGGTGGCGACGGTGCGCTCGTCTTTGTCGACGGCAAGCGCAATTTCGCCTTGATGCATTCGCTCAAGGCGGCTGCCGTTCTCTGTCCCGCCGACTTCGCCAACAGGGCGCCCCAGGGGATTGCGGTGCTGGCGCATCCGCGCCCGCAGCAGGCCTTCGCCATGGTGGGGCGGCTGCTCTTTCCGCAGGCCGCCACGCCCGGGCCGATGACCGGCGAAACCGGCATTTCGCCGCAAGCGCACATCGATCCGTCCGCGCATGTCGAGGCGGGTGCGATCGTGGAGGCGGGCGCCGTGATCGGTCCCGACGTTTCTATCGGGAGCGGCACGGTCATTGCGCCCCATGCGGTCATTGGCCGCTCCTGCAAGATAGGTCGTGATGGCTATGTCGGTCCGGGTGCCAGCATCCAATATGCGCTGATCGGCAACCGCGTCATCATTCATGGCGGTGCAAGGATCGGTCAGGACGGGTTCGGCTTCGTGGCCGGCGCGAAGGGACCTGAGCGCGTGCCGCAGATCGGCCGCGTCATCATCCAGGATGACGTCGAGATCGGCTCCAACTCGACCGTCGATCGCGGTGCGATGTCCGACACGATCATCGGACAAGGCACCAAGATCGACAATCTGGTGCAGATCGCCCACAATGTTCGCATCGGCCGCAATTGCATTATAGCCGGGCTTTCGGGTATTTCCGGTTCCGTCGTCGTCGGCGACAACGTCACCATGGGTGGCGGCGTCGGCCTCGCCGATCATTTGACCATCGGTCCCGGGGCCAAGCTTGCTGCGAGAAGTGGATTCATGAGCAACGTGCCGGCGGGCGAGGTCTGGGGAGGCTATCCGGCGCAGCCAATGGCGGAAGCCATGCGTGAGATCGCGATGCTGCGCAGGCTGGCCAGGACGCGCAAGCAGGGCGACGGAAATGGCTGACACGGTTGCGATGACACTTGAGGCGGTCGACATAATGGGGCTGATGAAGCTCCTGCCGCACCGTTATCCGTTTCTGCTGATCGACCGCATCGTCGAAATCGACGGCGACGACTCCGCGGTCGGCATCAAGAACGTGACCATCAACGAACCTCATTTTCAGGGCCATTTCCCGCAGCAGCCGGTGATGCCGGGCGTGCTCATCATCGAGGCGATGGCCCAGACCGCCGGCGCGATCTGCATTCGCAGCCTCAATGCGGAAAAGCCGTCGCTGGTTTATTTCATGACCATCGACAACGCGAAGTTCCGCAAGCCGGTCGTCCCAGGCGATCAGCTCAGGATCCACGTCAAGAAGATCAAGAAGCGCGGCAACCTGCTGAAATTTGCCTGCGAGGCGATGGTGGATGGCGCAAAGGCCGCCGAAGCCGAAGTTTCGGCTATGATGGTCACCGGCTGACGGTTTCTAATGCTCATGAAAGTTCAGACATCAATCCACCCTTCCTCGGTCGTCGAAGAAGGTGCCCAGCTCGGCGAAGGTGTGCGTATCGGACCCTTCTGCCATGTCGGCGCCGATGCCGTCATCGGCGATCGCGTCGAGCTGGTCAGCCATGTCTCGGTGATGGGCGCGACCACCGTCGGCGGCTCGACCAAGGTCTATCCAATGTCGACGCTCGGGGCGCCGCCGCAAAACACCAAGCACAAGGGCGGGCGCACGACGCTGGTCATCGGCGAAAATTGCACCATCCGCGAAGGCGTCACCATGCATGTCGGCACCGATTCCAGCCGCGGCGAGACGACGGTCGGCGATAATGGCAATTTTCTGGCCTATGCCCACATTGCCCATGACTGCGTCGTCGGCAAGAATGCCACCTTCGCCAACGGAGCAACGCTAGGCGGGCATTGCGAGATCGGCGACAATGTCTATATCGGCGGCCTGACCGCCGTGCATCAGTTTGTCCGCGTCGGCGACAACGCCTTTATCGGCGGCTGCTCGGCGGTCGTCGGCGATGTCATTCCCTTTGCGATCGCGGTCGGCAATCGCGCCAAGCTGCGCGGGCTCAACGTCATCGGCCTGAAGCGCTCCGGCCTGCCGCGCGCCGAAATCTATATGCTGCGCAGGGCTTACAGGGCGATTTTCGACCACTCCCGCACGGTCGGGGAGAATGTCGAGATCGCCAAGGCGGAATTCGCCTCGTCGCCGACGGCCATGAAGATGATCGACTTCATCACCAGTCGCGGCAAGCGGCATTATGCCGTCCCGCCGCTTAAGGGCGGTGGCGGCGATGACGATGGCGATGACGAGGGCTGAGCCCGCCGGGTCAGCGCTTGTACTCGCGCCGGGCTCCAGGGTCGGCATCATCGCCGGTGGCGGCAGCCTGCCGGTCGAAGTGGCGGAAGGTCTGGTCAGACAGGGACATTCGCCTTTCATCATCCTGGCCGAGGGCGAGGTGGATCGCGAAGCGGACTTTGCCGCCTACGAGCAGGCGACGCTTGCGCTCGAAGACATCGGCTTCCTGCTTCCCTTGCTGAAGCGCGAAGGCATTAGCCACCTGGTTCTTGCCGGCGAGATCAAGCGCAGGCCGCGGCTTGCGAAGATACGTCCAACGCTCAGTCTGCTGACGATAATCCCCTCCGTGGCAATGGCGCTGGCCCGCGGCGACGACGGGCTTCTGAAGGTTCTGACGCGCGGGCTGGAAAGGCGCGGTATCACGGTGGTCGGAGCGCATGAGATCGTTCCAGATCTCGCTGCCGGCGAGGGCACGCTGACCAAGGCAGGACCAAAGCAATCGGACTGGCGCGATATCGAGGCGGGCCGCGCGGCGGCCAAGGTAATCGGCGAGCTTGACGTCGGCCAGGCGGCGATTGCGGTCGGAGGGCGGGTTATCGCGTTGGAAGGCATCGAAGGCACTAAGGGCCTGCTCGAGAGGACGCGCGAATTGCGCGGGCACGGCAGGCTCGCCAGCAAGACGCGCGGCGTCCTGGTCAAATGCGCCAAGCCAGGGCAGGAGCTGCGCGCCGACTTGCCCTCGATAGGCCCGCAGACGGTCGAGGCCGCACACGCGGCCGGCCTTGCCGGCATCGCCGTCGAAGCCGGCCGCTCGCTCATTCTCGAAGGCCCGGCGACTCTCGCGCGGGCCAATGCGCTTGGCTTGTTCATCGTCGGATTTCCCGCGACGGAGCCGACCGATGGCCAGTGAGAGGCCGCTCAAGATCGCCATCGTCGCGGGCGAGGAATCGGGCGACCTGCTGGGCGCCGACATCGTGCGTGCGCTCGAGAAGACCACCGGCCGTAAGATCCGGCTCGTCGGCATCGGCGGCCGGCATCTGCAGGACCTGGGGCTGACACCGCTCTTCGACGGCAGCGAGATCGCGCTGATGGGCTTCAGCGCCGTCTTGCGCGACCTGCCGCGGCTGATGCGCCGGATCAGTCAAACAGCCGGCGCCATCGCGGCGGAGCGGCCGGATTGCCTGATCACCATCGACAGCCCTGATTTTTCGCTGCGGGTCGCCAAAAGGGTCCGCGCCGCCGCGCCCGCTATCCCGATCGTCCATTATGTCTGCCCGAGCGTGTGGGCATGGCGGCCGGGCAGGGCGGCGGCGATGAAGCCCTATGTCGATCACATCCTCTGCATCCTGCCCTTCGAAGTGAAGGCGCTCACCCGACTTGGTGGGCCCCCCGGCACCTATGTCGGCCACCGGCTGACCCAGGATCCCGGCGTGCTTGGCGCCGCGAAGGCGCAGAGCTTGCCGCGGGACCTGTCGGAGGATCGCGTGAAGACGCTGCTCGTGCTGCCCGGCTCGCGCCGCGGCGAGGTGCGCCGGCTGATCGAGCCGTTCGGCAAAGCGATGTCGGTCTTGCATCAGCGCGGTCACCGCTTGCGGCTGATGCTGCCGACGGTGCCGCATGTCGCCGACCTGGTGAAAACATCTGTCACGCGGTGGGACGAGAAGCCCGAGATCATCACCGATCCGGAGCGCAAATGGTTGGCTTTCGGCAAGGCCGATGCGGCTCTGATCGCCTCCGGAACCGTTTCGCTCGAGCTTGCGCTTTGCGGTGTTCCAATGGTCTCCAGCTACAAGCTCGATCCGATCGCGAGGCAGCTGCTGCAGCATCTGGTGACGACCTGGTCGGCGCTGCTGCCCAATTTGATCGCCGATCGCGCGCTGGTGCCGGAGTTCTACGATCAGTATGTCAGGCCGGAGAACCTGGCGCGTCAGCTGGAAGCCCTGTTTGCCGATACCGGCATGCGCGCCTGGCAGCGGGCAGGTTTCGCCGAAATCGCCAGGCGCATGGCGACCGACAGGCCGTCGGGCGAGATTGCTGCCGAGGTGGTGCTGGGGTGCATCAAGAAAGCGAATAGGGAGTAGCGAATAGCGAGCAGGCTAGGCGCGAGCGCCGACGGGTTTCTTTCACTGCTCGCTACTCGCTATTTCGCTATTCGCTCAATCACCGCTTCGCAATCGGCACGTAGTCGCGCTCCGTGGCGCCGGTGTAGAGCTGGCGCGGGCGGCCGATCTTCTGGTGCGGGTCTTCGATCATTTCCTTCCACTGCGCGATCCAGCCGACGGTGCGGGCGACCGCGAACAGCACGGTGAACATGGTGGTTGGGAAGCCCAGCGCCTTCAGCGTGATACCCGAATAGAAGTCGACGTTCGGATAGAGCTTCTTCTCGATGAAATACTCGTCGGTCAGCGCGATCTTCTCCAGCTCCATCGCGATGTCGAGCAGCGGATCATCCTTGATGCCGAGCTCGCCCAGCACCTCATGCGCCGTCTTCTGCATGATCTTGGCGCGCGGATCGTAGTTCTTGTAGACGCGATGGCCGAAGCCCATCAGGCGGAACGGGTCGTTCTTGTCCTTGGCGCGGGCGATGAATTCCGGGATGTGATCGACATGGCCGATCTCGCCCAGCATGTTGAGGGCCGCCTCGTTGGCGCCGCCATGCGCGGGGCCCCAGAGGCAAGCAATGCCGGCCGCGATGCAGGCGAACGGATTGGCGCCCGAAGAGCCGGCGAGACGAACCGTCGAAGTCGACGCGTTCTGCTCGTGATCGGCGTGCAGGATGAAGATGCGCTCCATGGCGCGCGCCAGCACCGGATTGATCTTGTACTCCTCACACGGCACGGCAAAGCACATGTGCAGGAAGTTGGCGGCGAAATTCAGCTCGTTCTTCGGGTAAATGAAGGGCTGGCCGATGTGGTATTTGTAGGCCATCGCCGCGATCGTCGGCATCTTGGCGATCAGTCGCATGGAGGCGACCATGCGCTGATATGGGTCCGAGATGTCGGTCGAGTCGTGGTAGAAGGCCGACAGCGCGCCGACCACGCCGCACATGACGGCCATCGGATGGGCGTCGCGGCGGAAGCCGGTGAAGAAGCGCGACATCTGCTCATGCACCATGGTGTGGCGCGTCACGCGATAGTCGAAGTCGTCCTTCTGCGCCTTGGTCGGCAATTCGCCGTAGAGCAGGAGATAACAGACCTCGAGGAAGTCGCCGTGCTCGGCGAGCTGGTCGATCGGGTAGCCGCGATGCAGCAGGATGCCGGCGTCGCCGTCGATGAAGGTGATCGCCGACTCGCAGCTTGCCGTCGAGGTGAAACCGGGATCGTAGGTGAAGGCCCCGGTGGTGCTGTACAGCGCGCCGATGTCGATCACGTCGGGCCCGGTCGAGCCGCTTCGCACCTTGAATTCATGCGTCTTGCCGGCGAGCTCGAGCCTTGCGGTCGACTCGCGCGCCTTGCCGCCCGATTCCAGTTTTGTCGCAGCTTCGCTCATTGCAAACTCCTTTATGTTTTCTCATGCCGGCAAGGCAATTCCTGCAAACGACACGTCGAAATCACCGGAATGCGCGAACTTGCCACCGCATTTTAGGAGGTGCGTGCCAGATTGGGCCAAGGCCTAATGTTGCACTGCGAAACACACCTTTCAATGCCAATCTTCTTGGGCCAGTTCGCTCCTAATCGATTTGATCCGCAACCCGCGCCAGGCTCTCCTCACGGCCGAGCACAGCGAGCACATCGAACACGCCGGGCGAGGTGCTGCGGCCGGTGAGCGCAGCTCTCAGCGGTTGAGCCACGGCGCCGAGCTTATGGCCGCCTGCCTGCGCAAAATCGCGAATAGCGGCTTCCGCGGTCGCGGCGCTCCATTCGCTGGAGATCGCGGCGAGCGCGGCATGGGTACCGCGCAAAATGGCGCGGGCGTCGCTGCCAAGCAACCCCGCAGCCCTTTCGTCGAGCTGCAAGGGCCGCTCGGCGAACAGGAAGCCGGCTCCATCGACGAGCTCGACCAAGGTCTTTGCCCGCTCCTTGAGGCCCGGCATGGCAGCAAGCAGCTGTGCCTGGCGCCTGTCGTCGAGCTTGGCCGCAAGCGCCGGGCCACCCTCGAGATAGGGCAGGGTGGCTACGAGAATATCAAATAGCGCCTTGTCGTCCATCTTGCGCATATGGACGCCGTTCAGCGCCTCGAGCTTGGCGAAGTCGAACCGGGCGGCGCCCTTGTTGACGTCGCCGATGTCGAACCAGGAGATCATATCCTTGATCGACATCACCTCGTCGTCGCCGTGGCTCCAGCCGAGCCTGGCCAGATAGTTGAGCAGGGCCTCCGGCAGATAGCCCATGGCGCGATAAGCCTCGACGCCGAGCGCGCCGTGGCGCTTCGACAGCTTGGCGCCGTCGGCACCATGGATCAGCGGGATGTGCGACATCGACGGCACGGTCCAGCCCATGGCGTTGTAGATTACGGTCTGGCGCGCGGCGTTGGTCAGGTGATCGTCGCCGCGGATGATGTGGGTGACGCCCATATCGTGATCGTCGACGACGACGGCATGCATGTAGGTCGGGTTGCCGTCCGAGCGCAGGATGATGAAGTCGTCGAGGTCCTTGTTCGGGAATCGCACCTCGCCCTGCACGCGGTCGTGCACGACGGTCTCTCCTTCGGTCGGCGCCTTGATGCGGATGGCGCCCTTGACGCCGGGAGGCGCCTCGGAGGGGTCGCGGTCGCGCCACTGGCCATTGTAGCGCGGCGGCAGCCCCTTGGCCCGCGCCGCCTCGCGCATCGCCTCCAGCTCGGCAGGCGTCTCATAGCTGTAATAGGCCTTGCCCAGCCGTACGAGCTCCTCTGCCACCTCACGGTGGCGCGGCGCTCGCTCGAACTGCGACACGGCCTCGCCGTCCCATGAGAGGCCGAGCCAGGTCAGCCCGTCCAGGATAGCGGCTGTCGCCGCTTCGGTGGAGCGCTCGCGGTCGGTGTCCTCGATGCGCAGCAGCATCGTGCCGCCCGTGTGCCTGGCGTAGAGCCAGTTGAACAGCGCCGTGCGCGCCCCGCCGATGTGCAGATAGCCGGTGGGCGAGGGGGCAAAGCGGGTGACGACCTTGTCGGACATGGAACTCTCGGAAGAAGCTCTGAAGCGGGCATGATTGCGCGGACTTTCGCGCGGTGGGCGTTCATGTAGCATAGGAGGTCTGGGGCGCAAGGGGCAGACCCGATGGCTGGACGTGGCCGGGGTGCGGAGGATGGCGAGAAGACGACAGCTGGCGTGAGCGAGCGCCTGCTGTTTGCCGACACCGTGCCTGCTGAGGCAGTACCGGTTTGGGTTCCCGTGCCGCGTCCGGCCACCGAGATTTCGGACGGCGACGCCGTCGTGAAGCCGCCTCCGCCGGCAGCCATCGACTTGATCCGCAGGCGGTTCCGCCGAGCCTCGTTTTCCGCGATTCGCCGGGGTGTGGCCGAGGCAGCCTCCACCGAGCTCGACCGCGGCATCGGCTTCCTCCTGGTGCCGGTGTTCCTGGCCGCCGGCGTGATACTCTATTATTCCTTGAGCGCCGAGCCGGATCTTTACAGACCGCTGGCGGCGGTGGCGCTGATGGCTCTATGCGCGGCGGTTTCGCGTCCCTGGCTGAAGACACACCTGGTCTTTATGGCGGCGTTGTTTTGCGCGCTGGGATTCGTCGCCGCGAAGGTCGAGACCTGGCGCGCCGCTACACCGATGCTCGGCTCCGAAATCCAGACGCGGCTGACAGGCCGCGTCGTCATCGCCGAGGAAATGGCCAATGGCCGCGTCAGGCTGACCATCGATCTCGTCTCGACCGCGCATCCAAAGCTGCGCTACGCGCCGGATCGCGTCAGGCTTTCGGCACGCAGGATCCCGGCCGGCATGAAGGCCGGATCGCTGGTGATGGGTTACGCGCGGCTTCTGCCGCCGACCGGGCCGGTCCGTCCCGAAAGCTATGATTTTTCCTTCGACAGCTATTTTTCCGGCATCGGCGGCAGCGGATTTTTCCTCGGCGACCCGAAAGTCATTCCGCCAACCGACCCGATCGCTCAGACGAGCATCGCCTCGGCCATCGAGAACGCGCGCGAAAATATTGCCGACCACATCAGAAGCACCGTCGGCGGACCCGAAGGCGAGATTGCCGCCGCACTGATCGTCGGCGTGCGCGCCGGCATTCCCGAGGACATCAACGAGGCGATGCGGCGGACCGGCATCTATCACATCATCTCGATTTCGGGCCTGCACATGGCGCTGGTCGCCGGCACGGTCATGCTTCTGCTGCGCGGCGCCTTTGCGCTGTTCCCGGATTTTTCGTCACGCCGGCCGGTGAAGAAATATGCCGCGACAATCGCGCTTATGTCGATCGCCGCCTATCTCGTCATCTCCGGCGTGGTGGTCGCCGCCGAGCGAAGCTTCATCATGCTGGCCGTCATGCTGATCGCCGTGCTTTTCGACCGAGCCGCGCTGACGATGCGCAACTTGGCGATCTCGGCCATCGCCGTCATCCTGGTGTCGCCGCATGAAGTGGTTGGCCCGAGCTTTCAGATGTCGTTCGCGGCAACCGCCGCCCTTGTCGGCGCCTATGCCGGCTGGTCCGACTACCGCGCCGGCAAGGTGAGAGCGCCGCCGGACAAGCGTTCGTTCCTGCGGTTCATGTCGCACAAACTGGCAGTCGGAGCAGGTGGCGCCGCAATGACGTCGATCATTGCCGGAAGTGCCACGGCGCTGTTTGCCATCTGGCATTTCCAGCGCGTCTCGCCGCTCAGCCTGCTGGCCAATCTCGCGATCATGCCGATCGTCACGATCGTGATGTTTCTCGCCGTCGCCAGCGCGGTCATGATGCCGTTCGGCTTCGACGGGCCCTTCCTCTATTTGATGGGCAAGGGCCTGGCGGCGATGATCGCGATCTCGGCGTGGATTTCGGAGTGGTCGCCGGTCGATGCCGTGGGCCTGATCTCGATCCATTCGGTGCTGCTGGCGACGATCGCGCTCGTCATCGCCACGATGGCGACTACCTGGTTCAGGCTGGCCGCAATTCCTTTCGCTGCCGCGGCCGTGATGATCATCCCGCAGGTGCGCACGCCGGACCTGCTGATCTCGGAGGACGCGCATCTGGTGGCGATGCCGATCGGCGGCGGCGAACTCGCCATCAATCGCGCCCGCTCCAACGAGTTCACCACCGATAACTGGAAACGTGCGCTCAAGGCCGAAACGATCGTGCCGCCGGAGACATTCGCCAAGGGCACGCTGGACTTGGCCGATCCGGTCGACCTGCCGCCTGGATCGCCCTTTTACTGCACGGGCGATCTCTGCATTGGCCGGCATCCATCAGGCGCGATCGTCGCGCTCGCCGAGAACCGCGAAGCTGCCCGGCCTGCCTGCGACTTCGCAGACCTCATCGTCATCAACGACGCCACGGCCTACAATCCCTGCCACGATCCGCGTATCCTCGTCGTCACCAAGCGGCAGCTCGCGCGCGACGGCAGTGCCGCCGTCTTCTTCGATCCGCAATCGGCGACGGCGCGAGCAACCATTCAATACGCCGTCGAAAAACCGTACCGCCCTTGGCACGAACAGCGGCGCTACTCGCGTGAGGCGAGGGGGTTGGCGCCTTACAAGAAGCCCGAGAAGCCGGAAGCCAAGCCGCAGCCCCCTCAGTAGCGGCGGATGAGCCCGACGAGCTTGCCCTGAACCTTCACGCGATCGGGACCGAAGATGCGCGTCTCATAGGCCGGATTGGCAGCCTCGAGCGCGATGGAGGCGCCCTTGCGGCGGAAGCGCTTCAGCGTCGCCTCCTCGTCATCGACCAGCGCCACGACGATCTCCCCGGGGCTCGCAGTGCTGGCGTTGCGGATGATGACCGTGTCGCCGTCGAAGATGCCGGCCTCGATCATCGAGTCGCCTTTGACCTCGAGCGCGTAGTGCTCGCCGCCCGCGATCATGTCCGGCGGCACTGTGATCGAATGCGTCTGGTGCTGGATGGCGTCGATCGGCACGCCGGCGGCAATGCGACCCATCACCGGGATGGAGACGGCTGAAACGGCGTCGTCGTCATTGCTGGGCGTCGGCGTGCGGGCGGGCGCCGCGGGTTTGATCTGGCGGCCGAGATTGCCTTGGCCGCCCTGGATGACGCTCGGCGAGAACTTCTTCGCCGCATTGAGGCCGGGCGCGATCGAGTCAGGTAGGCGCAGCACTTCAAGGGCACGCGCCCGGTTCGGAAGCCGGCGAATGAAACCGCGCTCCTCCAGCGCCGTGATCAGGCGGTGGATGCCCGATTTCGAGGCAAGGTCGAGCGCTTCCTTCATCTCATCGAAAGACGGCGGAATGCCGCTTTCCTTGAGCCGTTCATGGATGAACATCAGCAGTTCATGTTGTTTGCGCGTCAGCATGGCGGCCCCCATGGGTTCTGAAACCAGAATCAGAAAAACAAACCCAGAACAAACACTATCTGTTCCAGTTGTGTTCCGCAACCGTTTAAAGTTTAGTGAATGTGTTGACGTTTTGTTCAGCGTAACATCAGAACGCTGCATTCCTCGCCGGCTTCAGCCGCCGGTGCGAAGGGTTGGCGCACGATCAGGCCATTGGCATCGGCGAGCATCCTCAACATCGAGGAATCCTGGATGCCGAACGGTGTTGCGATCAACGCCCCCGCATCTTCGCGGACCACGGCGCGCACATAGTCCTGCCTGAGATCGTTGGCGTGCATTGCGACGCCTAACCGGGCCGTGCGGATTTCCTGACGGCAGGACCGGCCGCCCAGCCGCGCCAGAAGCGGCTTCAGGAACAGCTGCGAGCAGACCAGGCTTGCGACCGGATTGCCGGGCAGGCCGATGCAGCGAATGTCGCCGAGCCGGCCAAACATCAGCGGCTTGCCGGGACGCATGGCGATCTTCCAGAAGTCGAGCTGCATGCCTTCGCCGGTCAGCACGTCATGGATCAAGTCGTGGTCGCCGACGGAGGCGCCGCCAAGCGTGACGATGACGTCGGCGCCGGCCTTGACCGCCTTCTTGACCAGGGCCGCGATCGCGTCCTTGCGGTCGGCGGCGATGCCGAGGTCGAGCGCGCGCGCGCCGACCGACTGGGCCGTAGCTGTGACGCCACAGGCATTCGACGAGATGATCTGGTCGGGGCCGAGCGCGCTGCCCGGCGGCAGCAATTCATCGCCGGTGGCGATGATGGCGAGCAGCGGCTGCCGCACCACGTTGAGACTCGGATGGTTGGCCGATGCCGCCAGCGAAAGCGCCGCCGGATCGAGCTGGCGGCCTTTTTCGAGGAGCAGGTCGCCCTCGCAGAAGTCGAGGCCGCGGCGACGGACGTTTCGTCCCTCCACGGTCGGCTCGGTCACTTCGATGCCGCCGCCGCCGAGATCGCGGACATTCTCCTGGATAACGATGGTATCGGCGCCTTCGGGGAGCGGCGCGCCGGTGAAGATGCGCACGGCCTCGCCCTTGCCGACAGAGCCGGTGAAGCCACGCCCGGCGGGGGCCATGCCAATCACGGAGAGCCGGGCCGGCGCCGAGGCTACGTCGGCGGCCCGTACGGCGTAGCCGTCCATCGCCGACGCATTGAAGGGCGGCTGGGTGCGCAGAGCCACCACGGGGTCGGCCAGCACCCGGCCGGACGCGTCGGCCAGCGGCACGCTTTCGCCTGGCAGCGCGGTCGCGCCGTCCAACAGGCGTTGGAGCGCGTCAGCGACTGGAAGCAAAGCCATGCTAAGGACCTACCTTGTAGTCGCCCGACTTGCCGCCGGTTTTCTCGACCAGCCTGATGCCGGAAATCGCCATGCCGCGGTCCGCTGCCTTGGCCATGTCGTAGATGGTGAGGCAGGCGACCGACGCCGCGGTCAGCGCCTCCATTTCCACCCCGGTCTTGCCGGTAACCCTGGCAAGCGCGCTGACCCTCAGGCCGGGAAGCGCGTGGTCGGGCTCGATCTCGACGGACACCTTGGTGAGAAGGAGGGGATGGCAAAGCGGGATGAGCTCATGCGTCTTCTTGGCCGCCATGATGCCGGCGAGGCGCGCCGTGCCCAGCACGTCGCCTTTCTTGGCGTCGCCGGCCAGGATCATCTCCAGCGTTTCCGGCTGCATGGTGACATACCCTTCGGCGATGGCCGTGCGCGTCGTCTCGGCCTTGCCGCCGACATCGACCATGTTGGCTTCGCCCTTGGCGCCGAGATGCGTAAGCGCGGGCATCCTCAAACGGCCTCGGCAGGCGCCTTGCCCGTCAGCAGAAGGGCGGTCGCGGCGGCCACGTCGGCCTGCCGCATCAGGCTTTCGCCAACGAGGAAAGTGCCGATCTTGCTCTTTTCCAGCCGCCGGCAGTCCTGATGGGTGAAAATGCCGCTCTCGCTGACCAGCAGCCGGTCGTCCGGGACCATGGCGGCAAGCCGCTCGGAAACGTCGAGGCTGGTTTCGAAGGTTCTCAAATCGCGGTTGTTGATGCCGATCAGCCGCGACGAGAGGCGAAGCGCGCGTTCCATCTCCTGTTCGTCATGCACCTCGACCAGCGCGTCCATGCCGAGATCGAAGGCCGTGGCTTCCAATTCACTGGCCAAGGCGTCGTCGACGCTCGCCATGATGATGAGGATCGCGTCCGCGCCCCAGGCGCGGGCTTCATGAACCTGATACGGGTCGAAGAGGAAATCCTTGCGCAGGGCGGGCAGGCCAACGGCGGCGCGCGCTGCGGTCAGAAAGCCGGGCGCGCCCTGGAAGGACGGTGCGTCGGTCAGCACCGAAAGACAGGCAGCACCGCCTTGCTGGTAGGCCCTGGCGAGCGCCGGCGGGTCGAAGTCGGCGCGGATCAAGCCCCTGGAAGGGCTGGCCTTCTTGATCTCCGCAATCAGCGCGAAGCCGCCAGCCTTCCGCTTGGCCTCAAGCGCCGCAAGGAAGCTGCGCGGGGGTTCCGCATCCTTGGCCTTCGCCTTGACCTCGGCAAGCGGCGCGCTGAGCTTTGCGGCGGCGATCTCATCGCGCTTGTAGGCTTCGATCTTGCGCAGGATATCGGACAAAATTCTAACCGTTCGAAATCTCGATGAGCTTGTCGAGCACCGCCAGCGCCCGGCCGCTGTCAATGGCCTGCGCTGCTGCCTCGATGCCATCGCCGAGCGTGGTCGCCTTGCCGGCCACCACCAGCCCGGCGCCGGCATTCATCAGCACAGTGTCGCGATAAGCGCCGGCAGCGCCGCCCAGCATATCGCGCAATGCCCTGGCATTGTAGGCCGCTTCGCCGCCGCGCAGATCTTCCTTGTTATGCCGCTTCAGTCCGACCGCTTCCGGAGTGAGGGTAAAGGTGCGGATCTCGCCGCCGGCGAGCTCTGCGACCTGCGTCTCGCCCGTGGTGGTGATCTCGTCATAACCGTCGCCGTGCACGATCCAGGCATGATCGGTACCCAGCGCCTTCAGCGTCTCAGCCACCGGCATGATCCATTCGGGCAGGAAGACGCCAACCATCTGCCGGCCGACGCCGGCTGGATTCGACAGCGGCCCGAGCAGATTGAAGATGGTGCGCGTGCCGAGCTCGCCCCGGACAGGACCGACATGCTTCATCGCCGGATGATGCGCTGGCGCGAACATGAAGCCGACGCCGGCTTCCTGGATGCAGCGGCCGATCGTCTCCGGTGCGATGTCGACTTTGACGCCTAGCGCCATCAGCACATCCGCCGCGCCGGTCAGCGAGGACAGGCCGCGATTGCCGTGCTTGGCCACCGGGACACCCGCGGCGGCGATGACGAATGCCGATCCGGTCGAAATGTTGACCGAATGCGAATTGTCGCCGCCGGTGCCGACGATGTCGATGGCGCCGCGCGGGGCTTCGACGCGGAGCATCTTGGCGCGCATCGTGGCGACCGCGCCGGAGATCTCGCTCACGGCCTCGCCGCGCACGCGCAACGCCATCAGGAAGCCACCGATCTGCCCCGGCGTCGCGTCGCCCGACATGATGATGTCGAAGGCCTCGCGCGCTTCCTCGAAGGAGAGCGCGGTGCCGGTCGCGACCTTGGCGATGTATGTCTTAAGCGCGCTCATCGTGTCTGTGCTTGGGAAACGGCGGCCGGATCGATACGAACGTCATATTGCGACTGCAGCTGCGCCACCAGCTGATCGAGCAGGTCGTCGGATATGCCGGCGCTGAAAGATTTCTGCGCGTCTTCCGGGACAGAGCTGCCATCGGCGCCGGCAGGTTCGAAGACTTCGGCAACCTTGAACAGGATCTGACCGTCGCCGGTGGGCGAGGGGATCAGGCCCGTGCCGCCTTCGCCGACGCCGAACATGGCCGCCGCGCCCTCCTTGCCGAAATCGGCATCGTCGGCTTCGCGCTTCAGGCCGCGCTTGGTCTGCTTCTCGAGCTTCAACTCGCCCGCGATCACGTCGAGCGTCGCACCGGCCTTGAGGCGCTTTTCCAACTCCCCGGCCTTGGCGGTGAGCCGCTTGTCGGTCTCGGCCGCGGTCCAGTCGGCCACCACCTTCTGGCGAACCTCGTCCAGCGTGCGGTCGCGCGCCGGCGTGATCGACTGGACTTCATAGAAAACGAAGCCGTTGGCGGCAGTGGTCAGGCCTTCATTCTCGGTGTTCGGCTCGGCCTCGAAGACGGCCTTGATGAGGTCCGCCGATTGCGGCAGGTCGTTGACGATCGTGCCGTCCGGCCGCTGGCCGGTACGGTCGATGGCGTCGATGGTGACGACCTTGAGCTTTAGCTTGTCGGCCGCCTGGGCAAGCGAGGCACCGGAAGCGCGGGTGTCCTCGTAGCTGTCGTGGACGTCGAGCAGGACGCGGCTTGCCTCGCCGAGCGCAAGATCCTTGCGGATCTGGTCGGACACTTCCGAAAGCGGCTTCACCACCTGCGGCTTGATTTCGGTGACGCGCAAGAGCACCGGGCCGAAGGCGCCCTGAACCACCGGGCTGACCTCGTTGACGTTGAGCGAGAAGGCTGCGTCGGCCACCGCCTTGTCGGCGATCTTGTCCTTTGCCAGCGTGCCGAGCACGGTGTCGGCCTGCGTCTTGCCCTCTGCGGTGACGATCTTGTCGAAGGTGGCGCCGGCCTTCAGGGAGTCAAATGCCGCCTTGGCCGCGTCCGGCGTCTTGAACACCAGCTGTTCGATGGTGCGCATTTCGGGTGTCGTATAGCGCGCCTTGTTCTTGTTGTAGTCCTCAGCGACTTGGCTGTCGGTCACCGCCGTCGGGTCCATGATGTCCTGCGGCTCAAGCCGGATATAGGAGAATTTGCGGTATTCCGGCGCGGCGTAGTTCTTCTTGTTGGCTTCGAAATAGGTTTTCAGCGCGCTGTCGGACGGCGCCTCGATCGGCTGGACGAGTGTCTTCGGCAGGACGAGATAGTCGATCGTGCGGTCCTCGCCGCGATAGAGCGCGACCGCCTTCAGGAAGGTCTGCGGCGCCTTGAGGCCGTCGGAAATCGCCTCGACGATCTGTTGGCGGACCGCCACTTGCGAGCGGTTCTTCAGATAGTCCTCGGGTCGCATGCCGATCTGGCTCAGCAGATATTCGAAGGTCCTGCGGTCGAACTGGCCGCCTGGACCCTTGAAGGCCGGATCCTCGCGCGTCAGCTCGGCCAGCCGGTCCTTGGAAAGGCCAAGCCCGAGCTTGCGAGCCTGCTCGTCGAGAACGGCGCCGGAGACGAGCTGCGCCAGGACCTGGTTGTCGAGGCCGAGCAGCTTAGCCTGTTCATGCGTGATGCGCTGGCCATATTGCTGCGACAGCAGGTTGATCTGGCGATCGTAGGCGAGGCGGTATTCGTTGATCGAAACCGTGGTGCCGCCGGCGGTAATCACCGAATGATGGCCAGCCAAGCTTCCCGACAGGCGCCCGGAAATACCCCAGACGGCAAAGCTCACCACCAGCAAGGACAGCAAAGCTTTCGCGACCCAGGTGCCCGCCGCGCTTCTCAAAATACCAAGCATGCCCACTTCCGATCTTTGCGCATTTTCGCATGCGCCGACTCTGAAACAAGCGCAATAGCGTCCTTCCGGCCCACTGTCGATTGCTTTGTGGCCCGATTTTGGTAGTGAGGGCGCTGCCTTATGTTGCCTGGAGAACTCGACGCCATGACCCCTGGAATCCGTCCGCTCGTTGCCGGCAACTGGAAAATGAACGGCACCAGGGCCTCGCTCAACGAGTTGAGGATGATCGGCAACGGCTTCATGAGCGGCCTCGATGCGGAGACGGAAGCCCTGGTCTGCGTTCCGGCCACCTTGCTTCACCAGGCCGCAGAGATCCTTTCGCGGACACCGGTTCGCGCCGGCGGCGAGGATTGCCACCCCAAGGAGAGCGGCGCCTATACGGGTGAGATTTCGGCCGAGATGCTGAAGGATGCCGGCGCAAGCCATGTCATCGTCGGCCACTCCGAGCGGCGCGAGCAATGCAGCGACGATGATGCGATCGTCAACGCCAAGGCTTCGGCCGCCTGGCGGGCAGGGCTGGTGGCCCTCATCTGCATCGGCGAGACGCGCGCCGAGCGTGAATCCGGCGCGACGCTCGATGTCCTGTCGCGCCAGCTCGACGGTTCGGTGCCGGCGAGCGCCACCGCCGCCAACACCATCATCGCCTACGAGCCGGTCTGGGCCATCGGCACCGGCCTGACGCCGACCGCGGCCGACGTCGCCGAGGCGCATGCCCATATCCGTGGCAAGCTGACGGCGCTGCTCGGCGATGCCGCGGCCAGAATGCGCATTCTCTATGGCGGTTCGGTCAAGCCGTCCAATGCTGTGGAGCTGCTCGGCGTCGAGAATGTCGATGGCGCGCTGGTCGGCGGCGCAAGCCTGAAGGCGGCCGACTTCCTCGCCATTGCCGAAGCCTATATGCACATGTCATAGCCGCAGACGGCGGCAGGGGCGCGGCCCAAATCGTTGCAATGGCCGCATTGCTCCCCATATTCCCGGCCACGGGCTTGGAAATGCCGCCAAAGCATTGTAAGGAGCCGCCTCCAAATCACCGGTCGTATGCGCGGCCGCGCAAGGCCTCGCCAGGATAAATTATGGAAACGGTACTGATCGTCGTTCATCTTATGGTCGTGCTCGCCCTTGTCGGCGTGGTGCTGCTGCAGCGCTCCGAAGGCGGCGGTCTCGGCATTGGTGGCGGTTCCGGTTTCATGACGGCGCGGGGCGCAGCCAACGCGCTTACCCGCGCGACTGCGATCCTGGCCGCGGCTTTCTTCGTGACCTCGCTCGCGCTCTCCATCCTTGCCCGCTACGGCGAGAAGCCGATCGACATCCTCGACAGGGCACCGGCTTCGACCTCGGGCAATGCCGGCAAGGGCGTGCTCAACCAATTGCCGGGCGCCACCGGTCCGGTGGGCAGCTCGCCGCCGGCGGCGCCGGCTGGCGGCACCGCGCCGGCCGCCCCGTCGGGCGGAACGACAACCACGACGCCGCTGTCGAATGGCGGCACCACCACGGCCCCGGCCACTGCTCCCGCAACACCGGCGCCTGCGAATCCGACCACGCCGCCGGCCGCGAACGGCGTTACCTTGCCGGTCACCCCGCAGGTTCCGAACCAGTAGCCGGACAAGCATTGCTGCCGCGATCTGTTGTTCTTTGAACACAGTCGCGGCAAATGCCGCTCGATCACGAAGATTCAACCAAATGTAACGCGTCGCTCAGCTTGAGGGCGCGCTGGCTAATCGATTATAGATTGCGCGCGGCACTTTTCGGCGTCCTTGGGGGGCGCCGGGCGACGCCGTTGGGCAACTAGCATAGAAAATCGGATCTTCGCCATGCAGCTTCGCAGCTTCATCCTTTTGGGATTCTGTGCCGTATTCGGCATGGGCTCCGCGGCCTTTGCCTCACCGGCAAATCTGGCCGCTTCGCCGTCGGTAGAGAAGACCGACGCAATTCCCGTCGCCGCCAAGAGCGACGCATCGCAGCTGAGGCTTCTCAAGAAGAAGAAAAACCCGACTCCGGACGACCTCGCGCAGATCGAAAAGCTCGAGGCCAAGATCGCTGCCGACAAGGAAGCGGCCAAGCAAAAGGCGCTCGAAGCCCGCAAGCTGGCGATGCGCGAGGCGGCCAAGGCCAAGGCGGATGCGGCGCGTCAGGAATGGCTCTCCAAAAAGGGTTCGGCCGCGCCGGCCGAAGTGGCCGATGCGAAGCCCGGGAAGAAGACCGTCAAGATCATCGAACCGCTCACGCCCGTGGCGCCGATCGCCTCGCTCCAGGCCGAGGAGCCAATCCCGGCCGAGGCGATGAACATCACGGCCACCGGCAACAACGGTGAGTTGCGAAGCGAACAACCCGGCCAGAAGCGGGCGAGCAGCGGCGGGCTGTTCGCCGGCCTGTTCGGCGGTTCCTCGGTGACCTCGATCAACTATCTGCCGGAGACCCGCGCGCTTGATTCGGCGCTCGCCAAGAAGGATGCCAAGAGGCCGTTCAAGGTGAAGCCGGAGTTCGTGCCGCAGGACGTCGCCTTCACCGGCTATGAGCCCGGGACGATCGTCATCGACACGACTGCTCGCCGTCTCTACCTCGTCGAATCGTTTTCCACCGCGCGCCGCTACGCCATCGCAGTCGGCCGTGAAGGCCTGCAGTTCAAGGGGACGGTGGCCGTCGGCGACAAGCAGGAATGGCCACGCTGGATCCCGACGCTCGACATGCAGAAGCGCGAGCCGAAGCACTATGGCCAGTACAAGGACGGCATGCCCGGTGGCGGCGAAAACCCGCTCGGCGCGCGCGCCATCTACCTCTATGACGGCAAGAAGGACACGCATCTGCGCATCCACGGCACCATTGCACCGCAGTCGATAGGAACCAGCGCTTCCAACGGCTGCTTCCGCATGATCAACGAGCACGTCATGGATCTCTACAGCCGCGTCAAGATCGGCACCAAGGTCGTTATTATCTAACGCGTTGAAGCAAACTGCCGAAAGGGCCGGCACCACCGGCCCTTTTTCTTTGATCGAAGCGCGTCGCGTTGAAAGACGCTGGTGCCGCGCTTTCGAGTTTCTGTTCTGATGCCTGCCGTTCTCCCAAAACCACTGCACAGTTTTGGGCGGCATGCTTCAGAGAAATGCCCGTCCGGACACAGCGCCATCTGGGAAAAAGCCTTCGCGGCGGTTTTTTCTCTGGCGGAATCAATCAGGCCGCGTTAAGCGATGACTCCCATGGCGCGATATGTATTCATCACAGGCGGCGTGGTTTCCTCACTCGGAAAAGGCATCGCTGCAGCAGCTCTTGGGGCTCTTCTGCAGGCGCGTGGCTATCGCGCGCGGATCAAGAAGCTCGATCCATACCTCAATATCGACCCCGGAACGATGTCGCCGTATCAGCACGGGGAAGTGTTCGTGACCGACGACGGCGCCGAGACCGATCTCGATCTCGGCCATTATGAGCGTTTTACCGGCCGCTCGGCCAACCAGCAGGACAACATCACCACCGGCCGCATCTACAAGAACATCATCGAGCGCGAGCGGCGCGGCGACTATCTCGGCGCGACCGTGCAGGTGATCCCGCACGTCACCGACGAGATCAAGCATTTCGTCCTTGAAGGCAATGACGATTACGACTTTGTGCTGTGCGAGATCGGCGGCACTGTCGGCGACATCGAGGCGATGCCGTTCCTGGAGGCGATTCGCCAGCTCGGCAACGACCTGCCGCGCAACAACGCGGTCTATGTGCATCTCACCCTGATGCCGTACATCCCTACCGCCGGCGAATTGAAGACCAAGCCGACGCAGCATTCTGTCAAGGAATTGCGCGGCATCGGCATCGCGCCCGACATCCTTCTGGTGCGCGCCGACCGGCCGATCCCCAAGGAAGAGCGCCGCAAGCTTTCGCTGTTCTGCAATGTGCGCGAGAGCGCCGTCATCCAGGCGCTCGACGTGCCGCACATCTACGACGTGCCGATGGCGTATCACAAGGAAGGGCTGGATTCCGAGGTGCTTGCAGCCTTCGGCATCGATCCGGCGCCGAAGCCGCGGATGGAGCCGTGGCAGGCGCTCTCCAGCCGCATCCACAATCCGGAAGGCGAGGTGACGATTGCCGTCGTCGGCAAATACACCGGCCTCAAGGACGCCTACAAATCGCTGATCGAGGCGCTGTCGCATGGCGGGCTTGCCAACCGCGTCAAGGTCAAGCTTGACTGGATCGAGAGCGAGATCTTCGAGAAGGAAGACCCGACGCCGTGGTTGGAGAAGGTGCACGGCATTCTCGTTCCCGGCGGTTTCGGCGAGCGCGGCTCCGAGGGCAAGATCCTGGCCGCGAAGTTCGCGCGCGAGCGCAAGGTGCCTTACTTCGGCATCTGCTTCGGCATGCAGATGGCCTGCATCGAGGCTGCGCGGTCGCTCGCCGGCGTCGAGCATGCCTCTTCCACCGAATTCGGCCCGACCGAGGAGCCGGTCGTCGGCCTGATGACGGAATGGCTGAAGGGCAACATGCTGGAGAAGCGCAGGGCTACCGGCGATCTCGGCGGCACCATGCGCCTCGGCGCTTATCAAGCCGACCTCGCCAAGGGGTCGAAGATCGCCGAGATCTACGGCGACACGCAGATCTCCGAGCGCCACCGGCACCGCTACGAGGTGAACATCGACTACAAGCAGCGGCTTGAGGATTGTGGCCTGGTCTTTGCCGGCATGTCGCCAGACGGGGTGCTGCCGGAGACGGTGGAATATCCCGACCATCCCTGGTTCATCGGCGTGCAGTACCACCCTGAACTGAAGAGCCGCCCGCTCGAGCCGCACCCGCTGTTTGCAAGCTTCATCGAAGCGGCGGTGGAGCAGTCGCGGCTGGTCTGAACGATCGGCCGGCGACCATGCGAACTTACGTCGCGCTGCTCTACAGCATCATCCTGGGCGAGGGGCGGCGCGTTGTCATGTCCGAGCTCAAGGCGATGGCCGAAGCCATCGGGCTGAAAAACGTCCGCACGCTGGTCGCCACGGGTAATCTGGTCTTCGAGGCGCGGACGGCCAGCGTTTCCGGTCTCGAACGGCGGCTGGAAAAGGCCTTCGAAGAGACTTTCGGCCGCCATGTCGATATCATCGTGCGCGGCGCAGAAGACTGGCTGAAGCTTGCTGCCGCCAATCCGTTCCCGGACGAATCGGCAAAAGCCGGCGATCAGGTCGCGGTGCGGGTGATGCGCCGGCCGGCGCCGGAAGAAGCCGCAGCGGCTCTTACAGCCTATGCCGCCGCGGACGAGAAGGTGCTGACGGTCGACGGCGATATTTGGGTCGTCTTTTCGCGCGAGCGGCCAAGCTCGCGGCTGCTCGCCGCAGCAAACCACAAGCGCATGGGGATCGGCACATCGCGCAACTGGAACACGGTGCGCAGACTGTCCGAGATGGTCGCCAAATAGGTTGAAATAAGGGTGGCTTTCGCCGCCCCGACTACTCAAGTCTCAACCCTCCGCGCCGGAGCAGGGCGAATCCGATTCCTCGATCGTTCACCGAAATCTGAGGCAGGCGACCGTTCCGATGAAAGGCCGCTGAGAAACACCTGCACGCAATCTGGAGATGATTCTCGTTTCGAGAAGCTGGCGCAAAACGGGAGATTTGATAAGGTTTGCTCAAGTCTACATGTCAGGGGGCATCGTGAGTTTGTAAGTAAATCTCAGCCACGCTTACAAGTGCCTAGCACGACACGGGCGTGGATTACACCGAAGAAGAACTGGGCTCGGCCGGGGTAGGGATGGCAAGCTTCTTTCGGACAGCACCTCAATGCGGGGGCGATAATCGCAATACCGTTCCAAGACAGCCAAGAGCTGGCCATACCGGCACGCGATTCCTGTTGCAACTCATCGGTTCATATTAGAGCGATGCCGGGAAAGCCCGACACAGAGTTCCGCCGTGCTTCAAACGAGGAGACGGAGCGGCTCACAACGGGTGAGCCGCTGCAAAATTGTCGAGCCGTCTCGGCTCTTATCGGGCATTCAGTGGGGGTTGGGCGGCGTATACGGCTGGCCAAGAGCCTCTGAAACCGCAACAAATACACGCGTTGCAGGCGAAGAGCAGACCGTGTCGCGTGGATCGTCGGTCAGCGTCGGCTCCGCCTTGCAATCGCCGGAAGCAATGTCGCTGTTGGTCTGGACCACGGCGGCTATGTCCGCACCTGCCTTGTAAAACAAGGTCGTGTTGTAGCCTGGCAGTTCGCCCGTATGGCCCACCCAGCCGCCGATGCAACCGACGCCGATCCCGTAGCCGGCCGCGCCCGGGAAGGTCAGCCGCTCCTTCTGCGCAGCTGCCCCCAGCAAGCCGTTCCCGGTGACCAGTGCCCGAGCATAAACCAGCAAATCGTCGATATTGGAAATCAGTTCCCCTGCAGTCCATCCCCAGGATGGGTTCCAGTTCGTCGCGTTGCTTGGTGCATCCGGCTTGGCAAAATCCCCCTGCAGGGTAAAGCCCTGAGCATAGGGCACCGGCATATCCACCGAGTCACCCGGCCAGGACGTGTTCTTGAGCTTCAGCGGATCAAAGATCTGCTCCTTGAAAACCTCGCCGACGGTCTTTCCAGTAACCTGCTCCATGACCATGCCGAGCAGGATAGTGTTGGTGTTCGAATAGTTGAACGAGGCTCCGGGCTCGAAGAGAGGCGATTCAGCCACGCCGATGGCCACCAGCTCCTTGGGCGTGAAGATCGTTTGAGGCTTGGAGAACAAGACATCTTGGAATTTTGCACTTTGGGTATAGCTCGCAATGCCGCTGGTCATATCGGCGAGCTGGCGGAGCGTGATCCGATCGCCATTGGGGATGCCGGGTACGTATTTCTGGATCTTGTCGTCAAGCGACAGCTTCCCAGCTTCGGCCAGCTGCATGATCGCTGTGCCGGTGAATGTCTTGGTAACTGAACCGATGCGCGTGTGCATCCCCACAGCCATGGGTGTGCCGGCGGAAGGGTCGGCCTTGCCATACGCCGCCTTCCATATTCCGGAAGGTGTCACCACGCCGACGATGACACCCGGTGCCGCCGTCTTGGGCAGCGCGGATCGAACCGCAGCGTCAAGCTTCGCGCTGAGCTTCGGGGGCAGCGGCGTTGCCTTGGCCGGAACCGACCCATCGGCAATCACTTTTTCGATGTTCGCAACGCATCGCGCGCTATCGGCTGCGAACGCATATTGGGAGGAAAAAGCAAACAGGGCGACGGAACCGATGCAGCGGACGATCAGACGAACCCCATTCTCTTCCATTGCCATTCTCCACATTTAGAAAAAGGTCGGACGAACATCATGGTGAGCAATTAAGGATCGAAAAGTCGGGCGCAGGGCGTTTTGGAGCTCTTGGCGGGGAAGCGCACAGCGCCGGCGTTGGTTGGCGAGCGCAAGTTCGTCTAAACGAACATTCTCAACCCGGACGGGAACTCGCCTCTCCAACTTGCGCCCCTCCGCATAAGCTACGTTCCGAGGCAAAGATACGATAAGATGAGGTCCGGAGCCAAGGTGTATCGCTGGGCGTGGAGCGCTTTGGCAGAACTCGCCTAGCTAAGCACGGCGTTAGTGCCAGCAAATGGTGCTCGGCGGCTTGGAGAATGGCGATGTTCGACTTCGAAAATCTTGGTCAGAAGCGACAAGCGGGAATTCTTGCGAAAGTATCGGAGACTTCCACCTTTCCGGTGACACGAAGGCACGTGCTCGCAAGCTCAACCCTGCCGTTTCTCGTCGCCTTTGCCGGTGTTCGGCGGGCAGCCGGCGGATCGCAGGATCCGGTGTTTCAATTGACCAAAAGCCAGGTTCCTGAACGCAGGGTCGCGCTCCTTCAATGCGTGCTCGAGGACAAAGGATTTTACTCTTCCGATGTTGATGGACTGTTTGGCCCGCACTGGGGACTACGAGGTCGATCTATATAACAGCGCGATTTTGGCAAGGATGGCTATCGCGTCTTACTCTCACGAATTCGGTTCCTGGTATCCTCTCACGGACGACCAGCTTATGGCGGGCTTTGCTGTTACGGACGGCTATATAGACGCAACAGGCCAGGACGTGGTCGTCGTGTCTCCTGAAGAAATGGATCCTACCATCTACATCATTGAGCCCGAGCTCGAACTGCCCTGACGCAACTTTTTCGAGCGCAAGGACCCCGCATTGGCTGGCCCGAGATGGTAGGCAAGTGAGACGAAGCAAATGGGGCGGCTTTCGCCGCCCCGACTGTGTTAAGCCTTGGCCATGCGTGCGCCGGCGCCGAGCGCCATTGTGCGCAGCACATAGTAGACGGCGCCCGCGATCGCGACCCCGAAGAACCAGCCATAGACGCCCCACCAGGACGGCAGCCAGTTGGTGAAGTTGGGCAGGATCGAGGAGAAGATCGCGCCGATGCCGGCGGCGATGAAGGCGTTGACGTGCCAGCCGCCCTGGAAGCGAAACTCGCCATCTTCGCGGTAGAGCGCTTTGACGTCGACCTCGCCCTTACGGATCAGATAATAGTCGACCATCATCACGCCGAAGATCGGCCCCATCGTCGCGCCGATGATGTTGACGAAGGAGGCAGCGCTGCCTTCCCACGGCGCAAACGGATAGAGCACCAGCGCGATCAGCGCCGCGATATAGCCGCCCTTCTTGAAGTCGATCTGACGCGGGAAGACGTTGGAGAAGTCGAAGGCCGGCGAGACGAAGTTCGCCACGACGTTGATGCCCAGGGTCGCCACCGCGAAGGTCAGCGCGGCAAGCGCCGCCAGGAACCAGCTGTCGAATTTGGCCGAGATCTGGTCGGGGTGGAGCAGCACCTCGTGATAGACGTCGTAGGCGGCGATCGTGGTGACGCCGGCGACCAGCGAGAACAGGATCAGGTTGACCGGCAGGCCCCAGATGTTGCCCTTGCGCAGCGCCGCGTTGTTGGGCGCGTAGCGGGCGAAGTCGCAGAAGTTGAGGTAGAGCGCCGAAAAGTAGGTTACCCAGATTGCCGCCACCGCGAACAGCGCGGTCCACGAACCCGGCTCGCCTGGCACGCCGGCATCCTTGGTCTTGTCGAGCAGCACGTCCATCGGAATATCGCTGGTGAAGGCGAAGGTGCCCGACTTGACGCAGAGATAGATCGCCAGGATCAGCATCATCACCCAAACGGCGGGTCCGGCCCAGTCCTGGAAGCGCCGCACCGTTTCCATACCCTTCTGAATGATCAAAAGCTGCAGCGCCCATATGACGACGAAGCAGATCACCTCCAGGGTGGAATGGCCGAGCAGATGCGAGGTCCGGTTGAATTCGTCGAACCACTGCAGCCGCGTCAGCAGCGCGACGATTGCGCCCGACGCGGCGGCCGTCTGGGCGCCATACCAGAAGCAGGCGACGACGGCGCGCACCAGCGCCGGAATGTTGGCACCCCAGATGCCGAAGGAGGCGCGCGCAAGCACGGGGTAGGGAACGCCAGTCTTCACGCCGGCACGACAAGGTTCATCAGGAAGTAGATGATCAGCGAGCCGATGCCGATGGCGATGATGAAGTTGACGAAGCCGCCGCAGAACAGAAAAAGGCTCGCGGCGAGATAATAGCCCCAGAGGCTGTGGACGTCGGAAGTCCAGACGTTAAAGATTGAAAACGGCCCCCAGTTCCTGACTGTTGCCGGAGCCAGATCCTCGTTGTAGAGGTCCGGCGAAGCGCCTTGTATAGTCATTGCAACTGTCCCCTTTTGCAAAACGCGGCGTCCCCGCGTTAACTGGTGAGGGTAAGCCTGACGCTGGGGAACCTACAAGCAATCCATTTGCCGGCTTTGGCCTTAAAGTCATTCAATGAGAATCGCGCTTCTCGTCGCGCCAAAACAGGAATCGCCTTTACTTGAGTCGGCTTGCCAATCGCGCTCCTGTCCGGTTCCGAACTTTTTCGACCAGCAACCAAAATTGTGTGGAACCAAACCCCTGGACATGCGTTTATGCGGGTTCGGCCGCTTTGCGGTCGACCGGGAGGATAGTGATGGATCGCTTGCATTTCTTTACCCCAGTGCGGATCGCGCGTGGGCAGGGATACCCCTTGGAGGAAGTCGACAGCGTCTCCGAAGCGATGGTGTTCCTGCGGAAGTGGCCAACGGGGAGGCGCGGCCCCGTTTATCAATGCGCCGTGAATTGCTGCTCGGCAGCTATGGCTGGCAAGATGTCGGCTGAGGAGGCGAGAAAGGCTTTTGTCGGCTTTGCCCGCATCACTCGGATTCTCGACGACGAGATGGCGCTGCCTCTGGGTGGCGTTTCGATGGACAATGTCTACGCTCTAAGGCGCTAGCACGTTCGAATCCTTCGGCAGCATGAGACGTCGGCCTGAGGCCGACGTCTCGGTGGTGTTGTGTGCTTACTGGCACGAGTTGCTTCGTTTCAATTCTCCCTGAAAGAGCGTGTGAGGGAGGCTTCCACCGGGGCCAGCATGTAGTCGAGCAAAGTGTGCTCCCCGGTCAGAATCATCACTTCCGCCGGCATGCCGGGCGATAGACGGACGTCGTGCAGTTCTTCGAGATCGGCCGCGTCGACCTTGACCTTGGCGAGGAAATACGGCTCGCCGGTCTTCTCATCCGTCAGCCGATCGGCCGACACCGAGGTGAGCAGACCGTGGATCTGCGGCAGATGCCTGCTCGGATAGGCCGTCAACACCACGCGGGCGGGCATGTCTGGATGCACCACATCGATATCCGTGGTCTTGATGCGTGAATCGATGACCAGATTGGGCTCGTTGGGCACGATATCGAGAAGCGGCTGGCCGCTGGCGATCACGCCGGATTCGGTCGTTACGCGAAAATTCATCACCGTTCCCGCAATCGGCGCGACGATGTCGGTCCTGGCCAGCACATCCTGGCGCGAGGGCAATTGGCTGCGCAATTCGGCCAGGTCGGTGCGCACCTTGGCGAGATCCTCGTTGGCGCTCTCACTGTCCTGCTGGCGCAGGTTGAGGAGTTGGAACTGGGTTTCGCCGATCTGCTGATCGTTGCGGGCCACTTGAGCCCGGTTTGACGCTTGGTTGGCGCGGATATCGGCCTGGGAGCGCAGCAGCGCCAATATCCGCGGCAAGCGCTCCAGCCCCTTTTTGTAAAGCTCTTGGGCGGAAGCGATCTCCTGGTCGATCAGCCTGAGTTGCTCGGTCTCTGCGGCGATCACGTCTCTTGATCCCGCACTTTGCTCCTCAATCTGCGCGATGCGCTTGTTGAGGATCTGCGTGCGCCCGTCGCGGGTCGCGAGGCGGCTGTCGAGCAGCGCCTGCTCTTCGGCGACCACGTTTCGCCCCAGCTCGCTGTCGATCGAGGTCAGCTCCTTGGGGAAGGCGACCCGATTCTGGCCGGCAAGCTCCGCGACAAGGCGCGCCTCGGTTGCCAGCAGGCGGATATAGCGCCCCTGCAACTCGTCGTAGCGGCCCTGCGCCTCCGTAGTCTTCAAGCTGATGAGGACCTCTCCGACGCCGACCTTATCGCCCTCCTTGACATGAATCGCGCCGATAATGCCGCCTTCAAGGTGCTGGACCGTCTTGCGATAGCCTTCGGGGCTGACGACGCCATCGGCGACGACGGCACTTGCCAGAAGCGCGACGCTGGACCACACGGCGACGCCGCCGACGAAGACGATCGATGAAACATAGCCCAGCATACGCGCCGGCCGGGTCCGTTGATTGAGGTCGCCACTGATTGCCTGGAATGCATGTGACCGCCGCCGGAAGAATCGGGAAATCAGGAGCAGGACGAGCGCGCCGGCGGCCACAGTCAGAGCGATACGCGTCGGCCAACCCAATCCGTCATACCAAATCGAGGCCGCGGCGGTCAGATCCTCGGCCAAGATGCTCAGCGTGCCGGTCAGCTCACGCAGGCTGTCCGCCAGCCCGTTCAGAAGCGTCGAGAAGTCCATGGCTCACTCCACCGCTTTCAGGTTTGCCGGCGCGAAGGCGGCAATCTTGTCCCGCATGGCCCCCGGCATCGGAATGCGCCTGGGCTGGCCTGCCAGCGCGCCGAGCACCTCGTCGCGCGTGCCGAGCATCATGACCGATCCGTCGCGGAGGAGGACGATGTTGTCAGCCGTGCGCAGAAGACTGGTCTGATGGCTGACGATAACGACCGTGCGGCCGCGCTCCTTCAACTGCTGAAGCACGTTGAACAGCGCCGCCTCTCCTTCGCCGTCGAGGCCGGTGTTCGGCTCATCGAGTACGATCAGCGGCGGGTCGCCGAACAGTGCCCGAGCCAGCGCGATGCGCTGCCGCTGACCGCGCGAGATCCGAACGCCGTGCGGTCCGACCTCGGTCCGATAGCCGTTCGGCAGCCGCAAGATCATCTCGTGAATGCCGGCGAGCTGGGCCGCGGCGATGACGGCTTCGCTGTCGACGTCGCGCAGGCGCGCGATGTTCTCGGCGATTGTTCCCGGGAACAATTGGACCTGTTGCGGCAGGTAGCCGATATGCTGGCCGAGCTCGTTCGACGGCCAATTCCAGACCTCCGCACCATCCAGCCTGACATGGCCCAGCGAGGGTCGCATCGTGCCGACGATGAGACGGCAGAGCGTGGTCTTGCCGGAGCCGGACGAGCCGATCACGCCGCAGGTCTGGCCGGGCTCGACACCGAAGCTTATCGCGTTCAGCAGGGCCTGCGGGGTTCCCGGCGCGTAATAGTGCAGGTTCTCTAACTTCAGCCGGCCTTGCGGGCGCGGCAAGGTGACGCCGACGTTCTGCGACGACCCGGTGGCGGCAAAGAGCTTGATCAGGTTCTGGCGCGCGGCCCGAGCGTTGACCAGGCTGCGCCAGGCGCCGATGGAGCGTTCGATCGGCGCCAGCGCGCGGCTGAGCAGGATGGAAGCCGCAATCATCGACCCGCCCGTGAGTTCGCGGTGCAGGACGAAATAGGCGCCGAGCCCCAGCACGGCCACCTGGAGGGCGAGGCGCAGGGAGCGCGACAGGCTGCCGATGACGGTGGTGCGCTGGAAAATGCGGGACTGCAGAGCTGTGAGAGCTTGCTGGTTTTGCTCCCAGCGCAACAGCGCCGGCTCGGACATGCCGAGCGAGCGCAATGTTTCGGCGCCATCGACAAATTGACCGACGGCGGCCTGGCTGCGGCGCAACCCTGCGGCTGCTTCCTGGTTTTTGCGGCGAGTGAGGAAATCGTTGGCTAGAGCGCAGCAGAACAGAAGCACCGCGCCGGCAAGGCCGAGCACCCCCAATGCCGGATGCAGAACCACATGAACGCCATGAATACCGGCGTCCATGGCGCGTCGAGAAAGGTCAGAATGCCGTCGCCGGCAATGAAGCTGCGAAGATCGCTAACGTCCTTCAGGCCGGCTTCGACGTTGCTGCCGGCCAGGCGCGCCGCCATGGCGCGTTCGATCACCGGGACGCTGAGCTGGTCGTCCAGCCATTGGCTGATATGCCCCAGCATCATCCGGCGGGCATGTTCCAAGAGGCCATAGACGGCAATGGCGCCGATGACGGCAAGGGTGAGCCACAGCAGCGTGTCGATCGAGCCGCTCGACAGCACCCTGTCATAGATCTGCAGCATGTAGATGGTGCTGGCAAGCAGAAGAAGATTGGTTAGCAAGCTGAAGAGGAAAAGGGCCGGCGCCTGGCGGCGCGCCAGACGCATCACTTCCTGGAATTGCGGCCTTGGCTGCATCACGGAACCCCCCGTTTCGATGCCTTACTGCCGAGTTCCAACGGGGGCAGCACTTGGCCGCCCCCGCTGCTTCTGTGTCAGGCGATGTCGACGAGTATGTGCTGGACGGTGGTCATATCGCCGTCCGAGTCCGCGATTTGGACGCCGAAGTCGAGGTGCGCGTCCGGCGTCGTGGTCTGCGTCGTGGTGAAGCCGATGTCCACGATTTTGATGACGTCGTTGTCGGCGACGGCTGTATCCACACCGTTCACCTTGGCCACGTCGTTGTCCCAAATCACCAACGGGGCGGAAAGGCTGCCACCATTCGCGCCGACCGCGCTATTCAGGTCGATCGCGGTAGCACCGCCGAGAGCGGCGTTGGTACCGGCCGGCGCACTACCGGCCCCGACCAGACCGTTGCCGGACTGCATGATCTGGACGCCTTGGAGCACCCAGTTCTCACCGGCACCGTTGTAGTCGTTTCGCTCTATGATCACTAGGCCGTCGTTGTTATCAAGCTGGAAGTCGGCGGCGTATGCGGAAGGTACCTGACCCGTCTTGTAGATGTCGGCGTTCGAGATGTAGATCGCCTTTGTCGTCGTAAGCGCCGGGTTGGCAGTAGACACGAGATTAACGATGACCATCAGGTCCTCGTTGCCGATACCGTCAAACTTGATGGCCATGTCGTTAGCCGTCTGGGTCGGGACGTGATTGGCACCGTTGTCGGTCGAGATACCCGGTGAGGTGTCGAAGAACCGAAGCGTCAGTGCCTCGCCCTTCTGGATAGTGTCGCCAGCGACCCCGTTCGTGGTCTGGGTTGCAGAAACCCAGTCTTCGTTGTTGTTGGTGACGAACTGGCCGGGGTTCCACACCTTGTCACCAGCAACCGGCGCGCCGTCGTCATCGCCGAGACCTAAGGGGATGCTCGAAGTTGCCGAGTTCGCCGTGAACTGCACGAAGAAGTCCCGATCGGTCGTTTCGGGTGTGCTGTCCGCCTCGAAGAGCTTCTCCACCACGATCAACGGGTGACCGGTATTGCTCGTGGGCTGCTTGGAGAGAAGCTCACTGGTGTGCAGGATGTCCCTGGTGAAGCCCTCCACCGCGTCGTTCAAGGTGATGGTGTAAGTGTCACTGTCCTTGTTGAAGACAAGGGTACCGCCCGCCGTGGCCATCTGATTGCCGGCCGTGTTCGGGTCGCTATCGTAGGAGATTTGCCAATTGAACGAAGCTTCGGTGGCGCTTTCCGACTGTAGCGTCGCGAACGAGCTGATGAATGGGGTCGGCGTGCCAGGGACAAGACCGGTGAGATTGCCATCAAGGCTGAGCTGGATGCCGGGAAGCACGCCATCCTGGTCGACGAAGTCCGAGTGCGTGGCGTCGTAGTAGGAAGCCGGGCGGCCGTCCGAACCGATGTCGTAGCCAAAAGCACCAGATGCCGTTTGACCGACTGCGTTGCCCAAGGTCTCGTGAGTACCATTGCTTCCACCCCCGGATGCGTCACCGTCGAACGGCACCGTGATCGTCGGGCCGTCGTCCTTGAAGGTGAGGTTTTGGCCGATGTTGAGTGTGGTCGATGTATGATCACCGTCCTTGTCGGTGATGGTCGCGGTGAGCGTAACTAGGTTATCCGCGTCCAGTGTCTTGCTTTCGTCCGGGTCGCTGGTCGGATGGACCACTGCCCGGAGTTGATCCAGGGTGACGCTGCCGGTGCCGCTAACAGAGACCGTGAAGACAAGGTCATTGCTCGTGGCGGTGCGACCTTCGATCACAGTGCCATTGAGCGAGAGGACGACGGCCTGACCGGTTAAGGTGTCGGTAAGGCCGGTCGAACCAGCAGTAAAGCCGAGTGCGTAGGTGACCGTGCCTGCGCCGTCGGCACCGAAGGCCGTGCTGAAGTTCGCCGCAAAGCTCTTCGTGTCGTTAGTCGTAAGAACCGTGTCGTCGACAGTGAGCGTAGGCTCGGTGCCGGTCGTCGAGATGCTCGGGCCGTCGTCCTTGAAGTTGAGGTTCTGGCCGATGTCGAGGGTGGCCGGTGCGTGGTCGCCGTCCTTGTCGGTAACCGTCGCGGTCAGTTTGATCAAATTGTCGGCGGCCAGAGTCGTGCTCTCGTCCGGGTCGCTGGTAGGATGGACCACCGCGCGGATCTGATCGAGGGTGACGTTGCCCGAGGCATCGACAGAGACCGTGAACACGAGGTCGTTGCTCGTGGCGGTTCGACCTTGGATGACGCCGCCATTCAGCGAGAGGACGACCGCTTGCCCGGTCGCGGTGTCGACAAGTCCGGTCGAACCGGCAGTAAAGCCGAGTGCGTAGGTCACCGTGCCGGCCCCGTCAGCACCGAAGGCCGAGCTGAAGTTCGCCGCGAAGCTCTTGGTGTCGTTGGTGCCAAGAACCGTCTCGTCGACAGTCAGTGTCGGTTCGGTGCCTGTCGTTGAAATACTTGGACCGTCGTCGTTGAAGTTGATGAAGGAGCCGACTTGTTCGTTGTGGGCATTAGCAACGTTCCCAGCGAAATGCACCTCTTTGACGTCGAAATAATCTTTCTCACCGTCGATATTCTTGATGGTGAATCGGTCAAAAGTTCCGCCCGAGCCGCCCGCCGTAGTAAAATCAACCGTAACGCCTTCGCCGACGTTGTGGAGGATCATTCCGGTGCCGTTGAGATCAACTGTGATGCCAAGGGCAGAGGCCGTCGTGGCGACGCCGTTCAACTTGAACGTTACTCCGGTGATATTGATCTCGGTATCGTTGTCGTCACCCGGCAACGCGGCGCCTTTTGCGTTGTCGTCGTTGTTGTAGGCGTGGACCTCGATGTCAGCTACTGTGTTAGTAGGCGTGGACTGCGAAATCGAGAAACCGGCGCCGGAGACGTTCTCGATGTGGCCTGTGTAGTTGGGAGCCAGCGGCGAGTTGGTAAAGTTCTTGCCTGCACTTTGGGTGCCGCCACTGATCAGGTCGATCTGAAGTTCACGGCCGAAGCGCACGTCCTGAGAAGAGACACCCAGACCTTGCGTGCTGACATTGACTTCAGCCTGCGTAGTGCCGTCGTGAGCCGTGACCAGAATTTTCTGTGTGCTCGCCGTGTCGGCGTCGAGGATATACCAATTGTTGTGTCCGGGAGGGGCGTCGCCGAGCTGGCTGAAATTGAGCACGGTGGTGCCGGTGACCGATGCGTACACCTTGTTGAGCAGATCGATCTGGTCGTTCGGGTCGTTCGCGTCCGGATGGAGCAACGGCACATACTGGACTAGGTACAAATCTGCGTTTGTTGCGCTGGTGCTGACCAGTCCAAACGAGAAGGCGAGATCCCCGGTCGCGGCGGGCATAGTGGCCGCACTGGAAGTGCCGATGACGCCGATCACGACGTTTGAATGCGTCGGGTCCTGGAACAGCCAAACATAGTTGCCATTCACCGTTCTAATGCCGCTGTTGACGCCAACGGTGGTGGAAAACGGCGTTCCTGAGGAATTCTGGGTAAGAACGACCGAGGTGATGGTTTCCCCTGCGTTCGCCGTGGCTACCACGAAGTTGGATTGGAAGGCGACCTCCGGTGAGGTCAGTCCGCCCGAACTGTCGCGACTTAGGAGATAGGCCAAAGTGGGGTCATTGTTGCCGATGGGATTAATGTCGTCACCCTGAAGACCCGTGGTCTCGTCGATGATGATGTCTTGAGCAGTGATGTCGAGTGCCATTGAAACTCTCCCTGGTTTCAATGCGACAGGCGCGAAATCAGCCCCAACGCTGGCAGCCGGCCGCATGGGCGCGCATCCACCAGCGGAGCCGGTGCCGCGCGTCATCGTTGAACGAAACTGGAGTTATCGGCTTAACCCGGGGTAGAGGGTGTTGAGGGGACCGCCGCTTCCCCGCTCCTTGCCCCGTCAGGCAATTCTGGGCGGATGCGTCCTATGCGCATCGGTAACCCACCAACAGCGGGCACCAAGGATCGATGATAAGGGCATACTCAACCCGCCCCTCTTCAACAGGCTATTGACTGCCTGTAACGCCTCCCGCTCAGAACATGAGCACGAAAAGTTTACTCTTATTTGTGGAAACTTAAACTCGTACTGTTGCTTTTTTGGAAAAATTGTGAAGCAAAAATGGTCCAACCGAGTGTGGGACCTTTGTCCCTGCTCTTTTCAACTATTTGAAGAATGTTGTCGCCAGCATCTACCGAATCTGGATGAAGGTAGAGCGGAAACACCTGAAAAAGGCTTTGCAACCAATGCTTGCGACGGGGGGCGGTCGCGCGGTCCTTTCACCGTCAGCTGACGCGCCGCGCGCCGCTCTACACCGAGTGTGGTCGCGACGGCGTCATCCAGGGCGAGGCGGGCCTGCTTGGATTCGAGGATTCCGAGCATCCCGTTGCGCAGCAATAAAACTCGGAGCCGCGGAAGCTTGTCGAAGCGACGGTGATCACAACGCGTTCGGTTGCGACGGAAGTCAAACCTCGGCGTCGGCTAAGTACGCGGCAGTGCTGGACGCGATGGCCGCTACGCAGCGCGTTCGGATCGTGAATGGTGGGCGCTGGTTGTGCCACACGCCATATACATGTTCGGACTGTTTCCATGGCCTATCGCCGGCGCGCCGCTACCGGCAGATTGTCCACCGGATGCATGACGGCCGGAATATCGTGCAGCGGAACTAAAAATCCCACCGCCCCTTTAGGTATGCAGCGTTGGACCGAGAGGCGTGTTGGCGAGGGATGCCGGCACGACGCGGATGCCATCCGGGCGGTTGGAGGCGGATTTGGCAGTTGATGTGGCGCGTGCGAAGAGCGGCATTCGCCTCACGGTGATCGCGGTGGCGGCAGTGCCGCTGCTGTTTTTGTTGAGCGGTCTTGTCATCCGCTACGCCGCATTCGCATCGGTGTCGCCGGATCCGAGCCTAGCGGCCTATGCCCGCGCCTTCTGCAAATGGGATTGCTCCTGGTATGTCGGCATTTCCGAACAGGGCTATGAGCGTTTTCCCATTCCTGGCCGCAGCAATGTCGGGCGCTGGGGGTTCTTTCCGCTTTATCCGATGCTGGTGGCGGCGGTCCGCACGATTCTGCCCTTCTCCACGATCGCGATTGCGACGGCGGCATCGCTGGCGTGCGGCTATGTCTCGTGCCTAGTGGCATGGCCGCTCATGGACAGGAACATGCGGGCCTATGTGCTTTATTGCGCCTTCCTGCTGAGCGGCCCGTTCTCGTTCTATTTTGCCACCTTCCTCACCGAGCCGCTCTTCGTGCTTTTGACGTCCTGCCTCTTCCTGGCGCTCAAACGCTCGAACCATCTCGCCGCGGGGTTGTCTTGCGCGCTGCTCTCGGCAACGCGGGTCGTCGGCGTGCTGGCCGTGTTCGCGATCGTCATTCGCATGCTTGAGGAGCATCGCGCCAAGGGCGGGTCGGCCATCGGCTTCCCACGCTGGCTGCTCGGCCGGCCGGATCTCATCATCGCCATACTCATCTCTCCCGCCGGCCTGTTCGCCTACATGCTCTACCTTTACGTCACGGTCGGGGACGGCTTTGCCTTCGTGCATGTCCAGCGCGCGTTCGGGCGCGTGGCCGGCAACCCGCTGCTGTTCCTCTGGGCGGGGCTGTCCTATCACCCCGGGGCCGGTTGGTGGCCCAGTGCGCCGCAATGGAGCGCGTCGACGGCAATCGTGGGACTGGCGCTGGCGGCGGTGCTCGCGGCGCGCAGGCAAATTGGCGCGGCCCTGTTCTGCGCCATGGCCATCATCCTGCCTTTGACCTCGAATCTGGCTTCGATGGTCCGCTATGTCGTCGGCCTCGCGCCGCTGACGATGCTGACGGCGGTGCTGTTGTCGGGCTCGAAGGCGACATTGGTCGGTGCGCTGATTGTCTTCCTCATCACCTGCTACTTCATGACCGTGGCCTGGCTTGGAGGCTATCTTGCGCTGGTCTGAGCTGACGGAATCGACCAGGCCGGTAATCCTGGGTGCCGGCTACGCGCTGGCGGGCGCGCTTGCGGCAGCCGAGATCGCCATCCTGGCGCTTGCCCTCAGCCCGAATGTCAACGACGATTACCACGCCTATTACATCGACAAGACCACCACATGCCTCAACCGGGACGCCGTGGGGCGCTACACGCCAGGCCGGACCGTATCGTTCCGCTCCGACGGCGCCCGGGAAGCAACCACCATGATGGTCTGCGGCTGGTCGGGGCCAGTGGCGGACGGCACCCATTCGCTGGGCGAGAGCTCTCGCCTGCGCCTTACCCTGCCGCCGCTCCGCGACGGGCTTCGGGCAACGCTGGAAATGGCCGCCGTTATTCGCCCGCCGCAGACCTGGCAGAGGATCGTCGTGTCGGCCAATGGGACCGAGGTGTATCGGGGGACGCTGTCGGGCGATGTGGCGACAACTGTGTCCTTCGTCATTCCGCACGCCGTGCTGGCTGGCAAGCCGACACTGGACATGGCCATCGAGTATCCCGACGGCATTCCGCAAAGCGCCGATGCGAGCAACATCTACAACCGCGCCATCAAGCTGAGATCTTTTCGGTTGGACACGCTTTGATCCTCAGGACGGCCCGTCATCGCGCAGGCGGCGCTCTGCAAAGACCCAGCGATCGAGCACAAGAAGGTTAAGCGCTGGGATGGCCAAGGAAGTGAGGAGAACGGGAACGGCGAGCGGCAGGCCGAATGTCACCGTCAGCAGGTACGGTGCCGCGTAAGCCATAGCGAGGCCGGCAATCGTCAGCAATACGAAACGCGGCGCCTGCGACCGGTGCGAGCCGGCCGACATGAAGGTGAAGGATTTGTGCGCCAGATAGGAAAACAGGGCGGCGGCCGCGTAAGCGGCGAGCGAGGCTTCGACGGGCGCGAGGCCGAGCCAATCCGATCGGGCAAAGATTGCGGTCAGGACGGCATAGAGGATTGTGGCGACAAGGCCGACTGAAGCGAAGCGCCCCAGGAGCTCCGTGCCGGCGACGGGACGATTCTCAGGCGCGGGCGACACAGGCATACTGCGCTCCGAGCGGCAGCCAAGCGAGCGCGCTTTCCAGTTTCCGGGCAAGCGGCTTGGCCGACGGCAGGAGCAGAAAATGCTCGCAGTGCGCGTCGCGGAAGCCCGCCTGCTCAAGCAGCGATGCCGCCTTGCCAGCGCGGAGCAGGACGGCGTCCTTGTCGAACGGGCATCTCAACACCGCCATACGGGTCAGCGGGTTGTAGGGATTGTGCTCGATGATGCAGCCAAGTCCGCCTCGCCGAACGACGCGCCGCATCTCGCGGAAGAAATCCAGCCACGACTGAGGCGGCACGTGGTGGACGACGCAACTGGCGAACGCCAGGTCGAACATGCCATCCGCGTAAGGCAGGCGTGAGGTGTTGCACACGCTGTACGCGACGTGCGGGTTCTCAGCGCTGGCACGCGCGAGTGATTCCTTCGACACGTCGCAGCCGTCGAGTCGATCGAAGACATCGGCGAGATGCGGATGAAGCGAGCCCACGCCGCAACCGACATCGAGCGCGCGCACGCCTGCGCCGCCCCGCCGGAGGTCCTGCTCGAGGACCAGTCGTCGCAGAAGCTCGGCCTTGGCACGCAGGAAGAAATCATGGCGCAGCCCGGAGAACCGGATCGAGCCCTCGACTGCCTCACTGTAGCTGGACCTATAGCTGTCGAAGAGTTCGGACATCCGCCGTGACCCCGTTCCTGGACTTGCGAAACGAAGCGCGCTTGTCGCGGGAGGCGACGCGCATCGGCCGGTCGAAGCCACTCAGCCTTTCGATAACGTAGAGCGGGCGCCGTTTGACCTCGGCATGGATGCTGCCGACGTAAAGGCCCATCACGCCGGTCATGAAAAGATTGATGCCGATTAGCAGCGACACGATCACCACCGTCGATGTCCAGCCGGCAATCACGCCGGTTTCGAGGATCCAGGCCGCGATGGCGTATGCGCCGAACGCCAGGGCGAGAGCGGAGATGGCCAACCCGGTCAACAGCACCAGTTGCAGAGGCCGCTCCGAAAAGCCGATGATGCCATGGATGGCAAGCCGCATCATCTTCCAGAACGGGTATTTGGTTTCACCAAGAGTCCGCGCCGGGCGCTCGAACGGCACCGCCGCCTGCTTGAAACCCATCCAGCCGAACATGCCCCTGACGAAGCGGTCGTGCTCTGGCATGCGCTTGAACGTGTCCAGCGCCTTCCGGCCGACGAGGCGGAAGTCTCCGACATCGCGCGGGATCTCGACCGGTGTCATCCTCTCCAGCAGCCGATAGAACAGGCTGGCGGTGACGCGCTTGAACCAGGTTTCGCCCTTGCGGCTGACGCGCCTTGCGTAGACGATCTCGAAGCCGTCCTTCCACTTCGCCACCAGGTCGAGAACGACCTCGGGGGGATCCTGCAGGTCAGCGTCCATGACGATGACGGCCTCGCCGGAGGCCGCTTCCATGCCGGCGCTGATGGCGATCTGGTGGCCGAAGTTGCGGGAGAGCTCGATCAGGCGGAAGCTCGGTTCGGCGGCGACCATGCCGCGCAAATAGCTCACGCTTCGATCGCTGCTTCCGTCGTCGACGAAGATGACTTCGGTGTCTCCGTCCAGTTTTGCGGTCAGTGCGCTGATCCGCTCGACCAGCCGGGGCAACACCTCCTCCTCATTGTATATCGGCAGCACCAATGAATAGCGTAGGGACGGTGCCCGCGTCCGGATCCGCTGGACAGATTCTTGCATGGGATTGCAATGGAACACCGGCCAGAAAGTTCCATAAGCAGGCGCTAATTGCGGAAGAAATGGCGCTGTTCCTCGCCAAAAAAGGCGCGCAACGTTCGGTTGAAATCTAAACCGGGTACCGACAGAAGTCCTTGGATCGAGGATTTTGATGCCCATCTTTTTCAGGCGGATGGAGCGCCACCAGATCGCGAAAGATCGGCGCTGCATCGTGCGCCGATCTCGGCGTTCCTGCGGCGCAAAACCTTTCTTGAGATGCCCCGTGACGAACCTGGGCTCTCCAAGAGCCGGATTTTAGTTTAGGGAAGGTGTCCAATTCGTCTGCGCCCCGTGTGCACGGACGCATCGGAAACCGGAAAAACGGCCCGTCCCGTGGGGGAAAAGACCACACACGACGTGGCCCAACATTTTTGAAACAACAAAAAAATGTCGAAGTATCAAGATTTCAGAATAGCCATAGCACCAATGATGGACTGGACGGACCGGCATTGCCGGTTCTTTCACCGTCAGCTGACGCGTCGCACGTTGCTCTACACGGAAATGGTGGTGGCGGACGCAGTCATCCATGGCGCACGCGAGCGCCTGCTCGGCTTCGACGGTGCCGAGCATCCGGTTGCGCTTCAGCTTGGCGGTTCGGATCCGCGAAAGCTTGCCGAAGCGGCGGTGATCGGCGAGGCGTTCGGTTACGACGAAATCAATCTTAATGTCGGCTGTCCGTCCGACCGCGTCCAGTCGGGCACTTTCGGCGCCTGCCTGATGAAGACGCCGGTGCTGGTCGCCGAATGCATCGCGGCGATGAAGGCGGCGGTGAGAATCCCCGTTACGGTCAAATGCCGCATCGGCGTCGATGACCAGGACCCCGAACCCGCTCTCGACACGCTCGCAGACGGCGTGCTGACGGCCGGCGCCGATGCGCTCTGGGTGCACGCCCGCAAGGCGTGGCTGGAGGGGCTTAGTCCCAAGGAAAACCGCGAGATCCCGCCGCTCGACTATCCGCGCGTCTATCGGCTCAAGACCAGGAAGGCCAACCAATTCATCGGCATCAACGGCGGCATTCAATCCCTTGACGAGGCAGAGGCGCACCTCGCTTATGTCGACGGCGTCATGCTCGGCCGCGCGGCCTATCATACGCCCGGCATCCTCACCGGCATCGATGCCGCATTTTACGGCGAGGCGCCGGTCGCTTTCGACTACGCGGCGCTGATGGACGCCATGGCCGCTTACGCCGCGCGTCACATCGAGAAGGGCGGACGGCTCGGCCATGTCACGCGCCATATGGTCGGGCTGTTCCACGGTCTCCCGGGCGCGCGCCGCTACCGGCAGATTTTGTCCACCGACGCCAACAGACCCGGCGCCGGGCCAGAGGTGCTGAATACGGCGTTCGCGGCAATAGATTTCGTGGCGGCGGAAACCGAAGCCGCTTGAGGCGGATCGGCGGCAGAGCATTTCACCGTTCCACAGAAACGGCGAACCGCTCCATCTGTTTGTCTAGACGAAATTCGGGGCGGATAGGCGGGAATCTAGTCGCGCAGGATCATCCGGTCACCCCGCACCTCGAAACCCGACAGCGAGCCGATGAAGTTCATGCCGAGCAGGCTTTGCTCGAGCATGCCGGGCGCCGCGACCATCACCGGCATATCCTTGCGCACGATGCCGCCGATCGCCATCTCGTCGGTCCTGACCGTTGCCGCACGCGCCATGCCGTTGGCGGTCGAGACGTCCACGGTGTAGCTGAGCGCCGCTGGGTTGAAGCCGGCCGCCTGGGCGTCCTCCGCCGTCAGCACCGTGCTGGTCGCGCCGGTGTCGACCACCGTGCGCACCGGCCTGCCGTTGACGAGGATTCGCGCCTCGAAATGGCCATTGCCGGCCTTGTCGAGCGTCACGGTGGCACGGCCACTATCGACGCCAAGCGCCAAGGGGCTTCCCGGAACAAGGCCGGCGGTGACGCGGCTGACAACATCCTGCAGCTCGTAGCGGTACTGGTAGCCGGCGATCAGCGCCAGCACGATTGCCGCCCAGACGCCGAAGTTGCGCGCCATGTCACCGAGCGGCCGGCCAGAGCGAATAAAGCTGGCGCCGATTACCGCCACCAGGACTCCAACCCAGATCAGCCTGCTGAAATCGTTGTTCTCGATGCCGAAGGTGCGGCCGGCGGAATCATTCATCATCAGCAGGATCAAGCCGGCGCCGATCACCAGCATGACGACCCAGAACAGGCGATTCATGGCCAGCCCTTTCTTACAGCCAGCTCTTTCACAGCACGCCGCGCTCGCGCGCCATGCGGGCGCGCCGCGTCTCGCGGCGGGGCCGGCGTTCGACCGTCTCCAGCCGCGCCGGCAACTCGGCCATGACTGCACGCCGGACTTCCGGCGTCATCGCGATCCACCCGGCGATCTCATCGCGCGTGCGGCCGCAACCGAAACAGAAGCCGGTTTTCATGTCGATGGAACAGACGAGTATGCAGGGAGACTCGATGGCGGTCATGCTGTTCTCTTGCCTTCACTCCACATGGTGCAACCGCAACGCCAATGCAAGCCCTTCGCGATGCGCCGTCGACCGGCGCTTTCGCGGCATTGCCGGGCGGTTGTGTTGTGCCAGGCGGTGAAGGCGGCTATGCCGCTGGCTGTTCCTGCAAAGAGACCGCATTCGATATGACCGCAAAGCCTTTCGACGATTTCCGCACTCTGCTGGCAACGCTGCCGCCGGCGGACGCCGCCGCCGAAACCCGCGTTCGCACCCTGTTTGCCAAGGCCGACAAGCCGAACGCCTCGCTTGGCCGGATTGAAGATGTCGCGGCATGGCTCGCCGCTTGGAGCGGGCGTGCGCCGCCGGCCCTCAATCGTCCGCTTGTGGCGATCTTTGCCGGCAACCACGGTGCCGTTCGGCATGGCATTTCGCCGCGGCCGGTTTCGGCGACCGCCAATGCCGTCGAACTCTGCGCCGCCGGAGGTGCGGCGATCAATCAGATCTGCATCGCCAACGATCTCGGCCTGAAGGTCTTCGACCTGGCGCTGGATATTCCGACCGGGGACATCACGGAAGAAGCGGCCCTCGACGAGCGCGGCTGCGCCGCCACCATGGCCTTCGGCATGGAAGCGGTCGCGGGCGGCGCCGATCTTCTTTGCCTTGGCGATCTGGGCGTCGGCAATTCAACCATCGCGGCCGCGCTCAGCGCTGCCCTCTTCGGCGGCAAGGGGTCCGACTGGGTTGGACCTGGATCGGGGGCGGACACGGCGATGATGGCGCGCAAGACCGAAGCGGTCGACCGGGCGCTTGCTTTCCACGGCGCCGGTCTCGGCGATCCGCTCGAAGCCTTGCGCCGCGTCGGCGGGCGCGAGTTCGCGGCAATCTGCGGCGCCATTCTCGCAGCCCGCATGCAGAAGATTCCTGTGCTGCTCGACGGGTTCGTCGCGACGGCTGCCGCCGCGGTTCTGCACAAAGCCTATCCTTCCGCGATCGACCACTGCCTGCTTGCCAGCCTGTCGCCGGAGCCGGGCCAAGCCAAAGTCGCCGAACGGCTTGGGCTCGAGCCACTGCTCGATCTTGCTGTCAGTCACGGCGAAGGAGTTGGGGCTGGACTTGCCGCCGGTCTCGTCAAGGCCGCGGCGCTCACGAGCTCCGGTATGGCGGCGGCGGTTCGGGTCCAACCGGCGTCCCGGAGCTAACGCCGGCGGGCGGCGACAGCCTTGGTCGGCAGCGCGGGCAATTCCTCCATCACTCGGCTCAGCGGGAAGATGGCGATGGCCTCGGTGCCTTCGCGCAGCTTGGAGTGCAGCTCGAACTCGCCGCCATGCATGTCGAGCAGACCCTGCACGATCGGCAGTCCGAGGCCCGTTCCCTGTTCGGCGCTCTTGATGGCGATCGAGCCCTGGCCGAAGGCGGAAAGCACCACTGGGATTTCCTCTTCCGGAATGCCGGGACCGTTGTCCTTGACCGAGATGTACTGACCGCCGCCCGCCGTCCAGCCGACGCGCACACGCACTTCGCCACCCGACGGCGTGAATTTGATGGCATTGGACAGCAGATTGAGCGCGATCTGCCGGATGGCACGCTCGTCGCCGAACAGGCGCGGCAGCGCGGTCTCGAACTCCTGGATGACGCGGATGTCCTTGTTGCGGGCTCTCAGTTCCATCATATGGCAGCAATCTTCGACGATCGTCACCAGCGCCACCGGCTCCTCGTTGAGCTGGTAGCGGCCGGCCTCGATGCGCGACAGGTCGAGGATCTCATTGATCAGATCGAGCAGATGCTGGCCGGATTCGTGCACATCACGCGCGTAATCACGATAGGTCGGGTTGTTCATCGGCCCGAGCACTTCATTGGCCATCACTTCGGAGAAACCGAGGATGGCGTTGAGCGGCGTCCGGAGCTCATGGCTCATCGAAGCGAGGAAGCGCGACTTCGCCAGATTGGCGTCCTCGGCGCGCCGCCTGGCCTCGTCGGACATGGATTTGGCAGTCTCCACCTCGGCGATCAGCGCGTCCTTCTCGGAGCGGAAGGAGAGCAGCATCCAGGATGACTGGTTGAGATGGCGCGCGACGTAGCCGAAGAAGGGCAGGGCAGCGACCAGAAGCGCCGCCATGATCCCTTCGATCGGCATCCACAGGCGCAGGACGGCATAGACATAGACCGCCACGGGAACTGCGAAGGTCGCCAGCAGCGCGCCGCCCAGGGACGATGCCATCACCGCAGTCGTCGCCATGGCGACCAGGAGCGCCATGGCCTTGACGACATGGAACTGGTCGACCTGGCATATGGCGCAGTCCAGCCAGGCGAACCAGGCCCAGCCGAGGCCGCAAAGCGAATGGCCGATCAGGAAATCGCGGCGCGTCTGCACCGGGTCGAGCTCGGCCGCCTCCGTGCGCTCGACGCGTCGCGCCATGAAGGTGACGATGGCGTAGCAAAGCAGCGTGAAGAGAGCCCAGACGGCGACCTGGTTGCCCAGGCCCGCGAAGCGGCCGATGGCCGCTACCACAAGCACAAGCAGAGGAATCGCGGCCGCACTGACCACCATGGCGCGTGCATGCAGCTTGAGCAGCTCGCGGTCGAAATCGAGGCTGCCGGCCTGCTGCGAAAGACGGTCACGCGTCCTGCGCACCGCGCGCGCCACATCGCTGTTGCGATGCGGTTTCCTGCGGTCCACAATGAATTTGTCCGCTGTGTCCGAGCGTAGCAAAGGCATGCAAGTTCAATTTCTGCGCGCAGCGATTTTCAGTTCGTTAAGCTACGTTCGAATGATTAAGAGACTGTTTGCCATATGAGCCGTTCCTGGTCGCGAAGACCGCGCCGGCGCTATGTTCCGCGGCCTCCGCGAAGCCTTTTGCGCAGGCTTCTGGATTACGGGCTGGCCGTGGTCCTGCTTGGCCTGTCCATCCTGGTGGCGGCGCGGCTCGACCGGTTCGAGACGCGACAGGAGCAAGGCACGGCCATCGTCAGGGACGGCGATTCGATCACGCTTGGCGCCGAGCGCATCCGCATGCGCGGCATCGACGCGCCGGAATACACACAGACGTGCCGCAAGGACGGGGCCGATTATGCCTGCGGCAGGCTTGCGCGGCAGTCGCTGGTGCGGCTGATCGCCGACAGGCCGGTCTCCTGCAGCGGCTGGCAGCGCGACCGCTACGGCCGGTTGCTCGGCGACTGCAAGGCGGGCGACACGGACCTCAACCGCGCGCAGGTACAGTCCGGATGGGCCGTCGCCTTCGGCGACTTCGAAACCGAGGAGGCCGTCGCGCGGGCTGCCAAGGTGGGCATCTGGGCTGGCTCCTTCGATCAGCCGCAGGACTGGCGCGACAGCCATCACAATCAACCCGTCGAAAGGAAGCACGGCGCACTGGCTTCGCTCGGCGATGCGTTGCGTGAGCTTGTTCGTTTCTGGTGATGCCCGCTTCGGGGGATGCTCTGTTTGCCAACATGTGGTCTTGCCAAACCGCTATGCAGTTTTGGGCGACATGCATTGCAGCGCGCCCTAAGATTGGCATGAAGATCGGAGACTAGAATGAAGCTGTTCGATGGCGGCCGGGCGCCCAACCCCAGGCGGGTTCGGGTTTTCCTGGCTGAAAAGGGGCTAGCCGTCCCTTTGGTGCCCGTGGACATGGGCGCGCTGGAGCATCGCAAGGAGCCGGTGGCGTCGCGCAATGCGCTGCGGCGGCTGCCCGTGCTCGAACTCGACGACGGGACCATCATCACCGAATCCATCGCCATTTGCCGTTATTTCGAGGAGTTGCATCCCGAGCCCGCCCTGTTCGGAACAGGCGCGCTCGGCAAGGCCATGGTGGAGATGTGGCAAAGGCGTCTGGAGCTAAACCTGATGAGCTGCGTGGCCGCCGCGTTCCGGCACATCCATCCGGCAATGAAGGAATGGGAGGTGCCGCAGATCCCGGAATGGGGCGAGGCCAACAAGCCGAAGGCCATCGAGTTCCTGCATCTCCTCGACCGGGAGTTGGCGGATAGGGAATTTGCCGCCGGCGACACCTATTCGGTCGCCGACATCACCGGGCTGATCGCCATCGATTTCATGAAGCCGGCACGCATCAAGGTGCCTGAGGAATGCGGGAATGTGCTGCGCTGGCACGCAGCGCTCTCCAGCCGGCCAAGCGCTGCTGCTTGAGGCTTGTTTTTGGAGAACCCGCCGGACATGAGCGAAGCGCTGGAGAGCCTTGCCGCCAAGGTGCGGGCTTGCCGCATCTGTGTCGAGCAGCCGCGCGGCCGGCCCCTGCCGCATCAGCCGCGCCCGGTGCTTGTGCCTTCGTCGAAGGCCCGCATCCTGCTTGCCGGCCAGGCGCCGGGCACGAAAGTCCACATCTCGGGCATGCCGTTCACCGACGCTTCCGGGGATCGCTTGAGGAACTGGCTCGGCGTCACCCCCGACGAGTTCTACGACACGGAAAAATTCGCCATCGTGCCGATGGGTTTCTGCTTTCCGGGCCAGGACACCAAGGGCGCCGACCTGCCGCCGCGGCGCGAATGCGCCACCGCCTGGCGCGCCGATCTGATGGCGCTGATGCCGCAGATCGATCTGGTGCTGACGATCGGCGGTTATGCGCAGTCCTGGCACATGGGCACGGCGCGTGGGCCGTCGCTGACGGAAACGGTCAGAAACTGGCGCGCTGTCTGGGATGCTGCAGCCGGGCCGAAAGTGCTGCCGCTGCCGCATCCGTCATGGCGAAACACCGGCTGGCTGAAGAAGAATCCGTGGTTTGAAATGGATTTGCTGCCATTCCTGCGCTCGGAAATCCGCTATCGCCTCAATTAGGCATCTTGCAAGAAATCACTCGCTTTTGCCGGCATTGGCAGAATTTCTTTCTTGTGAAAGGGCCTGATAAAAAGGATTATAGCCAAACTATTCCGCTGGAGCCTTCCCATGGACCGCCTAGACAGAAAAATTCTTCGCCTCCTGCAGGAGGACGCGACGCTTGCGGTCGCCGATGTCGCCAAGAAAGTCGGCCTGTCGACCACGCCGTGCTGGCGGCGCATCCAGAAGCTCGAGGAAGAGGGCGTCATCCAGCGGCGCGTGGCCATTCTCGACCATGAGAAGGTCAATGTGCGCGTCACCGTCTTCGTTTCGATCCGCACCAATTCGCACAGCCATGAATGGCTGCGGCGCTTCTCCGAGGTCATCCAGGAATTTCCGGAGGTGGTCGAGTTCTACCGCATGAGCGGCGACGTCGATTACCTCTTGCGCGTCGTGGTGCCCGACATTGCCGCCTACGACGCCTTCTACAAGCGGCTGATCGCCAAGATCGAGATCCGCGACGTGTCGTCCTCGTTTGCCATGGAGCAGATCAAGTACACGACCGAGATCCCGCTCGACTACATGATCCTGGACAAGGAGTCGGGGGCCAACGCGGCCTGAGCACGGCGCTCGCGCTTCCCGCTATGCGCGAAGTTGCGAGACCTAGTTCTTCTTTTTGTTGAGGAAATTCCACGGCGAGTTGACCGGGAGCGTGACGGCGTCCGGCACGCTGTCGACATCAGCCACCTCGGCCTTGCGCACGGTATAGCCGGACTGCACGATCAAGACGCCGTCCAGGATGAAGAGTTGGCTCTTCTCCATGCCGGGCTTCAGCACGCCGGTGACGGAGACCGGCTGGTATGCCTCCGCCATCCTGTAAGGATGCGCCGGCGTTACCAGCACGATCTGGTTCGGCGGCGGCGTCGGCATGTGGCTGCAGGCGCCGGTCCAAGGCACCAGCAGGAACTGGTAGACGAGGTCGCCCTCGCGATCGACCGGCAAGGCGTAGCCGGACAATTGAACGGTCTTGTCCTGCAGATTGAGCGACAGTGTCTCACCGTGATCGGGCAGTTTTGCCGCGATCATCGGCAGGTTGGCGTCCTCGGCGACCGCCTGCGTCGCCGGGCGCAAGTCTTTCCAGAAGATATGCGCGACGTCGGCCGCGGCGTCGGCTCTCGCGGTGGCGAGCATAAGCACGATCGCCAGCGTCGCGCTTGATCTGAAACGCCTGCTCATGGTGGTCATCCTCCGCCAGTCCCATTTCGGAAGCGAGTAAAAGCGTCGTGAGCTTACTTCGCTGAGATCACAGTCGTGTGGTCGCGAGCCGTTCGAGCTGTTTGACGTCGGAAAGCTCCTTCACCGCGTCCTTGCCGATCCAGCGTGCCGTCTTGTCGGACGACGCCGCCAGTTTCTCGGCCAGCGCAAGGGCAGGGGCGTGCAGCGCCCTCGACCGCTTGCCGATCTGCCGCAGTGCCCAGTTCACCGCCTTGCGCACGAAGTTGCGCGGATCGCCCGCATGCCTCTCGATCAGCGGCAGAGCAGCGAGGAAGCTCGCGTCCGGCTCCTTCTTCAGATGCACCGCCGCCCAGGCCAGCATGGCAAAGGCGGTGCGGCGGACAAACTCGCGCTCGTCCTTGGCGAATTCCTCGACCAGCTCACGCCAGAACGGTGTTTCGGCGAACAGGTCGGCAACGGTATCGACAATCTCCCAACTGTCGAAATCGGCGGCCCAGCGCCGGCATTGACCGATGTCGAGCTTCTTCGGCTCGCCGGTGAAAGCGGCCATCAATCGCGCTTCGCGAATGTCGGTGTCCCACAAGAGCAGCGACCGTTCCTGGTTCTTCTTCAGCTTGCGCGCCAGCGGCCGCAGATCGGAATTGCCGACGCCCAGCGCGGTTCTCGTGTTGATGCCGAATCGCGCCATGCCGGCGCGGTTTTTCTCGCTGCCGATCGAACGCAGATGGGCGACGATCTCGTCGGCGCTCCAGCTCGGATCGGGCAGGACCATCGCCGTCTATTTTTCCAGGCGGGCGAGCAGCGAGGACGTGTCCCAGCGCCTGCCGCCCATGTCCTGCACGTCCTTGTAGAACTGGTCGACCAGCGCGGTCACTGGCAGCTTGGCGCCGTTGCGGTTGGCCTCGGCGAGGCAGATGCCGAGATCCTTGCGCATCCAGTCGACGGCGAAGCCGAAATCATATTTTCCGGCGTTCATCGTCTTGTGGCGGTTCTCCATCTGCCAGGAGCCGGCAGCGCCCTTGGAGATCACCTCGATGACCTTCTCAATGTCGAGCCCGGCCTTCTTGCCGAAATGGATGCCTTCGGCCAGCCCTTGGACGAGGCCGGCAATGGCAATCTGGTTGATCATCTTGGTGAGCTGGCCGGCGCCCGCGGGTCCCATCAGCCCGACCATGCGGGCATAGGCATCGATGACTGGCCTGGCCTTGTCGAAGGCGGCCTGCTCGCCGCCAACCATGACGGTCAGCACGCCATTCTCGGCGCCCGCCTGGCCGCCCGACACCGGCGCGTCGAGGAAGGAAAAGCCGGCCTTTCCGGCGGCTTCGGCCAGTTCGCGCGCGACTTCGGCCGAGGCTGTCGTGTTGTCGATGAAGACCGAGCCCTTCTTCATCGCGGCGAAGGCGCCGCTGGCGCCGGTCGTCACCGAGCGCAGGTCGTCGTCATTGCCGACGCAGGAGAAGACGAAATCCTTGCCTTCGGCCGCCTCGGCCGGTGTCAGCGCCAGGCTGCCGCCATGCTGGGCGACCCATTGCTCTGCCTTGGCGGTCGTGCGGTTATAGACGGTGATGTCGTGGTGGCCCTTGTTCCTGAGGTGCCCGGCCATCGGATAGCCCATGACGCCAAGACCGAGAAATGCAACCGATGCCATAAGCCTGCCTTCCAACAAGAGACTTCAGTGGCGGAAGGTCTAGGCTATGCGAAAAATTCGTCAAGGCGCGCAAAGCCGCATCGACTGGTGCAGGCCCGTCCGCTGACGACGCTCTATCGTTTGAGGTGAATGGTGATCCGGCGTTCGATCCATTCGACGCCGTGACGCAGGATCTCGACCAGCACTAGGTAGACGATCGCCACCCAGATATAGGCCTGGATGTCGAAAGATTTTGCGTAGGCGAGCTTCGCGTTGCCCATCAGGTCGTAGACGGTGATGATGGCGACAATCGCGGAAGCCTTGATCATCAGGATGAGCTCGTTGCCGTAAGGCCGCAGCGCCACGATGATCGCCTGCGGCATGATCACCTTGCGCAGCGTCTGCAGCTTGTGCAGGCCGAGCGAGGCCGCGCCTTCCCACTGGCCCCGCGGAACGCTTTCGATGGCGCCGCGCAGGATCTCTGCCTGATAGGCGGCGGTGTTGAGCGAAAAGGCAAAGACGCCGCAGTAGAACGCCTCGCGGAAGAACCACCATAGTCCGACGGTTTGCAGCTCGGGGCGGAACGAGCCGATGCCGTAATAGACGAGGTAGGTCTGCACGAGCAGCGGGGTGCCGCGGAAGAAGTAGACGTAGCAATAAGCCAATCCGGAAAGGATGCGGTTCTTGGACATCCGGCCGTAGGCAACCGGCAACGAGAGAATAGCGCCCGCCACCATCGAAACGGAGACCAGCGACAGGGTGGTTGCGAGCCCCTGCAGATAGGCCGGCGCGTATCTGGCGAAGAAATCGGCGTTCCAGGCGTGGACCAGATAGGCCACGATGCCGATGCCGAAAAGGCCCCAGAGGCAGACCAGCGCGTAGCCTATGATGCGCACGCGCGGCCAGCCGCGAGCCCGGGGCGGTGGCCTGTCAACCGCAATAGCCTGGCTGACGCTCATCGAGCCTCCCTCCGCCCGAGCGAGCGCTGGATATAGCCGGTGGCGACCGAGGACAGGATGGCCAGCACAAGGAAGACCAGCGCCGCGACACTGTAAAAGAGGAAGGAATGCTTGGTGACGCGCGCCGCGACACCGGCATTGCGCAGGGTTTCCGCTAGGTTGACGACGGACACCAGCGAGGTGTCCTTGAGCAGGCTGAGCCAGCAATTCTCCAGACCGGGGAAGGCGATGCGCAGCAGTTGCGGCAGGATCACCAGGCGCATCGTCTGCCATTTCGAAAGGCCAATGGCGTAGCCGCCCTCATACTGGCCCTTGGGAATGGCGCGAAAGGCGGAGAGAAAGACTTCGCTGGCGTAGGAGGAGAAGATCAGCGCCAGCACGATCATGCCGGCAATGAAGCTGTTCACGTCAATTGTCGCCTCGGGCTCGAACAGGCGGACGACATATTGCAGCAGCAGCGGCATGCCGAAGAAGAACAGGAACAGCGTCACCAGCTCGGGCAGGCCGCGAAAAACAGTGGTGTAGATGTTGGCTGCGAGCCGGAGCGCGGGCTCTTCGTGTTGCTTGGCGAAGGCGACGAAGAACCCGATCGCCAGGCCTATCGGCAATGTCGCAAGCGCCAGCGCGACCGTGACCAGCACACCAGACGCAATGTCGTCACTCCAGCCATCCGGTCCCCAACTGAGAAGTGTCCAAATGCTTTGGGCTGGCATTGGCGGGGCGTGTCTCCGTGGCGATCCCGGAATGGAGGCAGGGCGGCGAGGTGATCCTCACCGCCCTGGGCGCAAATGATCAGGACTCGGCGCCGTAGACGTCGAACTTGAAGTACTTGTCGTTGATTTCCTTGTACTTTCCGCTCTTGCGGATAGCGTCGATAGCGGAATTCAGCTTGTTGACCAGGTCGGTCTCGCCCTTGCGCACGGCAATGCCGGCGCCCGGTCCGAAGATCTCGACCGGCTGCGGCGAGGGCTGGCCGAGGATCTTGCAGCAGGCGCCGTCGGGCGAATCCAGCCACTGCTGCAGCACGACGATGTCGTCCTCGATGGCGTCGAGACGGCCATTGGCGAGATCGGCCTGTTCCTCGGGGCTGCTCGGATAGCCCTTGATCGTGCTGTCGGTGTAGGTCTTCGAGGCATAGTTGAAGTGGGTTGTCGTGGTGGCGACGCCGATCGTCTTGCCGGCGAGGTCCTCCTTGGTGACGCCCTTGAGCGGCGAATCCTTCGGCACGGCGATCGCCGACGGCGTGTTGTAATATTTGTGGGTGAAGTCGACCTTTTCCTGGCGCTCTGGCGTGATCGACATGGAAGCGACGATGGCGTCGAACTTGCCGGCCTGGAGCGCCGGGATGATGCCGTCCCAATCCTGCGCGACGAAGGTGCACTTCACCTTCATTTCGTCGCAGAGGGCCTTGGCGATGTCGATGTCGAAGCCGACCAGCTGGCCGTCCGAGGTCAGGTTGTTGAAGGGCGGGTACGCGCCTTCGGTGCCGATCCTCAGGGTCTTTTCCTGAGCCTGGGCAACGCCAAGTGTCAGCAGCGCGGCCGAAGCGGCAAGCGCGATACGCAGTGCAATACGCATGATAATCCTCTCATATTGTCATGGCCGCTGTCCCGTGCGGCTCTTGTGGGCGGAGCCTTTTTGACCGCCCGCTGCGCGGGATACTCCCACTCTTTGCAAGAAAAAAGCAACTGCAAAACAACAGCAAACGGCAATCGCCGTGTGCCGCTGCGTTACTTGGCTGGACTGACGAGACCGGTCGCGCGCTCGATAAAATCGGCTATCGATTTCGTATCGTCGAGGTTGAAGACGGGCAGCTTTTCGCCTTCGACCGGAAAGTCGGCGGCGACAGCCACGATGTTCGGGTCGTTGATCGAAAGCGGCGTCCGGTCCTTGGCCTCCAGCCGTCTCGCTTCGATCTTTTGGTGTGCTTCGCGCTTGTAGCCTTCGACCAGCACGATGTCCGAGGGCGCCAGCCGCGCCAGGATGTCGTCCAGCGTCGGCTCGTCCTCGTTGCGCAGTTCGTGCATCAATGCCCAGCGCCGGCCGGAGACGACCGCGACCTCCATCGCGCCGGCCTGGCGGTGGCGGAAACTGTCTGTGCCGGGCTTGTCGATGTCGAAGTCATGATGGGCATGCTTGACCGTCGAGACCGTCCAGCCGCGCCGAACCAGTTCGGCGACCAGCTTCTCGGTCAGGGTCGTCTTGCCGGAGTTCTTCCAGCCGGTGATGCCGAACACGCGTCTCATGGCTCAAGTCTTTGCAACAGACGCTCGGCCTCCGCAAGATCGTCGGGCGTGTTGATATTGAAGAACGGGTCGATCCGCTCGCCTCCGGCTTCGAGCATCGGAAACTCCACCTCGACAAAACCATGCCGATCCATGAAGGCCGAGACCCGTCGATTGTCCTCCTCAACCAGGAAATGGCGCAGGGCATCGCGCAGGCCGAGCGGCCAGAGTGCGAAGGTCGGGTGCCACCTGCCGTCGGAACTGGCGACCGCGATCGCGCCCGGCCGTGCCCGAGCGGCAACGGCCAATCGCTCGACGAGATCACCAGGGAAGAACGGCGTGTCGCCGGCCGCGCTGACCAGCGACCGGTAGCCCGTGTCCGCTGCCGCCCATTCGAGGCCGGTGAGGATGCCGGCGAGCGGGCCGGCATGGTCCTCTATCGTATCGGCAAGCACCGGAAGGTTGGTGCCGGCAAACCGTGCCGGATCGCCGTTGGCGTTGAGCACCAGCGTGGCGACCTGCAGTGTGAGACGCGCGGCGACATGCTCGATCAGCCTGACCTTGCCCAGCGAAAGCAGCGTCTTGTCGCCGCCGCCCATGCGGCGCGATTGGCCTCCCGCCAGGATGATGCCTGCAACGCTTCGATCCATCGGGCCTATATGCCGTCCGGCGCCATGTCGGGTCCAGCGCTTTCGGCGGCAGGCTGGCGCCTGCCGACGAGGCGCTCGCGGTAGAGCGCGTAGAGGCCGGAGCCGATGATGATCGCGGCGCCGACGATCATCGGCAGGTCGGGGATATCGCCGAAGATGACGAGGCCGAGCACTATCGACCACAGCAGCGCCGTATAGCGGAAGGGCGCGATGAAGGAGATGTCGCCCGAGCGCATCGCCATGATGATGAACTGATAGCCGATGAGCACGAGCACGGCGGCCAGCGCCAGCAGCGCCGTCGCCTTGGCGGTCATGGGCGTCCAGCCGCCCATCGGCGGGAGCAGCAGCGCACCCAGGATCGTCATGGCCAGCGCAGTCGCGGTCGATACCAGCATGGTCGGGATCGCTTGCGGGATGCGCTTGGTGGCGAGATCGCGCACCGCGCAGCAGCCGACGCTCGCCAGCGCCAGCAACGAATAGGCGCTGAAACCCTCGAAGCCCGGCCGCACGATGATCAGCACGCCGGCAAAGCCGACGGCAATGGCGAGCCAGCGGCGCCAGCCGACGCCCTCGCCGAAGAACAGTGCGGCGCCCATCGTCACGGCCAGCGGCAGCGCCTGCAGAACGGCGGAGACGTTGGCGATCGGCAAATGGGCAAGGGCGATCAGGAACGACACGGTCGCGCCGGCTTCGCCGGCGACACGCAGCGCGACCATCGGCTGCAGCATGGCGCGCGGATCAGCAAGCGCGCCGCGCCGCCAGGCGAGCAGACCGACGAAGAGCGAGGCGAAGGCGCCACGCACCAGCATGACCTGCGCCATGTTCATCGATTCGGAGGAGAATTTGGTGATCGCGTCGTTCAAGGTGAAGCCGATCATGGCCACGACCATGAACAGTGCGCCGCGAAGATTTGGCGAAAGAGGCAAGGGCGCTTCCGGTTATGTTCTCTCGCAAGCGTCTAACAGCCAGCGGCAAGACAGCAACGTCAAAGAAATGGGCCACAGGAGGTTCCTGCGGCCCTCAAGATCGGCTGCGTTACTGGAGCGATTATTTCGGCGTCAGCGTCTCGGTGCCGTTGCCGTTCTGGCCGGCGATGGTCCACAGGCCGTGCAACGAGCCGTCCTTCTCCACTTTGTAGACGACGAGGCCGATTTCCTTGCCCATGACGTAGCCGGCGGAAAAGGCATCGTCATTGCGCATGCAGATGCCGTCGGAGGACGAGCCGCCGGTTTCCCAATGGATCGTGCAGGTTGTGTCGCTGGTCAGCGTGATGGTTGCCTCGCCGCCATATTTCGATCCGTCGAAATTGGTGCCGGCGACAGTGTAGGTGCCACCGATCGACTGAGCGGCCGCAGGCACCAAGGCAATCCCGAGCATTGCAAGCGAAGCCAAGAATTTGCGCATGAGAATTCCCCCTGAATGCGAAAATCGCTTCATGAGGCTAGGCCGGAACAAGTCGGCGGTAAATCGGGTGGAAGTCGGCGCGGTGGTTTATTTCCAGTGCGCCGAGCGCAGCTCAAGGGCCGCGCAGGCTGGCGGCGATCGCCCCGGTCAGCGGATCGTATTTCGCCTTAAGCGAGGAAGGATACTCGATCCAGACGGTGCGGATGACACCATCCTTTCCGAACAGGCGCCGTTCGTAGAAGACCTTGTCGCCCTTGATGCCGGAAACCACCGCCCAATTCTTCCCGGTCTTGCTGTAAGTGATCTTGTAGCCCGGCCCGGTGTTTGCCTTTTCGTCGGCGACGAAGCCCTTCGGAGTGTCGCTGTCGATGTTATAATTGCCCGAGCAGGTCAGGCTGGCGCCGTCGGGCACGCTCCATTGCTGCCCATCGCCGTTTTCTGGCTCGGGCAAGCGGTCGCTGAAAATCTCGTCGGGAAAGGTGCAGGACGTGCCGAAGGCGCGCATTGACGTAGGTGAACGGCTTTGCGATTGCCGCTGTCGTCGCAATCGTCAGCAACGAGAAGGCGATCACCAAAGGCGCGCCCTGGACGAGATGAACACACTTCATGATGCCCCCAAGGTCCGTGACCGAGGGTGATCCTGCACCAAATCGGAGAAAAAATCAGCCGCCGGTGACGCTCATATGGCGCGATACCGAGGGTCGGCTGGTGCGGCGGTCGATGACGAAATCATGGCCCTTCGGCTTGCGCCCGATCGCCTCGTCTATGGCCTCGCCGAGCAGCTCATTGCCTTCGGAGGCGCGCAGCGGCGCTCTCAGGTCGGCGGCGTCCTCCTGGCCGAGGCACATATAGAGCGTGCCGGTGCAAGTCAGCCGGACGCGGTTGCAGCTTTCGCAGAAATTATGCGTCATCGGGGTGATGAAACCGAGCCGACCGCCGGTCTCGGCGACCTGGACATAGCGGGCAGGGCCGCCGGTCTTATAAGGAATGTCGGTCAGCGTGAACTGGCGCTCAAGCGAGTCGCGCAGCAGCGACAGCGGCAGATACTGGTCCGTGCGGTCGGCGTCGATCTCGCCCATCGGCATGGTCTCGATGACCGTCAGATCCATGCCGCGACCATGCGCCCAGCGCAGCATCTCCGGTATTTCAGCGTCGTTGAAGTCGCGCAGCGCCACGGCATTGAGCTTGACCTTCAGGCCTGCCGCTTGCGCGGCGTCGATGCCTTCCATGACCTTGCCGAGATTGCCCCAGCGGGTGATCTGGCGGAATTTGTCGGCATCGAGCGTGTCGAGCGAGACATTGATGCGCTTCACGCCGCAGTCGGCGAGCTCGGCGGCAAAGCGCGACAGCTGCGAGCCGTTGGTGGTGAGCGTCAGCTCTTCCAGCGCGCCGCTCTCAAGATGCCGCGACAGCTGGCGAACCAGATGCATGATGTTCTTGCGCACCAGCGGCTCGCCGCCGGTGAGCCTGAGTTTCCTGACGCCCTTTTCGATGAAGACGCTGCAGAGCCGGTCGAGCTCCTCGAGCGAGAGCAGATCCTTCTTGGGCAAAAAGGTCATGTCCTCGGCCATGCAATAGGTGCAACGGAAATCGCAGCGGTCGGTAACCGACACGCGCAGATAGCTGATCGTGCGACCGAAAGGGTCGATCATGTCCATTGCAAGCGCTTCCGTGGCCTGAGCAGCGTCGTTATATACGGCTATGTGATACGATCCAACCGCGCATTCAAGATAGAAGCTCTCGATCTTTGGTAACATTCCCCGACCGACATTCTCTGTCGGCTGCCTTCTATAACCTTTTCGCACTGCGCGAACCGGCGTAGGGAAGGGCGCAACGCATATAGGAAGAAACATGACGGCGCCGAAGGAACTCAGGGTCTCGAAGGACCGCAAGCTGCTCACCGTCACCTTTGCCGGGCATCAGCCGTTCGAACTGCCGGCGGAGTTCTTGCGCGTGGCCTCGCCTTCTGCCGAGGTGCAGGGCCATTCGCCGGATCAGCGCGTGACTGTGCCCGGCAAGCGCAATGTCGCGATTCTTAAGATCGAGCCGGTCGGCAATTACGCGGTGCGCATCACCTTCGACGATTTCCACGACACCGGCATCTTCACCTGGAACTATCTTCACACGCTCGGGCATGAAAAGGACGAGCGCTGGAACGCCTACCTCGCCGAGCTGGCCGAGAAGGGGCTCAGCCGCGACCGCTAGCCTGGCGCCAAGACGTTTGACTGGGTGTCGTCAAAGCGTCATGGACATAGAGTAGCGCCGGCAAAAGGTCAGGAGGCGAAAAGATGTCGCTCATCACATCGGTCGAACAGCTCGAAGCCCTCTACGGCCTGCCTGGCGAGGCCTCGGTCGTCAAGGAGCTCGACCATGTGATCCCCGAATATGCAGCCTTCATTGAAGCCTCGCCTTTCGTGGCGCTGGCGACCTGCGGGCCGGAGGGGCTGGACTGCTCGCCGCGCGGCGATCTCGCCGGCTTCGTGCGCCTCCTGGACGAAAAAACGCTGATGATGCCCGACAGGCGCGGCAACAACCGCGCCGATTCGCTGAAGAACATTATTCGCGATCCGCGCGTCGGGCTGCTCTTCCTTGTGCCGGGCTCCGGCACGACGCTGCGCGTCAACGGCCGCGCCCATATCACAGCCGATGCCGAGCTTTGCGCGTCCTTCATGGTCGATGGCAAGCCGGCACGGTCGATCACCGTTGTCGCGGTCGACGCGGTCTATTTCCAGTGCGCACGCGCCATCGTGCGCTCGGAGCTCTGGAACCCGGCAAAGCATGCCGACCCGAAGTCGCTGCCGACGCCCGGCCAGATCCTCGAGCTCACCAGCCGCAGGAATATCAATGGCGCCGCATATGACAAGGAATGGCCGGAGCGGGCAAAGAAGACCATGTGGTAGCGGCATCGAGAGCGCCGGTCAGGCCTCCTTCAGGACATCGGCGATCTTGCGCATCTGCTCGCCGATCATGTCGCACTGCTCCGGCGTCGACTGGCTCATCGCCTTCTCGATGAGCGCCATATGTACTTTCAGCGCCCGCATCAGCAGGGCCTCGCCGGCTTCGGTGAGGTTCAACCGCAGCACGCGTTTGTCCTTTTCGTCGCCTTCGCGCCGCAACAGGCCGCGGGCTTCCAGTTGCGGCAACAGCATCGTGATGTTCGAGCGGCCGACCAAGAGCTTGCGGGCAAGGTCGTGCTGCGACATCCCGGGATGACGGTAGAGGTTCATCAGCACGTCGAGCTGCGCCGGTTTGAGATCGAGCGGCGCGAGCTTCACCGCCAGCGTGCGCTCCAGCACATGGCAGGCGCGCGCCACCGCAACCCAGTTGCGGAAGCGCGGATTGTCCCAGGGCAGCTCTTGCTTAATGTTCATGTTTGAACTATTATGTTCATGCTTGAACGAATGGTTGGACCGACACTATGGCATCATTTGGATTGAAGGTCATCCGAGGCGTCTTCGGCGCGGCCGAGCATGTCGCGCCGCGTCTCAGTGGCCGCGCCGCGTTCGAATTGTTCTGCCGGACGCCAAACGTCAAGGCCTTGAGCGATGGCGAGCGCCGCGCAGTCGAGCGCGCTGCGGGTTTCATGGCCGAGGCGCGCCATCACCGGCTGAAGACGAAGGCGGATTGCGTTGCGGTGCATGAGTTCCGGCCGGGGCCGAGCAGGGGCTCCCGCGGCACCGTGCTTGTCATCCATGGCTGGCGCTCGCGCACCGAATATATGCGAACTCTGATCGATGGGTTTCGCGACGCCGGCTACAAGGTGGTCTCGCTTGACCTGCCGGGCCACGGCCATTCGCTCGGGCGACATCTCAATATGGTGACCGCGGTCGACGCCGTGCGAGTCGCAGGCGAATGGTTCGGCCCGTTTGCCGCCGCCGTCGGCCATTCCTTCGGCGGCGCCGTCGCCGCCAATGCGGTTGCCGCTTCGGTGAAAGGCATGCCGCCGCTTGCGGCCGAGAAACTGGTTCTAATCGCAGCGCCGAGCTCGCTGCCGGCGATCTTCGACGATTTCAGCCACCGGCTCAATGTCGGGCCGCGCTCCCGGGTCGCCATGGCGGATCGGGTGAAGCATTTGTCGGGACGGCCGCTCAGCGATTTCACGGGCGACCGCCAGCTCGCCGAGGCTCCGGTGCCGACGCTGATCATCCATGCGCCGGACGACCGCGAAGTCCATGCCGATCACGCAAAACGATATGCGGGAGCCGGCGATCATGTGAGCTTGCATTGGGCCGAAGGGCTTGGCCACCGCCGCATCCTTGCCGACAAGGATGTCGTCGCGCGCGCCGTGGGCTTCGTCGCCGAGGAACGGCAACCGGCGCTGCATTGAAAATGACTGCGGGAGACGCCTGCTGGCGTCTTCCGTCCGTAGTTGCGAATGGCTCAGTCGGCCTTCTTCTTCTGCCCTGGCTCGACCGGCAGGCCGGCAGCCTTCCAGGCTGTGTAGCCGCCAAGGATGTGTTTGACCGGGGCGAGACCCATGTCCTGCGCCGTCTTGGTCGCCAGCGCCGACCGCCAGCCGCCGGCGCAGAAGAAGACGAAGGTCTTGCCGGAGGCGAAGAACGGCTTGTGGTAAGGGCTTTCGGGGTCGATCCAGAATTCGAGCATACCGCGCGTCACATGCTTGGCGCCGGGAATCTTGCCGTCGCGCTCGACCTCGCGGGGGTCACGTAGGTCGACGAAGATGGTGCCGTCATCCTCCAGCAGCCCGGCAGCTTCCTCAGGCGAAACCACCTCGATCTCGGCATTCGCTTCGTCGAGAAGTTCGCGATATCCCTTCTTCACTGCGCATCCTCCAGGCCATGGCTCGCGCCCGCCGGAATTTCGATCACAAAGACTGCTGTTTGTCACGGGCCGATGTTTGTCAGGAGGGAAGGTCGGCCATGGTCGCCAAGGCCGCACAGCGCCAACGCCTGATTGTTACCGAGGCGTCTGAAACCGGGAGCCGCCCTGCCGCATTGTGTCTCACACGGATGTGAAACTGTTCTGCAACACGGTCGCGAAAATTTATGGAAGCTTAACGGAATCAGTATGAATCGGTACAGTCGCGCATTACATCCGCCATGCGGAGGGCGGGACCGTCTAGCGGCGCGGAACGGGAAACCGGTTTCAACCGGTGCGGGTGAAGCATGAAAATCCTCGGGAACAAAATGGCCGTCATGCCGATCGCGATCGCGACGGCGCTTGCCTTCGGCCAGCAGCCGGCGAGCGCGCAGGGGCTGTTCGACATGCTGTTCGGCGGCGGCATCCGGCACAATTCCCAAGGAGAATTTCCGCCGCCGCCGAAGCCGCGCAAGGTGCAGCCTGGCACAGGCGGTAGCGTCAGGATCAGCAGCCCGACCTACAATACCTACAGGGCCGACAAGCTTGTGCGCGTCGACTTCAAGTCGCTGCTGCCCGCTCCGCCGCCCGCGACCGCGCAAGATGCTGCCTTTGTGCCCTCCGTAACCGGAAGCGCGTTCCGCGACGCGCTGGCGGGCCTGAGCGATTATGAACTCTTTGCCGAGCCCGATATCGCCAAGGCGCTCATCGCCTACTATTCGGCCAATCCGGATTTCATCTGGGTGACAGGGGATGCACCCAACAGCAGGGCGCAGGATGCCGTGCGGGTGCTTGGCGGAGCGGCGAGCTATGGCCTGACGCCTGCCGATTATTCCGTCGATGTTCCTGCGGCGGCCACGAATGCCGCCTTGCCCGAAGCGCGGACCAAGGAACTGGTTCGCTTCGAGATGGCGCTATCGGCGCGCGTGCTGCGCTACGCCCATGACGCCCAGAGCGGCCGAGTCGATCCGAACCGCATGACCGGCTATTACGATTTTCCGGGCAAGCCGCTCGATCTCGAAGGCGTGCTGAAGACGCTGGCGCACACGCGAGAGGTGCGCACCTATCTCGAATCGCGGCACCCGCAGAACCCTGAATATCAGGCGCTGCGCGTCGAGTTGGAGTCGCTCCAGGCAAGCGAGGAGAACGAGATCGTCGTCGATCCGAAGCTGCTCCTGAAGCCCGGTGAAAGCAGCCCGGAACTGCCCAAGCTTTTGACTTTGATCGCGCGCAACCTCGATGACGAGATGGGCGGTGACTTTGGCGAGACCCTCGCCCGGCTCGGCAAGAGCGAGGTTTACGATCCTGAACTGGTGCCAGTGATCAAGGCGGTGCAGAAGCGGGCCGGCATGAAGGGCGACGGCGTCATCGGCCCGCGCACCGTCGCCTCGCTCGCCGGAACGTCCAAGGCCGACAAGGTCGAGAAGGTCATGGCGGCGCTTGAAGAGCTGCGCTGGCTCCCCTCCGATCTTGGCAGCCCGCGCGTCTTCATCAACCAGCCGGCCTTCACCGCAAGCTACATCGACAACGGCGAGGAGAAGCTGAAGACCCGCGTGGTCATCGGCAAGGTCACCAACCAGACCGCATTTTTCTACAACCAGATCAAGCAGGTCGACTTCCACCCCTATTGGGGCGTGCCGCAGTCGATCATCGTCAACGAGATGCTGCCGAGGCTGCGCAGCGATCCGGGCTATCTGGACCGCGCCGGCTATGAGGTGACGGATTCCAGCGGCAGGCGAGTTCCCTCTGCGGCGGTGGACTGGGGCGCCTACGGTGCCAAAATCCCGTTCAGCGTGCGCCAGCAGCCGAGCGAGGCCAATGCGCTTGGCGAGTTGAAGATCCTCTTCCCCAACAAGCACGCCATCTACATGCACGACACGCCGCAGAAGTCGTTCTTCGGGCGCGACATGCGCGCGCTGAGCCATGGCTGCATACGCCTGCAGGATCCGCGCGGCATGGCGGCCGCTGTGCTCGGCACGTCGGTCGACGACATCGCCGAGAAGCTGAAGCATGGTCATTCGACCGAGAATGTCACGCGCGTCATCCCGGTCTATGTCGCCTATTTCACCGCTTGGCCGGACATGTCCGGCAAGGTCGAATATTTCGACGACGTCTACGATCGCGATTCGAAGCTGATGCAGGCGCTGGATGCGACCGAAGCGGTGCGCGCACCGTCAACCTAAGCGCTGCGGCCGCCTGAAACCGGCATCACGTCCGGCAATGAGCCAATAAACGAAACCGGCCACCAGCCCGGCCGCGACGATGATGCCAAGGTCGGCCCAGCGTTCCGGATCGTGCGGCGCGCCCGGCGAGAGCAGCATGAAACCGGCGGCCGCAACCACGCCGCCGAACAGCATATGCAGCCAGAAGCTCCGCAACGAGAAGACCTCGGCAATAAGCGCAAAGATCAGAGTCTGCATGCCGGTCGCCACGATCGTCAGGAAATAGACGAACATGCCAAGCGGCGGCACGACCAGCACGGCGACGGGCGTGAACTGCATCAGCTCGAAATAGCTTGGGGCGTTGGGCAGCGAGCTCAGCGCTGCATAGATCGCGACCAACGCGACCAATCCGACGAGCACCGCGATCAGATAGCCGGCGAGCACCATCAGGATGCGCTTTAGAACGTAGCCAACCATTCCCATGCACCCCCGTGCCCGCAATCATGGGCGCAGTCAGCCATCAAACGTGCATCGACGCAAGTCTCGGATAGGGAGGCGCCGGCCCAGCTGCGGGCGGCCGTATCAGGCGTTACTTCGGTTCGCCGGTGACCGGATCGTAGGTGATTTCGACCTTGGCCTTGTCGGTCGTGTAATAGGTAACGGTATAGCCGTCGCTGCTCCAGCCGACCTCCTTGATATATTGGAAGTCGCTCCGCTTCTCGACCTTGGTCAGGATTTCCGAGAGCTTCTTGGCATTTTGCGGCGGCAGCGCTTGCGCTTCGGCCGCGAAAGCCGACCCGCCGACAAGGAAAAACGCGATACCGCTTGCCAAAAGAACACCGCGCATGACTGCCCTCAATCTCTCGTGGTGGCATGAACGCGCTGACAACTCGAATCCGGGCCCGTTGGTTCCGCCAACGGGCCGCAACGCCTTGCTCCACAGTTGGTCCGTCACGGCCGGCGCGACCTCTATTCGCGAAAGCTTAAATAAGTAAAACGGCGTGAATCCAACAAGTAAGGAGGCTTCTGCAACATCGGACTTCAGGTAACGACCATGGCTTGCGCCGAAACCGCCTTCCATTAGCTGTTCGTGGTAGAGCTTTTGGCCAGACCCTGTTAGAGTCCCGGACCAACAGGGTGGCAACGGCGCGCCGAGCCTGCCGGGGATCTTCCATCGGCAAACGGCGAAGTTTTTTTGGAGCGGAAGTCGCCTGTTCTGAACCGAAAACAGGGACCGGGGGCTCAACCATGGCTGAACGGAACTATACCCGTCAGCTTGCGACAATCATTTCTATCGACGCCGTTGGTTTTTCGCGGCTGATGGGCATCGACGACGAGCGCGCCGTCGCGGCCTTCGAGGAAAGGCGCGATATCATCACCGACAGTTGCGGCGCCTTTGGCGGCCGCACGTTTGGCGTTGCCGGCGACAGCATCATGGCCGAATTCGGCAATCCAATCGAAGCCTTGCGCGCGGCGTTCGATTTCCAGGACCGGATCATGGCGCTCAATGCCTCGGCCGCGGATGAGATGCGCATGCCGTTCCGGGCCGGGATCAACACCGGAGACGTCATCGTCCGCGAGGGCCGCCTCTATGGCGACGACGTCAACATTGCCGCGCGCCTGCAGGAATTCGCTCCACATGACGGTCTAGCCATCTCAGAGACGACCTGGCACCACGTGAAGGACAAGACGGCCGCGGTTTTCACCGACCTTGGCGAGTTCATGCTCAAGAACATCGCCCTGCCTGTACGTGTGCTGATCGCCGGACGCGGCGGCAACGGCGCGGCGATTGCTGCGCCCCTGGCCGCCATCCCTACCGCTCCCGTCCATGACAGACTCGCATCGAAGGGCCCGCCGGCAATCGCGGTGCTGCCGTTTCACGGCAGCAACGGAGGCGAGCCTGACGTCGGCTACATGGCCGACGGCATTGCGGAAGACATCATCTACGGCCTGTCCAACACCCGCTGGCTCTCGGTGATCGCGAAGGGCTCCAGCTTCCAGTTTCGCGACGACCAGCTCGGAACCAGGCTCATCGGCAATGCGCTTGGCGCGCGCTACATCGTCGGCGGCACGCTGGCGCGCCACAGCGGGCAGATACGCCTCAACGCCTCGCTGACCGACACGTCGAACGGGCGCCTGGTCTGGTCGCAGCGCTTCGACCGCGACCTCATCGACATCTTCAGGCTGCGCGACCAGATCGGCAGCGAGATCGTTTCGATCCTCGACAAGGAGGTCGACCGAGCCGAGCAGGTGCGCACCTTCCAGGTGCCGTGGGAAAGCCTCGAGACCTGGCAGCTGGTGCGGCGGGGCCGCTGGCACATGAACAGGCGCACGCGCAAAGACACCGAGATCGCGCTCGAATTCTTCGAGAAGGCTTACCAGGAAGATCCGAATTCCAGCGCCGTGCTGAACGAGCTGGCATGGTGGTATTTCTGGCGCGCATGGCTGCGCTTCGGCGACAGCGACGACCTGGCCAAGGTCGAAGAATTTGCGCGCAAGTCGCTCTTGATGGACAGCCTCGACGCGCGGCCGCACGCCTATCTCGGGGCTGCCGACATCATGCGCGGCCAGCCGGCATCTGCGGCGGAGCATCTGGCCGAGGCGATCCACATCAATCCGAGCTTTGCCTTCGCCCGCTCGGCAATGGGCAGCGCGCGGCTGCTGCTTGGCGATGCCGCCGGCGCGATCCCGTCCTTCCTGGATACCGAGCGGCTGAGCCCGTTCGACCTCTACCGCTTTCACAATCTGGGCGAGCTGGCTGCCGCATACTGTTTGGTCGAGGACTGGCCGGCCGCAATTGCGGTTGCCGATCGCTCGCTCAACCTTTCGCCGGGCTATTTCTACGCCAGGTTCCTCAAAATCGGCGCCTTGATGCGGAGCGGCCGTCTTGAGGAGGCCGAACGCGAACGCGCCATTCTGGCAACCAGGCATCCCGATTTTTCCGAGCAGCGGATTCGCTGGATACCGTTCGTCGATCCTGCGAAGAACAACTTCCTGATCGCGAATTTCGGCCAGGCCAAGTCCATCGCATGATTGCCGGAACCGAACACCGATGATTGTGAAAAAAATCACATACGCCGGACCGAACCAAACCTAGGCCAGACAATAGCCGGCATCGCAGTGACGTGGACAGCCGGGGGGCTCGAACGCGCATGATCAAGTTGAAGTATTTCGCTGCTGTCCGCGCTGCCCAGAAGAGCCAGCGCCCTGTCGCCGAAATGCCGCCCTTCGATATCGACCGGCTCCGCGCCAAGGGGCTTGCGTCCCGTATCGCCGGCTTCCTTTTCAACGACCCGCGCTGGCTGCTGGCGCTGCTGCGCCGCTTCTGGCCGAACCTGGCCTTCGGCAATTTCCTGCTTGTCACCAAAGGCGTCGATGTGCGCGACATTTTGGAGCGCGGCGACGAGTTCGAGACGCCGTACGGGCCGGAAATGGCGGAACTGGCCAGGGGATCGAACTTCATCCTCGGCATGCAGGACGGGGCCGCCTACCGGCAAATGAAATCGGCCGTGCTGAGCGCCTTTCCGCCGGCGGAAGTCGAAGCCGCCGTCAGGCCGATCGCTGAGCGTCATTCGCGCGACATCATGACCCGGGCCAGCCCCGGCTTCGACGCCATCGGCGGGCTGATGAAGATCGTTCCGGTACGCATCTGTCGCGACTATTTCGGCCTCGAGATCGACGATGAAACCGAATTCGCCGACTGGTCGATCGCGCTCAGCGCGCTGTTCTTTTCCGATCCGACAGCGAGCCCAACGACACGTCAGCTCGCGATCGTCGGCGGCGATCGTCTGATCAAGGTCATCGACCGCTCGATTGCCGCGATCAGGGACAGGGGAGGGAAGGACGAACGGCCGCTGGCGCGCCTCGTCGCGCTCATGGATCAAGGGCGCCTATCGCAGCCCGACATCCATTCGATCATGCTCGGCATGATTGCCGGCTTCGTTCCGACCAATGTGCTTGCCGGCGGCAATTGCCTGGACGTCATCCTGTCGCGGTCAGATGCAAGGCAGGCTGTCGACGCAGCCATTGCAGCGGGCGGTACCGGCAAACTCGATCGGGCGATCCTGGAAGCCATGCGCTTCAAGCCGATCTGGGTCGGTCCGTGGCGCTACACCGCCCGTGACGCGGTCATCGGCCAAGGCACGCGGCGAGAGCGCCTTGTGAAGGCCGGAACGGTCGTCATGCCGGCGACGCTTTCCGCCATGTTCGATCCGGAAATCGTGCAAAGGCCAAACGAATTCGACACCTCGCGGCCTTATCGCGATTACATGGTGTTCGGCCACGGCATTCATCTGTGCATCGGGGCCGAGATGGCCCGCATTCAGATCGGCGAATGCGTTCGCGCCCTGTTCAGCAAGCCCAAGCTCCGCCGCGCGCGCGGCAGAGCCGGCAAGATGGTCAATGTCGGCGCCTATCCGGCCAGCCTCAAGGTCGATTTCGAGCGCTCGCCGCTTTGCCGCACAGTCGACCAGTCGATGGTCACCGTGGTTTGCCCGATCAGGCGTGCGGTGCCGCTGGATGCCGTGCGCGACAAGGTCGGCGCACTTGGCAACCCGGCGATCGACGAGGTGGGCAATGCGCTCGACAATGTCGGCACGGTCCACTTCGCCAGCCTGGCTGTCGCCGCCACCGGCAGGGACGAGAAATTGGACCTCGAGACGGGCGCGCTCGTCCTCGAAATCTCCGGCGACGGCAGCACCGACGATGTCATCGGTGCCATCACGCAGGCCATAGGCCACCGGCTGCGGCCGATCTTCAGGGCCGTATGCGGTCTGCCCGACGACGCTTCGCTGCAGGACTTCCTGAAGAAGCATCACATCGAGATCTCGCCGTCCTTCGGCAGCACGGCAGGGCTGGTTTTTTCCGGAACGCCTGGCCATTCGGTGCGCCGCATCCTTGCCGAGGCAGAGCTCGCCGACAGCGTGCGCGAGATCGTCGAAAAGCCGCGCGCGGGTACAGGCAACGCCCTTGCTGTGCTCACCGAGGCGCGCCGGCATGCCCAGTCGCTAGGGCAATTCGGCTGGGCCTTCGAGCCGGCTGAGAGCCTGCTGGAGCGGCCCCCGGGCCGCTGGTGGCGGGCCTTGACGACGACACTGCTTGCGCCGGCCGTGCTCGCCACCGTCGCGATCGTCATCCTTGCCTGCTGGCGCATGACCTATGTGCTCGTGTTCGGCAATCCGCACGGTGTCACCTTCACCAACGTCGCAATTGCCGGCACCGCGCTTCTGCTGGCGGTGCTGGGGCTGCTCGCGATAGCCCTGCTGTTCATCGGCTTGTGCTTCCTCAGCCTGCGGCGCCTCGAGGACAAGGACCGGCCGCAGAACACGCCGATCGATCTCGGCGCGCTGGACAGGATACTCGCCAATGAGGACCACTGCGCGCAAAACCATCTCACCGCGATATCGACGATGAAGGCCGGCACCTTGCGGCGGCTGGCGCTGAGGCTTTCCTTCTACCTGATCTCGATATCGGCGCAGAAGGTGTTCAAGCCGGGGTTCCTCGCCACCATAAACACCATTCACTTCGCCCGCTGGGTGCTGCTGCCGGGCACCGACAAGCTGATGTTCTTCTCCAACTATGGCGGCAGCTGGGAAAGCTATCTCGAGGACTTCATCGCCAAGGCCTCAGAGGGCCTGACCGGCGTATGGAGCAACACGGAAGGCTACCCGCGCACGCGTTGGCTCTTCCTCGACGGCGCGCGCGACGGGGACCGCTTCAAGCGCTGGGCGCGGCGTCAGCAGGTGTCGACGCTGTTCTGGTACTCTGCCTATCCGCATCTCAACACCGCGCGCATCCGTATCAACTCGAAGATCCGGCGCGGCATTGCTTCCGCCACCGGCAGCGAGGCCCGCAACTGGGTGAGCCTGTTCGGCTCGCTGCAGCGGCCGCAGGCAAGGCCGGCTGCAACCGTCGGCCGTGAACCGGCGCCTTCGCCCGTGGAAGAACTGGAAGCCGGCGAGATCCAATCCATTTTCTTCGGCCCGTTCGGCGCGCTTGGCCACGCGCATATGCTGGCGATCCGGGTGCCGGAAGAACTGCCGGCCATGCAACGCAGAGCGTGGCTGGACTTCGTCATCGACAAGACCAGTTTCGGCGACGGCGTGCCGGCCGGACGCGCCATGACGGTGGCCTTCGGTCCCGACGGTTTGCGCCGTCTTGGGCTGAAGGGCGGCGTCGACGACGATCCGCTGGACACATTCCCAGCTGCCTTTCGCCACGGCATGGGCAATCCAGAGCGCAGCCGCATCCTCGACGACACCGGCCCCGATGCGCCTGACAAATGGCAGTGGGGTTCGGCCACGGCGCCGGTCGACGCAGTCGTCATCTGCTACGCCGCGGAGCCGGCGGTACTGAAGGGGGAGGTTGCGGCCGCGAAGCGAAAGACGACGGGCGCGGGGATGAAGATCGTTGCCGAATTGCCGCTTGTCGTGAACCGCGAGCCAAAGAAGGACGGTGGGACAACGCAACATGCCGGCAACGACGGCAAGCCGGAGCGCGCCCGCGCCTACGAGCATTTCGGCTTTGCCGACGGCGTCTCGCAGCCGATCGTCAGGGGTACGTCGCGCGCCAGCAAGGGTGCCGCGCCGATGCACCTGGTCGCGCCGGGCGAGTTCCTGTTCGGCTATCGCGACGAGCATGGGTTCTATCCAGCCTCGCCCTCCGTCCGGGCAGCACAGGATCGGACCGGCATCCTGTCTCAGGTGCGGCGCAACCGGCAGATCCCCGGTCAGCCCCCGCCGCCGCGCGATTTCGGCCGCAACGGCTCGTTCCTGGTCGTGCGCCAGTTCGAGCAGCATGTCGAGTTATTCGATGACTATTGCAAGCATGCCGCCGCGCGGGCTGCGCGCGAGACCGGCGACAACGCCATCACGCCGCGCTGGGTCGCGGCCAAGATGCTCGGCCGCTGGCAGGACGGCAGTTCGCTGGTGCGCAACCCCGATGGCCGCCCGGGTCGTGGCGTCGACAACGACTTCGCGCTCGGCGCCGAGGACCCGCAGGGGCATCGCTGTCCGCTCGGCTCGCACATACGCCGTTCCAATCCGCGCGACTCGCTTGGCGAGGATCGCGAGACGCAGATCAGGATCGGCAAGCGCCACCGCATCCTGCGCGTCGGCCGCACCTATGAGAAGAAGGACCGCAGCGGGAAGGTCGAGAAGGGGCTTCTCTTCATGTGCCTCAACGCCGACATCGAACGCCAATACGAGTTCATTCAGCAGACCTGGGTCTCGTCGAGCTCGTTCCAAGGCCTTGTCGGCGAAAAGGATCCGACGATCGGCGCGCGCGACGGCGGCGGCCGATTCTCGATTCCGTCCTGGGAAAAGGTGACGGTGCTCAGGGACATGCCGCAATTCGTCACCACGAAAGGCGGCGGCTACTTCTTCATGCCGAGCCGGTCCGCGCTGCGCTACCTGATTTCGCGGCTCTGATTCGGGTCAGAATCGTTCAGTCGTCGTCCTGCGAAGCGGCGATGTGGTTCAGCGCGGCGGCATTTGTGATGCGCAGCCCGCCGCGTTTGATGTCGATCATGTGCCGGTTGCGCCAGTCGTTGAGCGTCTTGTTGACCGACTCGCGCGTCGCGCCGAGGAATTCGCCGAGTTCCGATTGCGAAATCGGGATCCAGCCGGCGGGGTCGGCCATGACGCCGCTGAGGAACACCAGCCGTTTCGCCAGCCGGGCCTCGATGCCGAAGAAGGCCTGGTCGCCAAGCTCGCCGCTGACCCAGCGCAGCCGCGTGCACAGCAGCTCGATCATGGCGCGCGCTAGCGGTGGATTTTTTTCAATGCGATCAAAGAGTTGCGTGCGACTGAGAGAAACCAGCTCGCATGCGGTGAGGCAAATGGCGGTTGCCGTGCGCGGGCGTCCGTCGAGCGCGCCGATCTCGCCGATCAGGCTGCGCGACAGCTCGATATTGGCCACCAGCTTCTGCCCGCCCGGTGAATAGAGCGAAATCTCGACCGTGCCGCTCATCACGCCGTAGATGCGGTCGGATGCGTCCTCCTGGACGAACAGGTGCTGACCGGCGGCATAACGTTCGACCTTGCAGCCGCCGAACAGCAGATCGAACTGGCGCGGATCGATCCGCGCCAGACGCGGCAGGGTGCTCCTGTCGTCTGCGCTGGCTGTGGACATGATGCGGTTCCGCCTCTCGTTGAGCGGAAATTGTATGACAAGTGCATGCTCGATCAAGGCCTGTCTCCTTTCGTGCGATTGCGGCAACACACGACGGCCTTTGTAGATCGGGCGCCAGTCGTGCGCTGCCGGCACTCAAATTGGCCGGCAACTGTCCCTTGCAGCGGGAAACCGGAGCGCGCTGGCGGACGCGAACCGAACCACGAAACGCCGTTCGCGCGCGTGGCGGGAGGTGACCGACGCGCGCGAACAGCAAATCTGAAAATGGCTAGGTGATCGAAACTCCCTGCCGAGCTTTCAGGCCCGGAGGCCGTTGGAGCCCATGCATCAGTGCCACCCGGTGCGATATCTGTGCGCGACGCCTCCGCGGCGTATGTGAAGGCGATCACAGAAGCGTCGCCTGTCCAGCAGCGGCTTGCCGCCGCCCTGCATGGACCAGTCCGACCGACCCCGACCGACGAACTCAGCGCCTTCGAACGAAATGTCGGCGACAAGGGCAGCGGCCCGGTTGTCGGCACCCGCCGCAGCAGGCACCATATTGCGGCAGTGCTTCAAAAGGCAATTGCGGAAAAGCGAAAACCGATCTATGGAGCGCGCGGCTGATTGAGGGCGGCCATCATCCTATTTGCATAGGTTCGCTGCCCCATGCCCGATAACTTCTCGCGTGTAATCGCATTTCTTGCCGTGGTTATGGCCCTGCTGTTTGCCGGGCTGCATTTCCATCAGGGCAACATCATAGCCACGCTCTACTTCATGACTGGCGCCATTCTGGTGACGGGAGTAACGCATTTGAATGTGCGCCGAGGCCTGATCTAAGCGTCCTCCCGGACGCGAGCTGTCCCGCTGCACGAAATTGAAGAGGTTCATCGCGGCCGGATCATCCAACTTTCAGGAAGTTGGATGGTGGGCGATGCAGGGATTGAACCTGCGACCCCACCCGTGTGAAGGGTGTGCTCTCCCGCTGAGCTAATCGCCCGCTCGTTGCCCGAAGGCTGAAGCGAGCCGCGATATAAGGGAGGCGGGTGCGCGAAGTCAAGGCAATGTGCCGTCGTTATCCTGCGGATCGATTTCAGGTTCCTGCCGGCTCGATCTGGGCAGGCGCTCAGCGCGCCGCAGCGATCAGACGCTGGGCCAATTCCGGCGTCAGCGTGTCGAAATGCGAGATCACCAGCGTCGGTTCGAACTCGCGCACATGACGATCCGTATAGCCGAAATCGACCGCCACCACCGGAATACCGGCCGCCTTGGCGGTGTCGATGTCGGTCTGCGAATCGCCGACCATCAGGGCGTTGTGCGGATCGCCGCCAGCCAGTTTGATGGTTTCGGTCAGATGGCGCGGGTCGGGTTTGCGGAAGGCAAAAGTGTCCTGGCCGCAGATCGCGGCAAAGTATTTGTCGAGACCGAGCGCGCCGATCAGCGTCGCCGAATTCGCTTCATACTTGTTGGTGCAAACCGCCATCAGATAACCGGCGGCCTGGAAGCGATCGAGGGCTGCGACGACGCCGGGATACGGGCAGGACTTGCCAGGGATGTTGATCGTATAGTGGTCGAGGAAAAGCTTCAGCAGCCGGTCGTGCTCTTCCGCCATCAGCGCCTTGTTTTGCGCCGCATGCGCGCGTTCGATCATGACGCGGCCGCCATGGCCGACGTAGCGTTTGAAGCCGGCTTGGTCGACCGCGGCAAGCTCCGCGGCCGCCAGGCTGTGGTTGAGGCTGTCGAGCAGATCCGGCGCGGTGTCGATGAGCGTCCCGTCGAGGTCGAACACGATGATCGGTCGGGTCATGGCCAGTCCTGAATGATTGAGGTTCCGCAGCCGATACAAGCTGCGCGGTGGTCAAGCAAGCCGCCTCCGTCGGTCCACAGGCAGAGCCTTTGACGGGAAAGGCAAAAATGCTAGGAGGCGCGCCAAACCATGGAAACCGGGGACAGGAGCGGCATGGACGCAAGGCAGTTGAAGGTCGAGGCCGCGCGTGCGGCGCTCGCCCATGTCAGCAGCGGCATGCGGCTCGGCATCGGCACGGGCACGACCGCCGACGAGTTCGTCCGGCTGCTCGCCGAAAAGGTCGCGACCGGCCTCAGCGTCATCGGCGTGCCCACATCCGAGCGCACCGAGGCACTCTGCCGCGAGCTTGGCGTGCCGCTGTCGACGCTCGAGGAAACGCCGGAGCTCGACCTCACCATTGACGGCGCCGACGAGATCGATCCCGCGCTAACGTTGATCAAGGGCGGCGGCGGGGCGCTGCTGCGCGAAAAGATCGTCGCGGCGGCGTCGCAGCGCATGATCGTGATTGCCGACCGGTCCAAGATGGTCGAGACGCTCGGCCGTTTCCCGCTGCCGATCGAGGTCAACAAGTTCGGCCTGCGCGCCACCGAGATCGCGGTCGGCGCGGCGGCGGCAAGCCTCGGCCTTGCCGGCCCGGTGACATTGAGGATGACGGGGGGGCAGCCATTTGTTACAGACGGCGGCCACTTTATCCTCGATGCATCTTTTGGCCGCATTCCGGATACAAGAGCGCTTTCGAATGCTCTCTTCGCCATTCCAGGCGTTGTCGAGCACGGTCTATTCATCGGGCTGGCGTCAACCGCCGTCATCGCCGGCGGCGACGGCATCCAAACCGTCCATGCCGCCCGAAAACCAGGGAGTTCTATCGACCATGATGTTGCATAAACGGGTTCGCCGCCTTTCGACCATTCTGGCGGCCTCAGCGGTGCTTGCGCTGTCCTCGCCGGCGTTTTCGCAGGATATCAGCGAATCGCATCTGAAGGCCGCACGGGCCGCAGTTGCGGCTATCCACGCTACCGACCCGTTCGACAATATCCTGCCGCAGGCGGCGGCCGCGCTTGAGAACCAGCTGATCCAGAAGAACCCCGACATGCAGGAACTGATCGGCAAGACGGTCACCGAAAAGGCCATGGGCTTGGCGGCGCGCCGCGCCGACCTGGAGAAGGAGGCGGCGCTCGCCTACGCCAAGGTGTTTTCCGAAAAGGACCTCAACGATATCGCCACTTTCTACAGCTCGGAAGCCGGCAAGAAGCTGCTCGACAGCGGCCCGGCGGTCACGCGCGACCTGGTGAAGGCGGCAGACATTTGGCAGAACGGGGTCGCCCGCGACCTCGCCCAGCAGGTCGGCGAAACGCTCGCCGCCGCCGCAAAGGCCGCGGCTCCTGCCAAGCCTGCGAAGGATGCGGCCGCTCCTGCCGACGGCTCCGCTCCTGCCGATAATTCGGCGCCTGCAGACGACCAGGCTCCTGCCGACAACTCGGCTCCTGCCGACAATTCGCAGAACTGATCCGTTTCAAGCGGCCGACGGCCGACTTGACCAGAAGAGCCCGGATTTCCGGGCTTTTCTTTTGCCTGCTGTCCGCCTACCTGTGACACACTTCCATTGCGCAGGAGTCCTTTCGATGGCCGGTTACGACTATGATCTCTTCGTCATCGGCGGCGGCTCCGGCGGGGTGAGGGCGGCCCGTGTGGCCGCCTCGCTCGGCAAGCGCGTCGCCATTGCCGAGGAGTATCGCTATGGCGGTACTTGCGTCATCCGCGGCTGCGTGCCGAAGAAACTTTATGTCTATGCCTCGCAATTCCCCGAACATTTCGCCGATGCCGCCGGCTATGGCTGGATGGTGCCCGAGGCAAGCTTCGACTGGCCGACGCTGGTCGCCAACAAGGACAAGGAGATCGCCAGGCTGGAGGCGATCTACAAGAGGAATGTCGAAGGTGCGGGCGGCGAGGCCTTCCACTCGCGCGCCGTGCTGGTCGATCCACATTCCGTCTATCTCACTGCCGAAGACCGCACCGTCAGCGCCGACCAGATCCTGATCGCCACGGGCGGCCGTCCGGCTCCGCACCCGGCGCTTTCCGGCCACGAATATTGCATCTTCTCCAACGAAGCCTTCGATCTCAAGGAATTGCCGAAGGCGATCATGATCGAGGGCGGCGGCTATATCGCCGTCGAATTCGCCAACATCTTTCATGGACTGGGCGTCGACACCACGCTGGTCTACCGTGGCCAAGAAATTCTTTCGCGCTTCGATATGGACCTTCGCCGCTCGCTGCACGAGACAATGGAGAAGAAGGGGATCAGGATCCTCTGCCGTTCGATCTCGGAATGGGTGCGCAAGACCGCTGAAGGCAGACTGGACGTGCTGCTCTCCAGTGGTCAGACGCTGACCGTCGACCAGGTCATGCTGGCGATCGGCCGCATCCCGAACACGGAGAATATGGGCCTCGAAGGCGTCGGCGTTGAGCTCGGCAAGACCGGCGCGATCATCGTCGATGAATTTTCCCGCACCAGCATCGACAATATCTGGGCGATCGGCGACGTCACCCACCGCGTGCAACTGACGCCGGTCGCCATCCACGAAGCGATGTGTTTCATCGAGACAGCCTTCAAAGGCAATCCGACAGCGCCAGACCATGATACCATTCCGACGGCCGTGTTTTCGCAGCCCGAGATCGGCACCGTCGGCTTGTCCGAGGACGAGGCGGTCAAGCGCTTCCCGGACATCGAGATCTATCGCGCGTCTTTCCGTCCCATGCGGCACACGCTGTCGGGCCGCGACGAAAAGATGCTGATGAAGCTGGTGGTCGACGGCGCGTCGCGGAAAGTGCTCGGCGCCCATATCCTGGGACCTGACGCCGGCGAGATGGCGCAGCTGCTCGGCATTCCGCTGAAAGCGGGGCTGAGCAAGGACGATTTCGACCGCACCATGGCCGTTCACCCGACAGCGGCGGAGGAGCTGGTCACCATGTACAAGCCGACCTATCGCGTGAAGAACGGCGAGCGCGTTTGAAGCCAAGCCGGGAAGGCGCCGCCGGCCATGCCGGCGGCGCGAAGCTTCTTGGCTAGAGGAGCGTGCCGCGCAGGATCACCAGAGCCACTGAGAAATAGATCACCAGCCCGGTGACATCGACCAGCGTGGCGACGAACGGTGCCGAGGCGCTTGCCGGATCGAAGCCGATGCGCTTCAGCGCGAAAGGCAGCATCGATCCCGACAGCGAGCCGAAGGTCACGATGCCGACCAGCGCCGCGCCCACCGTTGCCGCGATCAGCATCCAATGCGGGCCATAGTCGTAGAAGCCGAAATACTGCCAGAGCGCGATGCGGCAGATGCCGACTATGCCGAGGATCGAGCCGAGCACCAAACCGGTCGGCAGCTCGCGCAAGGCGACACGCCACCAGTCGCGAAGGCCGATCTCGCGCAGCGCCAGCGCGCGGATGACGAGCGAGGTCGCCTGCGAGCCGGAATTGCCGCCCGAGCTCATAATGAGCGGGATGAAGAGGGTGAGCACGATCGCCTTCTCCAACTCGCCCTCGTAGCTCTGCATGGCGTTCGCCGTGAGCATCTCGCTGAGGAACAGCGCGCAGAGCCAGCCGGCCCGCTTCTGGATCATGGCGAGAAAGCCCATCTTCATATAGGGCTCGTCCAGCGCCTCCATGCCGCCGAAACGATGAGCGTCTTCGGTCGTTTCCTCGACCATGGTGTCGATGATGTCGTCAACGGTGACGATGCCGAGGATCTTGCCGTGATCCACGACCGGCAGGGCGAGCAGATCGTATTTGGAGATCGTCTGCGCCAGCGTTTCGCGATCGGTCAGTGGCGTGACCGTGACCGGCATGCGATCCGGCGCCACCGACAGGATCGAGTCCTGAGGCTCGCCGGTGATCAGCCGGCGCAAGCCCGTCGCCCGCAGCAGGAGCTGCGTGGCCTTGTCGGTGATGTAGATCGCATAGACGGTCTCGCGCGTGCGCTCGACTTTGCGGATATAGTCGAGCGTGCGGCCGACGGTCCAGTCCGAAGGCACGCTGACGAACTCGGTCGTCATGATCGAGGCGGCGCTGCCCTCGGGATAACCGAGAATCGAAAGCAGCGTCGCGCGCAGCGGTGGGGCAAGCGCGCCAAGCAGTTCCGAGCGCGCAGGCTCATCGAGCTCGCGCAGGATGTCGGCTGCGCGGTCGACCGACATGGCGGTGAGCAGCTTGCCTGCTTTCGCGCGCGGCAGGGCTGCGGCGAGTTCCGGCGCGCTTTCGAGCTCCGGCTGGTCGAAGATTTCGACCAACCGCTCGAACGGCACCGCGCAGAGCAGCTCGATGGCCGTCTCGCGAGGTTCGCGGTTGAGGGCTTCGACGACGTCCGCGACGTGGTCGTTGGCAAGAACACGGGCGACGGCGACCGCTTCGTCGTCCAATACGGATGCGAATTCATTCATGGCTCACTCCTTGCCGTCCGGCAGGACGTGAGCCGTCAGGTCACGTCAAGGCGGACGGCGGTTGCGTTCGACTGTGACTGTCGCCAGGCATGGCGGGTTTGACCTTTCTGCTCGCGGGGTAGCGCATGACTCCCCGAAAAATCGGCTCCGATTTTCGAAAGGATCATGCGCAATTCTAAGATTCTACAGCGTCCCTTACGCGTCCGAAGGGCGCGTGGCGCTGTAGGTTTCAAATCTGCGAGCGGGCGCAACATAGGAGCGCGTTTTGCCGAGTCAATCGCGACGAGCGCTGAAAATGAGCGAAGCATTGCCGGATCGCGAGACTGTGATCGACAGTGGCCGCTGCCGAGGCGACGGACCAGGGCTGGACTGATTGCTATTTCTGCTTGAGCCGCCGGAAGCGCAACCATTTGTCCTCGGCCGGCCGGGGCTGCGCGAGGATCGTCGTGAGCTCGCGCGGCAGAGCGGGAGCGAGCGGCTTCTTGGTCGCGACGCCATCGGAGATCGCCACGACGCTATGATAGAATTCCTCTCCGGAAAGCGACCGCGGCGGAACGGCCTCGTGCATCACGCTGATCACGGTTACATCCGGGCAATTGACCTTGATCGCTTCGTGGAAGGCGATCTTGCCTTCGGGGTCGAGAGCGCCGGTCGCTTCGTCGAGGAAGAGCAGTCCCGGCTGCTGCAGGATGATGCGGGCTACCACCAGCTTCTGCTTCTGCCCGCCTGACAGAACCTGATCCCAGAGCTTGCCTTCGCGGCTCTCATCGGCCAGGTGCCCAATGAATTCGCCGAGGCCGGCCTTGTGCAGGGCGGCCGCTACCAGCACGTCGGTGTGATCGTTTTCCGAACCCGGCAGACAGACGAGCTGCTTCAGCGAGACCTGCTGCAGCTTGACCTCCTGGGCGGCATAGAAGCTCGTTACCCCTTCCGGGAACACGATGGTGCCGCGGCCATAGGGCCACAGACCATTGATTGCCTTGATCAGCGAGGTCTTGCCGCAGCCGGACTCACCCTTGAGGAATGTCCACTCGGCGCGGCGGAAGCGCAGGTTGGCGGCGCTCAGGAAGGGCGTTGCGTCCTCGCCCTGATGCGCCAGCTCCAGCTTCTGGATGGTCAGGCCGAAGACGGGATTTTGCGTGGCATAGCTGAAGTCCGAGCGGCCGGTCTGGCGATAGAACTCCTGCGGCTGCTGGACGTTCTCGATGGCGCTGGCGAGCTCGGTCACACGCTGGCTGTTGGCCCTAAGCGTGGCGATCGCGGGCATGACATGGATGAACCACGAACACTGGCTGATCAGCTGCGCGACCATTTCAGAGCCGGTTATGTAGCCCTTGAGATCGAAGCCATTGTGAATGAACGGCACGAGACCGGGTCCGTAGGAAACGATGCGGGCGCCGATGAAATTGTAGATCAGCTCGAACGACATGTAGCTGGTGTTGACGACGTTCAGCCGCCCCCAGGTCTTGTCGATGTCGACATAGAGCTTGTCGTGCATCGTCTTCTGCACATCCTCGCCGTGTGAGGCGGCGACGTGGAAGCTGCGGCGCAGGAAGGTCGTCAATTCGCTGCGATAACTGCCTTCGGCCTGTTGCATGCGGATGTTGAGACGTTCGAGCAGGCCGCCGAGCTTCACCGCAATCCAGGTGTTGAGCGGCACGTAGGTCGCGACCGCCAGAAAGGCCAGCACGGCACTGCCGTAGCTGCCGAGGAACTCCAGCCCTTTGACCTCCACCGAGGCCCCGATCAAATTCTCGCCGACGAAGTAAAGCGAGGTCGCCACGCCCAGCACGCCCATGGCGAGGCCGATGGCGCCGCCCGTCATGTCCTTGATCGATTCCTGGATGCGCTGGTCGATGTTGTCGGGAGCGACGATACCGCCGGCAACCGAGCCATGCTGGGCATGGAAATGGGTATGGTTGCCGTCGAGCAGCGCCCGGTTGAATTGGCTGTTCAGCCAGCCCCGCCATTTGCGATGCAAGGTTGCGGAAACGAGATTTCGCACTCCGGTGAAGCCGGCGTCCTTGAGCACGACCAACAGCACCAATATGCCGGCATTGGTAAGAAGCGTCTGGAGCGGATTGATATTGGCGGCGTCGTGGAAGAAGGCGATCGAATTCACCAGCTCGCCCGATGCCATGGCAAACCACACGCCAGCCTTGCTGGAGAGCGCTGTCAGCAGCGCGATGACGAGGGTGAGGGTCCAGGCTTCCTTCCACCGGTCGGAGAACCAGTAGGCTCGCATCAGCCCCCAGAATGTGCGCATCGACGATACCGGCGTCAGGGGCGAGGGCCTTGCCGCCTCGCTGGATGTTTGCTCCGGTACTGTACGTCGCGGTCTACCGACCCGAATCACGATCCCGCCCGAACCTTTCCTGTTTTGTTACACATGGTAACACCAATTGATCATTTTCCATTAATTTTCTTCCTCCGAATGGGAACAGGGTTACCGGCCGTGGCATGAAGGCAACAGAAAAGCTTTGCCGGCTGATATCTATCGGAGCGGAATTCGTGTTTTGGTTCAGCCGGTTGGGAACAGAGTTTCGGCTGGAAAGGACTTTCCCCAGGGGAAGCCAAAAACACGGTTTTGTGAAGGAATATTCAGCCCGATGCGCGGCCGGTCCATGGTTGAAGGGCTCGAAAAGTCCCTTCAGGAGACCTGGGGTTACCTCGAATCAACCGCCGTAGACCGCGGGAATCTCTCTCAGCAGTCATCACGGGCTTCCGCGTCGGCTGGACGGAGGGGTGATGCGAACTTGGTCTAGCCCGCCGTTTCGAGCTCACCGCGCGCCTTGGCCGCAGCGACCTGGCGGATAGCATCGGCCAGCGTGGCGGCGTCCTGCGCGCCCATAACGGCATATTTGGCTTCGAGCAGGAAACAGGGCACGCCGGTGATGCCCATGCGCGAGGCGGTGGCGATTTCGTTGCGCACCGCCTCGACATCGGCATCCGTCGGCAGCAGCGTCTGGACCACGGAGCCGTCCATGCCGGCTTCGCGGGCGGCTTCGGTTAGGACGGCATGGTCGCCGAGATTGGCGCCTTCCTCGAAATTCAGCTGGAAGAGGCGTCGCACCAACCGGTTCTGCACGTCCTCGCCGGCAGGCCCCGCCCAACGGATAACGCGGTGGGCGTCCAGCGTGTTGGGAGCGACCTTGATGGCGCCGAAGGCGAAATGGATCCCTTCCGCCTCGCCGAGCGGCTCAATGCGCGCATGGATCTGATGGATGCGTTCCTCGCTGCCGAATTTGCCCAGCATGTATTCGCGGCGACCCATGCCGCCTTGCGGAATGGTCGGATCGAGCTGGAACGGCCGCCAGCGCACGTGCACGTCGATATCGCCGGCAGCGGCGATCGCCCTGTCCAGCCGCTTCTGGCCGATGAAGCACCAGGGACAGACGACATCCGACACCACATCGATGGTGATCGAGTTCTCCGCGCTCATGCTCGTCTCCTTGCTTGGTCGGTGTCAGGCGGGGGATCGCGTCAGTTGGGCTTTCGCCACCATGTCGGCAGCTGATAGCCGAATATGGGCGTCTTTTGCGGATGTTCCAGGTAGCTCCAGTAAGCCAGCCACTGCTGCGTGTTGTATTGCATGGGCACCATGTAGTTGCCCGATATCAGCAGCCGATCGAGAACGCGCACCGCAGCGACATAGTCTTCCTTCGTGCGGGCATTCAGCATCGCGTTGATCGCCGCGTCGACCGCGGGATCGGCGACGCCGGCCAGGTTGAATGAACCCTCCTGCTTGGCGGCGACGGATCCCCAGCGCCCCACCTGCTCGCTGCCGGGCGAGAGCGAATTGTTGAATCCGCTTGTGCCGATCAGCACCTCGAAGTCGAAGCGCTGCTTGCGCGACTGGATTTGATCGCCGTCGAGGCCGCGGATGGTTACATCGATGCCGATCTTCTCCAGCGTGCGCTGATAGAGAGCCGCAAGCCGCTCCTCGTCCTGCGATGACGTCATGATCTCGAAGCCGAAGGGATTGCCTTCAGGGTCGACCATCCGGCCGTCCTCTACGTGATAGCCAGCGCTTTTCAGGAGCTCGAAAGCCGCTCGCAGCACCTTGCGGTCCTGGCCGGAGCCGTCGGTGACCGGCGGCCGCCAGGTTCCGTCCATCACCTCGGCAGGGACGCGGCCGGGGTAGGGGGCAAGCAGCGCCTTCTCTCTCTCGTCGGCGGGATGGCCGAGCGCGGACAATTCCGAGTTCTGCCAGAAGCTCATGGTTCGATTGAACTTGCCGGCGAACAGGTTTTTGTTGGCCCATTCGAAGTCGTAGAGCATGCCGAGCGCACGCCGCACGACCGGATTGGAAAACTTCGGCAGCCTGGTGTTGAACAGGAAGCCCGTCACCACCGGCGGAATACCGGTGTCGAAATATTCCTGCTTCACATCACCCTTGCGAAAGGCCGGGAAGTCGATATCGCGGTCGCGCTTGACCGGATCGGTCTCGTCGTCGAGGGCACAGATGCCTTTCTTGAACGCTTCCGTCTTGGCGTTGGCGTTGAGGAAATACTCGATGGTGATCTGGTCGAAATTGTCGAAGCCGCGCTTCGATGGGATGTCCTTGCCCCAATAATTGGGATTGCGCTTGAACACGATGCGCTGTCCAGGCTGCACCTTGTCCACGGTATAGGGGCCGCTGCCGATCAGCGGCTTCAGCGAGGTCTTGTCGAAGGTCTCCTTCTCGAAGGCGTGCTTGGGGATGATCGGCGTCAGCGCGACGATCAGCGGAAATTCGCGATTGGCCTTTTCGTTGAAGGTGAACTTCACGCTGTGGTCGCCGGTCTTCTCCAGCCTGGCGATCATGCTCATGCGATCGCTGTAAGGCGGGCGGCCCTTGTCCTTGAACACATCGTAGGTGAACAGCACGTCCTCCGGCGTCACCGGCTGGCCGTCCGACCATTTGGCATTGGGATCGAGGTGGAACTCGATGCTCTTGCGATCCGGGTCCATGTCGGCGCTGTCGGCGAGCAGGCCGTAGAGGCTGAAGGGCTCGTTGTAGTTGCGCTGCATCAACGGCTCGAAGACCAGGTTGCCGTAGACCGTGTCGATCATGCCGCGCGCGGTGGTGCGCAGGCTCTTCAGGATGAAGGGGTTGAGATTGTCGAAACTGCCGACGACGCAATAGGTGACGCTGCCGCCCTTCGGCGGGTCGGGATTGACGTAGTCGAAATGCGTATAGTCCGCAGGCAGCGCCGGCTCGCCCTGCATGGCGATGCCGTGCTTCGGTTCCGACAAAGCCGGAAGCAGCGAGAGGGCCAGAAACGAGGTCGCGGCGATCAGCCGAACGAGAACGCGGTCCATGACCGTCTCCTTGCCGGGCAGCTTGGTGATTCGACATGCACCCTAGAGCATTTCGCTCCCCGATTGAATCGGCGCGCGCCGGTCGCTTGGGTTCAGTCGACGCATCGCCGATGAGGCTCGTCCAGGGCAGGAGAACGCGGCAAGAAAACGCGGAAACCGGGCTGGATTCGGCGCCGCTGGCAGTGTAACACGCGCTCCGAAGTCATGCTGTTGCCTCATTTGGGCAACAGGTAGCGGGACCACACGGCAGGAAGAAGCCGGTCCCCGGGATCATTTGAGAGGAAAGTGCACCATATGACGAGCAACGCGTATCGCCTTTCGGTGCTGGCCGCAGGCGTGGTCGGCGTTCTGGGCGCCGGGCTTTTCACCGCTTCCGCGCAGCAGCCGCCGCAGATTCCGCAGGGCTGGTTCAAGGCCTGCACCAAGCAGGAAGACGTCGATATCTGCAACGTGCAGAACATCGTCACAGCCGGCAATGGCCAGCTCGTCACCGGCGTCAGCCTGATCGAGCTCAAGGGCAAAGTGAACCGTAAGGTGTTCCAGGTGACGGTGCCGACCGGCCGTCTCGTTCCTCCGGGCATCGGCCTGCAAATCGATTCCGGCAAGGCGCAGAAGCTCGACTATGTGATCTGCTTCCCGGATCGCTGCGTGGCCGAAGTGCCGCTGACCGACCAGCTTGTCGCGTCCTTCAAGAAGGGCCAGCAGATCACGCTCACCTCGGTCAATTTCCAGAACCAGCCGAACCCGATCAAGGTTGCGCTGACGGGCTTCAGCGGCGCCTATGACGGCCCGCCGCTGCAGCAGTCGGACATCGAGGACCGCCAAAAGAAGCTGCAGGACTTCGTCGCCAAGAACAACCAGGACTTCGCCAAGAAGCTTAAGGAAGAGCAGGACAAGGCGAAGACCGCCAACTGATTGTTGGAGCGTTTCTCCAGCATGCTAAAAAGCGAGCGGGGCAGGCGCCCCGCTTTTTTATTGTCGCTTGTTCAGCCCTCAGTGTTTCGAGTGACCTTTCGGCTCGTAGCGCCCGTCGGGCAGCTTGTCGAACATCTCGCCGATCTGCGGGTGCCGCACCGGCTCGCCCGACCGGTCCTCGAGCAGGTTCTGCTCGGATACATAAGCGATGTACTCTGTCTCGGAGTTCTCGGCGAGAAGGTGATAGAAAGGCTGGTCCTTGCTTGGACGCATGTCCGCCGGGATCGCTTCATACCATTCTTCGGTGTTGGCGAATTGCGGATCGACGTCGAAGATCACGCCACGGAACGGAAACAGCCGGTGGCGAACAACTTGTCCGATCGCGAATTTGGCCGTCTTCATCGCACTCACCACTTCGGTCCCGAGGCGCCGCAGCGGCTTGCGCGCACAGGGCGCCTAAGGTCTTGAATCTACACGTCACGCGCTCAAAAATCGACCCCGACTTTCGGCTTGGTACGATTTGGCGCAGACGTTGCTCCAATGCAATGCTTTACCGACGCCCTGGCCACCAAGCTACCTATCGGCAGGCGCAATGCTCGGCCGAAAGCGGTAGTTTGCAAATGTGCCTCAGCGCGCGGCCTGTTTCCTGAAGCCGCCGGCGAGCGCCCGAAAACCGCTTCCCGGCCGCAGGCCTTCGCGCATGAAGAAGGCGCGCAGCGGCGCGAAGCTGCCCAGCACGTTGAGGCCGGCGCTGCGCGCAAGCTGCGCCGGGAGCATGTCGGACAGCAGTGACATGTTGAGCAAGTTCACCGCACTGCTGCGCGCCAGGATGTCCGGACGGCGCCGCGTGTCGTAGGCGGCAAGGCTCAGCCTCGACCCGGGATCGTCGCGATTTTCGCTGGCGATTCCAATTAGATCGTCGATATCCCTGATGCCGAGATTGAGGCCTTGTGCCCCGATCGGCGGGAAGACATGAGCAGCCTCGCCGACAAGCGCCACACGGTTTTGCGCGAACCGACCAGGCGAGGCCGCCGAAAGCGGGTAGACTTGGCGGCCGGGCTCGACCGAGACCCGGCCGAGCATGGACTGCATTTGCTCTTCGACCCGAACAGACAGCATGGCATCGTCGAGCGCGGCCAGTTCCTGTGCCGTTTCCGGCTTCACCACCCAGACGAGACTGGAGCGCTTGCCCGGCAGCGGCACCTGCGTGAACGGCCCGGTCTCGGTATGGAATTCAGTTGAGATGAAGCCATGCTCGCTGCGATGGCTGAAATTGAGAACGAGCGCCGACTGAGGATAGGGTCGGGCGGAGGCCCTGATGCCGGCGGCCTCGCGCGCCGGCGACAGGCGCCCGTCGGCGGCAACCGCCAGCGATGCCGAGACCTCACTGCCATCGGCGAGGCTCGCATGTGCGTGGTCGGCGTCGAGCCGCCAGGCATCGACCATCGACTTTCGCCACTCAATGCCGGGATTTGCGGCGACCTTCTTGGCAAGCACCGGGATCAGGATTTTGTTCGGCAGGTTGAGCCCGAACTGCTCCTCGCCGATTTCGCTGGCGCGGAAGGTGACGGTCGGGCTGCGGATCAGCCGGCGCGTTGCGTCGACGATGCGCATCATTTTCAGCGGCGCCGCCTGCGGTCTGAGTTCGTCCAGCACACCCAGCCGGTCGAGCACCTTGAGAGCAGGGTTCATAAGGGCGGTGGTGCGGCCATCGCCGCCGGCGGCCTCGGGGCCAGCCAACGTTACGGCAAAGCCTGCCTCGGCAAAGCCGAGTGTCGCGATCAGGCCGGCCGGGCCGCTGCCGGCGATCAATATGCGAACTTTGTCACTCTGCTCCACGCCAGGCTTCCATGTTGATGGCGGCCCGTCGGCCTGCATGCGGTATAGGGCAGATCGGCGGGCTTGATCAACGCGGCGATTCGGCCCATTCGATTGGCATGAGCGCCCAGGAGCACGATTTCCGCCATCTCGACCGCGCCGGCCGCGCCACGGCGGGACTGGCGCGCAGCCCCCGCCTTGCCGTGATGCTCACTATCGGTGCGGGCGTCGTGCTTGCCTGGTGGATCCTCGCTGCCATGGCTATTCGCGGCGCCGAAAGCCGCGTTGCCGGCGGCGCTCCGGGCGATGCGCTGCTGAAGAACCTGCCGCCATTGCCGCTGCCGGATTTCCTCGACCGGTTCTTCGCTTTGTGCCTTGCGCCGGCGCCGCTTTCAGGCTCGTTGGCGGCGTCGGCGCTCGTCCTGATGTGGTTCGTAATGGCGGTGGCGACGATGCTGCCCTCGGCGGCGCCGATGATCCGCACCTATTGCGAGATTGCCGATACCGCTCGGATCAAGGGAGAGCCCGTCGCCCATCCGCTGGTTCTGGTGATGGGATTTCTCGCGACTTGGCTTGCCGCCTCAGTGGCGTTCGCCGCGCTGACGCTCATAATCTATGGCTTTGTCGCCGCGGGACAGGTGCTCGATCCTGTCGTCGGGGTTGCCGGGGCCGCCGCCTTGGCGACTGCCGGCCTCTATCAGTTCAGCGGCTTGAAGCAGGCGTGCCTCAAGAGGTGCCGCAACCCGTTCTCGATCCTGTTCGCCAACTGGAGCGCGAAGCCGGGGCGTGTCTTTCGCATGGGGGTGGAGCAGGGCGTCTGGTGTCTCGGCTGTTGCTGGGCGCTGATGCTGGTCATGTTCGCCGTGGGCGCGATGAACATCTTCTGGATGGCGCTGATCAGCCTGTTCGCTCTGATCGAAAAACAGACCGCAGGCAGGGTGGCCAGCCAGGTTTCCGGTGCGATACTGCTTGTGTGGGCCGCCGCCCTGCTATTAGTTTCCGCGTGAGGGAGATTTCGATGGCCGATCAGAGCTGGGCGATGAAGGGAGAGCTGGTACTCTCCTGCAATTGCACGGTTTTCTGCCCCTGCGTTCTGTCGCTCGGCAGCCATCCGCCGACCGAAGGCTATTGCCAGACGTGGGCCGGGTTCCGCATCGACGCCGGCCATTTCGGCGAGGTCGATCTTTCCGGCCTTAATCTTGGTCTGGTCATGGAAATCCCGGGCTATATGAGCCGCGGCAACTGGAGCGCCGGCCTGTTCATCGACAAGCGCGCCTCCATCTATGCCGTGAAAGCCCTGACAAAAATCTTCACCGGCAAGGCGGGCGGGACCACCTCGCTGCTGTCGATTCTTGTTGGAAACTTCCTTGGCGTGGAACAGGTGCCGATCACCTATGAGACGCGTGACAGGACGCGCGTTTTCCAGATACCGCGGATTATCGACGGCGCGGTGACGCCGTTACCCGGCAAGGACCGCGAGAAGGACACCGTCATTACCAATTCCGAATACTGGATCGCACCGGAAATCATCGTGGCGCAGTCCGACAAGAGCAAGATGCGCGCCTTCGGCCGCAATTGGAATTTCGCCGGCCGTTCGGCCGAGATATGCAAGCTGGATTGGCGAGGCCCGTGAGCAAGAACACAGCGGCCCGGAATGCGGCCAAGAAAATCGCGGAGCGGATTCCGCGGCCGAAGAAGAAAGTGACGTGGCCCCAGGCGCGCGCTTTTTCCGTGCACCTGCTGACTGCGTCCGGCTCGTTCCTCGCCTTCCTGTCGCTGGTGGCGGCGAGCGAGGGGCGCTGGACGGCAATGTTCTGGTGGCTGGGGCTCGCGCTCTTCGTCGACGGCATCGACGGCCCGATCGCCAGGAAGCTCGAAGTCAAGGAGATCCTGCCGACATGGTCGGGCGAGCTCCTCGACAACATCATCGACTACGTGACCTACGTGCTTATTCCGGCCTTCGCGCTCTACCAGCGCGGCTTGATGGGCGAGAACCTGTCGTTCCTGTCGGCGGCGATCATCGTCGTCTCCAGCGCGATCTACTACGCCGACACCGGCATGAAGACGAAGGAGAACTTCTTCAAGGGGTTCCCGGTCGTCTGGAACATGGTGGTGTTCACGCTCTTTGTCATCGAGCCGGGGCAGTGGGTTTCCTTCGCCGTGGTCGTGGTCGCCGGTATTCTCACCTTCCTGCCGATCAACTTCATCCATCCGGTACGGGTGGTGCGGCTCAGGCCGATCAATCTCGGCATGACGCTGTTATGGTGCGCCTTCGGCGCGCTTGCATTGGCACAAGCCGCACTTGCCTCGTTCTATGACAAGATCGGGGTTCTGAGCGAGCAGGTCAGCATCTTCACCAAGGCCGGCATTACGGTTACCGGGCTCTATCTCGCCTGCATCGGGGGCATCATGCAGATGTTCCCCAATCTTGGCGCCAGGAAATCCTGACTCGATATCCAGCTTCCGTCCTTTTCCGAGAAAGTTGAGCAATGTCCAAAGCGATCCGCATTCACGCCCATGGCGGCCCCGAGGTCCTGACTTATGAGGAAGCAGATCCCGGCCAGCCAGGCGCCGGGCAGATTCTGATCAGGCATACCGCGATCGGGCTCAACTTCATCGACATCTACCATCGCTCGGGCCTCTACCCGCCGCCCGGCGGCTTTCCGCTGGTCCCGGGCGGCGAGGCGGCGGGCGTGGTGCTGGCCGTTGGCGCCGGCGTCGACTGGCTGCAGCCCGGCGATCGCATCGCCTATGCCGTCAATGTCGGCGCCTATTCGGAAGAACGCGTGATCGCCGCTGACCGCGTGGTCAAGGTGCCGGACGGCATCAGCGACGAGCAGGCGGCGGCCATGATGCTGAAAGGCATGACGGCCGAATATCTGCTGCGCCGCACCTATAAGGTGAAGGCGGGCGACACGATCCTATACCATGCCGCGGCAGGCGGTGTCGGCCTGATCCTGGGCCAATGGGCAAAGCATCTCGGCGCGACGGTGATCGGCACGGCGAGCTCCGTCGACAAGGTCGAGCTCGCCAAGGCACATGGCTTCGACCATGTCATCAATTACAAGGAGCAGGATTTCGTCGCCGGCGTCGCCGCCATCACCGGCGGCAAAAAGTGCGACGTCGTCTATGATTCCGTCGGCAACGACACTTTTCCCGCTTCGCTCGACTGCCTGAGGCCGCTTGGCATGTTTGTCAGCTTCGGCCAGTCGTCCGGGCCGATCCCGCCTTTCCCGATGTCGCTTCTGGCGCAGAAAGGCTCGCTCTATGCGACCCGCCCGACAATCTTCGTCTACAACGCCAAACGCGAGGACCTTGTGGCCTCGGCGCAAGCGCTGTTCGAGGTAGTGCTGAGCGGCGCCGTCGAGATCAAGATCAACCAGCGCTACGCGCTGAAGGACGCGGCACAAGCGCAGTCCGATCTCGAGGGCCGCAAGACGACGGGCACAACCATCCTCATCCCCTAAGCCGGCTGCCTTGTTTTTCAGCGCCTTGCCGCGCCTCAAGGCAGTGGTTTCCCCGACAAGCTTACTGGTTTCCCTCTTGCCCTGAACAGGCCTATCTTACCCCTTGAGTTTCCGCTGGAATTCTTGAAGCTCTTTCAAGTTGCGTGCCGCTTTCCGACCGAAGCCGGCCGCGCATACGATACCAGCGGGAACACAGAACATATCCGGGGTAACTGGATGGGAGGCACTGTGAGTGCAAATCATGACAGGGCGAACCTGCTGGAGGTTCGTGGCCTTACGAAGATTTTCGGCACGCTGACGGCGTGCAACCATATCGACCTCAACATCGCGAAGGGCGAGATCCACGCCCTGCTCGGCGAGAACGGCGCCGGCAAGTCGACGCTGGTGAAGATGCTGTTCGGCTCGCTGGAACCGAATTCGGGTGAAATTTTCTGGAACGGCCAAGCCGTCAGGATCACCAGCCCCGGCCTCGCCAAGAAGCTTGGCATCGGCATGGTGTTCCAGCATTTCTCGCTTTTCGAGGCGCTGACGGCGGCCGAGAACATCGCGCTTTCGCTGAACGACGGCTCGCCGATCAGCGCGATTGCCGCGAAGGCGCGGGCGCTCTCCTACAGCTACGGCCTGCCGCTCGATCCGGAATCGCTGGTCGGCGATCTTTCCGTCGGCGAGCGCCAGCGCATCGAGATCATCCGTTGCCTCTTACAGACGCCCCAACTCATCATCCTCGACGAGCCGACTTCGGTGCTGACGCCTCAGGAAGCCGACAAGCTGTTCGAAACGCTGGAGCGGCTTCGCGCTGAAGGCAAGTCGATCCTTTACATCTCGCACCGGCTGGAAGAGGTCAAACGCATCTGCGATCGCGCCACGGTGCTGCGCCACGGCAAGGTCGTCGGCCACTGCAACCCGCGCCAGGAGACGGCCGCGTCGCTAGCCCGCATGATGGTCGGCAATGAGGTCAAGGCAGTGGTGCGCGCGCCGGCCAAGGGCATCGAGACCGCGCCGGCATTGCTGGAGATCCGCGGGCTTACCCGCAAGCCGGCGACGCCGTTCGCCATTCCGCTCAAGAACATCAATCTTTCGGTACGTGCCGGCGAGGTGATCGGCATCGCCGGTGTCGCCGGCAACGGCCAGGGCGAGTTTTTCGAATCCGTCTCCGGTGAGGTGCTGCAGCAGGTTCCCGGTTCCGTGCGGATCCGCGGCAAGGATGCGGGCGGCGTGTCGATCACCGGCCGGCGGCTGATGGGCGCCGCCTTCGTGCCGGAGGAACGGCTCGGTCACGGCGCGGCGCCGCGGATGAAGCTTTCGGAGAACCTTTTGCTGTCGCGCCATGCCACCGACGGCAAGTCCTTCGTCGGCTCCGGCGGCATGGTCAGGAACGCTTCCGTCTACAGCGCCGCCCAGCGCATCATTGCCGCGATGGACGTGCGCAAGAGCGCTCCCGATCCGGAGGCCGCGGCGCTGTCCGGCGGCAATCTGCAGAAGTTCATCGTCGGCCGCGAGCTCGACCGCAAGCCGAGCGTGATGGTCGTCAACCAGCCGACCTGGGGCGTCGACGCCGGTGCCGCCGCCCATATCCGCCAGGCGCTGATCGAGCTTGCCCGCAGCGGCTCGGCGGTTCTGGTCATCAGCCAGGACCTCGACGAATTGTTCGAGCTGTCGGACGCGATCGCGGTCATGCACAACGGCGAATTGTCCGCGCCGCTGCCGATCGCCGAAGCCACCTTCGAGAGGATTGGCCTGTTGATGGGCGGCGCCGAGCCCGGCCACGCCGAACACAGCATGGAGACGGCATGATGCGCCTCGAACTGGTCAAACGCCCGCAGCGCTCGGCGCTGTTTTCGGTGCTCTCGCCCTTCATCGCCTTCGCGCTGACGATGATTGCCGGCGCCATCATGTTCGCGTTGCTCGGCGTCAATCCGCTCAATGCGTTCAATGTCTACTTTGTTCAGCCGATCAGCGAGGTCTGGCAACTGCATGAACTGGCCATCAAGGCGGCGCCGCTGATCCTGATCGCCGTCGGCCTGTCGGTTTGCTACAAGGCCAACATCTGGAACATCGGCGCCGAAGGTCAGTTCATTCTGGGCGGCATCTTCGGCTCGATCATCCCGGTGCTGTTCCCCGAATTCGAAGGTCCGCTGGTGCTGCCGCTGATGCTCTTGCTCGGCATGGTCGGCGGCGCCCTTTATGCGGCCATCCCGGCGCTGCTGAAAACCCGCTTCAGCACCAACGAGATCCTGACCAGCCTGATGCTGGTCTATGTGGCGCAGCTTTTCCTCGACTGGCTGGTGCGCGGACCGTGGCGCGACCCGCAGGGCCACGGCTTCCCGCAGACCATCCAGTTCGGCGACTCGGCCGTCCTGCCGGAATTGATGCCGGATGCCGGCCGCGCCAATTGGGGCTTCGTCTTCGCGCTGGTCGCCGCTGTCACGGTCTGGCTGATGATGAGCCGCATGCTGAAAGGTTTCGAGGTCCGCGTGCTGGGCTCGAGCCCGAGGGCAGGGCGCTTCGCCGGCTTCGGCCTCAGCAAGATGGTCTTCTTTACTTTCCTGCTGTCCGGTGCATTGGCTGGCCTTGCCGGTATCTCGGAAGTCTCAGGCGCCATCGGCCAGCTACAGCCGGTGATCTCGCCCGGCTATGGCTTCACCGCCATCATCGTCGCCTTCCTCGGGCGGCTCAATCCGCTCGGCATCGTCGCGGCAGGCCTGGTGCTGGCGCTGACCTATCTCGGCGGAGAGGCGGTGCAGAGCGCGCTCGGCATCTCCGACAAGGTGGCGCGCGTGTTCCAGGGCATGCTTTTGTTCTTCGTGCTCGGCTGCGACACGCTCATTCATTATCGCATTCGTCTGATCGGCTTTGCCGCGCCACGACTCGAGGCCGCGCCCAAGCTGGAGGAGGCACGCTGATGGACATCACAGTCAACATCCTTTTGACCATCGCGACCGCGGCGACGCCGCTCTTGATTGCGGCGATCGGCGAGCTGGTGGTGGAACGCTCCGGCGTGCTCAATCTCGGCGTCGAGGGCATGATGATCATGGGCGCCGTCGGCGGCTTCGGCGCGGGCTATCTTACCGGATCTCCCTGGATCGGGCTGCTTGCCGCAATCGTCGTCGGCGCGCTGTTTTCGCTGCTCTTCGCCGTCATGACGCTTTCCCTGGCGACCAACCAGGTGGCGACCGGCCTGTCGCTTACGCTGCTCGGGCTTGGCCTCTCCGGCATGATCGGCACCAGCTTCGTCGGCCAGCCTGGCGTCAGGCTGCCGAACCTCGACATCCCCGGCCTGAGCTCGATACCGGTCGTCGGCAAGCTGATCTTCGGCCAGGATCCGTTGTTCTACGTCTCGATCGGACTCACCGCCGCCGTGATGTGGTTTCTGTTCAGGACGCGCACTGGCCTCACGCTGCGCTCGATCGGCGACAGCCACGCGTCGGCGCATGCGCTCGGCATCAAGGTCATCCGCTACCGTTACCTCGCCGTGATCTTCGGCGGCGCTTGCGCCGGGCTTGCCGGCGGCCACCTGTCGCTCGTCTACACGCCGCAATGGGTCGAGAACATGAGCGCGGGACGCGGCTGGATCGCGCTGGCGCTGGTGGTCTTTGCGTCCTGGCGTCCGTGGCGGGTGCTGGCCGGCGCTTACATCTTCGGCGCGGTGTGGATCGGCCAGCTTCATGCACAGGCTTTCGGCATTCCTGTACCGTCCCAGTTTCTTTCTTCGCTGCCCTATCTGGCAACCATCGTGGTTCTCGTTCTAATCTCGCGGAACAAGCGGCTGACGATGATGAACACGCCGGCTTCGTTGGGGCAGCCATTTGTTCCGGATCGTTGACGACAACAAAAAGACGGGAAGCTCCAAGGCTTAACTCAGAGAGGTAACACGATGAAGAAACTGCTTATTGCGCTGATGACCACGGCCGCGGCCCTGTCGCTGGCGGCAACCGCCGAGGCGGCCGACAAGCTGAAGGCATGCTGGGTTTATACGGGGCCGATCGGCGACTTCGGCTATTCCTATCAGCACGACCAGGGTCGCCTCGAGGTGGAGAAAGCGCTCGGCGACAAGGTCGAGACCGCCTATCTCGAGAACGTCTCGGAAGGCCCGGACGCCGACCGCGCCTTTGAGCGCCTGGCGCGCGAGAAATGCAAGATCATCTTCGGCACATCGTTCGGCTTCATGGACGCCGAGGTTAAGGTCGCCAAGAAGTTCCCGAAGGTGATGTTCGAGCACGCCACCGGCTACAAGACGGGCGACAATCTCGGCATTTACAACGCGCGCTTCTATGAAGGCCGCTATGTGCTCGGCCAGATCGCGGCCAAGGAATCGAAGAAGGGTCTTGCCGGCTACATCGTCTCCTTCCCGATCCCGGAAGTGGTGATGGGCATCAACTCCTTCATGCTCGGCGCGCAGTCGATCAATCCGGACTTCAAGGTGAAGATCGTGTGGGTCAATACCTGGTTCGATCCGGGCAAGGAAGCCGACGCCGCCAAGGCGCTGTTCGACCAGGGCGCCGACATCATCGTCCAGCACACCGACTCGACCGCCCCCCTGCAGGTCGCCGAGGAGCGGAAGCTGCATGGGTTCGGCCAGTCGTCGGACATGATCAAATTCGCGCCGAACGCGCAGCTGACCTCGCTCACCGACGAGTGGGGCCCGTATTACATCAGCCGCGTGCAGGCTGCCCTCGACGGCACCTGGAAGCCGGACAATGTGTGGCTTGGCATCAAGGATGGCGCCGTCAAGCTCGCGCCCTTCACCAACATGCCTGACGACGTGAAGGCAATGGCGGAGGCGACCACCAAGAAGATCGCCGATGGCTGGAACCCCTTCACCGGCCCGGTGGCGAAGCAGGACGGCTCGCCTTGGCTGAAGGACGGCGAGGTCGCCGACGACGCCACGCTGCTCGGCATGAATTTCTACGTCAAGGGCATCGACGACAAGCTGCCGCAGTAAACAGCAGCCTGGCATCAAAACAAAAAGGGCGCCCCACCGGCGCCCTTTCATTTTCAGCCAATCCCGCTTGTCAAACGGCCGAGCCGTAGAGATCGTAGGCGTCGGCGCGCTCGACCTTGACCGTGACGATCTCACCGGCGCGCAGCGGCCGACGCGACTGGATATGCACGGAGCCGTCGATCTCGGGGGCGTCATATTTGGTGCGGCCCTTGGCCGAGGTGCCATGCGCCTCGTCGATCAGCACCGGCAGCCGCTTGCCGACCTTCCTGGCCAGCTGCGTCGCCGAGATCTTCTGCTGGCGCTGCATGAAGCGGTGCCAGCGGGCTTCCTTGATCTCCTGCGGCACTTGTTCCAGGCCGAGGTCGTTGGAGCGCGCGCCCTTGACCGGCTCATATTTGAAGCAGCCGGCACGATCGATCTTCGCCTCGTCCAGCCAGTCGAGCAGCATCTGGAAGTCGTCTTCCGTCTCGCCGGGGAAACCGACGATGAAGGTTGAGCGGATGGCGAGATCCGGGCAGACCTCGCGCCAACCGCGGATCCGCTCCAGCGTCTTTTCGCCATGAGCGGGACGGCGCATGTTCTTCAGCACCTGCGGCGAGGCGTGCTGGAAGGGGATGTCCAGATAGGGAAGGATCTTTCCCTCGGCCATCAGCGGAATGACGTCGGCAACATGCGGGTAGGGGTACACATAGTGCATGCGGACCCAGATGCCGAGCTTGCCGAGCTCCTCTGCAAGGTCGAGGAACTTCGCTCGCACCTCGCGGTCGCCGAACATGCTCGTCTGGTATTTGATGTCGATGCCATAGGCGCTGGTGTCCTGCGAGATGACGAGGATCTCCTTGACGCCGGCCTTGGCGAGCTTTTCGGCCTCGCGCAACACGTCGGCCGCCGGCCGCGAGACGAGATCGCCGCGCAGCGCCGGGATGATGCAGAAGGTGCAGCGATTGTTGCAGCCTTCGGAAATCTTCAGATAGGCGTAATGCCGCGGCGTCAGCTTCACGCCCTGGGGCGGCAGAAGATCGATGTAGGGATCATGGCTGGGGGGAGCCGCCTCATGCACCGCCGCCATCACGCTCTCATAGGCCTGCGGGCCGGTGATCGCCAGCACATTGGGATGCTTCTCGCGAATGACTTCCGGCTCGGCGCCGAGGCAGCCGGTGACGATGACGCGACCGTTTTCGGAAAGGGCGGAGCCGATCGCGTCGAGCGACTCGTCGCGCGCGGAGTCGAGAAAGCCGCATGTGTTGACGACAACGAGGTCGGCGCCATGATGCTTGCGGGCGATCTCGTAGCCTTCAGCGCGGAGCCGCGTGATGATGCGCTCGGAATCGACGAGCGCCTTCGGGCATCCAAGGCTGACGAAACTGACACGAGGGGCAGACATAAGCTTTTCCAGGTTTTTCGGGATCGGCGGCGCCATACCACACTAATTGCGGCATTGGTATGGGCTGGTCCTTGTTGCGGCAAAACGCAATGCGAGGCCAGATCAGTGGCCGGCCAAAGCCCGCGTCAGGTGGCGGCAGTCAGCTCACCGCGTTGTTGACATGCGGCCAGATTTCCATCGTGCCCCTGTAGACCATGTCTAGCGCGACATAGAGGATGATCAGCAGGCCGATATAGGCAATCCAACGGTAACGGTGCAGCAGCCGCGCAATGAAGCTGGCGGCAAGGCCCATCAAGCCGATCGACAGCACGAGGCCGACGATCAGCACCCAGAAATGATCACGCGCGGCGCCGGCGACGGCCAGCACGTTGTCCAGCGACATCGACACGTCTGCGACGACGATCTGCAGCGCCGCCTGGCCAAGCGTCTTGCGCGGCGCCTTGCCGGCAACCGCCTTGTCGCTGTCGAGATCGGAATTGGCGAGCGCCTCCGTCGCCTCGTGCTCGTCGGCATGGGAGGTGCGCAGCTCGCGATACATCTTCCAGCATACCCATAACAGCAGGATGCCACCGGCGAGCAACAGTCCGACGATTGCAAGCAGCTTGACGGTAACCGCCGCGAACAGGATGCGCAGCACCGTCGCTGCCACCACGCCGATCAGAATGGCCTTTTTGCGCTGCTCCGTCGGCAGGCCGGCGGCCGCCAGTCCAATGACGATGGCATTGTCGCCCGCAAGCACCAGGTCGATCGCGATGACCTGGACAAGGGCAGTCAGGCTTGCGGCGCTGAAAATATCCATCGTCTGGAGCCTTCCTGTTTGCGAAATGTCGATCTTCGAGTGTTCTAACGCCGGAGCGATTCACCGATTGATGCGATCGCGTTCTAAGTCTTTGTTTTCACGCAATTCCGGCGGGAAAAACGGCTGCGCGCCTTTCCTGGAAAGCTCTACGTGCATGGTTCCTGCACGTCAAGAGAACTCACGAAACAAGCGGTTGCCGCTCGTCTGGTTCCATTGGGTTAAAATGAGTTTGCACTCGAAAGGCCGATTTGCGCGCAACCGACCGCGGCAGTCGGTCAATCGTAAAGATTGTATTTTGCCCAGTCGGTTTCCGGGATCTCGTCACCGATCTTGTAGAGCAACTGCAGCACCTGCATGTGGTCGGGCGCAGTCTGGCACTTGAACTTCAGCCGGAACCATTGACCCTTGCTGCGAAAGGCGGCGCCGGGGCTCCTGATCGCGTCCGCGCTCATCTGCGGCGTGGCGAAGGCATAGGCCACCACACGGTCGGCCTTGAATTTGCGATCGTCGTGGCTGATCCGGTCGAGCACCTCGGCGTCGCAACGCTGTTCGAGACGAGTCTGCGGATCGAGTTTCAGCAGGCCGGCACGAAGTGCGTTGTCCATCGCCTTGGCCGGCCAGGCCAGCGCCAGAGGCGCCAGAACCATCAGGCAGAGCTTTTTCATGGGCGCGACAAGCAGCATATTCTGTCTGAGAAATCAACCAAACGCACGCGCTTGTGACATGGGTGCCGGCTCGGCCAGGCCAGCCATGCGGCACAAGCCAATCTCGGGCTTCGGCGACTGGGCTATTGCCATTGTTCCAGGGTCCGCGATGAAACGATCTCCGCTGCCGAAGAACTGTCAAGAACCTGTCAGACTTGGGTCGTATAGAGCAGGGACTGTAGAGCCTCTTTTTCTCCTCGTCGGGCGGCAGTATTGTGCTTTCAAAGTGCTGGAGCACAATCCTGCCCGGTTTCGCAGGCTCAGCCGCCGAACAGATTTGCGTTGGAATACTAAAACGAAGAACCGTCAGTGATGAGGTTTACCTGCTTATCGGATCCGTGTGACCAATGGATGGTCTATGATGTATTTTTCGACCTTCCGGCGGAATTGTCGGGCCGACTGCTGCTTGGATTAACGCAAAGGGGCGCAGAGCATTTAACTGAGCAAGCGAACATAAAAACTGTGTCGACGTGCCTGACGATGGAAACCGGCCCCGGTGGGAAGGCCGTTAGCCCGAAAGCACTTTACCAAAAATGTTTCGCTGCAGGGTAGCGCTATAGGTTCCGTGGTTTGCAAGATGATCCCATACGGAGAAACAGGCCGTGAGTGCGGCCAGAGCAAGAATCATGCGCATTGGAACTCCCCACGGCGCCCGAAAACGTCCAATGGTAAGCTCGTGTCAGATTGGAGGCTATTGCCAATATAGTGGGTGACCCTACACCGATCGCGGTATGCTACAGCAAGCGGATAGCAGGGCGAGCTACGCGGACTTTGCGCAGCCGCCGGCATTTTCCTGGTGACTTAGCGAGCGATAGCTAGTCCGATACCGATGCCAACCCCCACGGCGACCCCTAAAAAGAGCTTGCTGGCGAAGTCCAGGGCGAACGCGCGCACAGCCGTATAAATATCTGTTCGGGGCTGCCTGACAGCAGCCGCAAGGTCATCGAACATCGCTTCCATAGGTTGCCACCCGCGATTTCTTCGACCTGCAAGACTAGATCAGTTCTGGTGAGATGGGAATCCTCCGATCCATCAAAATTTAACGATCACGAAAGCTCGTTGGTAGGCACGTGTGGTAACGGTTGATTCAACCATCGCTGGTACAAAGCAAAGTCAGGTGGCGGCCCCGACAGAGGGCGGGGGGTGCTGGGCCTGCCGGAGCCGCCGGCGCGGGAGTGGGCGCTACCCGCGCTGTCCCAGAATAGGACAGCGCGGGTCTACAATTAGTTAAAGCTAATAGAATTTTGCCGGCGTGCCGCCGCTTTGTGTCGGCTGTCCTCCAGCGGTGTGTCCGCTGCCCGCCGGCAACGTGCGGCTGAGGGGCGCAAGCCGCCGACCGTGAGGTCATGAGTCTGGTGCGCTCCTGAGATCGGTGTTCTCCACTGGACAAGAAACCTTGACGCCATTGCCTGACGCCGGGCGGCCCGGCAGGCTGACGGGGTAGGCCAGCAAACGCCGGGCCTGACCGGTGGGCTCGGGGGCGAGACACAGCACCGGCTGCCGATAAACATACGCTTGTGCTGATGTGGCCGGTACATATCAAGAAGTTGATGGCGTAGTAGCCTAAAGGGGCCTCAGCGCACGAAAGGACGCGGCAGAGCCGCCAACCTGCCGGAGCCAGCTAGTGAAGCTTGCCCCTCGGAGGCTTGGCGGTCAGCCACTTCAATTTGACGCTGTTAAGCTCTTGTTCGAGCTCCAGCGCGAGCCGGACGATGGGGTCCGGAATGGAAATCGCGTCTCTCCCGCCCTCTGCCACCTGCGTCTTCGCCGAAAGCTCCGAGACTACTTTGGATCCGGCCGATTTCGACAGCAGTCGGGACAGGTGCTCCCGCTGCAAAGCGTGAACCTCTTCCAACAGGCTCAGGAACCTCAACGCATCCACTGTCGGCAGCCTGTTGGTTCTCAAGCGGGCAATCCGCTCGTGCTGACGCGCAATGTGCCGCTCGCCATGTCGAACATGACGCTGCGCCATGCTGATGTGGTCTTCGAGAGACATGGCGCACAACGCGAAAACAGCCATCTCGTTCCGTCAGCTGAATCTGGCAGGACAATCGAGTGGGTACGGCACGCAACCAAAGCTCGCCGGACCAATAACGCAAAGCAGGATTGGGGCAGATGGCCGTCTGCAGCGAAACGGTGGCCATGCAGGAGATGATATGCGGATTCGGTTGGGAATTGTGGCGGAGGGAGTGGGATTCGAACCCACGGTGAGCTTGCGCCCACGCCGGTTTTCAAGACCGGTGCCTTAAACCGCTCGGCCATCCCTCCAGCATGGTCTTTCAACCACTTACGATCGTCGCTATCGGTCAATTTTCAATGGTCGGCGCAAAATTGACGCCGAGGCATTTGCGACCGGTTAGCGCTTCATTGCTGTAGTGCGGCGGTCAGGGCTGCGTCAACCACCGCGACGTGCCTTCCTGCGGTCGGGACAGACGATGCATTGCCCGGCTGCCCGGTTGGCCGGGCACTTTTATGCCTGTGGCGAAAATGTCACGCAACCAGAATATGCGGCGGCTCAACCCTGGCGCGCTTATTATCCAGTCAAACGAGGCGTACCGTCCTTTGCGGGCAAGGGGACGACCCAGACCGCAAGCGTCTCATTTCCTCCCGAACTAGCGCCCGCTACGGAGAACGTGGTGGGCGTCTTCTTGTCCAGCCCGACGGCAACGCGCGAAAGCGTCTCGAACTTGGCCGTGAAACGTTGCTCATATGGATGAACCGAGTTCATCCGTTCGATCTAGGCAGGCCTTGCGGACGCCCATGCTAAACTCCTGGTTGGCGCGGGCAATTCCAGCGCTGTGAGCGCCGGTTGGAAATGGAAGTCCCCCTCCAAAAAGCTGCCCCTCCATCCGGCGCTCATCCACGCAAGGCTCATCCTCGCCGGCAGTTTTTTCCCCGCCATAATCTCGCCCGGTTCCGGCCATAATCGATTAACATCGTAATAAACATTTCCTGTGCACAAAGATATTGGGGATCAAGGTGTTGCTGCATTCGGGGGCGCTTGGCTCCGATTGATGGCGGCGAGACTGTAGGGGACAATCGAAAACATGCAGACTTCGGCGCGCCCGCGTCTTCGTCGCGCTCCTGCCTTCGTGCTCTGCGCCCTCTCGGTGGCGCTGCTTGCCGGCTGTACGTCCACGCCGCAACCGAAAGGCATGGTCGACAAGCGGCCGCGTTCCAAGGAGTATTTCGCCGAATCCGAATATGGCGTGAAGGCGAGCCCGCGCGTTGCCTTCATGCGGCGCGGCGGCGGCCGCGACCAACTCGGCAAGCCGTACCAGGTGCGCGGCAAGTGGTACTATCCCAAGGAGGATAAGAAATATGCCAAGGTTGGCCTGGCTTCCTGGTATGGCGATGCCTTCCACGGCCGGCTGACCGCCAACGGCGAAGTCTATGACACGATGCAACTGACGGCGGCGCACCCGACCATGCCGCTGCCGAGCTATGCCCGCGTCACCAATCTCGAGACTGGCAGTTCGATCATCGTGCGCGTCAACGACCGCGGCCCATACCATGAGGGCCGCATCATCGACGTCTCGGAACGTGCCGCGCAAATGCTCGACTATGGCAAGGTCGGCACGGCAAGGGTGAAGGTCGAATATGTCGGCCGGGCGCCTCTCGACGGCAATGACGACCAGTATCTGATGGCTTCCTACCGTCCCGGCAGCAGGCGGCCCGATCCGTCCGACGGCCTGCCGACGGGCGTGATGGTGGCCATGAACGGCCCGTCGCCCAGCCTGTCGATGAGCGATGCACCTCCAGCGGCCGTGCCGTTTCCCGGCCAGCTGACCAGTTCTGGGCAGGCTTTTGCCACGCAGTCGGGTCTGTCGGAGCAGCCTGCCGCGCAACCGGCGATGTCAAGGCAGGCGCAGGGCGCCAGCGAAGTCGTGCTGCCGGATTTCGGGCCGATCGTGCCGGAGCGGCCGCAGTTCAGGCTGCCGCCGAACTCGCCCTTTGCCATGGCGTCGCTGTCCTACGCGGATGAGCGCGTCAATAGCGCCGACGTCTTTGCCGCCCTCGACGGCAGCGGCATGTCGCCGGCCGACATGCTGCAGTCGTGGAAGAAGTCGAACGGCCAGGAACAGACGCCGGCCTCCGATTATGTGGCCGCCGGCTCCTTTGACAATGCGGCGCAGGCAAACCGCGTGGCGGCGGCGCTCGAGCCGTTCGGCAGGACTGAAATCCAGCGCACCGAGCTCGACGGCAACGACTGGTACGCGGTCAACGTCTATCCGGATGGCCATAGCAGCATCGACGACCTGCTGCAGGCGGCCTGGTCGCACGGCGCGCCGGACGCATTGGTTGTGCGAAACTGATCAATTTCGCGCGCGCCGTTGATCCGGCGGAAAGAACCCTGATAACTTATCGACGCCAGCACGGCTAAATGGGTCGATATTTCATGCAGTTCCGCATCTTTCAGCCTTTCGCCGGATTGCTAGGCCTGGCGGTGATACTGCTTTGGGCAGCCCCGGCCGGCGCGCAGCTTTTCGAGACCAAGGCGGCCCAGGCCTTCATGATCGACGCCGATACCGGCACGGTGCTTTTCGCCAAGGATGCCGACAAGCCGATCCCGCCGGCTTCGATGGCCAAGCTGATGACGATGGAGGTGGTCTTCAACGCCATCAAATCGAAGCGGATCACGCTCGACGATACTTTCGTAGTCAGCGAAAACGCCTGGCGCACCGGCGGCGCGCCGTCGGGCACCTCGACGATGTTTGCCAAGCTCAAATCGGCGGTCCGTGTCGAGGATCTGATCCAGGGCGTGACCGTGCAGGCCGCCAATGACGGCTGCATCGTGCTTGCCGAAGGCATGGCAGGCTCGGAGGCGAATTTCGCCGCGCAGATGACGGAGCGTGCCCGCGAGCTTGGTCTCTCGAAATCGACCTTCGTCAATTCGACCGGGTTGCCGGCAGATGGCCAGCAGACGACAGTACGGGAACTCACGATGCTGGCGCTGCACATCTGGCGCGACTATCCCGAGTTCTTCCACTATTACGGCCAGCCCGACTTCACCTGGAACAAGATCTCCCAGCGGAACCGCAATCCGCTTTTGGCCATGGGGATCGATGCCGACGGCTTCGTGGCCGGGGCGAGCGAGTCCGCCGGCTTCGGCATTGTCGGCACGGTCAGCCACAACGGCATTCGTGTGATCGCGGCGCTGAGCGGTCTGGCGAGCGACCGGGAACGCTCCGAGGAGGCGCGCAAGCTGCTAGACTGGGGGTCGCGCTCCTTCCAGAAGACGGAGATTTTCGCCAAGGACGAGGTCGTGGGCGAAGCCGAAGTCTTCGGCGGCGCCAAATCCGGCGTGGCCTTGAAAGCCAGGGGCCCGGTGGACATCTTTCTGCCGATAACCAACCGCGACAAGCTGACCGCCAGGATTGTCTATGACGGCCCGGTGGCGGCACCGGTGGAGGAGGGGCAACCGGTCGGGGAGCTGCGCGTTTGGATAGGCGACACGCTCAGCCAGCGAACGCCGCTTTTCGCCGCCGAGGCGGTGAAGGTCGGGACGTTGCCGCAGCGTGCGCTTGACGCCGCCAAGGAACTGGCTGTCGGCTGGCTGCGTCAGAAACATTTGTGATCGGGCAGGCTCGTGGACCTTTTGCCGGACGGGAGCTATGACAGCGGCCAGCACGGGCGAAGGCATTCACGATTGGCGAGCGGATTTTTCATCACCTTCGAAGGCGGCGAAGGAGCCGGCAAGTCGACGCAGATCGAGCGGCTGGCACGGCGCATGCGCGCCAAGAAATACGAGGTTCTGGTGACACGCGAGCCAGGCGGCTCGCCGGGCGCCGAGGCGGTGAGACATGTGCTTCTGTCCGGGGCCGCCGAGCCCTTCGGCCCGAAGATGGAGGCGATCCTCTTCGCCGCCGCACGCTCCGACCATGTCGAGCAAGTGATCCGGCCGGCGGTCGAGCGCGGCACGATCGTGCTTTGCGACCGTTTCATCGATTCCTCGCGCGTCTATCAGGGGGTTACCGGCGGGCTCGATCCGCATTTCATGGAAGCGCTGGAGGCGGTCGCCATCAACGGCATGGTCCCCGACATGACTCTGATCTTCGACATTGATCCGGCCGAAGGTCTGAAGCGCGCGGCGGCACGCCGTGGCGCCGGCGACAGCGCCGATCGCTTCGAGAAGGAGACTGTGGCCATCCACCAGCGACGGCGGGAGGCTTTCCTGGCGATCGCCGAGGCGGAGCCGGATCGCTGCATAGTGATCGATGCGTCGGCCGATCCCGAAACGGTGGAAAACGTCGTCACCGCGGCCGTGTTCGCGGTGCTGGAAAAGCGGATGCCGGTGCAAAGGAAGCAGACGGCGCCTGCATGATCTTCGAACGCATCGCCCCCGAACAGCACGACACGTTGGACGGCGTTCCCGAGCCATCGGAAACTTCGCGGCTGATCGGCCACGCGCAGACGGCGGGCATGCTTGCCACCGCTTACCGCGCCGGCAAGCTGCCGCATGCGCTGATCCTCGCCGGGCCGCACGGCATCGGCAAGGCCACACTCGCCTTCCACCTGGCGCACCACCTTCTTAGACATCCCAATTTTGCGGCTGCGCCCGAAGCGCTGGCCGTTCCAGACCCGGCCTCGTCGCTGTTTCGCCAGATCGCTACCGGCGCGCATCCTTCGGTGCTGCATCTCACCCGTCCGGCCAACGACAAGACCAAAAGCTTCAAGACGGTGCTAACCGTCGACGAGATACGCAAGGTCAGCCGCTTCCTGTCGATGACCTCGCATGACGGCAGCTACCGCGTCGTCATCGTCGATCCGGCCGACGACATGAACACCAATGCCGCCAATGCCTTGCTCAAGAATCTTGAAGAGCCTCCGGCGCGCACCCTGTTCATCCTCATCGTCCATGCGCCGGGCAGCCTCTTGCCGACGATCCGGTCGCGGTGTCAGATGGTGCGGCTGACGCCGCTTGCGCCGGACGAATTGATGGGTGTGCTGGAAGGCATCGAGCCGCCGCCGCCGGTCGATCCGTCGGCGCGCGCGGCTTTGGCCGAGCGGGCAGGGGGCAGCGCGCGCAACGCAATCCTGCTTACCCAGTATGGCGGGCTGGAAATCGCCGGTGCGCTCGACGCGCTGGTGGCGGCGCAAAAGCCGGACATTGCCGCTGCCCACCGGCTTGCCGAAGCCGTTGCCGGCCGCGACCAGGCGATCCAATTCGATATCTTCAACCGCCGCGCGCTCGATCTGCTGTCGGCCGCCGCCAGCGAAGCGGCTTTGACTGGCGACCTCGCCAGGGCCAAAACGCTGTCCGACGCTTGGCACGAGGCCGTGAACACGATATCTGAGGCAGAGACCTACAATCTCGACAAGAAGCAGCACGCCCTGACCATGATCGACCGCCTGAATTCTGTGATGCGAATGTGACGGTTTTCTTAGTGCATGCCGCTGCCCCAAAACCGGGCACCACTTTTGGGCGGCATGCATCGGGATGGCAATCGCCATGCCGATAGTTTATCCACCGCCACAACTCACATTCAGACCTTCATGACGGTTCATTCATGTCACGCGAAAAATTCTACCTGACCACGCCGATTTTCTATCCGAATGGCAAGCCGCACATCGGCCATGCCTATACGGTCATCGCCAGCGACGCGCTGGCCCGCTTCCAGCGTCTCGACGGCAAGGATGTGTTCTTCCTCACGGGCACCGACGAGCATGGCCTCAAAATGCAGCAGACGGCCGAGAAGGAAGGCATCGCGCCGATAGAGCTCGCCGACCGCAATTCGGCAATCTTCCGCTTGATGACCGAGACAGTCGGCGGCGCAAACGACGAATTCATCCGCACGACCGAACAACGTCACTACGCATCCTGCCAAGCGATCTGGAAGGCGATGGCCGCCAATGGCGACATCTATCTTGATCGCTACAGCGGCTGGTATTCGGTCCGCCAGGAAGCCTATTTCGACGAGAGCGAAACCACGCTCGGCGACGACGGCGTGCGCCGCGAGCCGCTTGGCTCGCCGGTTGAATGGAACGAGGAGGAAAGCTACTTCTTCCGGCTTTCCGCCTATCAGGACAAATTGCTGGCACTTTATGAGAGCCGGCCCGACTTCATTGGTCCAGCGGAGCGCCGCAACGAAGTAATCAGCTTCGTCAAGTCCGGCTTGAAGGATCTGTCGATCTCGCGCACCACGTTCAAATGGGGCGTGCCTGTACCGGGCAACGACAAGCACGTGATGTATGTTTGGGTCGACGCACTGACCAACTACATCACGGCCGCTGGCTATCCCGACACCAAATCTGAGCAATGGCGCTACTGGCCGGCGACGCATGTTATCGGCAAGGACATCGTGCGCTTCCACGCAGTCTACTGGCCGGCTTTCCTGATGTCGGCCGGCATAGAATTGCCGAAGCGCGTCTTCGCCCACGGCTTCCTGTTCAACCGCGGCGAGAAGATGTCCAAATCGGTCGGCAATGTCGTCGATCCGTTTGCCATGATCGAGCATTACGGGCTCGACCAGGTACGCTATTTCTTCCTGCGCGAGGTGCCGTTCGGGCAGGACGGCAGCTACAGTCACGAAGCGATCGTCAACCGCACCAATGCCGATCTCGCCAACGGCCTCGGCAATCTGGCGCAGCGTTCGCTGTCGATGATCGCCAAGAACTGCGGCGGCACGGTGCCGAAGCGCGGCGAGCTCACCGAAGCCGACGCGGCGATCCTCGACCAGGCGGTGGAGGTGCTTGCGGTGGCGCGCAGAGCGATGGCGGAGCAGGGCATCCATCTGGCGCTGGCGGCGATCTTCGGCGTGGTGGCCGACGCCGACCGATACTTCGCGTCGCAGGAGCCCTGGGCGCTGCGCAAGACCGATCCGGAGCGCATGGAGACGGTGCTGTGGACGACGGCCGAGCTTGTCCGGCGCGTGACGGTGCTTTGCCAGCCATTCATTCCCGGATCGGCGGCGAGGCTGCTCGACCTGCTGGCGGTGCCGGCGGACAAGCGCAATTTCGCGCATGTCCACGCAGACCATGCGCTGGTGCCCGGCACGGCGCTGCCGGTGCCTGAGGGCGTGTTTCCCCGCTACGTCGAGCAGGACACCAAAGCCTGATGCTTGTCGACAGTCACTGCCATCTCGATTTTCCGGATTTTGCCGAGGAGCGGGCGGCTATCGTCGCCCGCGCTCTCGCAGCCGGGATCGGCCGCATGGTGACGATCTCAACGCGCGTGAAGCGTTTTCAGCAACTCCTTCAAATCGCTGAAGCTTTTAGAGAGGTCTATTGCTCAGTTGGTACTCATCCGCACAATGCGGCGGAAGAGCTCGATGTGACCGCAGAGGAGTTGGTACGGCTTTCCGACCATCCCAAGGTGGTGGCGATCGGCGAAGCCGGCCTGGACTATTTCTACGACCGCGCGCCGCGCGAGGCACAGGCGCAAGGCTTCCGCACTCACATCGCCGCCGCGCGCCGGACCGGCCTGCCGCTGGTCATCCATTCGCGCGACGCCGACGGCGACATGGCGGCGATTCTCGAGGAGGAGACAGGGAAGGGCGCTTTCCCCTTCATCCTGCATTGTTTTTCGTCCGGGCGTCGGTTGGCGGAAGTCGGCGTGGCGCTGGGCGGCTATGTCTCCTTCTCAGGCATCCTGACCTTCAAGAACTCGACCGAGTTGCGCGCGATTGCCGCAGATGTGCCGCGCGAACGGCTGCTGGTCGAGACCGACGCGCCTTATCTTGCGCCAATCCCGCATCGGGGAAAACGCAATGAGCCCGCCTATGTCGCGAATACGGCGAAGGTGCTGGCCGAGACCATCGGCGTCAGCGAGGCGGAGATCGCCGACATCACCACCGACAATGTCTTCCGGCTGTTTACCAAGATGCCGCGACCGGACGTGACGGCGGCCTGACATGGGCGACCAGCTGCGCCTCACCATTCTCGGCTGCGGCTCGTCGCCCGGTACGCCGCGCATCACCGGCGACTGGGGCAATTGCGATCCGGCCAATCCGAAGAACCGCCGCATGCGCACGGCTGCTCTTGTCGAGCGGATCGCAGGGAATGGCGGCCGCACCACCGTCGTCATCGACACCGGACCGGATTTCCGTGCCCAGATGCTGCTTGCTTCGGTCAAGCACATCAACGCGGTGGTTTATACCCATCCGCATGCCGACCACATTCACGGCATCGATGATCTGCGCGGCTTCGTGCTCGAGCAACGCCGTCGTATCGATATCCATGCCGACCAGCCGACCATGCTGCGGCTGCGCCAGGCGTTCGGCTACTGCTTCGAGACGCCCCCGGGCAGTTCCTATCCACCGATCGTAAGGCCGCATCTCATAGACCATGCCAGGCCGGTGGTGATCGAAGGCGAGGGGGGTCCCCTCACCCTTGAGCCGCTGCCGCAGATCCATGGCGACATCATTTCGCTCGGTTTCCGCATTGGCGGGATCGCCTATTGCCCCGATATCAGCGACTTTCCAGCTGCCACCGCGGGACGCCTTGAAGACCTTGACGTGCTGGTTATCGACGCGCTGCAGTACAACAGCCATCCGAGCCATCTGTCGCTTGCCGAGGCACTGGGCTGGATCGAGAAGCTCTCGCCGAAAAACGCGGTGCTGACGCATATGCATGTGCCGCTGGACTATGCCGCCGTGATGGCCGAGACGCCGGACCACGTGGTGCCGGCCTATGACGGCATGACGATCGAAATTCCTTGTGAATCAGTGCGATAAAGACGCCTGTTCACTTTGGCGCTTAGTCGTCAATCCGATTCTCTTTGGTGCTTCGGAAACTGATCGATGGTTCAGAATGTGTTTGTTCTGCTGCTCGGTTTCCCTGGCGTCGGCAAGCTGACGATCGCACGGGAACTCGTAACGGCACTTTCCGGCCAGGCCATCGACAATCACTGGATCAACAATCCTATATTGGCACTGCTTGCCGATGACGGTCGCCGCACATTGCCTGATGCCGTCTGGGAGCAGACCGCCAAGGTCCGTCAGGCTGTGTTGGACACCGTGGCAACACTTTGTCCTCCCGCCGCCAACTTCATCTTCACGAACTCCGGCATCCAAGGAGACGCGAGGAGCCTCGCGTCCTACCAGCAGATGAAAGATGCGTCGGATCGACGAGGCGCTCACTTCGTGCCTGTGCGCTTGCTTTGCGAAGAGGCCGAACTGGTTCGTCGCGTGATGTCGCCAACTCGACGTGACCGTCTCAAGTCTATCGATCCGGAAGCGGCGCGCCGCCGCAGCCGGACAGTCGCTGTCCTTGACCCGAAGCACCCGAGCAGCCTGACGATCGACGTAACAGCGATCAGCGCGGCGGAGGCGGTCACGAACACATCAAGGACCTCGTTGACGCCTTTGAAGTGCGGATGGGAAGCTCAGGAGGACCGTAGCAAAACCAGCTTCGTGCTGGATGTGTCAGTTCCATAATCTATCTTATGCGACTTTCTGATATGGATCACGTAGAGGATAAAGCGATCCTATCGACGTGCCCTCGCTGCGAGCGCTCACATTCGGACTATTGCCGGCTTTGCCGGTCACGGGCCGGTCTGGATCCTGCAGATCGACGCGCATATCGACTGGCGCGACGAGGTCGATGGCGAACGCTACGGCTATTCGAGCCCGATGCGCCGGGCGAGCGAGATGCCGCATATCGCCGGCCTCGTGCAAGTCGGCCTGCGCAGCGTCGGCAGCGCACGCCTGGCTGAAATCGAAGCGGCGCGACGCTATGGCAGCCGCTTTGTGACTGCCCGCGAGCTCCATGCCCAGGGCGTCGACGCAGCTCTCAGCCACATTCCGGACGGCGCGCGCGTCGTCGTGACCTTCGACTGCGACGGCCTCGATCCCAGCATCATGCCGGGCGTGGCGGCGCGCACGCCAGGCGGCCTCACCTACACCCAGGCGATCGACCTGATCGCCGGCCTCGGCAAGCGGGCCAGGATCGCAGGATTTGATCTGGTCGAATTCTATCCGCCTGCCGACCTTGACGGCCTGTCGGCGCTGACTGCAGCCCGGCTTCTCGTCAATGTCATCGGCACTGTCGTCCGGCAGGTTTAACTCAGATGGCCTGATGCCCCGACGAGATTCCCCGTTATGGCCGACCGATGTCGCTTCGAGCTCATGCCGGACCACCCTACCCGGTGGGACTGCGCTGCCGGCATCAGCGTTGACGCCACATCCGCGTTTATCTTTGCCAGAAGGGCAGCTTTCCGATCTCTTCCTCGGCCTGCTGTTTCGTCAGTCCGATATCGTCGATCAGATGCGGGTTGGCCTCTGATATCCGCTTCAGATCCCAGCGAAACCGTATCTGCTCGCGCCGGGCCGCGATCATGCCTCGCAGGGTCTGCAGGCTGTAGCGCCGGCGCGATGCCTGCCCGACCAGCGTTGCCAGCTGCGGGATCGATGCAAACGTGTCGTTCATGGCAACACCTCCTATGGTTTGCGGCCCCATGCTTTTCGAGTTGGGGCCTTCCACCTGAATGAGGTTGGATTCTGCAGGATGCGGGCTGCGCCGTAATTAAGCGCATCCAAATAGTTCTCAAAACTTCCAAATCGGCCTGAGCGGTTCATCGGACATGACGAACTGCTCTACCCGTCTCACACTTTTCCTGGAATTGCTCTATAGATGCGCCGCATGCAGGGATCGCGCTTTGCCTTCGGCCCGTACGTGCTTGATTCAGCTGCGGGAACGTTGCTTCGGAACGATGTCCCCGTGGCCGCCGGCTATCGGGGGCTGAAGCTGCTTGCCGCGCTCGTGGAACGTCCCGGCGAAATCCTGGCCAAGGCCGAGCTGATGGACGCGGCATGGCCGGGCACGGCCGTCGAGGAAGGCAACCTCACCGTCCAGATCGCGCAGCTCAGAAAGCTGCTCGGCCCCGCCGCCGACGGCGGTGAATGGATCGCTACGGTGCCGCGCGTCGGCTATCGCTTCACGGGGGTCATCGAACAGCTTGGCGAGACGACACGAAAACCTTTGCCACTGCCCGGCAAGCCTTCGATAGCCGTGCTGCCCTTCGTCAATTTCGGCAATGATCCCGAGCAGGAATCCTTCGCGGACGGGTTGACCGAAGACCTGATCACTGACCTGTCCAGGAACGCGGGACTGTTCGTCATCGCGCGCAACTCGGTCTTCGTCTACAAGGGAAAGCCGATGGATGTGCGCGCGATCGCCGAGGACCTTGGCGTGCGCTACCTGCTTGAGGGGAGCGCAAGGCGCGCCGCGGGGCGTGTACGTATCAACGCGCAGCTTGTCGACGCGGTGAGCGGTGAACATCTGTGGGCGGAACGCTTCGATCGCAGTCTGGAAGATATTTTTGCGGTCCAGGACGAGGTAACGGCCAAGATCGTGGAGGCGCTGCTCGGCCGGCTGCGCACGCAGCCGCCGCGCAATCGGCCCAAGAATCTCGAGGCCTACGACTTGTGCGTGCGGGCGCGAAAACTGATCGACGACTCGCCTCAGACGGCGCGGGAGGCGCATCTGATGCTGACGCGCGCGGTCTCGCTCGATCCGGAATATGCTGAGGCCTATCGCTGGCTCGCCATGAACCATTGGATGGGATGGGTGCATTGGGGCGAGCCCGTCGACCCCAACCGGAGCATTGCCTTGGAGCTGGCCCGCAAAGCCGTGACGATCGACCCCAACGACGCCGGCTGCCGCTGGGTGCTTGCCAACCTGCTTGCCTATGAGCATCGCTTCGGCGAGGCGGATGCCGAATTCGCCAGAGCGTTCGAGCTCGATCCGAACGAGGCCGACGCCTGGGCGACATTGTCCGATATCGAGGTCCTAGCCGGGCGGATCGAGGAAGGCCTTGAGCACATTCGCAAGGCGTTCCGGCTGAACCCGTTTCCGCCGAGTTGGTACTATCTCACGCTCGGCGCCGCGCAATATGCGGCCCGCGACTATGAAGCCGCCATCGAGACGCTGCGCCGGGACGAGACCTATCGGACCAGCTCACGCCGTTTCCTGGCGGCAAGCCTTGCGCAGCTCGGCCGGTTCGAAGAGGCGCGCGCGGAGGTCGAGATGTTCCTTATCGCCAACCCGCATTTCACGACCAGCCACTGGGTCTGGACCGAGCCGTTCCGCGACGACGCGATGCTCGAGCATTTCGTTGACGGGTTCCGCAAGGCCGGGCTTCCGGACTGACGGCCAGAAAGGAATGGCGCGACCTATTCTTCGAAGCGGCTCGTCGCCTCGCGATCGCGCTCGTATCGCTTGCTGACTGGAAACGGCGGCAGCCACGACTCGCGACGGATGATCCAGCTTTCGTAGGTCGGGGCTAGCTGGTCTGGGGCGTCCAGGGTCCCGAGATGCACTTCGATCTCGTCCGCGGTGCGTGCGAAAACGGACGAACCGCAGCGCGGACAGAAAAACCGCCCGGCATACTCGCGCGTCTCACCGTCGATCGTAACCGCGTCCTGAGGGAATACCGCCGAGGCATAGAAAAGCGCGCCATGATGTTTGCGGCAATCGAGACAATGGCAGATGCAGACCCTGTATGGGCGGCCCGACGCCACAAGCCGGACATTGCGACACAGGCAGCCGCCGGTGAATTGGTCCATGTTGCGTCTCCTTCAAAGCCGTGCGGTGGAACGTTAGCAGCGAACTCGCCCAGGCGTCCAAGGCTGAGACGTCTCGCTTGCGTGGCTCTCAAAAGCCGGATTCCATAGAGATCGATTTGATCCGTGGCTTGCCGTCTTAGAAAAACCCATCGAGAAAAGCCGCCGTCCCATGCGAGAGGCTGACGATCTTGTTCGTCGGCTGGCGATAGAATTTGAAGTTGAGCTCGGTCTCGGGCCTGCCATCGCTCCAGTCCTTGAACCGCTTGAGCTCGTCCCGACCCAATCGCCGCGTTGCCAATGCGGTGCGGCGGATGGCAACACTGACGCGCGGCGTCTGCCGTTCGCGGTCGGATCTTTTGGGAATGGCCTCGGATGACGTGACAACGCCCCGTGCGACCAGCCCCTGTCCGGCTTCGTTTTCGCTGGCGAACACAAAGATCGTGTCGCCTTCGGCGATATGCTTGCCGCCATACATGGTTTTCTGCGCCGCGAATGAGAATGTCTCGGCCAGCGGATCCTTGACCTCGGCCTTGATCGCGAACGCCATGCCTTACGCATCCCGGCTGATGGTGATCCGGTAGGTCAGCCTGCGCTTGGCGCCTGGCGGGATCAGCATCACGCCCGGCTTGTCGGCGAATTCGCCGTCGAAATCGACCGGGCTTGCAACGCCATGCCAGGGCTCGATGCAGAGGAACGGCGCGCCGCCGGGCTTGGACCAGATGCCCAATTCGTTGAATCCCTGCCACGACATTTCGATCGCCGGCCCCCGCCCGGCGGCATAGCGCACGCTGGTGCTGGCGGGCCGGTCCAGAATGACGGCGTCGTCATCGAACAGCCGCTCGGAGAGGGCAAGCGTCTTGCCCTCGACGGGCGTTGGCTGCGGCGTCGGCAGCATCAGCCCGTCCTTCAGGCGTCGTATCGGCGCAGGTTCATCGTCGGCAAAGGTCAGCCGGTAGGCTTCCTTGGGCAATTCCGGCAGCAAAGGCCAGTTGAAGGCCGGATGGGCGCCGACCGAGGCCGGCAGCACCTCGTCGCCTGTGTTGGCGACCTCGAAGGTCACGCCAAGCTGGCGGGGGCCGAGGCTGTAGCTTATGGCCAGCCGAAAGGCGAATGGGTAGCGGGTGCGGGTCTCGGTGTCATCGGTCAGGACCAGCGTGCAGGAGGAAGGTCCCTGCTCCGCCCAGGCAAAGCGCCTGTCGCGGGCGAAGCCATGCTGCGTCATTGGATAGGCTTTGCCGCGATGGCGCAACTGGTCGCCTTTCAGCCGGCCGACTATCGGAAACAGCACCGGCGAATGACGCCGCCATTCAGGCCCCGCCTGCCACAGAAGTTCCGCGCCTTCGGCATCGCGCAAGGAGACCAGCTCCGCCCCCTGCCCGACAACCGTCGCCGAGATGCCGTCACCGTCAAGCGTCAGCTGGTCCATGCGTCCTCGCGACTGGCTGGTCGGGCCGGCAGGCTAGCAAAAGGCCTCGCCTGAACTCAAGGGCAGCAGGCAGTGCGGCATCCCCTCAAGCAGCCGCCGCAAACGACCGACAGCGTTGCCACGCCAGACACGATGCCAAAAGACAAACCGTGGCCAGCGGTTTACCCGTCGGCCACGGTTCGAAGCTGTTGCCTGCTACGGTCCGGACTATTCGCGTTCGCCGGTGAAATTCAGCAACAGCTGGAAGATGTTGATGAAGTTCAGATACAGCGAGAAGGCGCCGAAGACGGCGAGCTTCTGTTGCGATTCCGCGTCGAAATTCTCGGCATACTGCTCCTTGATCGTCTGCGTGTCCCAGGCGGTCAGGCCGATGAAGACCGCGATGCCGATCACGGAGATGGCGAACTGCAGCGCGGTCGAGCCGAGGAACAGGTTGACGAGGCTCGCGATCACCACGCCGATCAGGCCCATGATCAGGAAGGACGAGAACTGCGTCAGGTCGCGCCTGGTCGTGTAGCCGTAGAGGCTGGTGGCGCCGAACATGGTGGCGGCGATGAAGAAGGTGCGCGCGATGCTGGTGCCGGTGAACACCAGGAACACGGAAGCCAGCGACAGGCCCATGACCGCGCAGAAGGCCCAGAACATCGCCTGCGCGCTCGCCGCCGACATCGTCTGCATCTTGAAGGAGAAGAACATGACGAAGGCGAGCGGCGCCAGCATCACCACCCATTTCAGCGGCGTGGAGAAGATCGGGACGTAGAGCGCCGGCGTCGAGGCCACAACAAGGGCGACGAGGCCGGTGACGACGAGCCCGAGGCCCATATAGTTGTAGACGCGCAGCATGTGCCGGCGCAGGCCCTCGTCATAGAGGGCACCGGCCCGGACGCCGGTGCCCATTCGGTATCCAAGATTAGGGCTGTTCATTTCGTTTCTCCTTGGTTGGTCGGTTCGATTGGCTGCTTCAATAGAGAGTGCGGGCGAGCTTTTCGGCGGCCCGGTCGAGATCGCCGGCATCGCCTTGTCCGACGACGGCGTAAGCGACCTCGCCGATCTGGAAATAGGCGGACGAGATATCGCCCAAGGGCGCGACGGTGGGCTTCACGACGTCGAACGTGCCTGGCCTGATCGCAAACAGCGACACCAGCCCGAGGTCCTTCGTTTCGAGTGCCATCTCGACGCTCGGCCCGAACCGCGACGGATAGATCTGAACATCGCGGATCCGCCAGTCGTCGGGCAATGACGGCATGACGATCGCGGTCGCGGCGCGGATCTCGTCGGCATTGTAATTCGGCGCCTCGGCCTGGGACGGCATCGTCTCACGCACCAGCGTCGTCCGGTGCGCGCTCACCGCTTCCTCGACATAGGCGGGCGGCTGCGTCGAGGCGACCACCTTGCTGACGGCGATCGGCCCGAAGACGCCGTTCGCAAGCCACCCTGCCGCCACCAGCACAGCGGCGGCCGCGGCGCGCTGCAGCACGGAAAAGGCTCGGTCCCTGGCAAGCACCCTTTCCAGCCGACGCGCCGCGTCGGTCGTCGCCGGGCGCGCCATTGCGCCTGGCCCGGCCAGCGCCACGCGCAACTCGTCGCGCGTTCTGAGATCCGACATCACACGCGCGGCCACTTCGGGACGAGCGGACAGGAACGCCTCGACCTCGATGCGGCGGGCGACGTCGAGCTGATCATCGACATAGGCGTCGAGATCGGCATCGGTCACCGGATCGACGATGGCGGTCATGATTCACCTCCCACGAGCCTCAGGTGATTTTTGCCGCGCGCCGGAGCGCCCTCCTCCATCTCGCGCAGCGCCGCACGAGCGCGGCCGATGCGCGACATCAGGGTTCCGAGCGGGACGCCACTGACCTCGGCGGCCTCTGCGTAGCTCAACCCTTCGATGGCGACGAGATGCAGCGCGGCGCGCTGCTCTTCCGGCAGCGACAGGAAGGCTTCGCGCACCTGCGAAAGGCGCACCGAATGGTCCTGGGACGCCGGCATGTTTTGCTCGGCGAGACGGCCTGCCTGCTCGATGCGCGCTGTCTCGGACCGCCGCGAGCGCATGCGGTCGATGAAGATGTTGTGCAGGATCGCCAGCAGCCAGGCGCGCGGGTTGCCGCCCGAGCGAAAGGTGCCGCGCCGCTCATAGGCGCGCACCAGCGCGTCATGGACCAGATCCTCGGCATCGGCGCTGTCGCGCGTCAGCGAGCGCGCGTAGCGCCGCAGCGATCCCAACTGCCCGACGATATCGAAGCGTGCCATCGACCGTTTCATGCCCTGTTTACGGAGCATGTGGGGATTTTAATCCCTGGCTGCCGTTTCTTTTTGCGATTCCCGCGAGGAGTTGCGCCGGCCTCGGGTGAGCGAGCGCCCGAGCGGCATATGGAGGAAACCGCTGGCGAAGCGCGGCCGATTTGCGTATCACTCCGCCGCCACTGGAGCCCTATCGATGTTCGAGACCCTGCAGCCCGCGCCCGCCGACAAGATCCTTGCGTTGATCGGCCTTTACCACGCCGACACGCGCCCCGGCAAAGTCGACCTGGGCGTCGGCGTCTACAAGGATCGTAACGGCAGGACGCCGGTGATGCGGGCCGTGCGCGAGGCTGAGAAGCGGCTGCTCGCGGGCCAGGACACCAAGACCTATCTCGGCCTCGCCGGCGACATCGGCTTCAACGCCGCCATGATCAGGCTTGCCTTCGGCGATAACGCCGATCATTCGCGCATCCGCGCAGCGCAGGCGCCGGGCGGATCGGGCGCCCTCAGGCTGGTGGCCGAGCTTCTGCAGCGCACGCGGCCGGGCGCGACGGTGTGGCTCTCCGATCCGACCTGGCCGAACCACCTGCCGGTGATGCGCGCCGCCGGCCTACAGGTGCGCGACTATCCTTATTTCGACGCTGTTTCCGGCGCTGTCCGTTTCGACGACATGCTGGCGGCGCTCAAGACCGCCACTAGCGGGGATGTCGCGCTGCTGCATGGCTGCTGCCATAACCCGACCGGCGCCAATCTGGATGCTGCGCAATGGGCGAAGGTTGCCGACGTTCTGCTTGAGCGCGGCCTGCTGCCTTTCGTCGACATCGCCTATCAGGGCTTTGGCGAAGGGCTCGACGCCGATGCCGCCGGCCTGCGGCTGCTCGCCGGCAAGGTGCCCGAGATGGTCGTCGCCTCGAGCTGCTCGAAAAATTTCGCCGTCTATCGCGACCGCGTCGGTTCCGCCATGATCATGGCCAAGGACGGCGCACAGGCCGACGTGGCTATGAGCCAGATGCTGGCAGCGGCGCGAGCGCTCTATTCGATGCCGCCGGACCATGGCGCTGCGGCCGTACGCATGGTGCTGGAAGACGCCGATCTGAAGAAGGTCTGGGAGACGGAACTCGAGGAGATGCGGCTGCGCATGCTCAGGCTGCGTGTCGCCTTCGCCGAGGCGTTGCGCCGGCAATCCAACTCCGATCGCTTCGATTTCGTCGCCAGCCATCGCGGCATGTTCTCCCGCCTGGGGCTCACCGAAGCGCAGGTTGAGCGTCTGCGCACCGAGCACGCCGTCTATATGGTGGGTGACAGCCGCATCAATGTGGCAGGTCTGCCTGAGGACGGCATGGACGAGCTCGCCAAGGCGATCGTTTCGGTGCTCGACTGAGTGCCGGCGCAACTGTGGACAATCGGCTTTTGCCAGCCGGCGGGATTGGTCGCCCGCCGCGGCGCGCGCTAGGGTTTGTTGCATGAAACCCTCCAAAGACATCTCCCGTCTGATCGAGATCATGGCGGCACTCAGAGCGCCGAAGACCGGCTGCCCCTGGGACATCGAGCAGAACTTTTCCACCATCGCCCCCTACACGATCGAGGAAGCCTATGAAGTGGCGGATGCGATCGCGCGCGGCGACTTCGACGATCTGCGAGAGGAACTGGGCGACCTTCTGCTGCAGGTCGTCTACCACGCGCAGATGGCGCAGGAGATTGGCGAGTTCGCGTTCGGCGACGTTGTCGAGGCGATCACCACCAAGATGATCCGCCGTCACCCGCATGTCTTCGGCGACGAGAAGGCGCGCAGCGCCGGCATGGCCAAGGGCATGTGGGAGAAGATCAAGGCGGTGGAGAAGGCCGACAAGCGCAACGCCCGCATCGCGCGCGGCCTCGACCCGGAAGATCACGGCAAGGGCTATCTCGATAGCGTGCCGGTTGCGCTCCCTGCGCTGACCCGCGCGTTGAAGCTGCAGGAGAAGGCTGCGCGCGTCGGCTTCGACTGGAGCGAGGCAGCACCCATCCTCGACAAGATAGAGGAAGAGATCGGCGAGCTGCGCGAGGCGCTGGTCACGGGCGACGCGGCACCCATCAAGGATGAGTTCGGCGACATGCTGTTTGCCGTCGTCAATCTCGGCCGCCATTTGAGACTTGATGCCGAAGCCGCGCTGAGCGGCACCAACGAGAAGTTCCGCTCGCGCTTCCATTATGTCGAGCGGGAGTTGGAGGCTTCCGGGAGGTCATTGGAACAGGCGACTTTGGACGAGATGGAAACCCTCTGGCAGCGGGCCAAAAACGCAAGATAAGCAGCGGCCTAGCCGTGGTTCCTGCGGTTCAGCCGGGTCTCGATCTCCTGGCGGGCGCTGTGCGTGGCCGTCAGTGAGATGGTGACGCTGCCGTCCTCATTGTCGCTCCGCGAGACGACATCGCCATTGCGATAGAGCCAGTCGACCTGGCCGAGCTCAGCGGGGCTCAACGTCACCGTCATCGTTTCCAACTCGCCCGACACTCTGGCCTCGATGAGCGCCTTGAGCGCATCGATCCCCTCGCCGGTCGCTGCCGATATCGCGATCGGGGGCGCCTTGCCACCGGCGCTCTCGGCAAGCAGGCGCTCGCGATTGCCTTCGTCGAGCAGGTCGATCTTGTTCCATACCTCGATCACGCGGCTGGTGTCCGCGGCATCGACGCCGAGATCGCCAAGGATGCGCTCGACATCCTCGGCCTGCGCTGCAGTGTCCGGATCAGAGATATCGCGCAGATGCAGCACGAGATCGGCCTCGACGACCTCTTCCAGCGTCGCCCGGAAGGCCGCGACCAGATGAGTCGGCAAGTCCGAGATGAAGCCGACCGTGTCCGACAGGATGATCGGCGTGCCGTGCGGCAGGCGCACGCGGCGCAGCGTCGGATCGAGCGTGGCGAACAGCATGTCCTCCGCCAGCACCCCTGCCCCGGTCAGCCGGTTGAACAGCGTCGACTTTCCGGCATTGGTGTAGCCGACGATCGCAACTACCGGAAATGGCACCTTCTTGCGTTTTGCGCGGTGCAGGTCGCGGGTGCGGCGAACCGTTTCCAGCTCATGTTTGAGCTTGGTGATCTTGTCCTGCAGGATCCGCCGGTCGGATTCGATCTGCGTTTCGCCGGGACCGCCCAGGAAACCCGCGCCGCCGCGCTGCCGTTCGAGGTGGGTCCAACTGCGCACCAGCCGACCCTTCTGATAGTTGAGATGCGCCAGCTCGACCTGCAGGGTGCCTTCCTTGGTCCTGGCGCGCTCGCCGAAGATCTCGAGGATAAGCCCGGTGCGGTCGAGCACCTTGGCGTTCAGTTCCTTCTCGAGATTGCGCTGCTGCACCGGCGTGAGCGGATGGTCGACGATGACCAATTCCGCCTTGCGTTCCTTCACGATGTCGGCGAATTCGGCCACCTTGCCGCTGCCGAGCAGCGTTGCCGGGCGGGGATCGGTGACTGTCACCACCGCGGTGTGGACCGGGTCCAGGTCGATGGCGCTGGCAAGCCCGACCGCCTCGTCGTGGCGGGCATCCGCCGAGCGGCTCAGGCGCGGGCGGCTCGAATCGTCATCGCCCCGCGGCTGGCGCGCAAGCACCGGCACAATGACAACGGCCCGGGTCGGATCCTTGGCTTCCGGCCCAAGTTGATGTCCTTGTTTCCCGCGAACTCTGCGGTCCGCGTCCTGCTCACGTGCCAATCAGGCGCCCTGGCCTTCCTCGCCATCAAACATCTGAACCGGCTGGCTCGGCATGATCGTGGAAATGGCGTGCTTGTAGACGAGCTGGGAATGCCCGTCGCGCCGCAACAACACACAGAAATTGTCGAACGAAGTGACCACGCCGGTCAGCTTCACACCGTTGATGAGAAAGATGGTAAGTGGATTTTTGCTCTTGCGAACTGAATTCAGGAACAGGTCCTGAAGGTTTTGCGATCGTTCCGCCATTGTTTTTGTCTTTCGCCGATCCCCTTCGGTCTGCAGGCCAATGCGCCAAATTACGCGGCGCCTGTCAAGCGCGCAAACCCCCTCTTGCCGCCTAAACGACAAGCAGAACGAGATAGTTGAGGTTCATTCCACCTTTGCGGTTATCAGGCTGGACTTTTTTCCGCAATGTCAAAAAATGCCTGCCGCAACGAAAGTGTCATGGAGCCGGGGTGGCCGTTTGCGATCGGCGCGCCGTCGATTTCGACTACCGGCATAGCGATCGTGGTCGCGGAACTGATGAAAGCCTCGCGCGCTGCCTTGGCTTCGGCGATCGAAAACCCACGCTCCTCGATCTTCAGACCGAGCTTTTCGGCGACGTCGAACAGTGTCGTGCGGGTGATGCCGCGCAGGATGCCGTGTTCGGCCGGCCGCGTCACCAGGACGCCGTCGCGGGTGACGATCCAGGCATTGGACGAGCCGCCCTCCTTGACCGTGCCGTCGGAGTCGACGAACCAGGCCTCCTGGGCGCCGGCTTCCTTGGCCTTCTGCTTGGCGAGCACATTGGCAAGCAGGCCGGTGCTCTTGATGTCGACGCGGTCCCAGCGATTCTCCGGGACGGTGATGACCTTAATGCCGGTCTCAACCCGCTTGGCGGCAGCAGAGGGGTCGGCCTTCCGGGCGGTTATAACCAAGGACGGACGGGTGCCGGCTGCCGGAAAGACGAATTCACGGCTGGCGACGCCGCGCGTCACCTGGAGATAGACGAGGCCGTTGACGACGTTGTTGCGGCGCACCACCTCGCGCAGCAGCATCGGCAGGACGCCTTCCGAGACGGGCCATACGATCGACAATTCCTTGAGCGAGCGCTTGAGCCGGGCCAGATGGCGCGGCATGTCGACGATAAAGCCGCGCGCCACCTCGCAGACCTCATAGACGCCGTCAGCGAACTGATAGCCGCGATCCTCGATATGGACGCGGGCGTCGGCATGGGCGACGTAGCGCCCGTTGACATAGGCAATGCGCGGCATGGACTACCTCAGGAAAATGTCCGGCTCTCTTAAGCGATTCCGCCGCTGCCGTAATGCCCAATCGCGTAGGCCAGCCGGCTTTAAGTAATTCCAGACGGAAGGGTACGGCGAAGCCGCCGAGCCCAACCGGCGCTGCCCACTTTTCCTGGATTGCCTTTACACGCCCAGCGACTTCAGCTTGCGGTGCAAGGCTGATCGCTCCATGCCGATGAACTCGGCCGTCTTCGAGATGTTGCCGCCGAAGCGGTTGATCTGTGCGATCAGATAGTCCTTCTCGAATTGCTCGCGCGCCTCGCGCAGCGGCAGCGCCATGATGTGCTGGTCCGACTGGTTGGGGGTGCGCGGCATGACGTCGCCGATCTCGGAGGGCAGAAGGTCAGCGGTGATCGGCGCGTCGACGTCGCCGCCTCGCGCCAGGATCATCAGCCGCTCGACATTGTTGCGCAGCTGGCGCACGTTCCCCGGCCAGTTGTGTGCCTGCAGCACGGCCAGCGCGTCGTCACCGATGCGGCGCGGCTTGATACCGGCCTGACGCGCGATCTGCTTCATGAAATTGTCGACGAGATACGGAATATCCTCTCGCCGTTCGGCGAGACCCGGCACAGTGACGGGGACCACCGCCAAGCGATGATAAAGGTCCTCGCGGAAGCGGCCATCGGCAATCATGGCCTCCAGGTTTTGCGCTGTGGAGGAGATGATGCGGACGTCGACCTTGACCCGCTTTGTGCCCCCTACCCGCTCGAACTGCTGCTCGACCAGCACGCGCAGAATCTTGTTCTGCGTCTCGCGCGGCATGTCGGCGACCTCGTCGATGTAGAGGATGCCGCGATGCGCCTCCTCCAGCGCGCCGACCTTGCGTTCGGTGCCGTTCGATTCGGTGCCGAACAGCTCGATCTCCATGCGTTCCGGCGTGATGGTGGCGGCGCTCAGCGTCACGAACGGCCCGTTCTTGCGCGCCGACAGCGCGTGGATGGCGCGGGCTGTCAGTTCCTTGCCGGAACCGGAAGGACCGATGATCATGATGCGGCTGTTGGTGGGCGCGACACGCTCGATGGTCTGCCGCAGTTGGCTCATCGCTGACGACATGCCGATCAGGTCGAAGGTCTCGCCGCTGCGCAGCTTGAGGTCGGACACCTCGCGCCGCAGTTTCGAAGTTTCCAGCGCGCGTTCGGCGATCAGGATGAGACGGTCGGCCTTGAACGGCTTCTCGATGAAATCATAGGCGCCACGCCGGATGGCCGACACCGCCGTTTCGATGTTGCCGTGGCCGGAGATCATCACCACCGGCATGTTCGGATGCATCGTCTTGATCTCGTCGAGCAGCGCCAGGCCGTCGAGCCGCGAGCCCTGCAGCCAGATGTCTAGGAAAATCAGCCGTGGCGCGCGATCGGCAATCGCCGCCAGCGCGCTGTCGGCATCGTGTGCCGTGCGGGTTTCGTGACCTTCGTCGCTCAGGATACCGGCGACCAGTTCGCGGATGTCTTCCTCGTCATCGACGATGAGAATGTCAGACGCCATTACCGACCTTTTCAGTTTCTCGTTCGTGTTCGTCGCGGCCTTCGCCGCGTGGGGGCGCGGCGACGACCGCCGCCGGCGGCAGGATGATCGAGATCATCGCGCCCCGGCCGCCGTGGAAATCGGGCGGCGCGTCGTGCAATTCGAGCCGGCCGCCATGGTCCTCCACGATCTTCTTGACGATAGCGAGGCCAAGGCCGGTGCCTTTTTCGCGCGTCGTCATGTAGGGCTCGAGCAGTCTCTGCCGATTCTCGCGCGGCAGCCCTTTGCCGTTGTCGATAACATCGATTCTTATGGCGCCATCTTGGCGCCCGGCTTGAATCCGGATTGTGCCGTCGGAACGGTCTTGCGCATCAAGTCCGTCGATGGCCTCCGCGGCGTTTTTGATGACGTTGCCGAAGGCCTGCGCCATCAGGCGGCTGTCGAACGTTCCCTTGAGCGGCTCGTTGCCGAAATCACGCTGGAAAGCAATGTCGGAGCGGCTGACTTCCACCAGGAACGAAGCTTCGCGCAGCGACTCGCGCAGGTCTATCACCTTCATCTCCGGCTTCGGCATGCGGGCGAAGGCCGAGAATTCGTCGACCATGCGGCCGATGTCCTCAACCTGACGGATGATGGTGTCGGTGCACTGATCGAAGACTTCACGGTCCTCGGTGATGACCTTGCCGTAACGGCGCCTGATGCGCTCGGCCGAGAGCTGGATGGGCGTCAGTGGATTCTTGATCTCATGGGCAATGCGCCGCGCCACATCGGCCCAGGCCGAGGACCGCTGCGCCTGCACGAGATCGGTAATGTCGTCGATGGTGACGACATAGGATTTTTCCTCCGAGCCGTCGTCTCCGGCCTCGACGGTGACCTGGACATTGAAAGTCCGTTCCATGCCGGCGCGGAAGAAGGTCACCTGCTCGCGATAGACCGGCTTGCCGGATTGGCGCCCGATCTCGAAGACGCGACCGACATGAGGCAGGATGGCGGACAGGTTCTGTCCGAGCGCGGCACTCGCCGAGATCGCCAGCATCGTTTCGGCCGAGCGATTGGCGATGGTAATGACGCCGTACGGATCGACGCCGATGACCCCTGCGGTCACGCCAGCCAGCACCGCCTCCGAGAACCGCCGCCGCTCGTCGATCAGGTCTTTGGCCGACAGCAGCTCGTTGCGCTGCGATTTGAGCTCGAGGATCATGTTGTTGAAGGTCTCGCCGAGCGAAGCGACGTCGCCGTCCGATTGACGCACGGGGACGGCGACGTCGAGATTGCCCGTCGCCACCTCGTCGGCCGCGCCGATCAGCTGGCGGATCGGCCGGACAATTCGATCCGCCACGGCGATGCCGGTCCAGATCGCCGACAGGATGACGATCAGGGTCAGCGACAGATAGGGCAGCGCGAACGCGACTTGCGAAGTGCGACGGTTCTCTTCCAGTCCGCGATACTCGTCGGTGTTCGACCGAACGATCTGCCGCGCCTTGATAACGTCCGGGTCGACGAGCCGGATCGTGTAGAGATAAAGACCTTCGATCTCGCGCAACTTGACAATGGCGCCCATGATGTTGCGGGTGCGCGGCTCGATCAGCACCGGCTTGCCGTCGGCGGCCGTGTTGACCGCGCCAGGGGGCGGCTCCGGCATGGCGAAGTCGGCGTCGGTTTTGGCGCTCATGACGAAGGAGCCGTCAGGCTTGATCAGCGCCGCATGCGCCAGTCCGCGGCCGACGGCCTCCTTGTTCATGAGGTCGAGGAAGCCGGTGCGGTCGAGCCCGTAGAGCGTGCGCGAGGCATCGAGGTCGTAGGCCATCGACAGGGTCGTGCCCTGCAGGTTGCGGGCATTTTCCTGGACATAGGCATCGGCGATCGACAGCGACGAATTGACGATCGTTTTGGTGCGGATCTCGAACCAGCGGTCGAGGCCGATATCGAGCGTGATCGAGGCGATGATCGCGACCATGATCGCCGGGATCGCGGCGACCAGCGCGAACATGGCGACGATGCGCACATGCAGCCGCGATGCTGCACGACCGTTCCTGCGGGCCATGACGATGCGGCGGATCTCGCGGCTGATCAGAGCGATCAGGAAGAGGACGAAGACGGCGTTGAGCGCGATCAACGCCCAGGTGGCGTTTGCATTCGGCGCGATCGGGGTCGCACCGACAAGGATTGCAAACGAGATCGCTGCGGTGATCATGGCGCCGACGATCGCGACCACGCCGGGCAACGCCAGCAGCCGGCGGCCGTCGCGAACGCCGGCCCGGCTGAAAAGCGGTTGGTTCAGTGTCGGAGCCTCAGCAGCCATATCGCCGTCTAGAGTCGGTCATTGCGTCGGATGTATGCAACGCATTGTGGCGATTATGCAACAAGTGTGGCCGGGACGGAAATCTTTCCCCGACTTAATCCCCAAAAGTGAAGGCAAAGTCAGGGCTGCCTGGCGGCCTTGTAGACGTTGACGCCAAGCTCGCGGATCTTCTTGCGCAGCGTGTTGCGGTTGAGGCCCAGAAGCTCGGCCGCCTTGATCTGGTTGCCGCGCGTCGCGGTCATCGAAGCCAGCACCAGCGGATATTCGACCTCGGCGAGGATGCGTTGGTAGAGCCCGGAGGGCGGCAGGTCGCCGGCGAAGGACGCGAAATAGCGCTGCAGGAAATGCTCGACCGCCTGGCCGATCGACAGGTCGTCGGGGATCAGCGCGCCGCCGTCCGGCACGACAGATCGCTCGCCGGTCTTCAGTTCGGCCTCGATGATCTCGGCCGAAATCTCGTCCTGCGAATAGAGCGCGGCGAGCCTGCGCACCAGATTTTCCAGCTCGCGCACATTGCCGGGCCAGGGATAGCGCTTCATCAGCTCGATGCCACCGGCGGAAATGCGCTTGGTCTGCAGGCCTTCGCTGGCGCCCTGCTTGAAGAAATGCCGGACAAGGTCAGGCACGTCTTCAGAACGCTCTCGCAACGCCGGAAGTCGCAGCGGCACGACGTTCAGGCGGTAGAACAGGTCCTCGCGGAACAGGCCCTGGTTGATCAAGGTCCGCAAATCCTTGTTGGTGGCGGCGACGATGCGCACGTCGGTCTTGATCGGCGTGCGGCCGCCGACGGTCGTGTATTCGCCCTGCTGTAGCACGCGCAGCAGGCGCGTCTGCGCCTCCATCGGCATGTCGCCGATCTCGTCGAGGAACAGCGTGCCGCCTTCGGCCTGCTCGAAGCGGCCGGTGGAGCGGTTCTGCGCGCCGGTGAAGGCGCCCTTCTCATGGCCGAACAGTTCCGATTCGATCAGGTCGCGCGGGATCGCGGCCATGTTGATGGCCACGAAAGGCCCGCCGCGGCGGCGGCCGTATTCGTGCAGCGCGCGCGCTACCAGCTCCTTGCCGGTGCCGGATTCGCCGCTGATCATCACCGTCAGGTCGGTCTGCATCATGCGGGCCAGCATGCGGTAGATGTCCTGCATGGCGGCCGAGCGGCCGACCAGCGGCATCGTCTCCGGCTGATCGTCGGCGCGGGAATCCAGCTTCGGCCGCTTCGGCTCGGCAAGCGCGCGGTTGACGATGTTGAGCAGCTCGGTCAGATCGAAGGGCTTCGGCAGATACTCGTAGGCGCCGGTCTCGGAGGCGCGGATGGCAGTCATGAAAGTGTTCTGCGCGCTCATGACGATGACCGGCAGCTCGGGTCGCGCCTTCTTGATGCGCGGCAGCATGTCGAAGGCGTTCTCGTCCGGCATCACCACATCGGTGATGACGAGGTCGCCCTCGCCGGCAGCCACCCAGCGCCACAGCGTCGAGGCGTTCGAAGTCACGCGCACTTCATGGCCGACGCGCGACAGCGCCTGGTTGAGCACGGTTCGGATCGCCGCATCGTCGTCGGCGACGAGGATATTGCCGCGAACGGTCATTTGCGGTCTCCTTCAGCTTCGTCGCCGGCGTTGGGCAAAGTGTCCTTCCAGGCCGGCATCAAGACGCGGAAAGTGGTTCCACGCTGCGTCGAATCGCATTCGATGATGCCGCCGTGCTCGCCGACAATCTTGGCGACCAGTGCCAGCCCGAGGCCCGAGCCGTTCGGTTTGGTGGTGATGAACGGATCGAAGAGGATCGGCAGGATGTCCTCGGAAACACCGGGGCCGTTGTCGTGCACGCAGAATTCCAGCGGCAGCGAGACGCGGTCTTGCGTTCCCGGCACGGAAACGCGGATGCCGGGCCGGAAAGCCGTCGACAGCACGATCTCTCCCTGCGGGTCGGCGCCGATCGCCTCCGCGGCGTTCTTGACCAGGTTGAGGAACACCTGGATCAGCTGGTCACGGTTCGCATAGACTGGAGGAAGCGATGGATCATATTCCTCCAAGATCTTGATTTTTTTTGCAAAGCCGTTCTTGGCGATCGCTTTCACATGATCCAGAACGACATGGATGTTGACGGGAAAGCGCTCGATCGGCCGCTCGTCGGAAAACACTTCCATGCGGTCGACCAGCGACACGATGCGGTCGGTCTCGTCGGTTATCAACCGGGTGAGGGCACGGTCCTCGTCGGAGGCCGAGAGCTCGAGCAGTTGCGCCGCGCCGCGGATGCCGGAGAGCGGGTTCTTTATCTCATGCGCCAGCATGGCCGCCAGGCCGGTGACAGAACGGGCGGCACCCCGATGTGTCATCTGCCGGTCGATCTTGTCGGCCATCGACCGTTCCTGGAACATCACCACGACCGAGCCGGGAAACTCCGGCACCGGGGCGACGTAGAGGTCGACCATCTTCTCGATGCCGAGGCGCGGCGAAGAGACGTCGACGCGGTATTCGTTGACCGGCGCGCGGCGCTCGCGCACCTGGTCGACCAAGGTGAGCAGCGGACTGCCGAACGGGACCAGCTTGGACAACGTGTTGCGCGCCAGCATGGTCGCGCTGGAGCGGAAGAAATCCTCTGCATCCGCGTTGGCGAAGGTGATGAAGCCGTCGGCATCGACCATGATCACCGGGCGGCGAATGGTGTTCAGCACGATATTGGCGGCATCCGCGGTGTCGGCCGGCTGTGGGAGGTTCGTATTCATGCCGCGCTCCGCAATTCTGGCGATGCCGCGCTTTCGGTAAAGGCTTGGCGCAGCCCGGCGATCACTTCAGCCGGCTCGAAGGAAGTGAGGATGTGCTTGCGCCGTTCCGCCGAAGCACGAGTCGCGAGCCTGTCCAGATACCAGCCGAGATGCTTGCGCGCCTGGCGGAGCCCGCTTTCGACGCCGTAGAGCGAGAGCATGTCCTCGTAATGCGCAACCACGTAGTCAGCAAGCCTCTTGGGCGTTTCGGGAATATCGGTTGCAGACATGCCAGCGGCGGCTGCCGCGATGCTGCCGGCGGTCCACGGCGCGCCGTAATGGGCACGGCCGATCATCACCGCGTCGGCGCCTGATTGCTCTAGGATCGTCGCAGCCGCTTCCGGCGAGCCGACATCGCCATTGGCCACCACCGGGATCGAGACCGCTTCCTTGACGCGCGCAATGGCACGCCAATCGGCCTTACCCTGATAGAACTGGCAGCGCGTGCGGCCGTGGACGGTCACCATGCGCACGCCGGCCAGCTCGGCGCGGCGCGCCAATGTCGGCGCGTTGAGCGCGCTTTCGTCCCAGCCGAGCCGCATCTTGACCGTCACCGGCACCGAGACCGCACCGACCACCGCCTCGATCAGCGAGAGCGCGTGATCGAGATCGCGCATCAGCGCCGAGCCGGCATAGCCGCCCGTCACCTTCTTTGCCGGGCAGCCCATGTTGATGTCGATGATGTCGGCGCCCTCGCCCGCCGCGATTCGCGCGCCCTCGGCCATGTGCGCTGCCTCGCGGCCAGCAAGCTGCACCATATGGACGGGCAGCCCGGAATGGCGGATGCGCAGATCGCAGCCGGCCCTGCCCTTGGCCAGTTCGCCGCTCGCCACCATTTCCGACACGACCAGCCCGGCACCATGCGCATGCGCACGCTGACGGAACGGCTCGTCGGTTATGCCGGACATCGGCGCCAGGAACACGCGGTTGCGTATCCTTACGCCGCCGACGTCGAGCGGCGAAGCCAATGTGGTCAATTCAGGCATGCACAAAAACCAAGCATGTTCGATTGCTGCACATTGTGTAGCCAGATGCACGCCATTGTGCAACGCGCAATGACGTCACATTAAGGCGCATTTTGGAAAATGCTGGCCTTCCCTGCCAGCCGCGACTAAGCCTCTCGCCATGACTGACACAAGTGAAAAACCGGACGGTAAGGTCGGCGTGGTCATTGTCGCCGCCGGCCGCGGCGCCCGTGCCGGACAGGCCGAGGGGCCGAAGCAGTATCAGCGCATCGGCGGACGCGCCGTCATTGCGCATACGCTGGAAAGATTCCTGTCACATCCAGCCGTCGGGCCAGTGGTGGTGGCGATCCACGCCGACGACCGCGAGCTGTTCGAGCGCGCGGCGGGAGCTAATGCTACGCACACGCTCATCGTCATGGGCGGTCCGTCCCGCCAGGCTTCCGTCCGGCTGGGACTTTTGGCGCTGAGGGAGCAGGCGCCGGCAAAGGTGCTGGTGCATGATGCGGTGCGCCCGTTTGTCGACCATGGGCTCATCGACCGAACCATCGAGGCCATCGGCGAGCGCCAGGGCGCCCTGCCGGCGCTGCCCGTCGCCGACACGCTCAAGCGGGAATCGGCCGAGGGCATGATCGAGGAGACGGTGTCGAGGGCCGGCCTGCACGCGGCGCAGACACCGCAAGGCTTCCCGTTCTGGCCGTTGCTGGCGGCGCACGAGAAGGCGCATCATCTCGGCAAAAGCGAGTTCACCGACGACGCGGCGATCGCCGAATGGGCGCATATTCCGGTCAAGATCGTCCAGGGCTCGCCGGACAACATCAAGCTCACCTGGGCAAGGGATATCGCGATGGCCGACCAGCGGCTCTCAAATGCGCTGCCGCGCTTTCCGGACATCCGCACCGGCAATGGCTACGATGTGCACGCGTTCGAAGCGGGCGACCATGTCACTCTGTGCGGGGTCACTATCCCCTATGACCGGAAACTCTCCGGCCATTCGGACGCCGATGTCGGGCTTCATGCGCTCACCGATGCGTTGCTCGCCACCTGCGGCGCCGGCGACATCGGCACGCATTTCCCGCCGTCGGACCCGCAATGGAAGGGCGTTGCCTCGAAAATCTTCGTCGAGCATGCGGCGACGCTGGTGCGCGAGCGCGGCGGGCGCATCGCCAATGCCGATATCACGCTGATCTGCGAGGCGCCGCGGGTGGGGCCGCATCGCGAGGCGATGACGGCGGCGCTGGCGGCGATGCTCGGCATTGCGCCGGAACGCGTTTCCATCAAAGCGACGACCAACGAGAAGCTCGGCTTTGTCGGGCGCGGCGAAGGCATTGCGGCGATCGCGACCGCCAGCGTCGTCTATCCGGGAGACGTGCCGGCATGAGCAACGCGGAATTAGCCAACGCCCTGCTCCAGGCTTGTCAGCAGCGCGGCATCATGCTGGCCACGGCCGAGAGCTGCACCGGCGGTCTGATCATTGCAGCACTGACCGACATTGCCGGCTCTTCCGCCGTGGTCGATCGCGGCTTCATCACCTATTCCAACGAAGCCAAGATGGAGATGCTCGGCGTCTCCGCGGCGACGCTTGAGGCGCATGGCGCGGTCTCGGGTGCGACGGTCAGGGAGATGGCTGCGGGCGCGCTGACGCATTCGCGCGCGAGCCTCTCCCTTGCGGTCACCGGAATTGCCGGCCCGAGCGGCGGCTCGTCGGAAAAGCCGGTGGGTCTCGTCTGGTTCGGGATGGCATTTGCCGGCCAGCCGGCCGTCGTCGAGCGCCAGCTGTTTGGTCATAAGGGGCGGGAATTCATCCGCCACGAGACGGTCCGGCACGCGCTGCAGCTCGGCCTGCGAGCGCTGGCCTAGGCTATCCGCGGATCGGGCGTGCCTTGCGCTGCGCCGTAGATCACGTTCGCTCGCTTCTCGAATGCTTCGGAAAACATGCGGAAGGCGCGATCGAACATCGTGCCCATCAGCGCGCCGAGAATGCGGCTCTTGAATTCGTAGTCGATGAAGAAATGCACTTCGCAGCCGCCATCGGCCGGATCGAAGCGCCAGATGTTGCTGAGATATTTGAACGGGCCGTCGATGTATTTGACGTCGATGGCGTTCTCGTCGGGCTTGAGCAGCACCTGGGTCGTAAAGGTCTCGCGGATCGCCTTGTAGCCGATGCTCATGTCGGCGACGAGGATGGTGCGGCCGTCGCGCTCCTTGCGCGAGCGCACCGTCAGCGCCTCGCAGAGCGGCAGGAATTGCGGATAGGTCTCGATATCCGCCACCAGCGCGAACATCTGTTCCGGCGTGTAGGCGACGCGGCGGGTGGCTTCGAATTTCGGCATGAAAGCGTCAGCTGGCCTTCTTGAGCTGCGCCTCGCGCGCAGCGCGCAGCCTGGCGAAATCCTCGCCGGCATGATGCGAGGAGCGCGTCAGCGGGCTCGAAGCGACCAGCAGGAAGCCCTTCGTCTTGCCGATCGTCTCAAAGGACTTGAACTCGTCCGGCGTGATGAAGCGGATCACCGGATGGTGCTTCTTCGAAGGCTGCAGGTATTGGCCGATGGTCATGAAGTCGACATTTGCCGAACGCAGGTCATCCATGAGCTGCAGCACTTCGTTCCGCTCCTCGCCGAGGCCAACCATGATGCCGGACTTGGTGAAGATCGACGGATCGAGTTCTTTCACGCGCTGCAGCAGCCGGATCGAGTGGAAGTAGCGGGCGCCGGGCCGCACCGTCAGGTAATTCGACGGCACGGTTTCCAGATTGTGGTTGAAGACGTCGGGCTTGGCGGCAACGACGATCTCTAGCGCGCCGTCCTTGCGCAGGAAGTCGGGCGTCAGGATCTCGATCGTCGTTGAAGGCGCGGCGGCGCGGATGGCGTGGATGACGTCGGCGAAATGCTGCGCGCCGCCGTCGTCGAGGTCGTCGCGGTCGACCGATGTGATGACGACGTGGCTGAGGCCCATCTGCTTGACCGCATGGGCGACACGCGCCGGCTCGTCCGCGTCGAGGGCGGTCGGGATGCCGGTGGCGACATTGCAGAAGGCGCAGGCGCGCGTGCAGATCTCGCCCATGATCATGAAGGTGGCGTGCTTCTTGTCCCAGCATTCACCGATGTTCGGACATCCGGCCTCCTCGCACACCGTTACCAGCTTGTGCGACTTCACGATCTCGCGTGTCTCGGCGTAACCCTTCGAAACCGGCGCCTTGACGCGGATCCAGTCCGGCTTGCGCAGCACTTCCTGGTCCGGCCTGTGCGCCTTTTCGGGATGCCGCGGGCGCGGCGCATTGGCGATCGTGTCGAGAACAGTGACCATTTCGAACCCTTCGCGGCCGCCCGCGTCGCGGCCGCCTGTCTGCGTCATCTAGGACTTTTCGGAATAAAGAAAAAGGCCACGCCGGCGCATGCCGCCACGGCCATTTTCGCATAACGGACTTCGCTGGGGCTCAGCGCCGTACCAGCCGGCCGACAAAGATCAGCAGGCAGGCGCCGATGAAACCGGTGATGAGATAGGCGAACCAGCCGGCGCCGAAGGACTGGATGTTGAGAGCCTGTAAGATCGCATTCAGAACGATCGCGCCGACGATACCCAAAATGATGTTCATGAAGATGCCGGTGTTGCTCTTCATGACCATTTCGGCGAGCCATCCGGCCAAGCCTCCGATGATGATGGCTGCTATCCAGCCCACGCCATTCACGTCCATATGCCAATTCCTCCTTGATCAGGTGAAAATGCATCCGGATACGAACTGCTTTGCCCTCAGAATCCTCCGGCTGCCGCGTCTGAGTCTCGCGCGAGCAGTCTATCATGCGTTCAATGCGCGGCCATAGGCGTCGAGCACGCTTTCCTTCATCATCTCCGACAGGGTCGGATGCGGGAAGATCGTGTGCATCAGCTCTTCCTCGGTGGTCTCCAGGTTCATCGCCACGACGAAACCCTGGATGAGTTCGGTCACCTCGGCGCCGATCATATGCGCGCCCAGCAGCTGCCCGGTCTTCTTGTCGAAGATGGTCTTGATGAAGCCCTGGTCCTCGCCGAGCGCGATGGCTTTGCCGTTGGCGCCGAACTGGAAGCGACCGACGCGGATGTCCTTGCCCTCGGCCTTGGCCTTGGCTTCGGTCAGGCCGACCGAGGCGACGTGCGGGCTGCAATAGGTGCAGCCCGGGATCTTCAGCTTGTCGATGGCGTGCACGCCCGGGATATTGGCGATCTTCTCGACGCAGATCACGCCCTCGTGCTCGGCCTTGTGGGCGAGCATCGGCGGCCCGGCCACATCGCCGATGGCGTAGATGCCGGGCACGTTCGTCCTGCCGTAGCCGTCGACCGCGACACAGCCGCGATCCGTCTTGACGCCGAGCGCCTCGAGGCCGAGGCCCTCGATATTGCCTTGTACGCCGACGGCCGAGATCATGCGGTCGGCGGTGATCTTCTCGACCTTGCCGTCCTTCATCTCGACATGCGCGGTGACCGAGTTGGCACCCTTCGCGACCTTGGTCACCTTGGCCTCGAGCAGGATCTTCATGCCCTGCTTCTCGAACTGTTTCTGCGCAAATTTCGAGACCTCGGCATCCTCGACCGGCATCACCGCCGGCAAAAGCTCGACCACGGTCACATCGGCGCCCATGGTGCGGTAGAAGGAGGCGAACTCGATGCCGATGGCGCCCGAGCCCATCACCAGCAGCGACTTCGGCATCTCCTTCGGAACCATGGCCTCGAAATAGGTCCAGATCAGCTTGCCGTCCGGCTCGATGCCAGGCAGCGCGCGCGGCCGCGCGCCGGTTGCGAGGATGATGTGCTTGGCGGTGTAGGTGCCCTCGCCCTTGACGCCTTTCGGCACCGGCGGCTGCGGCTCCATCGGCTTCTTGGCGGTCTTGGCGACGACGACCTCACCAGGCTTGGAAAGCTTAGCCTCACCCCAGATGACGTCGACCTTGTTCTTCTTCATCAGGAAGGCGACACCGCCATTCAGCCTGAGAGACACCTTTCGCGAGCGGTCGACGACGGCTGCGGTGTCGGGGCTGACCTTGCCGTCGAGCTTAAGGCCGTAATCCTTGAGGTGGTTCGAATAGTGCATGATCTCCGCCGAGCGCAGCAGCGCCTTGGTCGGGATGCAACCCCAGTTGAGGCAGATGCCGCCGAGATGCTCGCGCTCGACGATCGCCGTCTTGAAGCCGAGCTGGGCGGAACGCACAGCGGTGACATAGCCGCCGGGGCCTGAGCCGATGATAATGACGTCGTAGTTCTCAGCCACGGGTTTCTCCCTGATTTTTCTCGGGGTTAGAAGGAAAGCATCACACGCACGGGGGGCGCCAGCGCCTGACCGATCCGCCGCGTGTTTTCGGCATCGAGATGGACGCCGTCGAGCGGCGTGGTGACGGCGACGGAGCCGGCGTCGAAGAAGCCGCAGCCGGCCTCGTCGGCAAGCGAGGAATATTGCGGCGCCAGCCGCTTCGAGGCGTCATCGCCGCCGGCGAACATTTCCTTGAATTCGGCATTCTCGGTGCGCGTCACCGCGGGCGGCGCGACAATGAGGATCTGCGGAGCCGGCCAGTCGAACGGATAGTCGTGGCCGCGCACGATATCGATCAGGCGCTGCATACCCTGCTTGGCGGCAACGGGATTGCCGTGGATCCACGGCTTCATGTCGTTTGCGCCCAGCATGATGATGATCAGGTCGAGCGGCGCGTGCGTCGTAAGGATCGTCGGCAGCGCTCTCGCGCCGTTGCGGTCGGCACCGGCGAGGTGATCGTCAAAGGCGGTGGTGCGGCCGTTCAGCCCTTCGGCGATGACATCGATGCCGTCGCCCAGCGCCGTCTTGAGAACGCTCGGCCAGCGGTCCTCCAGCGCATGGCGCCCGAGGTTGGCAGCGTCGTAGCCCCAGGTCAGCGAGTCGCCGTAACAGAGAATAGTCTTCATGCGCTTGCCCCACCCCTGCCGAACCCCGCCGACGAGCGCTTGAGTTGCCAGCGCACGAACCGCCATTGCACGATGATCGCCGCTGCGCCCGGCAGGATCAGCCCGGCAACGATCGAAAGGTCATTTGCGGTCGCCCGGCTCTCGGCCGGCACCGAAAACGTCCAGCCCACCAGCGCCAGCAGCCCGAGACAGAAAAGCGCAAGCAGCAGCCACAGCATCCCATCGAGCGCCCGCACCGGCTTGCCTCGGAATTGAACGAGGAAGAAGGCGACCGTGACCACAACGACGATAATCACCGTGGCCGCGAAGACCAGAATGCATTCCTCTGTCGCGCCGGTGATGACCGCCAGCTCTTGAACGACAAGTACGTCGGCCAGACCGGAAAGAATGAAGGCGAAAAGGCTGGTGAAGAAATTCCGCACCGCCTTTTTCCCTTCCTTACACCAGCATGCCCATCGGGTTTTCGATCATGCGCTTGAAGGCGCCGAGCAGCTCCGCACCGAGCGCGCCGTCGACGGCGCGGTGATCGGTCGACAGCGTCACCGACATTATGGTCGCGATCTTGATCTCGCCTTTCTTCACGATGGCGCGCTCCTCGCCGGCGCCGACCGCAAGGATCGTGGCGTGCGGCGGGTTGATAACGGCGGCAAAATCCTTGACGCCGAACATGCCGAGATTGGACACGGCCGTGGTGCCGCCCTGGTACTCTTCGGGCTTCAGTTTGCGGCCGCGTGCGCGGCTTGCCAGATCCTTCATCTCGTTGGAGATAACGGACAGCGTCTTTTCGTCGGCATGGCGGATGATCGGCGTGATCAGGCCGCCGGGTATCGACACGGCGACGCCGACATCGGCGTGCTTGTGCTTGACCATGGCGTTTTCGGTCCAGGAGGCGTTGGCGTCCGGCACCGCCATCAGCGCCATCGCCATCGCCTTGATCACCATGTCGTTGACCGAGAGCTTGTAGGCCGGGACCTCGCCCTTCTCGGTTTTCCGCATTGGGGCCGCGGCGTTGAGCTGCGTGCGCAGCGCGAGCAGCGCATCGAGCTCGCAGTCGAGCGTCAGATAGAAATGCGGAATGGTGCTCTTGGCCTCGACCAGCCGGCGCGCAATGGTCTTGCGCATATTGTCGTGCGGAACGAGTTCGTAAGAGCCTTCCGCGAACAGCTTCAGCACCTGATCGTCTAACATCGGCTTCGGCGCGGGGGCAGGAGCGCCTGCGGGCGCACCGGCAGGAGCCTTGGCGGCAGGCGCAGCCTTGGCGCCGCCCGAGGCGATCGCCGCCTCGACATCGGCCTTCACCACGCGGCCATGCGGGCCGGAACCGGCCAGCGCTGAAACGTCGACGCCGGCATCCTTCGCGATGCGGCGGGCGAGCGGCGAGGCAAACACGCGCTCGCCTCCGGCGTGGCCGTTGGCGACCGGTGCAGGCTCGGCCTTCGCCGGCGCGGCCGCCGGCTTCGGCGCTTCCTTGGGCGCCTCGGCCTTCGCAGGGTCCGCTTTCGGAGCCTCCGCCTTGGGCGCCGCACCGCCATCGCTCTTTGCGGCAGCACCGGCGTCCTCGCCTTCGCCTGCCAGAATGGCGATCACCGCATTGACCTTGACGCCTTCGGTGCCTGCCGGAACGACCAGCTTAGCGACTGTGCCCTCATCGACCGCTTCGACTTCCATCGTCGCCTTGTCGGTCTCGATCTCCGCGATCACGTCACCGGGCGCAACATGATCGCCTTCCTTGACCAGCCACTTGGCGAGATTGCCCTCTTCCATGGTGGGCGAGAGAGCCGGCATGGTGATGTTGATTGGCATGTTGTCCTCCCGACCGGCTCAGCGATAGGTGACGGCTTTGACCGCCTCGACGACCTCGCCGACATTGGGCAACGCCAGCTTTTCGAGGTTCGCCGCGTAAGGCATCGGCACATCCTTGCCGGCGATGGTGATGACCGGCGCATCGAGGAAGTCGAAGGCGCGCTGCGAGACCTGGCTGGCGATGTGGTCGCCGACCGAGCTCTGCGGGAAGCCTTCCTCCACCACGACCAGCCGGTTGGTCTTCTTGACCGAGGCGATGATGGTATCGAAGTCGAGCGGACGGACGGTTCTCAAATCGATGATCTCGGCGTCAAGGCCCATGCCGCGCAGTTCGGCCTCGGCCTTGACCGCATAGGTCATGCCGATGCCGAAGGAGACGAGGGTGACGTCCCTGCCCTGCTTGTGCACACGCGCCTTGCCGATCGGCAGCACGAAATCGTCGAGCTTCGGCACGTCGAAGGACTGGCCGTAGAGAATCTCGTTCTCGAGGAAGATGACCGGGTTCGGATCGCGGATCGCGGCCTTGAGCAGGCCCTTGGCGTCGGCGGCCGTGTAAGGCATCACCACTTTCAGGCCGGGGATGTGGCTGTACCAGGCGGCGTAGCACTGCGAGTGCTGGGCGGCGACACGGGCCGCGGCGCCGTTCGGGCCGCGGAAGACGATCGGCGCGCCCATCTGGCCGCCGGACATATAGAGTGTCTTGGCGGCCGAATTGATGATCTGATCGATCGCCTGCATGGCGAAGTTGAAGGTCATGAACTCGACGATCGGCTTCAGGCCTGCCATCGCCGCGCCCACACCGACGCCGGCAAAGCCATGCTCGGTGATCGGGGTATCGACGACGCGGCGCGGCCCGAACTCCTGCAGCAGGCCTTGCGTGATCTTGTAGGCGCCCTGGTATTCGGCAACTTCCTCGCCCATGACGAAGACATCGCCGTCGCGGCGCATTTCCTCGGCCATCGCGTCACGCAGCGCCTCGCGCACCGTGGTCGAGACCATTTCGGTGCCGGCAGGGATGTCCGGATCGGCCGCGACTTCCGCCTTCGGCGCGGCGGCGACAGGCGCAGCCGCCTCGCTTTTGGCCGCGGCGGGCGCCGGTGCCGGCGCGGCCGCTTCAGCCTTGGGCTCTTCTTCGCCGATGCCTTCGCCGGCCTTGTCGACGTCTTCGCCGTCGACCGCAAGCACGGCGATCAACGCGTTGACCTTGACGCCTTCGGTGCCGGCCGGAACCACGATCTTGGCGAGCGTGCCTTCATCGACGGCTTCGACCTCCATCGTCGCCTTGTCGGTCTCGATCTCGGCGATGACGTCGCCGGCGACGACCTTGTCGCCTTCGTTCTTCAACCACTTGGAAAGATTGCCCTCTTCCATCGTCGGCGAGAGAGCGGGCATGAGAATTTCGATCGGCATGTCCGTGCCCTCCTTAGAGTACGATGTCGGTCCAGAGCTCGGACGGATCCGGCTCGGCGTCGTGCTGGGCAAATTCGGCGGCGTCGGCGACGATGTCGCGGACCTCCTTGTCGATGGCCTTGAGATCGTCTTCGCTCGCCCACCTCTTATCGATCAGGCGCGCCTTGACCTGTTCGATTGGGTCGTGCTCCGAGCGCATCTTCTGCACTTCTTCCTTGGAGCGATACTTCGCCGGGTCGGACATCGAATGCCCGCGATAGCGATAGGTCTGCATCTCGAGGATCAGCGGGCCGTTGCCGGCGCGGCACCATTCGGCGGCGACGTCGCCGGCTGCCTTGACCGCGCGAACGTCCATGCCGTCGACCTGCATGCCGGGAATCTTGAAGGAAGCGCCGCGGTTGGAGAAGTCGGTCTCGGCGGATGAGCGCGACACCGATGTGCCCATGGCGTAGCGATTGTTCTCGATGATGTAGATTACCGGCAGCTTCCACAGCGAGGCCATGTTGAAGCTTTCATAGACCTGGCCCTGGTTGGCGGCGCCGTCGCCGAAATAGGTCAGCGAGACATTCTTGTTGTCGCGGTAGCGGTTGGCGAAGGCCAGGCCTGTGCCCAGCGACACCTGCGCGCCCACGATGCCGTGGCCGCCATAGAAATGCTTCTCCTTGGAGAACATGTGCATGGAGCCGCCCTTGCCTTTCGACAGGCCGCCACGGCGCCCGGTGAGCTCGGCCATGACGCCGCGCGGCGACAGATCCATCGCCAGCATGTGGCCATGGTCGCGATAGGCGGTGATCATCTGGTCGCCCTCGATCAGCGCCATCTTCATGCCGGTAACGACGGCCTCCTGGCCGATATAGAGGTGGCAGAAGCCGCCGATAAAGCCCATGCCGTAAAGCTGGCCCGCCTTCTCCTCGAAGCGGCGAATGAGCAGCATGTGCCGGTAGGCGGAGAGCTCTTCTTCTTTGGTGAAGTCGGCTGGCTTGGGGGTGGAAAGGGCCGACGATTTGCCCTCGGATCTGGATTTGGACTTGGCAGGCGCTTTTCTGGCGGCGGTGGCCATACATCACTCCCTGTTGGCGTCTCTTCGCGGACATTCAAGGGAGAGCGACCCGTCTCCCCACCGATTTGAGCGAGGCTAACACGCAAGAGTGCAATGCGCCATGCTGAAAAATGCATGGCTGACATGCATCCTAAGCGATTAGAATCATTGCAAATAAGTTTGATTAACCGAAATTCGGTTATTTTGCCGAAGCCGGCAGCATGATGGTGATTTCGTCTGGATGGGACAGATTGAGCGCCTTTCGGGCCTGCTCGTCAAGCATGTCCTTTTCCAGCGTGCCTTCATGCATGAGCTGGACACGACGTTCGAAGTCGATCCGGCGCGCCTTGACCGCGTCGAGCTGAGTCTGGAGTTCGGCCGCCTGGGCCTGCAGCCGATATTTGGAGTAGATGCCGAACTCCCCGTGATAGGCATGGAAGCCGAAATAGGCGAGAAACAGCACGCAGAGCGACGGAACGATCAGCCTGCCGGTGTTTCTCTGCTTGTGCTGACGTGTCCACATGACCCGACCCCTTTCGGCCGCGAGCGCAAGCGGCTGTTCGAGTCTTTTTTCGCCCGATTGTGCTTAATGGACGGTTACGGCTGGCTGGACTGAGACCTGCCGAAACAAAAAGAGGCGGGGAAACCCGCCTCTCCGCCTCTTTCAACAACCAAGACAGTTTGTCCGGATCAGCCCTTGACCACCGACTTGCCGGCGTAGCGCGCCTGCCGGCCGAGCTCTTCCTCGATCCGGATGAGCTGGTTGTACTTGGCCATGCGGTCTGAGCGCGACAGCGAGCCGGTCTTGATCTGCCCGCAGTTGGTGGCGACGGCGAGGTCGGCAATGGTCGAATCCTCGGTCTCGCCCGAGCGGTGCGACATGACGGCGGTGTAGCCGGCCTTGTGCGCGGTCTCGACCGCGTCGAGCGTTTCGGTGAGCGAGCCGATCTGGTTGACCTTGACCAGGATCGAGTTGGCGACGCCCATGCGGATACCGTCGCGCAGTCGCGCCGTGTTGGTGACGAACAGATCGTCGCCGACCAATTGGGTCTTCTTGCCGATCAGATCGGTCAGGTATTTCCAGCCCTCCCAATCGTCCTCGGCAAGGCCGTCCTCGATGGTGACGATCGGATAATCGGAAGCGAGCTTGGCGAGGTATTTGGCCTGCGCCTTCGGATCGCGGGTCTTCTTCTCGCCCTCATAGACGTAGTTGCCGTCCTTGAAGAACTCGGTCGCCGCGCAGTCGAGGCCGAGCGCCACGTCCTCGCCCGGCTTGAAGCCGGCCTTCTCGATCGATTCCATGATGAAATCGAGGGCCGACGGCGCGCTCTTCAGGTTGGGGGCGAAACCGCCCTCGTCGCCGACATTGGTGTTGTGGCCGGCATCCTTGAGCTTCTTTCTCAGCGTATGGAAGATTTCAGAGCCCCAACGCACGCCGTCGCGCAGCGTCGGCGCGCCGACCGGCAGGATCATGAATTCCTGAAAGTCGATCGGGTTGTCGGCATGAGCGCCGCCATTGATGATGTTCATCATCGGCACCGGCAGGATGTGCGCCTTGGCGCCGCCGACATAGCGGTAGAGCGGCAGCCCGGCGGCCTCGGCGGCGGCCTTGGCCACCGCCAGCGACACGCCGAGGATGGCGTTGGCGCCGAGCCGGCTCTTGTTCGGAGTGCCGTCGAGCTCGATCATCGTCTGGTCGATATGGATCTGGTTCTCGGCTTCCATGCCGCCGATCGCCTCGAATAACTCGCCGTTCACCGCCTCGACGGCGCCCTGGACTCCCTTGCCGAGATAGCGCGGCCCGCCGTCGCGCAGCTCGACCGCCTCATGCGCGCCGGTCGAGGCGCCCGACGGAACGGCGGCGCGGCCCATCGAGCCGTCTTCCAGCACCACGTCGACCTCGACGGTCGGATTTCCACGGCTGTCCAGGATTTCACGCCCGACAATGTCGATGATGGCGGTCATTGCGATGTCCCCGATTGATCGATTGAAGCGTCGCGCCCCTCTTAGCCAAAGCCCGGCAAAAGGCAATTGGGCGGTCCGTAATAATTGCCGGCGACAAGATTCACGAAGCGCAAATCTTTGTCATCATTAGTCATGCGCGCGACTCGCCCTTCTGATTTATGGTCGTGTTTGCGCGGGGCGAAACACGAGGAGTTTCGCCATGTCTCAGTTGAGCGGTATCGTGAGTTTGTTCCTGATCGCGGCGGCGTTCCTAACGTCCTGCGAAACCCAGAAGCCTCAGCAGAACTCCACGGAGCTATCCACCCTTCGGACCGCTGAATAGGTTCCTCAACGCTCGAAGGCCCCCGGACCCGGGGGCCTTCTCGATTCTGGAAGCAGCCGCTCAGGCCGATCAGTGCCAGTAAGGCTTCACGTGGTAGTATTCGAAGGATGCGTCGCGGGCCGCTTCACCATCGGCGCCGGTCAATTCCTCGATCGAGTAGGCCGGTGCCGCCTTGAGCTGTTCCTTCGTGAAAGGCACGACGTAGCCGCCCATGTTTTCATCATAGTCGAGGCTTGCCCACGGAATGGCGTGATACTTCTCGCCCATGCCGAGGAAGCCGCCGAAGCCGATAACCGCGAACATGATCCCGTTCGACATCTTGTCGAGCATCACGTCCTCAATGCTGCCGATGCTGTCGCCGGCGGTGTTGTAGACCGAGGTGCCGATGACGCGTGAGGCGGCGATGGCTTCGGTGTGGCCAGACGGAGTGGTCATTGTTGTGCTCCTCTCATTTGATTGTCCGTTGTGGACAATGAGGGGAGCGGGCGAAGGTTCCAGATTTTCGGCTGCCCTGCTACGGCCTCTTGGCGATCCGATCGAACGCCATCAGCCTTTCCAGCAATGCGGGAAGATTCTTCAAGGGCACCATGTTGGGGCCGTCGGAGGGGGCGTTGTCCGGATCCTGGTGGGTTTCGATGAACACGCCGGCAACGCCGATCGCCACGGCGGCGCGCGCGAGGGTCTCGACGAAGCGTCGCTCGCCGCCGGTCGAGCCGCCCTGCCCGCCCGGCTGCTGCACGGAATGGGTGGCGTCGAAGATGACCGGCGCGCCGATCTCGGCCATGATCGGCAGCGCTCGCATGTCCGAAACCAGTGTGTTGTAGCCGAAGGAGGCGCCGCGCTCGGTGACCAGCACGTTGGCATTGCCGGAACCGGTGAGCTTGGCGACGACATTCTTCATGTCCCATGGCGCAAGGAACTGCCCCTTCTTGACGTTCACCACCTTGCCGGTGCGCGCCGCCGCAATCAGCAAATCCGTCTGCCGGCTGAGAAAGGCCGGTATCTGCAGCACATCGACATGCGGCGCGACCGATGCGCATTGCTCCTCGGTGTGGACGTCGGTCAGCACCGCCAGTCCGAACTCCTTGCGCAGATCGTCGAAGATCGGCATCGCCGCCTCGAGCCCAGCGCCGCGCGCGCCGCCAAGCGAGGTGCGGTTGGCCTTGTCGTAGCTCGTCTTGTAAACGAGCCCGATGCCGAGCCTAGTGGTCAGTTCCTTCAGCGCGCCGGCCATGTCGAAGGCATGCTGGCGCGACTCGAGTTGACAGGGGCCTGCGATCAGCGACAAGGGCGCATTGTTGGCGAAAACGACCTTGCCGACGCTTACCGCGGCATTGGGCGCAAGGGGCTCGCTCATGGGATCTCCCGAAAGATGAAGGCCGCGCCCTGACCGGGTGCCGGCGGCACGACGACATCGTCGCCGCTCATGTTGTGCTCTATGGCGTTTGCCGCAAGTAGCTGGGTGGCTGCGGCGACGCTGCGAACCGCAAAGATGACGGCCGCAAATCGCAGATCCGAAGGCTGCCCTGCCGAAACATCAAACCGTGCGGCAAAAGCGTCGGGCGTCAGAACGGCCAGGGTCGCGTTTGGCAGGTCAGTCCTGTCGCCGTCGCTCGCGCCCTGGCCGGCAGCGATCGATATCAGTCCCCTCTGGCTCGAAGGCTCGTCGCTCACCGCCACGATCTCAACGATGCCGGTCACGCCATTGGCATGTGCCTGCAGTGCGGTGCGGTCGATCTGCGGCGCGTTGATGCGCTGGCAGGCGAACAGGAATGCGTCCGCTGCTTTTCGATCGGCCGCGAATGCCAGTTTGAACGATGCCGTGTCGCTTTTGCCCGTTGTGTCGGTGAAGGCGCGCGAAAAGCTCAACATATTGCCTGCGGACAGCCCTGCTTCGACATAGCGCGCGTGGTCGGCATCTGCATCGGCGGTCCCGAAGACGACCGCGGAGAAGCCTTCATCGCCAAGCCTGCTGCGGTAAAGGCGGTCGCGCGCGACGAAGACGTTGCCTTCGCCCATCGCCCGATCGGCCGTTTTGTCATCGCCGACGGCCAGCGGTTCCAGATAGGTGCCGTCGGCGAAGAAGACACAAGCGTTCACGGTCCCGAAAGGATGGACGCCGGTCGGTGCGACGACGAAGCCGAGCGACGAGAGGCGCTGCCTTGCAATGTGGAGGCTCTGCGTGGGCAGAACGAGATGGTCGAGCGGATGGGGCGAAGTTTTCGTCATGCCGGCGCGGTGTGCACCATTGCGGAAATCGGTTCAAGGCCTGGCGTCCAAGGCGAGCGGACGGCGCGGCTCAGGCGGCGGCCACGACGTCGGCCGAATAACGCAGCTCGCGCAACGGTTTAACCCTGCCGGTCGTCTCCGCATAGATCGGATGCGCCCTGTATGCTGCGAGCGCTGCCTCGTCCTCGAATTCGGCATAGACGACCACGTCGATCGCGTTTGAGAACAGATCGACCTTGGTATTGAGCGTCACCTCGAAGTGTTTCGAATGTGGAATCTTGCCCAGTTCCTGAAGACCTGACCGGACGGCCTCCACATCCTCCTTGCGCCGCACGCTGAAGAAAACGATGTGCCGGATCAAACCCAGCCTCCTTGATCGACGGATGAACGCGTTTTGTGGGAGCAAGGCCGTCGCGTCAACCGGCAACGATGTCGCGCCCGCTGTTCGAGCGGCAGCGTCGGAGCCTCAGGCAGCGCCGGTGACGTAACGCACGATGCGCGACATCTCCCTGACGGTCGCGTCGAGATATTGGCCCTGGTTGTAGAGGCCGTCCCAGATCAGGAAGAACGTGATGGCGACGATAACGATCACATAACGCATGGCTAAAGCTAGCGTATGTCCTCAAACCGAACCAGAGCGCCTTCACGGCAATCGTTCCAATTCACCGCTTTGTAATCGACGCACCTTTCCGGCGTCATGGGACCCAGCGCCGGCTACCTTGAGAGCTGCGGTGCGAGCACAAATGTCTCATGCGAACGTGATGCAACCGCGATCGGACATCCGGCATTTTTCCGGCTGTCCGGCGCCGTCACTGCATCCTCGGGCGAGCGCCGAGCGTCGTTCGCAACAGGAGGCTTCCTTGAACCGCACCGTAACCGTCGCCGTGCTGCTGCTTGCCGTGATCTCGGCAAGTGCGGCTGACGCAAAAGTATCCTTGCCCACAGTCACCAATGACCCGCTGGGCGCGCTGACTGCCCCGACGCTGACACCGGGGGCCAGCGACCTTGTCAACAACACGCCGACATCGACCATCCAGGAGATTCGCCACCCGAGAGGAATGGCGCCGCTGACCGTGCTCAGCGATCCGCTCGGCACGTCGATCCAGCCGGCCTTCCCCGGGCCGCTCACCACGCCCGCGACCACCCCTTCGCCTTAGCCGAATCAGGCCGGCCCGGCCGCGCAACATCAAAGGGCAATGCGGTATTTGGCAAACCCCGCCTCACCCTCGCCCGCCGGCTCGATCTTCAGCGACTTCACCTGACCGATGAAATCCTTGGCCCTAGGTCCGGTCTCGAAGACAACGCTGGTTCCAGGCAGCGGCGCGAACGACCAGTTGTCGTCCGCCGACGGATTGATCGTGCCCTCGCTGATGACGTAGCGCACGATCACGTCGCGGTTGGTGTCCGGCGCCTCGTAGATGATCTTTGAAGCATTGATATCGGGGAAATTGCCGCCGCCGCCAGCGCGGTAGTTGTTGGTGGCAACCACGAATTTCGCTGCCGGATCGAGCGGCTTGCCGCCGAATTTAAGATCGACGATGCGGCTGGAGCCGGCATTGGCGAGGGCGCCCTTCGTATCGTATTTCGGTGGCTGCGACAGGTCGATCTTGTAAGTGATGCCATCGATGACGTCGAAATTGTAGGAGGGGAACTCGGTGTTGATCAGCGGCTGATCCGCCTTCCCGGGCTCGATCCTGTTGAACATGCCGGCCGACATCTCCAGCCATTCCTTGACTTGCGAGCCGGTGATTTCGACCGCGCGCACGGTGTTCGGATAAAGATAGAGATCGGCGACGTTCTTGATGGCGATATCGCCGACAGGGACGTCGGTATAGTAGTCGGCGCCGTTGCGGCCGCCTGCCTTGAACGGTGCCGCCGCAGAGAGGAGTGGCACGTCCTTCCACTCTGTGCTCTTCAGAATATCCTTGAGATACCAGCTCTGCGCCTGATTGACGATCTGCACCGATGGATCGTCGGCGACCAAAGCGAAATAGGAATAGAGCGGCGCGGACGTCTTGCCGACGGGGCGGCGGACATAGGCGAGCGTCGCCTCGTGATCCTGCTCGAGCGCCGCGATGATGCGCTTGTCGTCGCCGACCGTAGCCTTGTTCTTGCTGTCGACCCGCTCATAGATCGGCCGCGCCTCGGAGGTGGCCGAGACGACGCGCCATTTCGAGCCGTCGCGCTCAAGAAGCAGGTCGATCAGGCCCATATGCGAGCCCCAGAAGCCGCCCATCACCGCCGGCTTGCCCTGCAGAGTGCCTTTTTCGGTGTCGACGCCTTCCAGCGCCTGGAAATCCTTCTTGCCGGGGAAGACGAGATGCTGGTGCCCGGTGAAGACCGCGTCGATGCCTTCGACGCCGGCGACGAAGAAGGAGGCGTTCTCCATCATTTCGCCCTGCTTGATATCGATGCCGGAATGCGAAAGCGCAATGACGATGTCGGCGCCCTCCTCGCGGATTTGCGGTACCCAGGCCTTGGCCGCCTGGACAATGTCGCGGGTCTGGACGTTGCCTTCCAGGTTTTTCAGGTCCCAGACCATGATCTGCGGCGGCACGAAACCGATCACCCCGATTTTGATCGGCTGCTCGGCGCCGGAACCGTCCTTGATCTTCTTGTCGAGGATGACATAGGGCTTGAGGTAGAGCTTGTCGTCGCGCGGGTTCGTGGCGAGCGTCGTGCCCCGGATCAGGTTGGCGCACACGAAGGGGGAATTGGCGCCGGCCAACACCTTGTCCATGAAGGACAGGCCGTAGTTGAATTCGTGGTTGCCGAGCGTCGAGCATTCATAGCCGAGCAGGTTCATGCCCTTCATGATCGGATGCAGGTCGCCGTCCTTCATGCCCTTTTCATAGGCGATGTAGTCGCCCATCGGATTGCCCTGTAACAGGTCGCCATTGTCGATCAGCATCGCATTGGTGGCCTGCTTGCGCACCCCGTCGATCAGCGAGGCCGTGCGCGACAGGCCCATCGTGTCGTTCGCTTTGTCGGCGTAATAGTCATAGGGCAGCAAATTCACATGGATGTCGGTCGTCTCCATGATCCTCAGATGCGCCTGATTGGCTGCGGCCCGGGCGGAGAACGGATGCAGCATGATCAGCGCTCCGCTGGCGGCGGCTCCGGCCAGGAATTCGCGGCGAGAGACGGGCAAAAGTGACATTGTTTTCCTCCTCTTAGACAACGCGACATGCCCTGCCCCTCAATCGGAACATGCCGCCGAAGGCATTTCGAGTCCATGTCTGTTGGATGCCTGTTGATCACGACACGGTGACGCGTCGATGAAAAGCAATCAGCTCTTGTCGTCGTCACCCTGAGTGATCAGGCGCGCGCTGCGCTGTCCGGTAAAATATATCCATAGCCAGCTGAGCGACACTGCGAGCCGATTGCGGAAATCGATCAGGAAATAAATGTGCGCTATCCCCCAGAGCCACCATGCGAGCCAGCCGGTGAGCTTGATCCAGCCGAAATCGATGGCGGCCGCGCGTTTGCCGATCGTCGCCAGGTCGCCGGCATGCTTGTAGCGGAAAGGGCGTGGCGTTGCGTCGCCATCGAGCCTCGCTTTGATCGTTGCAGCAACATGCCTGCCCTCCTGCTTGGCGGACGGCGCCACGCCCGGTATCGGCTTGCCGTCCGGTCGCAGCAGATGTGCCGTATCGCCGATAACAAATATCTCCGGGCTGCCCGGCACGGTGAGATCGGGCTCGACCAGCACCCTGCCCGCCCGGTCGGCGGGCGCTCCCAGCCATTCCGCCGCAGGCGAAGCGGCGACGCCGGCTGCCCATAAAATCGTCTTTGCCGGCAGGTAGGTATCGCCAAAGACGACGCCCTCGGCATCCAACTGCGTGACGGCACGGCCAAGCTCGACCGTCACGCCAAGCCGCTCCAGCGCTTTTTGAGCATAGGCCGAGAGCTCCGGTGCGAAATTGGCGAGCACACGGTCACCGGCTTCGATCAGCACAACGCGCGCCTGCCGCGTGTCGATATTGCGGAATTCGCCGCGCAGCGTGTCCTGCGCAAGCTCTGCAATGGTGCCGGCAAGCTCCACGCCGGTCGGTCCGCCGCCAACGATGACCAGCGTAAGCAATGCCTGGCGCCTGGCGGGATCGGTCTCGCGCTCGGCTTGCTCGAAGGCGAGCAGGATGCGGCGCCGGATGGTGGTGGCATCTTCCAGCGTCTTCAGCCCGGGCGCGAATGGCTCCCATTCGTCATGGCCGAAATAGGCGTGGCGCGCGCCGGTGGCGAGCACTAGCGTGTCGTAGCCGACTGCGCTCCCGTCATCGAGCAGCACGCGTTTGCCTGCGCGGTCAACACCGATGACCGTACCCAGAAGCGTCGTCACGTCCTTGCGCTTGCGTAACAGATGACGGATCGGCCAGGCGATCTCGGAAGTCGCCAGCGCGGTGGTCGCCACCTGGTAGAGCAGCGGCTGGAACAAGTGGTGATTGCGCTTGTCGATCATGGTGATGCGCACCGGTGCGCCGGCCAGCGCGCGGGTAAGTTCGAGACCGCCGAACCCGGCGCCGACGATCACGACATGATGCTTGGCTTCGTCCATTTTCAGCCACCTCGCCCAAAGCAACCCGATTGCTTAGATGTAAGCATTTTTGTGCACCGCAACAACGCCGCCGCTGGCCATGTCATTGCCTGGGAGTCGTCGTCCGGTGTCGTGTACGCGCATGTCGCCCCGGAACGCCCGGTATACCGTGGAGCAGAACGATAGGAGTGAAGCATGTCTGACAATCGCGATGACGACGGCCCGGCCCAATACGCTTCACCGCCTTGTTTCATGCATGAGCTCGACCCGGCCTATCAGATGCCGCTGTCCGACTGGACCGATGTCCGGCGCTGGCGCAAGGCGGAGCGTGAGCGGCTGATCGGGGCGCGGCTTGCGGTTTCCGCCGATGCACGCGCGGCAATGTCACAGCGGATTGCCGAGGGCCTCGATATGCTGGTCGGCAAGGTTGCCGGCCTTATGGTCAGCCTCTACTGGCCGTTCCGCGGCGAGCCGGACCTGCGCGGCTTTATGGCGTCGATCAATGCGCGCGGCGGCCGCACCGCGCTGCCCGTCGTCATCGAGAAGGGCCAGCCTTTGGTGTTCCGCGCCTACGCGCCGGGCGACCGGCTGGAGAAGGGCGTCTGGAACATCCCGATCCCGGCCGAGGGTGATCCTGTCCTGCCCGATATCGTGATCTCGCCGGTAGTCGGCATCGATCCCAGCAACTACCGGCTGGGCTATGGCGGCGGTTTCTACGATCGTACGCTCGCCGCCATGCCGTTCAGGCCGCTGGTGATCGGCGTCGGCTACGAATTGCAGCGCATTCCCACCATCTATCCGCAACCGCACGACATCCCGATGACCAAGGTGGTCACCGAGGCGGCCGGAGCCTAATGCAGTTCCAGGAAAAGTGTGTAGCGGTTTTCCGTCCGTAATTGCGCAAAGCAAAGAAATGAGCGGTTCGGGGTTCCCGTGAAACGATGCAACGCTCTGACTTCAGCTAAGCCATTTCGGGCCTCAACCCCACCGCCGTCCTGTCGACGATCTCGCGCAGGGCGAAGGATGAGTTGATCTTCGTCACATGCGGCATCGCCGACAGCCATTCCTTGTGGATACGCTCATAGTCGGCAAGGTCCTTGGCCGCTATACGCAGGATATAGTCGTATTCGCCCGACATCAGATGGCAGGAAAGCACGTTCGGGCAGCGTTTGATCGCCGCTTCGAAATCGGACAGCGTCTTCTCGAACTGCCCCGACAACGATATATGCACGATCGCCGTCATCTGATGGCCGAGCGCGGCATTCGACAGCCGCGCGTGATAGCCGCGGATGGTTCCGGATTTCTCCAGATTGTCCAGGCGCCTGGAGCAGGCCGACTGTGACAGCCCAACCTTTTCGGCAAGCGCTGCATTGGGGATCCGGCCATCCTTCTGCAAGGTCTCCAGAATGGCGATATCAATCCTATCGAGCGGCATTTTTCGAGATTCCTGCGAATAATCCGGCATTTTGCGCAAAGATTATCGAAGGCCGGACGCTGCAGCAAGTGCATTCGCAAACACATACGGAACGATTCATGCTTCACTGCGTCTCATGCATGTCGCCTCAAAACTGCGCGGCGGGTTGGGATTGGCGGCATGCCCGGAAATGTCAGGGAGAGCGCCCTTTCGAGGGCCGGACAGGAGAAGTAGATGCGCGTCGGCTGCCCCAAGGAAATCAAGAACCATGAATACCGTGTCGGTCTGACGCCCGGCTCGGTCCGCGAATATGTCGCGCACGGCCACGAAGTGCTTGTCGAGGCTGGCGCCGGCGCCGGAATAGGCGCCGACGATAACGCCTATCGCGCCGCCGGGGCCACGATCGCCAAGGCAGCGGCCGACGTGTTCGCCAAGTCGGACATGATCGTCAAGGTCAAGGAGCCGCAGCCCAACGAATGGGTGCAGCTGCGCGACGGCCAGATCCTCTACACCTACCTCCACCTCGCCCCGGATCCGGAGCAGACCAAGGGCCTGCTCGCTTCGGGCGTCACGGCGATCGCCTATGAGACGGTCACCGACGACCGCGGCGGTCTTCCCCTGCTCGCGCCGATGTCGGAAGTCGCCGGCCGCCTGTCGATCCAGGCCGGCGCGACCGCGCTGCAGAAGGCCAATGGCGGCCGCGGCGTGCTGCTCGGCGGCGTTCCCGGCGTGCTGCCCGGCAAGGTCACCGTGCTCGGCGGCGGCGTCGTCGGCCTGCACGCTGCCAAGATGGCTGCCGGCCTCGGCGCCGACGTCACCATCATCGACCGCTCGATCCCGCGCCTGCGCCAGCTCGACGACATTTTTGGCGGCCGTGTCCATACCCGCTACTCGACCGTCGAGGCGCTCGAAGACGAGTGCTTCTCGGCTGACATAGTCGTTGGCGCCGTGCTGATCCCGGGCGCCGCCGCACCCAAGCTGGTCACCCGCGAAATGCTCTCCGGCATGAAGAAGGGCTCGGTGCTCGTCGACGTCGCCATCGACCAGGGCGGCTGCTTCGAGACCTCGCACGCCACGACCCATGCCGACCCGACCTATGAGGTCGACGGCGTGATCCACTACTGCGTCGCCAACATGCCGGGCGCGGTTCCGGTTACCTCGGCGCATGCGCTGAACAACGCCACCCTGCATCACGGCCTGCAGCTCGCCGACAAGGGCCTGAAGGCGCTGGTCGACGACCATCACCTCCGCAACGGCCTCAATGTCCACAAGGGCAAGATCACCAATCGTGCAGTCGCCGAAGCGCTGGGTTACGAGATGGTCGAACCGAAGGCGGTGCTGGCCGCCTGAAATTATTTGTCACGCAATTCCGGACGGTACCGCTGCTACAGAGCTTTCCTGGAATTGCCCTCGATAAAAGCTTCCTTCTGTCGCCCGCCGGTTCTTCCGGCGGGCGTTTTTTATCGTGTTTCCAACCGGTCCTTTGCGCGAAGAGTCCGGGCAACAAAAAAGCGGAGCCAGAGCCCCGCTTCCTCGATGTTGCGATGTGCCGCCGGTCCATCCGCGGTCGGCCATCGATCAACGACCGCCCTTCTAGCGCGGTTATGCGACGGGAGTACGACAGTTTGCGGGGGCATGCGGGCCGCCGCTCAGCCAGCGAGCGAATCCGGTGCCTCTTGTGTGAAATGCTTCACATTCGGGACCCGAGAAACCTGCCTAGAGAGATTTCGCTACCTGATGGCTACGGTCGCCCTCGGTTCCGGTGAAAACCGGCCCCGCCGGCGGCTCGGGCCGAAGGCTTCTGTCACAGACTTCCAACGGCCCGCCAGACCACCGGCGGGCATTTTTTTGCCGGCGATCAAGCTCGTTCGATGCGGCACTGGTAGCAATTGTTCCGTGCCGAACGGACGTGAATGTAGGCTATGTCGTCGCGCTCGAACAAAGTCTCGGCGCGGGCCGCGATATCGCCGGTCGGAACGACGGCGCCGCTGCCGTAGACGATGCGGTCGTCCTTGCCATAACCGCGCACTATGTAGTCGCTGCTTTGGAGCATCTCAGGCAGTGCATCCGCCTCCGCGGCGCGTTGGCATTCGTTCGCATGCAGGAAGATCGGTCCGATCTCCGCGTAAGGCTGAAGCTCCGGGAACGGCCGGTAGGCGAGGATGAGATAGCTATCGCCGGTTGCGACGTTCTTCATGCAATGCCGGCACGGCACGCCATCGCCGTCCGAAATCCTTCGCTCTGGCGTGTGGCCGTAAGCGTCGGGCCCTCCCCGCTGTAAGGCGCGCACGGCTTCGGTCGGCAGGGCTTTGAACTGGATGCTCATGGCAAAATTCTCCGGTGTCCTTGGCCGGAAACTATGCCGAGCCGACAGCGTCTCCCACCCGATTCCTGCCAAGCGCTTCGTGCGTCGCTCGAAGCGCAGTATCGAATTACGAACCCGAAATCACGATACTAGACTTATCGGTCTCGCCATGGACCGCGCTCCGCGCCATGATGATCGCAGAAGAAGGGTGCGGCGCGCGGCCGGCTGAGGTCGGGCGATGATCCGAGCATGATACGGCCCGCAGCGACGATCCGGACGACCAAGGCGCCCCGCTGGGCTTGCATCGACACGTGGCTGCCGAGGGCCAGCCGCCGCCGGTTGCGTAAGCGGCATCGAGGCAGCCGACTGCGCCGCGCTTCCCCTTAGCTACGGCCGCATGACGCTTGCGGAGCGCTCGGCGAAGGTCAGCGGATGCACGACCTCTTTCTTCTGCGCAACCGGCGTAAAGCCAAGCTTCTGGTAAAGCGGCAGCGCCGCCGGGTGGTCGAGCGTGCAGGTCTGCACGGTGATGCGCTTCGGCCCATACGACCATGCAGCCGAGATGGCCGCTCCCAGGAACCAGCGGCCGATACCCTGGCCGTGAGCATGTTCCATCATACCGAAATAGGCGAGTTCCACTTCCTCGGGCAGATGCGGCTTGAGGTCGAAGAAGCCGGCGGGAGAGCCGTCGAGGTAGAGCACGCTGATGTCGCGGTCCTCACGATGCAGGCCGGCGGCCAGTTCCTCGTCGCTCAGTCTAAGCACGTTGACCCAGTGCCATTTGCGCCCGACGCGATCCATCAGGTAGCGGTAGAAATGCAGCGGAATGTCCTTGGTCCTCAGCAAGGCGATCTGCCGGTTGTAGGGCAGCGGGGGAGATGAAGCCGGCGGTGCGTGCATTTCGAGGAATGTGACCGTGACATCGATATCCTTCGGTCCACCGTTTTCCATCGCCGTCATTCCTTGCCCGTCACCACGGGCGTGTCGCTCAGCCCACCCCATTCGGTCCATGAGCCGTCGTACAGCCTGTTGTCGGTATGGCCAAGCGTCTCCAGCGCCAACGTGATCGCCGCCGCGGTGATGCCAGATCCGCACGAGGTGACGACCGGCTTTGTAAGATCGATGCCGGCCTCCTCAATGACCATGCGCAAGCGGTCCTTGGGTAGCAGTTCGCCATTCTCGGCAAGCGCGGCAACCGGAACATTGCGAGCGCCCGGCATATGGCCGGAACGGACGCCGGGACGCGGTTCGGGATCGGTGCCGGCGAAACGCCCGGGTGAGCGCGCATCGGCGATCTGGCTTTCTCCGCTTCCAACGATCCGGCGCATTTCGTCGAGGCTGACAACCCGGCTTGCATCGAAATCGGCATAAAAGACGCAAGGTGCGATCCGGGTCTGCTCCGCCGTTACCGGCCGCCCTTCCGCCTTCCAGCGGTCGAAGCCGCCATTCAGGATATAGACCTGGAAGACGCCCATGACGCGGAACATCCACCAGGCGCGCGGCGCCGAGAAATAGCCTGGACCGTCATAGATGACGATCGTGTCGTCGGCCGAAACACCCATCGAGCCGACATATTGCGCGAAATATTGGGGCGACGCCAATGTGTGCGGCAGCTTGGAATCCGGGTCCGAAACGGCGTCCTGATCGAGGAAGCGAGCACCGGGGATATGGGCGTCGTCATACTCGGCGCGGGCGTCGCGTTTCTGCGCCGGCAGGTACCAGGACGCGTCAATGATGGTCAGTCCTGGCGTTCCCAACCGCTTCTCGAGCCAATCCGCGTCGACGATGAATGGGCTGTCTTCGGCCATTTTTCCTCTCCTGCCCGCGCCTGGCGACTTTGGTAGGTGTTGCTCGTCAATTCGTCGGCATCGGCCCGAAGCGGATGCGGAAGCGCCTGTTCTCGCGGCCCTTCTTTTCGATCTTGCCGATATGGATCTCGCCGATTTCGCCGGTGCTCTTCACATGGGTGCCGCCGCAAGGCTGACTGTCGATTGAGGCATTCTCGCCGATGCAGACCAAGCGAATGCGGCCGGTGCCGACGGGCGGCCGCACGTTCTTCGATTTGACAAGCCCGGGATTGGCCGAAAGTTCCTCGTCGGTGATCAGCCGCGTGAAGACGGGATGGTTGGCCCGCACAAGCTCCATCAACCTCGCTGTCACGTCCTCCTTGCTGAAGCCGGCATCGGGAATGTCGAAATCGACGCGGCTGTCGTCCTCGGCGACCGCTGCCCCGGTGATCGGAAACGGGCAGACGACGGTGAGCAGATGACACGCGGAGTGCATACGCATCAGAAGATGCCGCCGCCGCCAGTCGATGTCGAGCTTCAGCTTTTCACCGACGGCCGGTAGGGCCTGTTCAGGCGCCGGCACATGGATGATCTCGTCCTTGGTCTCGCCGGTGATGGTGGCGGCGATCGCGATGCGGCTGCCGTCGGCGCGCTCCAACATGCCCGTATCGCCTGGCTGTCCGCCCGACGTGGCATAGAAGATCGTGCGGTCGAGAAGGATGCCGCCGCGGTCATTGATGGCGACGACTTGCGCCTCCGCCGTGCTCAGATAGGCGTCGTCGCGAAACAGCGCTTCGGTTCTCTGCGCCATCAGGCCACCTTTTCGAACGGCACCGGGATGCTGGTTTTTTCGTCCATCCAGCCTGGGACCGGCAGGTTCTTGCTTCGCAGGAACTCGGGATTGAACAGCTTCGACTGGTAGCGCGTGCCGTAGTCGGCGAGGATCGTCACGATGGTATGGCCGGGGCCAAGCTCGCGCGCCAGCCGAATGGCGCCGGCGATGTTGATGCCCGTCGAGCCGCCGACGCACAGTCCCTCTTCCTGGATCAGATCGAAGATGATCGGCAATGCCTCCTCGTCCGGTATCTGGTAGGAGAAGTCCGGCGTGAATCCGTCGAGATTGGCGGTGATGCGACCCTGGCCTATGCCTTCGGTGATCGAGCTGCCGTCGGCTTTCAGCTCACCGCTGGTATAGAAGCTGTAGAGCGCAGCACCCAACGGATCGGCAAGTCCGATCTTGACTTGCCTGCTCTTGGCCTTGAGTCCGAGCGCAACACCGGCGAGTGTGCCGCCGGAGCCGACGGCTGACACGAAGCCGTCGACCTTGCCGCCGGTTTGGGTCCAGATCTCCTCGGCAGTCGTGCGGATGTGGCCGTCGCGGTTCGCGACATTGTCGAACTGGTTCGCCCAGATCGCGCCGTTCGGCTCCGACCGTGCCATCTGCTCGGCGAGCCGCCCCGAAAGCTTCACATAGTTGTTCGGGTTCTTGTAGGGCACGGCCGGCACTTCGATCAACTCGGCTCCCAGGATCTTGATCGTGTCCTTCTTCTCCTGGCTTTGCGTGTCGGGGATGACAATGACTGTCCGGTAGCCGAGCGCCTTGGCGACCAGCGTGAGGCCAATGCCGGTGTTGCCGGCGGTCCCTTCGACGATGACACCACCGGGCCTCAAAAATCCGCGCTGTTCGGCGTCCCTGATGATGAAGAGGCCTGCACGGTCCTTGACCGATTGCCCCGGATTCATGAATTCGGCCTTGCCCAGGATCTCGCAGCCGGTTGCGTCCGAAGCCTTGTTGAGCCGGATCAGGGGGGTGTTGCCGATCGCTTCGATCACATTACGGGGCATGGGGATTCCTTCATGCGTGCGGCGAGACCCTAAAAACCGGAAGCCGCGGTTTCAAGGCAAGATTTTGCCTGGTCCAGTCGCATTCGGGACGCTGCAATGCTCCCGAGCATTTCAACGATGTCATCCAAAAGCGCTCTTTTCATCCCATTTCTTCGCCGCTAGAGCACTAGCCCAGATAATTCGCAGGACTTTCAATGACACTCTACCGGGCCAACCCGAAAGACGGTGTCGCCTGGATCACGGGCGGCAGCAGCGGCCTCGGCCGGGCGCTGGCCAAGGACCTGGCGAGGCAAGGCTATGCCGTCGCGGTGACGGCGCTGGCCAGCGATCCAGCCGATACGCTGCTGGTTGAGACCGCGCAGATGGCCGGCCACGTGAAATCCTTTCCCTGCGATGTGACCGACGAAGAAGGGATGGCACGCACTGTCGCGGCGATCGAGAAAGACATGGGGCCGATCGTGCTCGCCGTCTTCAACGCCGGCAACTACATCGCCACCCCCGGTGAGCATCTCGTGGTGCGCGATTTTCATCGTTCCTTCGCCGTCAATTATTTCGGCATCGTCAACGGACTGGTGCCTGCGGTCGACTATATGCGCACGCGAGGACGCGGGCATGTCGTCTTGGTCGGGTCGGTCACGGCCTATTCCGGCTGGCCGACCACCGCCGCCTATGGCGGCACCAAGGCGGCAATCAATATCCTGGCGGAATCGCTGAAATACGACTTCGACAAGATGAACATCCGCATCCAGGTGATGAATCCGGGCTTCGTCGACACGCCGCTGACCGAGAAGAACATGCTGCCGATGCCGGGCCTGATGCCTGTTCACCGGGCATCGCGCCGCATGGCGCGCGGCATCCGGAAGGGAGGCTTCGAAGTCACCTTCCCCTATCACATAAGTTGGCCGCTGAAGCTGCTGGGCCTGCTGCCGCGACCCGTAGGCCGACTGGTGATCGGGCTGACCACCAGCTGGCGGGGACGGCCGTTGTATTTCGACCGCAAGACGCCGGGCGAAAAAAGTCCAACGGACAAAGCGGCGTAAAGCGCCTCGCGCTGAAACGCATTCAGGCAAAGCGCTTTATGCCTTTCTATGCAAGTCGTTTCGCAAAACCGTCGCAGGCTTTTGCACGACATCCGCTGATCCGGGAGAGATTGCCTCTCGGTGGGCACCGCCATAGGTTGAGAATTGTTGCTTGGAGTCGGTCATGGGGCGACGGATCTTGCTTGCGGTACTGGGTCTCGTCGTTATCCTCCTCTCAGGCTTTTACCTCGGCCCACGCGTGGCGGTCGATACGACGATCCGTTTCGATCCTTCGGCGATCGGCGACGATCCGCAGGCCTATCTGGCGCGCGAAGAAGCGGCCGTGCCCAATATCCGTGACGGGTTGGACAAGGAGATCATCTGGGCGAATCCGTTGGTTCACGCCAAGACCAAGCTTGCGATCGTCTACATCCACGGATTTTCGGCATCCAAGGGCGAGATCCGGCCGCTGCCCGACGACGTCGCCGGGGAGCTCGAGGCCAATCTCTTCTACACCCGCCTGACCGGCCACGGGCAGGACGGCGCGGCCATGGCCGAAGGCAGCGTGAATGCCTGGATCAACGACTATGAGGAGGCGGTGGCGATCGGGCGCGCGATCGGCGACAAGGTGATCGTTATCGCCACCTCGACCGGCGCCTCACTGGCGACATGGGCTGCAACCCAGCCTGGTGCTTCCGACGGCGTCGCGGCAATTGCATTCATCTCGCCTAATTTCGGCGTCAAGGCGTCCGGCGCCGAGGTCCTTACCCTGCCTTGGGGCAGAGAGATTGCCGAGCTCGTCGGCGGCAGGGAGCGCAGTTTTCCGGCGCGCAATGCGCTGCACGAAAAATTCTGGACCACCAAATATCCGATCGCGGCGGCCTTGCCGATGGCTGCGCTCACCGAGCTCGCCTATCGCGCGCCGGTCGAGAAGGCGACCATCCCTGCCCTGTTCATCTTCTCGGATGCCGACAAGGTGGTCCGGCCGGACCGCACGCGCGAGGTCGCCGGCCGCTGGGGCGGTCCGCACGAACTGGTGCCGGTCGACGATACGGGCGATCCGGACAACCACGTCATTGCAGGCGATGCGCTATCGCCGCAGACCACGGGCTTTCTGACAGAGCGGATCGTGGTGTGGGTGAAGGCGCTGATGCAGCAGCAATCAAGTCCGTGAGACGACCAACGGCCGGAGCGTTGCTTCCGGCCGTTATGCGATTTCAATCAAACCTGGGTGGGACTTTAAGCGGCCCGGTTCGCCGGCCGCTTGCCGCCGAAGCGGCGCTTGTTGTTGCCCTTGAAGCGCTTGAAGCCGTCAGGCTTGTGCTCGCCATTCGGCTTGGCGCCCGCAGGACGTTCGCCTTGCGGCTTGGGCGCGAATTGACGCTCGCCACCGGGCTTGCCGCCGAAGCGCTTCTTGCCGTTGTTGCCGCTGCCGGGACGGCGGCCATCACGACGGCCGCCATGGTGCTCGCGGTCATTGGCCGGCTCGAAATGACGCTCGGTCCTTTCCTTCGGATCGCGCTGCGGGTCGGGACTGCCGAGATGATCGGCAATGACCGGAAGCTTCATGCGGATGATGCGCTCGACCTGCCGCAGCTTGCCGTTCTCCGATGGATCGCAAAGCGTGATCGCGATGCCGTCCCTGCCGTTGCGGCCGGTACGGCCGATACGGTGGACATAGCTCTCCGCTTCGTCCGGCAAGTCGAAATTCACGACATGGCTGATGCCTGGGACGTCGATGCCGCGCGCGGCGATATCGGTCGCCACCAAAATACGCACCGAGCCGTCGCGGAAATCGTTGAGCGCCTTCTGACGCGCGTTCTGCGACTTGTTGCCGTGGATCACTGCGGCGTCGAAGCCGTCGCGGGCAAGGTCCTTGGTGACGCGGTCGGCGCCATGCTTGGTGCGCGAGAACACGATGACCGAGCGCATCGCCTCGTCGGCCAGCATCTTGGACAGCACTTGGCGCTTCTGCTTGGTGCGGGCAAGCACCACGCTTTGCACGATCTCGGCCGCCGTCGTGCTCTGCGGGGAGACTTCGATGCGGACGGCGTCCTTCAGCAAGCCCTTGGCGAGTTCCGCGATCTCGTTCGGCATGGTGGCCGAGAACAGCGCGGTCTGGCGGTTCGGCGCGGTCGCCTTGGCGATGCGCTTGACGTCGTTGATGAAGCCCATGTCGAGCATGCGGTCGCCCTCGTCGAGCACCAGCCATTTGGTATCGGCAAGGATGAGGTCGCCTTCCCGCACCAGGTCGGTCAGCCGGCCGGGCGTGGCGATCAGGATATCGACGCCGGGTGCGATCTTCTTCACCTGGCTGTAGCGGGAGACGCCGCCGAGCACGAGCGCGGTCGAGATGTGCGCGCTCTTGGCGAGCAGCTTGATGGTGTCCTCGATCTGTACCGCTAGCTCGCGTGTCGGCGCCAGGATCAGCGCGCGCGCCGTCTTTGGCCGGCGCTTCGTGCCGAGCCCGATGATCTTCGACAGGATCGGCAGCGCGAAAGCCGCCGTCTTGCCCGAACCGGTCTGAGCAATGCCGAATATGTCGCGGCCTTCGAGCTGCGGCGGGATCGCCTGCACCTGGATCGGCTTCGGATCCGTGAAGCCCGCGGCATTGGCGGCCTTGAGCAGCGCGCCGGTGATTCCAAGGGTAGCGAAACCGTTCTGGTCCGCCTGATTTTCATTGGTCAAAATAGTCTTCTTTCACGCGGCCCTGTGGCCGCAAACATCATGGCGGCAGGGCGCCACCTGCCGTCGAAAAATTGTCAGGAAACGACAAGGCGGCGGACGGGGAGCGTCCGCGCGGCTGCGCTGTCGTGCCCGCAGGCGTCATGCCCCGGGGCTCTTTCGCCAGCTTGCCGATCGACGGGAGGGCCCACCGGAAAGAGGGAAAACAGACGCAACCAGTCTCAATTAGTGGAGAAAGCCGAAGTTCGGCCCAAGCGCCTATGCGACCGCATATGGCCGAGTCCGCCGCAAAATGCAAGGGTGGATGTTGCAGCGCAACAAAACGCCGATCGAAAAGCGACGCTTGCGCTGCGCTGCCCTCACGATTACCACAAACCACCTTTCTATTGTGGGGGCAGCGATGAAGGACGTGCTGAAGGAACTCGAGCGCCGCCGCGAGATCGCCCGGATGGGCGGCGGCAAGCAACGGATCGAGGCCCAGCACAAGAAGGGCAAGCTCACCGCCCGCGAGCGCATCGACGTCTTCCTCGACGAGGGTTCGTTCGAGGAGTTCGACATGTATGTCGAGCACCGCTCAACCGACTTCGGCATGGAGAAAACCAAGATCGCGGGCGACGGCGTCGTCACAGGCTGGGGCACCGTCAACGGCCGTCCAGTCTACCTTTTTGCCAAGGATTTCACCGTCTTCGGCGGCTCGCTGTCTGAGGCGCATGCCGAGAAGGTGGTCAAGGTGCAGGAGATGGCGCTGCGCAATCGCGCGCCGATCATCGGCCTCTACGACGCGGGCGGCGCACGCATCCAGGAAGGCGTGGCCGCGCTCGGCGGCTATGCCGAGATTTTTCAGCGCAACGTGCTCGCCTCCGGTGTCATCCCGCAGATTTCGCTGATTATGGGCCCGTGCGCCGGCGGCGATGTCTATTCGCCGGCCATGACCGACTTCATCTTCATGGTGCGCGACACCTCCTACATGTTCGTCACCGGGCCGGACGTGGTGAAGACGGTGACCAATGAGACGGTGACGGCCGAAAGCCTCGGCGGCGCCACGGTACACACGACCCGATCCTCCATCGCCGACGGCGCCTATGACAACGATGTCGAGGCGCTGCTGCAGATGCGCCGGCTGGTTGACCTGTTGCCGGCGTCCAATACCGCAGAGATTCCCGAGATCGAATGCTACCAGTCGGTGACGGACCATGACATGTCGCTCGACCGGCTGATTCCCGACAACGCCAACAAGCCCTACGACATCAAGGAACTGATCCTGAAGGTTGCCGACGAAGGCGACTTCTTCGAGATCCAGGCGAGCTTCGCCAGGAACATTGTCACCGGCTTCGGCCGTGTGGAGGGGCGAACCGTCGGCTTCGTCGCCAACCAGCCGATGGTTCTGGCCGGCGTGCTCGACTCCGACGCCAGCCGCAAGGCGGCGCGCTTCGTGCGCTTCTGCGACTGCTTCTCGATCCCGATCGTTACCTTGGTCGACGTTCCAGGCTTTCTGCCAGGCACCGCGCAGGAATATGGCGGGCTGATCAAGCATGGCGCAAAACTGCTGTTCGCCTATGCCGAAGCCACCGTGCCGAAGATCACCGTGATCACCCGTAAGGCCTATGGCGGCGCCTATGACGTGATGGCGTCGAAGCACCTGCGCGGCGACATGAACTATGCCTGGCCGACGGCGCAGATCGCGGTGATGGGCGCAAGGGGCGCGGTCGAGATCATCTACCGCAAGGACATCGGCAACGCGGAGAAGATCGCCGCCCACACCAAAGCATACGAGGATCGGTTCCTGTCGCCCTTCGTAGCAGCCGAACGCGGCTATATCGACGAGGTGATCATGCCGCATTCGACGCGCCGCCGGATCGCGCGGGCGCTGCGCATGCTGCGCAACAAGGATATGCAGAACCCCTGGAAGAAGCACGACAACATTCCGCTGTGAGGCGGTGGTGTCGCGACTGGTCCTTGTAGCTGGCAAGCATTTCGGCAGGTTCGCCGTTATTCTCGTTGCTTAGCCCCTCTCCTTCCGCTTGGCCTCGCGACCGGGAGTCGCCGACCATCTCAATCGGTGGAACCTCGAAAGCCGGCCGGCGGCTGGAACTCTGGCTTACGCAATCCGTCGTCGGAGATTGACAACTGGCCACCTCTAATCACATTGAAATCACATCAATGTGATTACGGTGCTGAATGCTAATAACCCTTGCAACAAAGGGCGTCGTTCCGTGCAAAGGTTACGGCGGGATAGAACGTCAGGTCGACTGGCTGGCCACTGAACTGGTCAGGCAGGGCCACCATGTCGTCCTCGTGGCGGGCCCTGGATCGTCACATCCACTGTGCGAAGTCCGGCATGCTGTGAGCGATGCCGAGTGCCGCGCGGCGATCCCCAAGGACACCCAAATCGTCCACCTTCATGCGTGGAAGGTCGAGGTTGACTTCCCGACCCTCAACACCGAGCGGGGCCATTTACCGGATTATCCGCGGCCGCAACCGAACTGGAGCTTCATCAGCGCACGGCACGCCCAGCTGCACGGCCGCAAGACCTTCGTCTACAACGGCTTTCCGGTGGATGACTATCGGCTGGCCGAATCGAAGAGCGATCGCCTCCTCTTCATGGCGGCCATCGCACGCGCCGGAAAGGGCTTGAACCGGGCAGTCGAGCTCGCCAGGAAATTCGACTTTCCCCTCGACATCGCCGGCGGCTCGCGGTGGAAATTGCTCGGCCGAAGTCGGACCCGCCGCGAGGGGGTCTTTTTCAAGAGTCTTTCCCGCCGCTATCGCTTCAACGGCGTCGTCGACGGCGACGACAAGCTGCGCCTGCTGGGCGCATCGAAGGCCTTCCTCAATCCGATCGCCTGGGAAGAGCCTTTCGGCAATGCGCCGGTCGAGGCGATGCTGTGCGGCACGCCCGTTTTGACCACAGCGCGCGGCGCCCTGCCGGAGACGGTGGACACGGATACGGGCCGATTCTTCGAGAGCGACGAGGAGTTCGCCGAAGGTCTTGCCGAGGTCGCAGACCTGTGCATGCGCAAATGCCGTGAATCTGCCGCCGACAGATTTCCGATCGCGAAAACCGCGAAGGCCTACCTGGAACTCTATGCCCGCATCCTTGATGGCGAAGCGCTTCCGTGACAAGGAACCGGCAGCTCGCCGTTCGCGGCGACTGCGTCGGATCGAAAAGGTATCGCGCGTTGCGCCCCATTCTCGTGTTCTGCTTGCCGGCAATCGGCGACTTCATCCGCTGCCATTCGGCAATTCAAATCATAGCAGCGACGTTTCCCGGACAGCCGATGGACGTCATCACCTCGCCGCTCGCCGCGCCCCTGGCGCGCTTGATGCCGCATGTCCGGAAGGCCTGGACCGTTGAAAGGCATTGGAACCCCGGTCTCAAGGAGCGGGCGCGGCTGGCGCGCGAACTCCGCCAGGAGAATTATCAGGCAGCCTATCTGCTCACCAGCAGCACCAAGGCGGCCCTGGTGCCGTGGCTGGCGGGCATTCCCGAGCGCATTGGATATCCGCGCGAGCTCCAGTTCGGCATCGTCAACCGGCTGCCGGCGGGATGGCTGAAAACCTTCGTGGCCTTCGGCCCGCGTAAGACAAGGCTCGTCGAACAGGTCTGTGCGATCGCGCTCCTCGGCAAGCAGCCCGCCGAGGAAAAACAGCTGCCGGCCCCGCGGCTGGCGATTTCGTCCGAAGACGTTGCCAAGTGGCGCCGGCGCAACGGCATCGATCCGGCAAGGCCGGTGCTTTCCCTCTATACTTCCGATTTCGAGAACATGCGCTCCTGGCCGCCCGAGCGCTTCGTCTCGGTCGCGCGAAAGCATATGGAACGGGGCTGGTCCGTCTGGCTTGTCGGCGGTCCGCGCGAACGCCAGGCTGCCGCCCAGATTCGCGCCTTGTTGCCTGAGGCGATCGACTTCACCTCGACGCCCGACATTGCGGAGGCCATGCACCAGATCGCGGCCTCCACCGTCTTTCTCGGTGTCGATGGCGGTGTGTCCCATGCAGCCGGCGCCTTGGGCATTCCAAGCGTGCTCATCTTCGGCTCGAACCGATCCTACGTGCATGGACCCTTGAACGAGCAGGTAACCTTCATCGAGCCTCCGATCTCGATACCGAGCTGGGTCCTGAACACGCGCGGTATCAGTGAGCAGCGTGTGCTCGAAGCGCTGGCGGCAAGCGTCGGAAAATACGCACCCCAACCGGTATGACCGCTTACTCCTCGGTGGCGCCAAAGCCCGCGCTCATGCTCGCGCGGGCGGTGTTCGTCCACGGCGTCGCATGATTGTCGATGCGCATCTGGAACAGGAAATAGGTCGGCGAGCAGAAGCCGATGCCCTTGACCCTGCCAGCACCCGGCGTGTCGGACGGCAGCGACTGGCACATATAATCCTCGCGGCAGAAACGATCGGCCGAGCAGGCCGGACGGTTACCGCGATTAACGGCGCCGCCGAGGCATTGGTCGAAATTGTTGGTCGCCACGCAAATATCGAACTTCTTGCCGCCGACCAAGCCGCAGATTTCGCTCGGCATCGGCTTGCCAGCCTTGAAAGCGGAGAAGGCCAGATCCTTCGCGTCGCAGCCGCGATAGGCGAAGCCGCCTGGCACACCGATCTTGGGCGGCCGGCAGGTATAGGCGGTGCGTGAAATGGCGGGCGCGAACGCCGCGAACTGGCCGGTGACGTTGTAACGGTCGTTGAAGGGCTGCGCGGTGTCGCTGGCAATCGTTCCAGTCAAGCAGGGATGGCCGGAAAAGATGTTCCGGCTCTCCTTCGGCAGCAGGCATTGCGCCAGTTTCGTCCTAACCCCTGTAGCGGTCGCGATCGGTGTGCAGACCGTGCCGGCTCCGCATTGCCAGCTGCTGCCGAAGCGGGCGGCGTCTTCCGGCACCAGGCACGGCATGGTCGTCTCGGCCGGCGTATAGGCGATCTCGCCGGTGTCTTTCCACGCGGCGGGTGGTGCGAAGGACAACGGGCGAAACCCGTTCGCTTCTCTGCCTTCCACAGTCTCCTGCAGCCACGCCTCGCGGCGCGGAATCTCGGCATGGAGATGCGGCGAGATGCCGACTTCGATGCGGTTGAGCGGCGAAGTCGCGCTATCGTCGAGGCCGATGAAATGGATTCCTGCGGTCGAGCCCGCCTGATGGCAGCCATGGCAGGCGCCGTTGTCGAGCCGCTCGATCAGGGCTTCAGCCGTGCGCGCCAATGTCAGTTTCGAATAGTCGACCCCGGCAAGCGCCTCCGGTTCGAACAGTGGCGTGAATGGATGATTGGCCTGCCTGGCCGTCGAGCTTGGCGAGCACCTGCGGATCGTCCACGACCGTGACCGGACGACCGGCAGCATCAGCCGCCCGCACGCCAAGAACAGCGATGGCAGCGACCGCGACAAGGATCGCCAGCCTCATCATCGGGCAGCCATCCCATTCTCGACCAACGCGTGCAGCACAGGCACCATGGCCAAAGGCAAATCCTCGGCGATCAGGCCGGGTCCGAACCGGCTGCCGGCTTCGGCGTGTATCCAGACAGCCGCGCAGGCCGCTTCGAACGCCGGCATGCCTTGTGCCAGGAGCCCGGCGATGATGCCCGCCAGCACGTCGCCCGAACCCGCGGTGGCAAGCCATGGCGCGCCATTGCCGTTGATCGCGGCGCGGCCGTCAGGTGCTGCGATCACCGTGTCGGCGCCTTTGTAGACGATGACGGCGTTGGCTCGCGCCGCCGCCGCGCGGGTCTTGCTGAGTTTGGAAAGAGCCTTGTCGCCCGTGACCTCGGGGAACAGCCTGCCGAACTCGCCTTCATGCGGCGTCATCACCAGCGCCGGGGCGCCGGACTTTCGGGCAGCCTGGAAAAGCGTCTCAGCCACGTCGCGAAACGAGGTGATGCCGTCGGCGTCGAGCACCAGCCCTTCAACGCCGGTCTCCTGCGCGTGCCCGGCGCCGAGCAGCGCCAGGACAAAATCGCGCGCCTTTTCGCCGACGCCAAACCCCGGGCCGAGCACAAAGGACGAGGGGCGGCTGTCGGCAAGGAACGCACCGAGATCGGCAACTGCGTCGACCTTGCGCAGCATGATCGATGTCAGATGAGCGGCATTGACCTGCATGGCGTTCGCCGGCGACAGCACCGTCACCGCCCCTGCCCCGCTTCTTGCGGCTGCGAGCGCCGACAGGCGCGCGGCACCGGTGGCCGCAGGACCGCCCGAAAAGACACTGGCATGACCGCGCTTATATTTATGCGCATCGACGGCCGGAACCGGAAAGACAGGCAGCCAGAGCGCCGGCGCATTCTCGAAACTGCGCGGCGCGACTCGAGCGATGATGTCGTCACCGATGCCGATGTCGGCGAGCACGATCTCGCCGCTCATTTCCCGCCCCGGCAGCAGCAGATGCCCCGGCTTCTTTCGCGCGAACGTCACGGTAACCGCCGCCCGAAATGCGCTGCCGAGGATGGCGCCGCTTTCGCCGGAAACGCCCGAGGGCAGGTCCACGGCGATGACCGGCAAGCCGAGATCCGCAACGACCTGGACGGCCCGGGCGGCATCGCCCGACAGTGCTTTCGAGAGCCCCGCTCCGTACAGCGCGTCGACCACCAGCGATCCCGGTTCGGCCGCGAAGGCAGATAGCGGTCGTGGCTCCAACGGGCAATCGGCTGCAGCCAGCGCGGCATCGCTGCCCGCGCGCGGTTCGCCCGATCTCCACAACGCAACGTCGACACCGCTCTTCCGGAGCAGGCTCGCCACGACATAGCCGTCGCCGCCATTGTTGCCGGGTCCGCAAAGCACGTGCACCCGTGCCGCCGCCGGATAGCGCGCCATGAGCACGGCCGCCACGGCCTCGCCGGCCCGGCGCATCAATCCGCAGCCGTCGAGCGGGCCTTGGGCGATCGCCAGCCGGTCGGCTTCGGCCATTTCGGACGGGGAAAGAAGTTCATTGCGCATGGGATTGCCGATCTCCATGCGATCAAGCATTGTCCGATTTGCGGCTCGAAGCAAACAGCGGCGGGCGTATGCATCCCAGAGCGGTGGGCGCCCGGAGGGGAATCTGCCTGCAAATTGCGCTATCTGCTCAAGTTTTGCGCAGACGGATGGAGGAGCGATGTATAGGCTTTGGGCGTCGATGACGCATCCGATGCAGCGGATGACGCGGATTTGCATTCGGGTGCAGCAAGGCATGGAAATCGCCCGATACCGCCCTCAACCTCTGGTATTTGGCACGCTTCGTGCTTGATGAAGGCGCAAGCGGGGCGCGCAACCCGTCTCTTTGGCAGTGGAGGCCACTTTCTACATGAAAAAGATCGAAGCGATCATCAAGCCATTCAAGCTGGACGAAGTGAAGGAAGCGCTTCAGGAAGCCGGGCTGCAAGGCATCACCGTCACCGAAGCCAAGGGTTTCGGTCGGCAGAAGGGCCATACCGAGCTTTATCGGGGCGCCGAGTATGTCGTCGACTTCCTGCCCAAGGTGAAGATCGAGGTCGTGCTCGGCGACGACGCCGTCGAAGGCGCCATCGAAGCCATACGCAAGGCGGCGCAGACCGGCCGCATCGGCGACGGCAAGATCTTCGTCTCCAACATCGAGGAAGTCGTCCGCATCCGCACCGGCGAGACCGGCATGGACGCGGTCTGACTCCACCCGTCTTCCTGAACCGTCATCATCAAAAAACGTCAGCACACAGGGATACATGACATGACGACAGCCAAAGACATCATGAAGCAGATCAAGGACAACGATGTAAAATTCGTCGACCTGCGCTTCACCGATCCGAGGGGCAAGCTGCAGCATGTGACGATGGACGTCGTCGAGGTCGAGGAAGACATGTTCGCCGACGGCGTCATGTTCGACGGCTCCTCGATCGCGGGCTGGAAGGCGATCAACGAGTCCGACATGGTGCTGATGCCGGACACGGATACGGTCCACATGGATCCGTTCTTCGCCCAGTCGACCATGGTGATCCTGTGCGACATCCTCGATCCGATCTCGGGCGAGGCCTATAATCGCGACCCGCGCGGCACTGCCAAGAAAGCCGAAGCCTACATGAAGTCGGAAGGCATCGGCGACACCATCTATGTCGGCCCGGAAGCTGAGTTCTTCGTGTTCGATGACGTCAAGTACAAGGCCGATCCCTATAACACCGGGTTCCGCCTGGACTCGACCGAGCTGCCGTCCAACGACGACACCGACTATGAGACCGGCAATCTCGGCCATCGGCCGCGCATCAAGGGCGGCTACTTCCCTGTGCCGCCGATCGACTCCTGCCAGGACATGCGTTCCGAGATGCTGACAGTGCTCGCTGAAATGGGCGTGCGCGTCGAAAAGCATCACCACGAGGTCGCGGCCGCCCAGCACGAACTCGGCATCAAGTTCGACACGCTGGTGCGCAACGCCGACAAGATGCTGATCTATAAGTATGTCGTGCACCAGGTCGCCAATGCCTATGGCAAGACGGCCACTTTCATGCCGAAGCCGGTGTTCGGCGACAACGGCTCGGGCATGCACGTGCACCAGTCGATCTGGAAGGGCGGCAAGCCGACCTTCGCCGGCAACGAATACGCCGGCTTGTCGGAAACCTGCCTCTTCTACATCGGCGGCATCATCAGGCACGCCAAGGCGATCAACGCCTTCACCAACCCGCTCACCAACTCCTATAAGCGTCTGGTGCCGGGTTACGAAGCGCCGGTGCTGCTCGCCTATTCGGCGCGCAACCGTTCGGCCTCCTGCCGCATTCCGTTCGGCTCCTCGCCGAAGTCGAAGCGCGTCGAGGTCCGCTTCCCCGATCCGGGCGCGAACCCCTATCTCGGCTTTGCCGCCATGCTGATGGCGGGTCTCGACGGCATCAAGAACAAGATTCATCCCGGACAGCCAATGGATAAGGATCTCTACGACCTGCCGCCGAAGGAATTGAAGAAGATCCCGACGGTCTGCGGCTCCCTGCGCGAAGCGTTGCAGAACCTCGACAAGGACCGCGGCTTCCTGAAGGCAGGCGGCGTCTTCGACGACGACCAGATCGACTCTTATATCGAGCTCAAGATGGCCGAGGTGATGCGCTTCGAAATGACCCCGCACCCGGTCGAGTACGACATGTACTATTCGGTGTAAGCGACTGCATTCCCGACAGAAAACAACCCCGGCGAAAGCCGGGGTTTTTTCGTGAACAGCTCGCCAGAGGGCGGAAAGGCCGCAGGACGGGCCTCGTCAGAACAGCAGGCCAGCACTGTCGCGAGAGCGCGGATCTCATCGCCGCCAAGCAAGCCAGGCCTAAAAAAAGCCCCGGCATTTTCGCCAGGGCTTTTTTGATGTTCGCTGGCCTGGCGCGGACTGCCGCCCACGCCGTAGAAGCATCACGCGGCAGCCGAGACCTTTGCGTCGGTCGCGACCTCCGAGATCGTCTTCAGGACCTGCGAGGCGATCTGGTAGGGGTCGCCCTGGGAGTTCGGGCGGCGGTCTTCCAGATAGCCCTTGTAGTCGTTCTTGATGAAGGAGTGCGGCACGCGGATCGAGGCGCCGCGGTCGGCAACGCCATAGGAGAACTTGTTCCACGGCGCAGTCTCATGCTTGCCAGTCAGGCGCTTGTCGTTGTCCGGACCATAGACGGCGATGTGATCCATCAGGTTCTTTTCGAACTGGGCCATCAGCGCCTCGAAATAGGCCTTGCCGCCGACTTCGCGCATGTACTTGGTCGAGAAGTTGCAGTGCATGCCCGAGCCGTTCCAGTCGGTATCGCCAAGCGGCTTGCAGTGGAACTCGATGTCGATGCCGTACTTTTCGGTAAGGCGCAGCAGCAGGTAGCGCGCCATCCAGATCTGGTCGGCGGCCTTCTTGGAGCCCTTGCCGAAGATCTGGAACTCCCACTGGCCCTTGGCCACTTCGGCGTTGATGCCTTCATGATTGATGCCGGCTGCGAGACAGAGGTCGAGATGCTCCTCGACGATCTGGCGCGCGACATCGCCGACATTCTTGTAGCCGACGCCGGTGTAATAAGGTCCCTGCGGCGCCGGATAGCCGCTCTCGGGGAAGCCGAGCGGGCGGCCATCCTTGTAGAAGAAATATTCCTGCTCAAAGCCGAACCAGGCGTCCTCGTCGTCCAGGATCGTCGCGCGGCTGTTCGATGCATGCGGGGTGACGCCATCGGGCATCATGACTTCGCACATGACGAGAACGCCGTTGGTGCGCGCCGGATCCGGATAGAGCGCAACCGGCTTCAGCACGCAGTCGGAGCTGCGGCCTTCGGCCTGGTTCGTGGAAGAGCCGTCGAAGCCCCACAGTGGCAGCTGCTCGAGCGTCGGGAACTCGGCAAACTCCTTGATCTGGGTCTTGCCGCGCAGATTGGGGGTCGGGGTGTAGCCGTCGAGCCAAATATACTCGAGTTTGTATTTGGTCATTCCAGTGCCTCTCGTTGCTTGGACGCCGGGGCGGCATCAACGCATGGCCGGACCGAGCCGGCCTGCCGTGCGCTAAAATGCAATTCGTATGCCACTCTCCTCGTCCAGGGTGCGGCAAAATGGTCATCGCAAAGCGTTGATTTTGCTGAGCCTGCGCAGCAATGCGCGGCGATCGTTCAGGCGCGCTTTCTGCATAAATATTGTGCAGCGACTGATCTTTTTGTGAGCATATTGCCTAAATGAATCGCAGAACCTATCTTGGGAACAGATTTGAATCGACTTGCTCCTGAAGAGGGTAGGAGGCCGCCAATGGATGTCACCACGTCCCGTCCTTCGGCAAAGATCCTGATGTTCCCGCTTGCAGGCCGGGCGTCTGCCTCAAATTTAGGCGCAAAGGCGAAATTCGCGGCAGAGCTTGCCTCGTTGCGCAATACGCACGCAGATTTCGACGGCTGGTACCATCAGGCGGCAATCGAGGAAGAACACAAGCAGCGCAAGAGCTGACCAAATTCTTTCCAGCTCGAGACGAGAAAAAGCCCGGCGCGATCGCTCGCGCCGGGCTCTTCATTTGCCGAGGATCGGCTACTGCTTGGCGTCCAGATCGGTGCCCAGCGTATCCCTGACGAAGATCATGCCGATGATCAGCGACATCGCGGCGATCACCACTGGGTACCAGAGGCCGTAATAGATGTCGCCCTTGTAGGCGCTGAGTGCGAACACCGTTGCCGGCAGCAGGCCGCCGAACCAGCCATTGCCGATATGGTAAGGCAGCGACATGCCGGTATAGCGGATGCGGGTCGGGAACATCTCGACCAGAATCGCGGCGATCGGCCCGTAGACCATGGTCACGAACACGACTAGGATGAACAGGATGCCGATCGTCACCGGCCAATTCACCGCCTCCGGATCGGCGACCATGGCAAAGGCACCACCGCCCGGGATGTTGTAGACAGTGACCTCGGGGGCGCCGGCCGCTTCCTCCTTGGTCAGCAGCTTGTCGGCCACCGCCTTGTCGGTCGGAACGGTCGTCTTCTCGCCGCCGCGGATCGCCGCCGCATCGAGCTTCAGTTCCGGATTGGCTGCGACGAAGGCGTCGAGCTTCTGGTCCGGCACCTTGGCCGCGGCCCGCTTCAGCGGATAGCCGCCATCCTGCAGTGACATGTTGACGGCCTTTTGGAAGGCGGCCTCCTTGGCCTTGGCCTGATCGCCGGCGGCGACGGCGTCATAGGACTGCACCGTCTCGTTGCCGATCTTGACCGTCGCGGCCGTGCCGGGTGCCGCCGTCGAAACGACGGCGTAAGGCACCGAGTTCTTGGTCAGGAACGAGGTCGCGATATCGCAGGATGTCGTGAACTTCGCCGTGCCGACCGGATTAAACTGGAACCTGCAGTCGCCGGGGGCCGCGGTCACCGTTGCGCGCGTGTTCTGCTGTGCGGTGGCCAGCGCCGGATTGGCGGCCCAGGTCAGCGCCTTGAACAGCGGGAAGGTGCAGACGATTCCCAAAGCAAGGCCGGCCATGATGATCGGCTTGCGGCCGATCTTGTCGGACAGCCAGCCGAACACGACGAAGAAGATCGAGCCGACGGCAAGCGCGATCGCGATCATAACGTTGACCGACCACGCGTCGACCTTCAGCACGTTCTGCAGGAAGAACAGCGCGTAGAACTGGCCGTTGTACCAGATCACGGCCTGGCCTGCGGTGAGGCCGAGCAGCGCCAGAAGCGCGATCTTGGCATTCTTCCACTGGCCGAAGGCTTCTGACAGCGGCGCCTTGGAGCCCTTGCCCTCCTCCTTCATGCGCTGGAAGGTCGGCGACTCCGAAAGCGACAGCCGGATCCAGATCGAAATGGCAAGCAGCAGGAAGGAGACGATGAAGGGAATGCGCCAGCCCCAGGCAGCGTAGGTTTCCTTGCTGAGCGAACCCTGGACGATGAGGATGACGATCAGCGACAGGAATAGGCCGAGCGTTGCCGTCGTCTGGATCCAGGAGGTGTAGAAGCCGCGGCGATCGTCCGGCGCGTGCTCTGCGACATAGGTTGCGGCACCGCCATATTCGCCGCCAAGCGCCAGCCCCTGCAGCATGCGCAGCCCGATCAGTATCACCGGCGCCGCGATGCCCCAGCTGGCATAGCCGGGCAGCAGCCCGACCAGGAAGGTCGACAGGCCCATGATCGTCATGGTGACGAGGAAGGTGTATTTGCGGCCGACGAGGTCGCCGATGCGGCCGAACACAAGCGCGCCGAAGGGACGGACGAGGAAGCCGGCGGCGAAAGCCAGCAGCGCGAAGATGTTGCGCGTCGCCTCGGGGATGGTCGGGCTGAAGAAGGTCGCGCCGATGAAGGCGGCCAGCGAACCGTAAAGATAGAAATCGTACCATTCGAAAACGGTACCGAGCGAGGAGGCGAAGATGACCTTCTTTTCCTCCCGCGTCATGCCGCGGCTTTTTCCGCCGGCGGTCGATGCCATTGCCATTGATATATCCTCCCGTGGATCCCGTCTGTCCTCGATGGCTGCGCGCCACCGTCCGCAATTCCTCCGAACGCGGACTCAAAAAACGCGGCCAACGAAGGAAAAAATGGCAGAAAGCGCCCCGGAAAGGCACCGCGACGATGGGATTATGACTTTGGTATTAGATGCAATGCGAAGCGGCGCTCAGGCTTTGAGCGCCTCAAGCAGGCTGACTGCCGCCATCATGTCGCGCTTGCGGGCGGAGCGGCGCGCGACGGCTTCGGCATCCTGGCCCCAGTGCTCGATCTGCCAGTCTTCGTCGACATGGCCGGCGGCCCAGGCCTCCTCGCCGTCGAGCTCGCCGAAGTCGACGGCAAGCGCCAGCAGCGCTGAGCCGGTCAGCGAGGTCATGACGTGGATCGCGGCCAGACGCAGCGGCTCGGCGCGCTGGGCAAGATGAGCGCCAAGGACGGCGATCGTCTCGCGCGGCTGCTCGACATGGATGACACCTTCGGCGAGGTTGAAGCGCACGCCGAGGTTGCTTCTTGCCCAATCGAGAACCGGATCCCAGAGCCTGTTCTGACGGTCTACCAGCCCCTGCGGGCCATCGGCTCGGTAGCAAAGCAGGTCCGACGAAGCGAAGCGCAGGACATCCTCCAGCACCGCTTGCGGGTCGCTGGCCACACCGTCGAGTGCCGTGTTGGCAAGGCGCATCACCGGCATGGTCACAGGGTCGATGATCTCGCGCTGGGCGGAAAATTCGTCAGCAACCAGCGTCGCGGCTCCTTCAGTCGGCAACACCAGCAGCGCCTTTCCCGGCGTGCGGACCGGCCTGCCGTCCAGATGGACGGCAAAACCGCCTTCGACCGGCACTACCGAAACCGCCTTGTAGAAGCGCTTCGGCAGCGGCGTCTTCATCTGGATCTGGGCGCGGCGCACCGGATCGGGATCTGAAAGCTGCTTTCCCGCTTCGAGGTCGTTGAGGATGTCGCGCATCTCGAACTCCTTACGCTGGGACCTGCTTGCGCGACGGCCGATTGACGATGATCAGCCCGGCCGCGATCAGGCCCAGTGCCAGGAAGATCCTGATCGTCAGCGGCTCGCCCAAAAGCACGGCGCCGCACAGAACACCGAACACCGGCGACAGGAAGGCGAAGCTGGACAGGCCTGCCGCCGGATAGCGCGTGAGCAGCCAGAACCACAAAACATAGGTGAAAGCGACGATATAGAAAGACTGGAACATCAATGCCAGTGTCGGCAATGCAGCGATTTCGCGGATCGGCGGGCCGGCGAACGGCATCACAAGGGCACCGACGACGGCGGCGCCCGCGAGTTGATAGAGCAGAAGCTTCTTGGCGCTGGTTTCGACCAGCTTCGATCGCTTGATGACGATGCTGGTCAACGCCCACAGGATGCCCGAGCCAAGACTGAGCAGATCGCCCGTCAGCGTCGCGTCATTGCCGGCGAAGATGCCGTCTGAGAACACGGCCAGAAGGCCGCAGAAGGCAAGCACGAGGCCCCCAAGCTTGCGCGCGTTGATGCGCTCGCCGAGTAAAAAATGGCCGCCGATCAGGACCCAGAACGGCATGGTGTTGACCAGGAGCGTGTTGCGAGCGACGGTCGTGTATTCCAGCCCGATATAGAGAAACAGGAACTCGACGCCGAAGAGCACGCCGACGACAATACCGGCGCTGAGCGTCCCATCCGCTTCAAACAGCTTGATGCCGCGCAACCGGCACCAGCCGAGAACGCACAGCCCGCCGATGATCGAGCGCGCGATCGATACGAAGACCGGATCGTAGCCGGCATAGGAGACCTTGGCGGCGACGTAGTTCAGGCCCCAGGACAATGTCAGCCCGACCATCATGGCGGCCGCGGTCATGTCGACCGCGTCGCGTCGGCCGAATGTATCGGCAGCACCGCTCAATTGTCGTCCTCCGCGCTCTGCTCATCGAAGCCGAGCAAGTTCCAGCTTTGGCGCATATGCGGCGGCATCGGCGCGGTAACATCGATGACGCCCTGGTCTGGATGCGGGATAACGATGCGGCGCGCGAGAAGATGAAGGCGGTTCTGGATGCCGCCGGGAAACTCCCAATTGGTGTCGGCCTCGAAATATTTGGGATCGCCGATGATCGGGCAGCCGATATGGGCGGCATGGACGCGAAGCTGGTGGGTGCGGCCGGTATAAGGTTCCATTTCCAGCCAGGACAGCGACTGCGCCGCCTGCTCGACCACGCGGTAATAGGAAACGGCATGGTCGGCGCCCTTCTCGCCATGCTTGGCGATGCGCACGCGGTCGCCGTCCGGCGTCGCCTCCTTGACCAGCCAGGTCGAGATCTTGTCCTCGCGCTTCGGCGGCACGCCCTTGACCAAGGCCCAATAGGTTTTCTTCGTCTCGCGCGCCCGGAACGCTTCCGACAGCTTCATCGCGGCAAGGCGGGTGCGGGCAACGACCAGCACGCCGGAAGTGTCGCGGTCGAGGCGATGGACGAGGCGCGGCTTCTCGCCCTTCTGGTTGCGCCAGGCCTCGAGCATGTCGTCGACATTGCGCGTGACGCCGGAGCCGCCCTGCACGGCAAGCCCGGCAGGCTTGTTGAAGACGAAGACCTTCGGGTCCTCGTGCAGCAGCATCTTGGCCAGCACATCGGCATCGCCCTGGTTGCGGATCGAATGGCCGGTGAGCGGGGCGTCGCCCTTCTTGTCGACTTCGAGCGGCGGAATGCGCACGGTCTGCCCGGGCTCGACGCGCGTGTCGGCCTTCACGCGGCCGCCATCAACGCGGACCTGGCCCGAGCGCAAGAGCTTTTGCAGGTGACCGAAGCCGAGGCCCGGATAATGGACCTTGAACCAGCGGTCGAGCCGCATGCCCGCTTCGCCAGCCTCCACCGTGATTTGTTCGACACCTGCCATGGTTACGCTTTTCCGGTTGAAAGCGGCGCCATAGCACTAAGGCAGAGAGGTTGCGAGCCAAAGACCCAACAACGGACAAAGATCGCGCCAAAGAGCGTTGCAGAGCCGCGGGCGCGGACGCCTCAGTTTGCGGCCGCCTTTTTGGCCTTGGACGAGCCGATCATCTTCCAGTTCTTGTAGAACATGGAATTGACGCGCTCGACGCTGACCGAGACGATGGCGAGAAGGTTGGCGATCAGGCCGGGGAATGGCGATGGACGGATGATATCCATGAACACGCAGTAGCGGCGTCCGTCATATTCGTTCACTGAACGGTGCAGCAGCGTGTCGTCGAAAATGTAAAGCGGGTTGTCGTGCCAGTAGTTCCTGGCGCCGTTGCACTCGACGAAAATCTCAGCCTTGACCGGCAACAGGTTGTAGAGGATGCGCAGGCTGAGCCGCAGCGGCCCGAAATGCCAGGAAGTCGATTCCTTGCCTCTGAAGACTGAGACGGCGATGGTCTTGATGTATTTGAAGTCCTTGTTGAATTCCGCGACGTTGTCGATCTTGTGCTTGCCATACCACTGATAGACATACATGCCGCGCCGACCGGTGCCGAAATTGGCGTCGATATCGGCGATGATCTCGTCCTTGCGAGCTTTGAAGACGTCGAGAACCTCGTTGACCTCGCGCTGATAGTCTGCAGGGAACTGCTCCAGCTTCCATACGCCCGGGTTCCGATAGCAAAGCAGGTCGACCAAAAGGTTGAACGGCGACAGCAGCCAGGTGAAGATGCCGTTGCCGAGGAAATAGCCGCGGAACAACGACAGATCCTTGTTTGCATTGCGCATCACGTCGATCAGGCCGCAGACGATCCAGATCGTGGTCAGGATCGGGATAAAATAAAAGCCAAGCGCGAGAAGCGGGACTGCGATAGCAGCCTGACGAAGAGTCTTACGGGTTTGCTTTGTCATAGTCTTTCGCTTGGGAGCGCGATCCTGTTCGCATGAGCCAAATCACGGCGACCCCCGCCAGCCGTGCGCCTTCATAGGATTTTTCATGACGCGGCACAATCTGGAACAGGTTTGCCCGCTCACGATCGCGCCAGCATCTCGACTTTGCTGTCATGCCGACGAAGCTTCGCCGCCAAGGGCCCGCCGAGTCGCGGAAGCGGCTATTCCCGCTCTTTGCGCAGCTTTGCCCAGTATTCCAACCGCTTCTTGACCTCGCGCTCGAAGCCGCGCTCGGGCGGATCGTAGAAAGTGCGGCGGCCCATCTTTTCCGGGAAATAGTCCTGGCCGGAAAAGGCATCCGGCTCGTCGTGGTCGTAGCGGTAGCCGGCGCCGTAATCCTCTTCCTTCATCAGCTTGGTCGGCGCGTTGAGGATGTGCTTGGGCGGCAGCAGCGAGCCGAATTCCTTGGCCGCTTGTGTCGCCGCCTTGAAGGCGGTGTAGACGGCATTCGACTTGGGCGCGGTGGCGAGGTAGACGGTGGCCTCGGCGAAGGCGAGTTCGCCCTCGGGCGAGCCGAGATAATCGTAGGCGTCCTTTGCGGCATTGGCGACGACCAGGGCCTGCGGATCGGCAAGCCCGATATCTTCCACCGCCATGCGCACCAGCCGGCGGCCGAGATAGAGCGGATCCTCACCGGCATCGAACATGCGGGCGAGGTAATACAGCGCAGCGTCCGGATCCGAGCCGCGCACCGATTTATGCAGCGCCGAGATCAGGTTGTAATGGCCGTCCTGGCCCTTGTCGTAGATCGGCGCGCGACGCTGGATGACGCGCTGCAGGCCTTCGGGCCCAAACACCTCGCCCGGCTTGGCGGCGCGCCAGACCTCCTCGGCGAGCGTCAGCGAGGCACGACCGTCGCCATCGCTCATGCGGATCAGCATGGCCCGCGCCTCGTCGTCGAGCGGCAGCGCCCTGCCCTCGGTCGCCTCGGCCCGCTCCAGCAGCTTGGCGATGCTCTCCTCGTCCAGCGAGCGGAAGACGAGCACCCGCGCGCGGGACAGAAGCGCCGCGTTCAGCTCGAAGGATGGGTTCTCCGTCGTGGCGCCGACCAGCACCACCGTGCCGTCTTCCATGACCGGCAAAAAACCATCCTGCTGGGCACGATTGAAGCGATGGATCTCGTCGACGAAGAGCAGCGTCTGGCGGCCATTGGTCCGGCGCAGTTTTGCTGCCTCGAACACTTTCTTCAGGTCGGCGACGCCGGAAAACACCGCCGATATCTGCTCGAAGGCAAGGTGGGTTTCGCCGGCGAGCAACCGCGCCACCGTCGTCTTGCCGGTGCCGGGCGGGCCCCAGAAGATCATCGAGCCGAGCGTGCCGGAATTGATCAGCCGCGTCAGCGCGCCATCCGGGCCGGTCAAGTGCTCCTGGCCGACAACCTCGCCAAGGGTCTTCGGGCGCAACCGGTCAGCCAGCGGGCGGCCGGGCGGCGCCTTCTCCGGTTCATCGACGCTGAACAGATCGGCCATGCACTTTTATTTGGTTGGAACGCGGCCCCTTTTCCAGAGCCTGCTCAGTAACGCAACACCTGGCGCAGTATCTGCCCACCGCGCTCGACGGTAAACCGCCACCACCGGGTGTCCTGCTGCGCAATCTGTGCCAGCGTCGCCGCCTTATCGATGCTCGTGCCGTTCACTTCGCGCACGATGTCGCCCGGTTGGAAGCCGAAATCGGCGGCCGGTGAATCGCGGTTGATGTCGACCACGGTGACCCCCTTCATGTCGGTGCGCAGCCCGAGACGCTGGGCAAGGCGCGGCGAAAGCTCTGCCACCTTGGCCCCAGCGAAGGGGCTGCGGCCATGCAGCGTGACCTCGCTCGGCTTCGCGCCTTCGGGCGCGCGCTCCAGCGCAATCTCAAGCGTTGCCTGCTGGCCCTTGCTCAGCACGGCGAAGGTCGCCTTGGTGCCGATCGACAGCGTCGCCATGCGGTAATCCAGCGCCTCGATGCTTTCGACCGGGGTGTTGTTGAGCGACAGCACGACGTCGCCAGGCTTGAGCCCCGCCTTGCCGGCCGGTCCGGCCCCATCGACCGACGAGACCAGCGCGCCTGTCGGCTTTTCCATGCCAAGCGATTCCGCGATCTGGGGTGTCACGGCTTCAAACTCGGCGCCGATATAGGGCCGCTCGAAGAAATCCAGGCCGGCTTTGGCGGCGTCGGCGAAAGCCCTGACCATGTTCGCCGGAATGGCGAAACCGATACCGATCGAGCCGCCGCTGCGGCTATAGATAGCCGTGTTAATGCCGACCAGCTGGCCGCCCATGTTGATCAGCGCGCCGCCGGAATTGCCGGGATTGATGGCGGCATCGGTCTGGATGAAATAGCCGGAGTCGGAAACGCCGATATGGCTGCGGGCAAGCGCCGAAACGATCCCGCTGGTGGTCGTCTGGCCGACGCCGAAGGGATTGCCGATGGCGAGCACCAGGTCGCCGACCTCGAGCGCGTCGGAATCGCCGATGGCGATCACCGGGAACGGCTTGTCGGCGGAGATTTTGAGCACGGCAAGATCCAGTGTCTCGTCCTTCAGCATCACCTTGGATGTGAACTCGCGCCCGTCGGCCGTCGCGACCTTCACCTCGTCGGCATCCTTGATGACATGGTAGTTGGTGACGATCACGCCGCTCGGATCGACCAGCACGCCGGAACCGAGCGAAGACTGCGCGCGCGGCTGCGCGCGGCCGAAGAACTCCTCGAAGAAGGGATCGCCCTCGAATGGCGAGGTCACCTTTGCGGTCTGCGAGGCGTAGACGTTGACCACGGCCGGCGCCGTCTGCTTGACCAGCGGCGCAAACGAAAGCTGCACCTCCTCGCGGCCGAACGGCACGCGCTTGTCGGGCCCGGAAGTGGAGTTCTCGCCCTCGACGCCATGCAAGAGATCGGTCAGCACGTCGGAAAGGCCAGGGTCGGCCGGCTTGGCGGCATCTTCTGCGAATGCCTGTCTGACGCTAGGAGCCGCGGCGAAAGCGGCAAGCGTGCACACCGCAATAAGAAACAGCCGTTTGAGGTGCATTCCGAATCCTCCAGATCAGGCGCCATTGTCCCGACGATTGTGCAGAATGAAAGGCTAAGGCGATGATATCGAATTATTTTCAGCCAGTAGCCGGCTATAGCTACAGGCGCAATCGGGTACCGCGGTAGGTCGCTTCCTTCTGCGATTTCTTGGCAACCGGAACCTTGGGGCCGCTTTCCCCTGAGATGAAGCTGATCGATGTCGCGAAGGTGCTTGGCACGCCCGACGACTGGGACGTCGATGATGATGGTGACGTTCCGCTCTATTGGTGTTTCGGCAAGGTGGAGATTTCGTTCGACATTGCCGCTCCCTACCGGATGAACTGGTTTCAGGTCGAAGGCGCGGCCCAACTCAAGGGCAAATTCGAGCCTGTGACGGAACGGCTAAAGCTGTCCTTGGACAGATTCAGTGGAAAGACAAAACCCTCGGAGTTTCTTTCCGCCGGGCTCTGGGACCTTCAACGCACAAAGGTCCACTACGCCGCACTGAGCGATAGTGTCCTGCTAAACATTTGCGCCGGCTGCATCAAGGTGCACTTTCAAGTCGATACATCATTCATAGGTGATGGCGACCCGGTCAGGCATCTGGAAGAAGCAAAGCTAGGTCGGCTTTTGCGGGATATCGATCCCCGAACCAAGGTCGACAGCATCTATTCATATCCGCAACCTGCCGCCGAGGAGGTGCCTGGGGTGCTCAATTGGCGCGCGTTGTCCGGCCGTGACTATTTGGATATTCTCGGATAGCGCCAGACACAAGAACGCAAAAAGGGGCCCGAGGGCCCCTTGAATTCATTCGCTGAAAACCTGGCCTTATGCGGCCGCGGCTTCCTCGTCGCCGCCTTCGGCTTCGAGACGCGCGCGGTCGGCGGCGCCCTTGGCCGAGGTGTCGCGGTCGACGAACTCGATGACCGCCATGGCGGCATTGTCGCCGTGGCGGAAGCCCGCCTTCATGATGCGCAGGTAGCCGCCGTTGCGGCTGGCGTAGCGCGGTGCGATGGTTTCGAACAGGCGCTTGACGACGCCTTCATTGCCGATCTGCGCGATCACTTGGCGGCGGGCGTGCAGGTCGCCGCGCTTGCCGAGCGTCACCAGCTTCTCGACGATCGGACGCAGGTCCTTCGCCTTCGGCAGGGTGGTGACGATCTGCTCGTGCTCGATCAGAGACACGGCGAGGTTGGCGAACATCGACTTGCGGTGGCTTACGCTGCGGGCGAAGCGACGGCCTTTGAAACCGTGGCGCATGGCTCTTTTCCTTCTTTAGTTGTTCAAGAGGCCACGGCCTCTGATGGTTTTCCGCATGACCGTCGGATCGAGCGGCTCGCGCCGCCGATCCTTGGAATTCATGCTCAATACTGATCCTCGTAACGCTTGGCGAGGTCTTCAATGTTTTCCGGTGGCCAGTCCGGCACTTCCATGCCGAGGTGCAGACCCATCGCCGCCAGCACTTCCTTGATCTCGTTCAGCGACTTGCGGCCGAAATTCGGAGTGCGCAGCATCTCGGCTTCGGTCTTCTGGATCAGGTCGCCGATATAGACGATGTTGTCGTTCTTCAGGCAGTTGGCCGAACGCACCGAAAGCTCGAGTTCGTCGACCTTCTTGAGCAGCGCCGGGTTGAAGGCCAGCTCGGTGACGGCCTCGGTGGCGACTTCCTTCTGCGGCTCGTCGAAGTTGACGAACAGGCTGAGCTGGTCCTGCAGGATGCGGGCCGCGAAAGCCACGGCGTCCTCGCCCGAGATCGAACCGTCGGTCTCGATGGTCATGGTCAGCTTGTCATAGTCGAGAACCTGGCCCTCGCGGGTGTTCTCGACCTTGTAGGAGACCTTCTTGACCGGCGAGTAGAGGCTGTCGACCGGGATCAAGCCGATCGGCGCGTCCTCGGCGCGGTTGCGCTCAGCCGGCACATAACCCTTGCCGGTGTCGACGGTGAATTCCATGCGGATCTCCGCGCCCTCGTCCAGCGTGCAGATCACGTGGTCGGGGTTGAGGATCTCGACGTCGCCGACGGTCTGGATGTCACCGGCAAGCACGGCGCCCGGGCCCTGCTTGCGCACGACCATGCGCTTGGGACCATCGCCTTCCATGCGGATGGCGATTTCCTTGATGTTGAGCACGATGTCGGTCACGTCCTCGCGCACGCCGGCGATGGACGAGAACTCATGCAGCACGCCGTCGATCTGCACGGCGGTGACGGCCGCGCCGCGCAGCGAAGACAGAAGCACGCGCCGCAACGCGTTGCCGAGCGTGAGGCCGAAGCCGCGCTCGAGCGGCTCGGCCACGAGCGTGGTCAGCGTCTTCTTCTTCGACGAGAACTCGATCTTGTTCGGCTTGATCAGTTCCTGCCAGTTTTTCTGGATCATGGTGTCTTCCTTCCTTTGACCCGCCACCATCCAATCGTGGCGGGCAGCCTGGAATTGCCGCGGAGGAGCGCCCTGGCGCTCACGCGGCGTTCAAAAATATTAGACGCGGCGCTTCTTGCGCGGGCGGCAGCCATTGTGCGGGATCGGCGTCACATCGCGGATCGAGGTGATGGTGAAGCCGGCCGCCTGCAGGGCGCGCAGCGCCGATTCACGGCCGGAGCCGGGTCCGCAGACCTCGACCTCGAGCATGCGCATGCCGTGTTCCTGTGCCTTCTTGGCGACGTCCTCGGCGGCCATCTGGGCGGCGAACGGGGTCGACTTGCGCGAACCCTTGAAGCCCTGGGCGCCGGCGGAGGACCAGGCGATCGAATTGCCCTGCGCGTCGGTGATGGTGATCATCGTGTTGTTGAAGGTCGAATTGACGTGGGCAACGCCCGACGAGATGTTCTTGCGTTCGCGACGGCGAACACGAGCGGCTTCCTTGGCCATGGTAGTCCTTTCAGTTGATCTCTACACCGCCGTAGCGCCAGCGGCTCCACCTTCGTAAGGGAGTAGGGGAATAGGGCAGTAAGGGAGTAGGGAAATGAACGATCCGATTTCGGACTATTCCCTACTGCCTTATTCCCCTACTCCCTTATTCCCCTAATTACTTCTTCTTGCCGGCGATCGCCTTGGCCGGGCCCTTGCGGGTGCGCGCATTGGTATGCGTGCGCTGGCCGCGGACCGGCAGCGAGCGGCGGTGACGCAGGCCGCGGTAGCAGCCGAGGTCCATCAACCGCTTGATGTTCATCGAGACCTCGCGGCGCAGGTCGCCTTCGACCTGGTAGTCGCGGTCGATCGTCTCGCGGATCTGCAGCACTTCCGCGTCGGTCAACTGGTTGACGCGGCGGTCTGCCGGGATGCCGACCTTGTCGACGATCTCCTGGGCAAACTTCTTGCCGATGCCGTGAATGTACTGAAGCGCAATGACGACGCGCTTGTTGGTCGGAATGTTGACGCCGGCTATACGAGCCATGTTCTTTCATCTCCATTTGGGCCGGCCATCCTTCAAAAAGGCAGGCCTGGCGCTATCTAAGTTGCCCCGCGTCCGGTGGAGGCCGGCCCTTGCGGGAGTTTCCTGGTTCAAAACAGATGCCCTGCCCTTGCGGGCAAGCAAAGTCCATGCCTGATAGGAAGACGGGCCGCCATACCCCAATGGCTTCTTCCAGTCAAGCGCAATCTTTGCTTGTCGGAGCGGCCTAGCTCACCGCCGCCGTGAGCACCTTCTCGATCTCCGCGGTCACCGCGTCGATGCTGGCCATGCCGTCAACGCTCTTCAGCCTGCCTTTGGCATAGTAGTAGCCGGTCAGCGGCGCCGTCTTCTTGTAATATTCTCGCAGGCGCTCCTCGAACACCGCCGGGTTGTCGTCCTTGCGCACCGGCTGGCCGGCCGCCTTGGCATCCTCGGCCCGCTTGACGATGCGCCCGACCAGCGCCTTGTCGTCGACGACGAGCTCGATGACGCTGTCGAGCGCGATGTTGCGCTCGGCGAGCATGGCTTCGGCGGCATCGGCCTGCACCAGCGTGCGCGGATAACCGTCGAGGATGAAGCCCCTGGCGCAGTCGGGCTGGTCGATCCGCTCGGCAACGATCGCATTGACGATCGCGTCCGATACCAGCTCGCCGGCATCCATAACCGCCTTGGCCCGCTTGCCGACTTCGGTTCCGGTCTGGACGGCGGCACGCAGCATGTCTCCCGTCGAAAGCTGGGGTATGCCGTGTTTTTCTACCAGTCTCTGTGCTTGCGTCCCCTTGCCCGCTCCTGGCGGCCCAAGCAATATCAGCCTCATCTGCTCCTCTTACCCCCGCGCAACTTCGACTTCTTGATCAGGCCCTCATACTGGTGCGCGATCAGGTGACCCTGAATCTGCGCCACCGTGTCGAGCGTGACACTGACCACGATCAGAAGCGATGTGCCACCGAGATAGAAAGGTACGCCAGTCGCTGAAATCAGGAACTCAGGCAGCAGACACACCAGCACCAGGTAGATGGCGCCGATGACGGTGATCCGCGTCAGAACATAGTCGATATATTCGGCGGTGCGCTCGCCCGGACGATAGCCCGGGATGAAGCCGGAATGCTTCTTGAGCTGGTCGGCCGTGTCCTTCGGGTTGAAGACGATCGCCGTGTAGAAGAAGGCGAAGAAAATGATCATCGCCGCATAGAACGCCATATAGAGCGGCTGGCCGTGGCCCAGCGCCGCAAGAACCGTGCTCGCCCAGGCAGGCAGGTTGGTGGTCTGCGAGAAGCCGGCAACCGTTGCCGGGAGAAGCAGCAGCGAGGAGGCGAAGATCGGCGGGATGACGCCCGAGGTGTTGAGCTTCAGCGGCAGATGCGAGGTGTCGCCTTGGAACATGCGGTTGCCGACCTGCCGCTTCGGATACTGGATGAGCAGGCGGCGCTGGGCGCGCTCGAAGAAGACGATGACGCCGATGACGACGACGGCGAGCACGATGATCGCGAGAATCAGGCTCGTGGACAGCGCACCGGTGCGGCCGAGTTCCAGCGTGCCTGAAATGGCGTGCGGCAGACCGGCGACGATGCCCGAGAAGATGATCAGCGAAATGCCGTTGCCGATGCCGCGCGCGGTGATCTGCTCGCCGAGCCACATCAGGAACATGGTCCCGCCGACAAGCGTGACGACGGTCGAGATGCGGAAGAACATGCCGGGATCGGTGACGATACCGTTGCCGCCCTCCAGCCCGACCGAAATGCCGTAGGCCTGCACCAAGGCCAGCAGCACGGTGCCGTAGCGCGTGTACTGGTTGATGATCTTGCGGCCCTGCTCGCCTTCCTTCTTCAGCGCTTCCAGCGACGGGATGACCGAGGTCATCAGCTGCATGATGATGGAAGCGGAGATGTAGGGCATGATGCCGAGCGCGAAGATCGCCATGCGCTGCACGGCGCCGCCGGCAAACATGTTGAACATGCCGAGCACGCCCTTGCTCTGCGAGGAGAAGGCCTGCGCGAAAGCGTCGGGATTGATCCCGGGAAGCGGGATGTAGGTGCCGAGGCGGTAGACGAGCAGCGCGCCGACGGTGAACCAGATGCGCTTCTTCAGATCCTCGGCCTTGGCGAAGGCCGCAAAATTCAGATTGGAGGCTAGTTGTTCAGCAGCCGAAGCCATGCCTGATTTTCTCCGCTAGAGCATGATGCCGAAAAGTGTGAAGCGGTTTTCGGAAGACATCATGCTCTACTTCATTGATTATGCTCTACTTCATTGATTTCTATGTCGCGCTCGATGCCCGCAGCTCAGGCGGCGCGTGTCACCGAAGCTCACGAGATAAGCTCCGGACCGTCAACATGCAAGCGGCCGCGTTGACGCGGCCGCCTAATTGATCAGATCAAAGCGCGGACGGGCGGCAAAAATGAAATCATACCCGCCGGCCGCGCTTCAAATCGCCGTTACTCGGCGGCGGCCGCTTCCGGCAGCTTCACCGAACCGCCGGCCTTCTCGATCTTCTCGATCGCAGCTTTGGAGGCGCCGGCGACGTCGAAGCTGAGCTTGGCCTTGAGCTCGCCGTCGGAGAGCACGCGCACGCCGTCCTTGGCGCGGCGGATGACGCCGGCAGTGATCAGGGTCTCAGCCGTCACGGTCTCCTTCGCGTCGAGCTTCTTGGCATCGACGGCAGCCTGGATGCGAGCAAGCGACACGACGGTGAAGCTCTTGGCGAACAGGTTGTTGAAGCCGCGCTTCGGCAGGCGCCGGTAAAGCGGCATCTGGCCGCCCTCGAAGCCGTTGATGGCAACGCCCGAGCGTGCCTTCTGGCCCTTGACGCCGCGACCGGCGGTCTTGCCAGAGCCGGAGCCGATGCCGCGACCGAGGCGCTTCCTGGAGTGCGTGGCGCCGTCCTTGTCACGCAGATCGTTGAGTTTCATGTTTCTGTCTCCTGCGCTTCCGTTCAGGCCTCGTCCACAACGCGGACGAGGTGCTGGACGGCGGCGATCATGCCGCGCACCGAAGGGGTGTCTTCCAGCGTACGCCGCTTGTGCATCTTGTTGAGGCCGAGGCCGACCAGCGTCGCGCGCTGCTCCTTCGGCCGGCGGATCGGCGAACCGATCTGCTCGACGGTGATGGTCTTGGTAGCTTTCTTGGCCATGGTCGAAATCCCTGGTCAGCGTCGACTATTCTTCGGCCGCGACGGCGGTGCCGCGGCGGGCCTGAAGGGTCGAGTACTTGATGCCGCGCGCAGCAGCCACATCCTTCGGATGCATCTGGCTCTTCAGCGCGTCGAAGGTGGCGCGAACCATGTTGTATGGGTTCGACGAACCCATCGACTTGGCGACCACGTCGTGCATGCCGAGTGTCTCGAAGACGGCGCGCATCGGGCCGCCAGCGATGATGCCGGTACCCTGCTTGGCGGCGCGCAGCAGAACGCGTCCGGCGCCCCAGCGGCCCTCGACGTCGTGATGCAGCGTGCGGCCAGAACGCAGCGGCACGAAGATCATGTCGCGCTTGGCCGATTCGGTCGCCTTGCGGATCGCCTCCGGCACTTCGCGCGCCTTGCCGTGGCCGAAGCCGACGCGGCCCTTCTGGTCGCCGACGACGACGAGCGCGGCAAAGCCGAAGCGACGGCCGCCCTTCACCACCTTGGCGACGCGGTTGATGTGGACAAGCTTGTCCACCATGCCGTCGTCGCGCTCTTCGCGTTCACGCTCGCGGCCGCGGCCGCCTTCCCTACGTTCCTGTGCCATATCCTAGTCCTTGTTCTTTTCCGGAAGCACGGGTTGCTGTTTGCCGGCGCCTCTATCGACACCGGCGGTGAATTTCTCCTTTGCATGATCTTGTCCGAAAAGTCTGCAACTTTTCGGGATCATGCATTAGAAGCTCAGACCGCCTTCGCGGGCAGCCTCGGCCAGCGCCTTGACGCGGCCGTGATAGATGTACGGGCCACGATCGAAGACGACTTCCTTGACGCCGGCCTTCGACGCGCGCTCGGCGATCAGCTTGCCGACCGCGGCAGCAGCGGCGCTGTCGGCGCCGGTCTTGAGCGAGCCCTTCAGCTCCTTCTCCAGCGTCGAGGCGGCGGCCAGCGTGTGGCCCTTGGCGTCGTCGATGACCTGGACGTAGATGTGCTTCGAGGTGCGATGCACCGAAAGCCGCGGCCGCTCGCCGGCGACCTTCTTGAGCTGGCGGCGCACGCGCTGCGCGCGGCGCTGGGTGGTTTCTTTGGGGCTAGCCATCGTGTCTGTTCCTTGCCTTCAGAAAACGGGGGCAACCGTGTGCGGTAGGCCAAGCCTCCCGCGGTCGCGCCCCGCGGCGATCAAAAGTCTTACTTCTTCTTGCCTTCCTTGCGGACAATCCGCTCGTCGGCGTAGCGAACGCCCTTGCCCTTGTAGGGCTCGGGGCCACGATACTCGCGGATCTCGGCCGCGACCTGGCCGACCTGCTGCTTGTCGATGCCGGAGACCGTGATTTCGGTCGGCTTCGGCACCGAGATCGTGATGCCCTGCGGCGTCTCATAGACCACGTCGTGGCTGAAGCCGAGCGCCAGCTGCAGGTTCTTGCCCTGCATGGCGGCGCGATAGCCGACGCCGGTGATCTCGAGCTTCTTCTCGAAGCCGTCCTTGACGCCCTGCAGGATGTTGACGATCTGCGTGCGCGACATGCCCCACTTGGCCCGAGCGGTCTTGGTCTGGTCGCGCGGCTCCACCGAAATCTCGGCGCCTTCCATCTTGACCAGCACTTCGTCGTTGACCACGAACTTCAGCTCGCCCTTGGGGCCCTTGGCCGTCACGGTCTGGCCGTTGACGGTCGCGGAGACGCCCTGCGGCAGCGAAACGGGTTTCTTTCCGATACGAGACATTGTTGTCTCCTCTTTCCTTTACTGCTGTGAATGGTGAATGGTGAAATGGCGAACGGCGCGGTCAAAGTCCCGTGCAGTCTCACCATTCACTATTCACCATTGACCATTCACCCTTAGAAAATCTGGCAGAGGATCTCGCCGCCGACATTCTGCTCGCGCGCTTCGTGATCGGCCATGACGCCCTTCGGCGTCGAAAGGATGGCGATGCCGAGGCCGTTGGCGACATGCGGGATCGACTTGGCCGAGACATAGACGCGGCGGCCGGGCTTCGAGACGCGCTCGATTTCGCGCACGACCGGAGCGCCGTCGAAATACTTCAGCTCGATCTCGATTTCCGACTTGCCGTTCTCGAAGTCGGTCTGGCTGTAGTCGCGGATATAGCCTTCCGACTTCAGCACTTCGAGGACGCGGGCGCGCAGACGCGAGGCCGGAGTCGAGACGGTCGACTTCTTGCGGCCATAGGCGTTGCGGATGCGGGTCAGCATATCGCCGAGAGGATCGCTCAATGACATCTCAGTGTCTCCTTACCAGCTCGACTTGACCAGGCCCGGGATCTGGCCGTTGTTGCCCAGATCGCGAAGCGCGATACGCGAAAGCTTGAGCTTGCGATAGTAGGCGCGAGGACGCCCCGTGACTTCGCAGCGGTTGCGGATGCGGATCTTGGCCGAGTTGCGCGGCAGCGCCGAAAGCTTCAACTGGGCGCGGAAACGCTCTTCCATCGGCTTGGACTGGTCCATGACGATGTCCTTGAGCGCCTTGCGCTTGGCGGCGTACTGACCGGCAAGCTTGCGGCGCCGGTTGTTCTTCTCGACTGAGCTGGTCTTTGCCATTTCAGATTTTTCCTTTTTCGCTGCCGTTACTGGCGGAAGGGGAAGTTGAAGGCCTTGAGCAGCGCCCTGGCCTCGTCATCCGTCTTCGCCGTCGTACAAACGATGACGTCCATGCCCCAGACCTGATCAACCTTGTCGTAGTTGATCTCCGGGAACACGATGTGCTCCTTGATGCCCATGGCGTAGTTGCCACGGCCGTCAAAGCTCTTCGGGTTCAGTCCGCGAAAGTCGCGAACGCGCGGCAGCGCGATGTTCACGAGGCGGTCGAGGAACTCGTACATGCGTTCCTTGCGCAGCGTGACCTTGGCGCCGATCGGCATGTTCTCGCGCACCTTGAAGCCCGCGATCGAATTGCGGGCGCGGGTGACGACAGCCTTCTGGCCGGCGATCAGCGCGAGGTCCTCGGCCGCGACCGAGGGCTTCTTGGAATCGCCGGTCGCTTCGCCGACACCCATGTTCAGCACGATCTTGTCGATGCGCGGAACCTGCATCTCGTTGTCATAGCCGAACTGCTCCTGCAGCGCCTTGCGGATGGTCTCCTGATAGACCTTCTTGAGGCGCGGCTCGTTCTTGGCAGCTGCCTGCTTGGTTTCAGCTTTAGCCATTGATGACTTCTCCCGAACGCTTGGCGACGCGCACCTTCTTGCCGTCCTTCTGGATGGCGAAGCCGACGCGGGTCGGCTTGCCGTCCTTGGGGTCGGCCAGCGCGATGTTCGACAGGTGGATCGGCGCTTCCTTGGTGATGATCCCGCCCTCTTGGGACTGGGTCTGCTTCTGGTGACGGCGAATGAGGTTCACGCCGCGGACCAGCGCGGTGTCTTCCTTCGGCTGCACCGACAGGACTTCGCCCGAACGGCCCTTGTCCTTGCCGGCAAGCACGACGACCTTGTCGCCTTTTCTGATCTTTTGCATGGGTCCGGCTCCTTACAGCACTTCAGGCGCGAGCGAGATGATCTTCATGTGGTTCTTGGCGCGAAGCTCGCGCGGAACCGGCCCGAAGATACGTGTGCCGATCGGCTCTTTCTTGTTGTCGACGAGAACGGCCGCGTTCTTGTCGAAACGGATCACGCTGCCGTCCGGACGGCGGATGTCCTTGGCCGTGCGAACCACGACCGCCTTCATCACGTCGCCCTTCTTAACGCGGCCGCGCGGGATGGCTTCCTTGATCGACACCACGATGATGTCGCCGACGGAGGCATACTTCCGCTTCGAACCGCCCAGCACCTTGATGCACATGACACGACGGGCGCCGGAATTATCCGCGACGTCGAGGTTTGTTTGCATCTGAATCATGACTGGCCGCCTTCTTCTTTTCTAACGGGACGGGCTTTCACCCCTCCCCGGTCTGTCCAAAATTCGTTTCGTTCGCCCGGATCAAGCCTGATCCGCGGTGATGACGACCCAGCGCTTGTCCTTGGAGATCGGCTTCGATTCCTGGATGAACACCTGGTCGCCGACCTTGTGGGCGTTGTTCTCGTCATGCGCCTTGTACTTCTTGGTCAGGCGCACGGTCTTCTTCATCACGGGATGCGTGAAGCGCCGCTCGACCTTGACGACGACCGTCTTCTCGTTCTTGTCGCTGACCACGGTGCCCTGCAGGATGCGCTTTGGCATGGTTCTCGTCCTTAAGCCTTCTTGGCCGCGGCTTTTTCCGCGGCGATGGTCTTGATGCGCGCGATGTCCCTGCGGACCTGCTTCACGCGTGCGGTCTTCTCGAGCTGGCCGGTGGCCTTCTGGAAGCGCAGGTTGAACTGCTCCTTCTTGAGGGCGGCCAGGTCGTCGGCCAGCTGATCCTGGGTCTTGGTCCGGATATTTTCGGCTTTCATGATCGCCTGTCCTTATTCTGCGATGCGCTGCACGAAGCGCGTCTTGACCGAGAGCTTGGCGGCGCCGAGACGCAGCGCCTCACGCGCGGTTTCTTCGCTGACGCCGTCGATCTCGAACATGATGCGGCCAGGCTTGACGCGCGCCGCCCAGTAGTCGACGGCGCCCTTGCCCTTACCCATGCGCACTTCGGTCGGCTTCGAGGTGACCGGCAGATCCGGGAACACCCGGATCCAGACGCGGCCGGCGCGCTTCATCTCGCGGGTGATCGCGCGGCGGGCCGCCTCGATCTCGCGCGCGGTGACGCGGTTCGGCTCAAGCGCCTTCAGCCCGAAACCGCCGAAATCCAGATTGGTGCCGCCCTTGGCGGTACCGTGGATACGGCCCTTGAACTGCTTGCGGAACTTTGTGCGCTTTGGCTGCAGCATCGTTCTAACTCCAAATTCTCAAATTTCTCAGGCGTTCTCGCGACGGCGACCGCGCTCACGCTCGCCGGTCTGACCGCCGTGATCGCCTTCCGTGGCGCGACGCTCCGACGCCATCGGGTCGTGCTCGAGGATCTCGCCCTTGAACACCCACACCTTGACGCCGCAGATGCCATACGCCGTGTTCGCCTCGGCCGTGCCGTAGTCGACATCGGCGCGCAGCGTATGCAGCGGCACGCGGCCTTCGCGGTACCACTCCATGCGCGCGATTTCGGCGCCGCCGAGACGGCCGGAGCAGTTGATGCGGATGCCTTCGGCACCAAGACGCATGGCCGACTGAACGGCGCGCTTCATGGCGCGACGGAACGCGATGCGGCGCTCGAGCTGCTGGGCGATCGACTGGGCGATCAGCGTGGCGTCGATTTCCGGCTTGCGCACTTCAACGATGTTGAGGTGCGTCTCGGACTTCGTCATCTCCATCAGCTTCCTGCGGAGCTTCTCGATGTCGGCGCCCTTCTTGCCGATGATCAGGCCCGGACGCGCGGCATGGATGGTGACGCGGCACTTCTTGTGCGGACGCTCGATCACGACCTTGGAGATCGCGGCCTGCTTGAGTTCCTTCTCAAGATACTTACGGATCTTGATGTCTTCATGCAGCAGCTGACCGTATTCGCCGGTGTTCGCGAACCAGCGCGAATCCCAGGTGCGGTTGATGCCGAGACGCAGCCCGATCGGATTGACTTTCTGGCCCATTATGCGGCCTCCCCTTTTTCCTCGACTTCACGAACGACGATCGTGAGGTGCGAGAACGGCTTTTCGATACGGCTGGCGCGACCACGGCCACGCGCGTGGAAACGCTTCATGACGATCGACTTGCCGACATAGGCTTCCGATACGATCAGTGCGTCGACATCGAGGTCGTGGTTGTTTTCCGCGTTGGCGATCGCCGACTCCAGGGTCTTCTTGACCGTGCCGGAAATCCGCTTGGCCGAGAATTCGAGGTCGGAAAGCGCTGTCGCGACCTTCTTGCCGCGGATCAGCGCGGCAACCAGGTTCAGCTTCTGCGGGCTGATACGGATGGTGCGCAGAACGGCGCGCGCCTCGTTGTCAGCAAGCCTGCGCGGAGCTTTGGCCTTGCCCATGATTATTTCCTCTTCGCCTTCTTATCCGCGCCATGACCGTAGTAGGTCCGGGTCGGAGCGAATTCACCGAACTTGTGGCCGACCATGTCCTCGTTCACGGAGACGGGAACGTGCTTCTGGCCGTTGTAGACACCGAAGGTGAAGCCGACGAACTGCGGCAGGATGGTGGAGCGACGGCTCCACATCTTGATCACCTCATTGCGACCGCCTTCACGAACCTTGTCCACCTTCTTGAGAAGGTAGCCGTCGATGAAGGGGCCTTTCCAAATCGAACGAGTCACTTGGCGTTACCTCTTCTTAGCTCTTGCGCTGATGGCGCGAGCGCACGATGAACTTGTCGGTCGCCTTGTTGGACCGCGTCTTCTTGCCCTTGGTCGGCTTGCCCCAGGGCGAAACCGGGTGACGGCCACCCGAGGTGCGGCCTTCGCCACCACCGTGCGGATGATCGACCGGGTTCATGGCCACGCCGCGATTGTGCGGGCGCTTGCCACGCCACACCGTGCGGCCGGCCTTGCCGTCGTTGATGTTGCCGTGATCGGGGTTCGACACGGCGCCGACGGTGGCCATGCACGAGCCGTGCACGACGCGCTGCTCGCCCGAGTTGAGGCGCAGGATCGCCATGCCCTGGTCGCGGCCGACGAGCTGGGCGTAGCCGCCGGCCGAACGGGCGACCTGGCCGCCCTTGCCCGGCTTCAGCTCAATATTGTGGACGATCGTGCCGACCGGCATCGAGGCCAGCGGCATCGCGTTGCCCGGCTTCACGTCGACCGCTTCGCCGGCCACGATCTTGTCGCCGGCAGCCAGACGCTGCGGCGCCAGGATGTAGGACAGCTCGCCGTCGTCATACTTGATCAGCGCGATGAAGGCGGTGCGGTTCGGATCGTATTCGATGCGCTCGACCGTGCCAACGACGTCGTACTTCTTACGCTTGAAGTCGATGATGCGGTACGAACGCTTGTGACCGCCGCCGATGAAGCGGGCCGTGATGCGGCCGTAATTATTGCGGCCGCCCGACTTGGTCAGGCCTTCGGTCAGGCCCTTGACGGGCTTGCCCTTGTAGAGGCCCGAGCGGTCGACGATGACCAGCTGACGGGTGCTCGGCGTTACCGGGTTGAATTTCTTGAGTGCCATTGTCCTGTCCTCGCGGCCTTGCTCAGAGACCCGTCGCGACGTCGATCGACTGGCCGTCGGCCAGCGTCACAACCGCCTTCTTGACATCGCCCTGGCGGCCAACCGTGCCGCGGAAGCGCTTGATCTTGCCCTTGCGGACGAGCGTGTTCACGGCCGTAACCTTGACGCCGAAGAGAGCTTCCACGGCAGCCTTGATTTCCGGCTTCGACGCCTTCTTGGCGACATTGAAGACGACCTGGTTCTGCTCGGAAGCCATGGTCGACTTTTCGGTGATCGCCGGCGAGACGATCACGTCGTAGTGACGGAGGTCGGTCATTTGAAGCGCTCCTCGAGAGCCTCGACGGCGGCCTTCGAAAGGACCAGCGTGCCGCGGCGCAGAATGTCGTAGACGTTGATGCCCTGGATCGGCAGCACGTCGATGTTGGGAATATTGGTCGCCGCCAGCTTGAAGTTCTGGTCAAGCTCGGCGCCGCCAATCACCAGGGCATTGGTGAGCCCGAGCGTCTCGAGGCTCGCCACCAGCGCCTTGGTCTTGGCTTCGGCGAGCTTCAGCTCGTCAACGATGATCAGCGAAGCGCTCTTGGCCTTGGCCGAGAGAGCGTGCTTCAAGCCCAGCGCGCGCACCTTCTTCGGCAGCTCGTGCTCATGGCTGCGCACGACCGGGCCGTGCGCCTTGCCACCGCCGCGGAACTGCGGAGCGCGAGCCGAATGGTGACGGGCGCGGCCCGTACCCTTCTGCTTGTACATCTTGGCGCCGGTGCGCGCGATCTCGGCGCGGCCCTTGGCCTTGTGCGTGCCCTGCTGCTTCTTGGCCAGCTGCCAGCGCACCACGCGCTGCAGGATGTCCTCACGCGGGTCAAGGCCGAAGATCTCCTCGGAGAGCTTTACCTTGCCAGCGTCCTTGCCGCCGAGGGTTGTGATCTTGAGGTCCATTATTCCGCTCCCTCATTGGCCGGGGCATCGTTCTTGGCGGCAGCGGCACGGATCGCGGCTGGCTTCGGCGCGTTGGCCGGCAGCGCAACCTTGGCCGCGTCACGGACCAGGATCCAGGCGCCCTTCACTCCCGGGACGGCGCCGCGGATCAGGATCAGGCCGCGGTCGGCATCGGTCGAGACGACCTCGACATTCTGGGTGGTGACGCGGACGTCGCCCATGTGGCCGGCCATCTTCTTGCCCTTGAACACCTTGCCGGGGTCCTGGCGCTGACCGGTCGAGCCGTGCGTGCGGTGCGAGACCGAGTTACCGTGCGTGGCGCGGCCGCCACCCATGTTGTGCCGCTTGATCACGCCCTGGAAACCCTTGCCGGTCGAGGTGCCCGTCACGTCGACCTTCTGGCCGGCGACGAAGTGCTCGACGGTGAGCTCGGCGCCGACGTCGATCATGTTGTCGGCGGAGACGCGGAACTCGGCGAGCTTCGCCTTTGGCTCGACGGAGGCGGCAGCGAAATGGCCGCGCATCGCCTTCGACGTGTTCTTCACCTTGGCAAGGCCAACGCCGAGCTGGACGGCGGTGTAGCCGTTCTTCTCCTGCGTGCGCTGCGCCACGACCTGGCAGTTCTCCATCTGGAGAACGGTGACGGGAACGTGTTCCCCGGCATCGTTATAGATGCGGGTCATTCCCACCTTCTTTGCAATCACACCTGAACGCATCGGTTCAATTCCTTTAGAGTTCCCTGTCGGGGCTGACGCCCCTCCACGCCTCTTGCTTCCTTCAGAGTTCCGGGTCGCCCCGCCCTCTTGTTCCTTAGAGCTTGATCTCGACGTCGACACCGGCGGCCAGATCGAGCTTCATCAGAGCATCGACCGTCTGCGGGGTCGGATCGACGATGTCGAGCAGCCGCTTGTGGGTGCGCATCTCGAACTGCTCGCGGCTCTTCTTGTCGACGTGAGGCGACCGGTTGACCGTGAACTTTTCGATCCGCGTCGGCAGCGGAATGGGGCCGCGGACGTTGGCGCCGGTGCGCTTGGCGGTCGACACGATTTCGCGCGTCGAGGCGTCGAGCACCCGGTGGTCAAACGCCTTAAGGCGGATGCGGATATTCTGTCCGTTCATGCGTCAATTCCTTGTTCTGGCGCGGCGCGGGCAGCCCCGCGCCCGCGACAGATCCGTTTCGTCCAATTATTCTTTGATGGTGACGACGATGCCGGCACCGACGGTGCGGCCGCCTTCACGGATGGCGAAGCGCAGCTTCTCTTCCATCGCGATCGGCACGATCAGCTCGACATCGACGGTGATGTTGTCGCCGGGCATCACCATCTCGGTGCCGGCCGGCAGCGTCACGATGCCGGTCACGTCGGTGGTGCGGAAGTAGAACTGCGGACGGTAGTTGGTGAAGAACGGCGTGTGCCGGCCGCCCTCGTCCTTGGTCAGGATGTAGGCTTCGGCCACGAACTTCTTGTGCGGCTTCACCGAGCCCGGCTTGGCCAGAACCTGGCCGCGCTCGACACCCTCGCGGTCGATGCCGCGCAACAGCGCGCCGATGTTGTCGCCGGCCTGGCCCTGGTCGAGCAGCTTGCGGAACATCTCCACGCCCGTGCAGGTGGTCTTGGCCGTCGGACGGATGCCGACGATCTCCAATTCCTCGCCGACCTTGACCACGCCGCGCTCGACGCGGCCGGTCACGACCGTGCCGCGGCCCGAGATCGAAAACACGTCCTCGATCGGCATCAGGAACGGCTTGTCCAGCGGACGGACCGGCGTCGGGATATAGGCGTCGACCTGCGCCATCAGCTCGCGGATGGCGTCCTCGCCGATGGTCTTGTTCGAATCCTCAAGTGCTGCCAGCGCCGAACCCTTGACGATCGGAATGTCGTCGCCGGGGAACTCGTTCTTGGTCAACAGCTCGCGAACCTCGAGCTCGACCAGCTCGAGCAGCTCGGCGTCGTCGACCTGGTCGACCTTGTTCAGGAACACCACGATCGAGGGCACGCCGACCTGGCGGGCAAGCAGGATGTGCTCGCGGGTCTGCGGCATCGGGCCGTCGGCGGCCGAAACCACCAGGATCGCGCCGTCCATCTGGGCGGCGCCGGTGATCATGTTCTTGACATAGTCGGCATGGCCGGGGCAGTCGACATGGGCGTAGTGACGGTTGGCCGTCTCATACTCGACATGCGCCGTCGAGATGGTGATGCCGCGCGCCTTCTCTTCCGGCGCCGCGTCGATCTGGTCATAGCGCTTGTATTCGCCAAAATACTTCGTGATCGCCGCCGTCAGCGACGTCTTGCCATGATCGACGTGGCCGATCGTGCCAATGTTCACATGCGGCTTGGTGCGCTCGAATTTACCTTTTGCCACTGTATTTCTCCGTCTTACTCATCCCGCTCGGGGAAATTGATATTCGCTCCAGCCGAACCGGAAACGCGTAAGAGCCGCGGTTCCGGTGGCACAGGCATTCTCACGCGTACTTTTTCTGGACTTCCTGGGCCACCGCCGTAGGGACCGGCTCATAGTGGTCGAACTGCATCGTGTACTGGGCGCGGCCCTGCGACATCGAACGCAGATTGTCGACGTACTTGAACATGTTGGCCAAAGGCACCATCGCGTTGATGACGACGGCCACGCCACGCGCTTCCTGGCCCTGGATCTGGCCGCGACGGCCGTTGAGGTCGCCGATAACGCCGCCGACATAGTCTTCCGGCGTCACGACCTCGACCTTCATGATCGGCTCCAGGAGCTGCACACCAAGCCGGGGTGCGGCTTCCTTGAAGCAGGCGCGGGAGGCAATTTCGAACGCCAGCACCGAGGAGTCGACGTCGTGGAAGGCACCGTCGATCAGCGTCGCCTTGACGCCGATCATCGGGAAGCCGGCAAACGGGCCGGAACCCATGACGCTCTGGATGCCCTTCTCGACGCCGGGGATGTATTCCTTCGGCACCGCGCCGCCGACGATCTTGGACTCGAACAGGAACTCTTCGCTCTCGGTGTTCGGCTCGAACACGATCTTGACGCGAGCGAACTGGCCGGTACCGCCCGTCTGCTTCTTGTGCGTGTAGTCCTGCTCATGGGTGCGGGTGATCGTCTCGCGATAGGCCACCTGCGGAGCGCCGACATTGGCTTCGACCTTGAACTCGCGGCGCATGCGGTCGACGATGATGTCGAGATGCAGCTCGCCCATGCCGGCGATGATGGTCTGACCGCTTTCCTCGTCGGTCTTGACGCGGAAGGACGGATCCTCTGCCGCCAGGCGATGCAGCGCGAGGCCCATCTTTTCCTGGTCGTTCTTGGTCTTCGGCTCGATGGCGATCTGGATGACCGGATCGGGGAATTCCATGCGCTCGAGGATGACCGGATGCAGTGGATCGCAGAGCGTGTCGCCGGTCGTCGTGTCCTTGAGGCCGGCCAGCGCGACGATGTCGCCGGCATAGGCTTCCTCGATATCGGCGCGCGAATTCGCATGCATCTGCAGCATGCGGCCGATGCGCTCCTTCTTGCCCTTCACGGTGTTGTCGAGCGAGGTGCCCTTGGTGAGCTTGCCCGAATAGATGCGAGCGAAGGTCAGCGAGCCGACGAACGGGTCGTTCATGATCTTGAACGCCAGCATCGACAGCGGCTCGTTGTCGTCGGCATGACGCTCGATCTCGGCGTCGGTCTTGGCGTCGACACCCTTGATGGCCGGCACGTCAATCGGCGACGGCAGGTATTCGACAACGGCGTCCAGCAGCGGCTGCACGCCCTTGTTCTTGAAGGCCGAGCCGCAGAACATCGGGAAGAACTTGACCGCGATGGTGCCCTTGCGGATCAGCGCACGGATCTCGTCGTTCGACGGCATGTTGCCTTCGAGGTAATTCTCGAGCGCAGTCTCGTCCATCTCGACGGCGGCCTCGATCATCTTCTCGCGATACTGAGCGGCCTTGTCCTTGAGGTCGGCCGGGATCTCGACGACATCCCAGGCAGCGCCCAGCGTCTCGTCGCGCCAGACAAGCGCATTCATTTCGACGAGGTCGACGACGCCCTTGAACTCGGTCTCGGCGCCGATCGGCAGCTGCATGACGACGGCCTGCGCGCCGAGGCGCGAGCCGATCATTTCCACCGAGCGGTAGAAGTCGGCGCCGATCTTGTCCATCTTGTTGCAGAAGATCATGCGCGGCACGTGGTACTTGTCGGCCTGGCGCCACACGGTCTCAGTCTGCGGCTCGACGCCTGCGTTGGCATCGAGCAGCGCGATGGCGCCGTCGAGCACGCGCAGCGAGCGCTCGACCTCGATGGTGAAGTCGACGTGTCCGGGAGTGTCGATGATGTTGAAGCGGCGCATCTTGCCGTCGCGACCCTTCCAGAAGGTCGTGGTCGCGGCCGAGGTGATGGTGATGCCGCGTTCCTGCTCCTGCTCCATCCAGTCCATGGTGGCAGCGCCGTCATGGACTTCGCCGATCTTGTGCGACTTGCCCGTGTAGTACAGGACGCGCTCGGTCGTCGTCGTCTTGCCGGCGTCGATATGCGCCATGATACCGAAATTGCGGTAGTCTTCGATTTTGTATTCGCGGGCCATGGGAGGTGCCTCTCAGTCTCGTTCGCGCTTTACCAGCGGTAGTGCGCGAAGGCGCGGTTGGCTTCCGCCATCTTGTGGGTGTCTTCACGCTTCTTGACGGCCGTGCCGCGGTTGTTGGCCGCGTCCATCAGCTCGCCCGAGAGGCGGTCGACCATCGTGGTCTCGTTGCGGTTGCGTGCGGCGGCGATCAGCCAGCGGATGGCGAGCGCCTGGCGGCGCTCGGGGCGCACGTCCACCGGAACCTGGTAGGTGGCGCCGCCGACGCGACGCGAACGCACTTCCACATGCGGCGCGACATTGTCGAGCGCCTGGTGGAAGACAGCGACCGGCTCCTGCTTGGTCTTGGCCTGGACCTGGTCCAGCGCGCCGTAGACGATGGTCTCGGCAACCGACTTCTTGCCGTCATACATGACGGCGTTCATGAACTTGGTGACGACCAGATCGCCGAACTTGGGGTCCGGATTGATCTCACGCTTTTCTGCACTGTGACGACGGGACATGGCTCTTGTCTCTCAATCTCGTGGCACGGCGCAGTCAAAAAAAGCGCCGAAGCCGGAAACCCTTACTTCGGACGCTTGGCACCGTATTTCGAACGGCGCTGCTTGCGGTTCTTCACACCCTGGGTGTCGAGCACGCCGCGGATGATGTGATAGCGGACGCCCGGCAGATCCTTGACGCGGCCGCCACGGATCATGACCACCGAGTGCTCCTGAAGGTTATGGCCTTCGCCCGGGATGTAGCCGATCACTTCGAAACCATTGGTCAGACGGATCTTGGCCACCTTGCGCAGCGCCGAGTTCGGCTTCTTCGGCGTCGTGGTGTAGACGCGCGTGCAGACGCCCCGCTTCTGCGGGTTCTGCTGCATGGCCGGGACCTTGTTGCGCTTCACCGGCGCCAGGCGCGGCTTGCGGATCAGCTGGTTGACGGTAGGCATTAAACCCTCTTGTCTCTCAATTCCGTGTCTTGCCCTGTCAGGGCCGCTCAAAGCGTCATGTCCATACGCGAATTCGGGCAACACACCGCGCCTCGCGGTCCTGCCCGAACAAATTGCAGAGGAAGCGGAAGCCGCTTCATGCGCGCCGGAGATGTCTTTTCGCTCGTAAAACGAACCCTGTTTGAGGCAAACTCCAAGGCGCGTCGCCTCGGAAAAGCAAGTCTCACATCGGTTCTGACGTGGCGGCTTCTACTCGCAAGCCCCCTATCCGTCAACCCCGGAACGGCAAATATTGCGCCCGATCCGGAGCTTGGCAGCCATGCGGAAAACGCATGTAATTTTCTTGCGTCTTTTTTCAAGAGCGAGGAAGAAAGTGACCCGCTTTCGCCTGTCATCTCGGCCGGCTTCGTGCAAATAAGGCGGCATGAATGGCAAGACTCCACGCTTCCGGAGGAATCAGCCCGTGAACGACAACGAGGAGCGCCCGGTCACCATCATCACCGGCCGGGTGTGGCGGCGAAAAGGCGGCAAGCCGGAAGGCGTGCATGTGATGCTGGTCGCGCCCGACGATGATTCTGCCGTGCGCCGCGCGCTCGAATCGCTCGCCGCCGAAGGATTCGCCGAAGCCGAGCTCGACCAGATCGGCGACATGGAAGGCACCCCCGACGAAGAGCCGCATCTGTCCGCCTATCAGGGCGCGCTGGAGGGCGAAGTCTCGATCGTTACCTTCGACGAGCCGAGCTGATCCCGGACGGGAACCGCGAGATCACGATTTCGTCCAGGCTTGCCGGGCACCGTTGTCCTGCCTAAGAACACCTACTTCTTCCACCCTCGGAGTCCCAATGACCAGCAACCCCATCAGGATCGGTATCGTCGGCGTGGGAAAGATCGTCCGCGACCAGCATCTTCCAGCACTGGCCAAGGACAGCAGTTATCGGCTTGCGGCCGCCGCCAGCCGCCACGGCAAGGTGGACGGCATCCCGAACTATCCGACGATCGAGGCGATGCTCGAGGCCGAGCCGGGCCTGGAAGCCGTCTCGCTCTGCATGCCGCCGCAGTTCCGCTATGACGCCGCGCGCACCGCGCTCGAGGCCGGAAAGCACGTCTTCATGGAGAAGCCGCCGGGCGCCACCGTCAGCGAGGTCGAGCACCTGAAGGCGATTGCCGCGAAGAAAGGCGTTTCGCTTTTCGCCAGCTGGCATTCGCGCTACGCGCCGGCGGTCGAGGCCGCGCGCGCCTTCCTGGCTTCGGCCAGAATCGACTCGGCGGCGATCAACTGGAAGGAAGACGTGCGCCGCTGGCACCCGAACCAGGAATGGATCTGGGCGCCGGGCGGTTTCGGCGTGTTCGATCCCGGCATCAACGCGCTATCGATCGCCACCCACATCCTGCCGCCGATGTTCATCACCTCGGCCGTGCTCGACTTCCCCGAGAACCGCGCCTCGCCGGTCGCGGCGCATGTCACCTTCCGCACCTCGAACGGGCTCCCGGTGACAATGGAGCTCGACTGGCTGCAGACCGGTCCGCAGAGCTGGGACATCCTGGCCGAGACCGACAAGGGCAAGATGGTGCTTTCGGGCGGCGGCGCAAAGCTCGCCGTCGACGGCAAGATCATCCATGACGAGCCGGAAGCCGAATATCCGATGCTCTACAAGCGTTTCGCCGAGATTGTCCGCGCCGGCATCTCCGACGTCGACCTGGCCCCGCTCCAGCACGTCGCCGACGCCTTCATGCTCGGCAAGCGCAATGTGGTCGAGCCTTTCTTCGATTAACAGCAAGCCCCGTGCAGCGCCGGCGTCAGTCCACGATCGCAATCGCAAATCCGTCATAGCCCTTGGCGCCGACGGTCTGGATGGCGGTGCCGTCAAGCCGCTTCTCGCCGCCGATGAAGGAGAACGCCGCGCGGGCGCCGACGACGTTTTCGTCGCGGCCGTCATCCTTCAGCACGGCGCCGTCGCGGATGACGTTGTCGCAAACGATGACCGTTCCGGAGCGCGACAGCCGCATGGCCCAGCTGAGATAATTCGGGTTGTTCGGCTTGTCGGCGTCGATGAAGATCAGGTCGAACGGACCGGCATTTTCGCTGACCAAGGCTGCTAGCGATTGAAGAGCTGGCCCGAGCCGCAGATCCACCTTGTCGGAAACCCCTGTCCGCTCGAACTTCGAGCGCGCGACCTTGGCATGGTGCGGCTCAAGCTCCAGCGTCACTACTCTGCCATCGGCAGGCAGGCCCCTTGCCATCCAGATGGTCGAGTAACCACCGAGCGTGCCGATCTCGAGCACCTTCCTTGCGCCGCGAATTCGCACCAGAAGCGAAAGCAATTTGCCCTGTGCGGCCGAGACGTCGATCGCCGGCAGGCCCTGCTCGCGGTTGGCCGCAAGCACCGCGTCTAGCGCGGGATCCGCATCGAAAAGAGAGGAGACGATGTAGTCGTCGACAGCTGTCCAGGTCCTGGCGCTCATGGTTTTTCCTCGTTCATAACCCGAATGAAAAAGGGGCCACGCGGGCCCCTTTTCTTTCTCTCATTGCATCCGCGCTTACTGCGCGGCGTTGACCATGTTGGTCAGCATCGGCTCGGCGACCTCGACACCGGAGGCCTTGCGGCGCTCGTCGATGATGAGTTCGTCGCGCGAGGTGGCGATGCGCCTTATCTGGCTCATCGTGCCGCCCGTGCCCGCCGGGATGAGGCGGCCGACGATGACATTCTCCTTCAGACCCTGCAGCATGTCGGTCTTACCGGCGACCGCGGCTTCCGTCAGTACCCTGGTCGTCTCCTGGAAGGACGCGGCCGAGATGAAGGACGGCGTCTGCAGTGAGGCTTTGGTGATGCCGAGCAGCACCGGCTGACCTTCGGCCGGCTTCTTGCCGTCCTCGATCAACCGCTCGTTGACCTCTTCCAGCTCGATCACGTCGACGTGGTCGCCCGGAATGTAGGTCGAGTCGCCCTGCGTGGTGATCTCGACCTTCTGCAGCATCTGGCGAACGATCACCTCGATGTGCTTGTCGTTGATCGACACGCCCTGCAGGCGGTAGACCTCCTGGATCTCGTTGACGAGGTAGGACGCAAGCGCCTCCACGCCCTTGATCGCCAGGATGTCGTGCGGCGCCGGGTTGCCGTCGAGGATGTAGTCGCCCTTCTCGATGACGTCGCCGTCCTGCAGATGGAACGGCTTGCCCTTCGGGATCAGGTACTCGACCGGCTCCAGCGTCGAGTCGTGCGGCTCGATGATGATGCGGCGCTTGTTCTTGTAGTCGCGGCCGAAGCGGACCGTGCCATCGATCTCGGCGATGATGGCGTGATCCTTCGGACGGCGAGCCTCGAACAGTTCGGCCACCCGCGGCAGACCGCCGGTGATGTCCTTGGTCTTGGCGCTTTCCATCGGGATACGCGCAAGCACGTCGCCCGGACGGACATGCGCGCCCGGCTCGACCGAGAGAATGGCCTCGACCGAGAGCAGGAAACGTGCATCGCCGCCCTTCGACAGCTTGCCCACCTTGCCCTTGGCGTCCTGCACGACGATCGCCGGCTTCAGGTCGCTGCCGCGCGGCGTCGAACGCCAGTCGATGACCTCACGCTTGGTGATGCCGGTCGACTCGTCGGCCGTCTCCTGCACGGAGATGCCGTCGACCAGATCCTCGAACGCCACCTTGCCCTCGATTTCGGTGAGGATCGGGCGGGTGTAAGGATCCCACTCGGCGATGCGCTGCCCGCGCTTCACCTTGTCGCCGTCATCCACGAAAATGCGCGAGCCGTAGGCGACGCGGTGCGTGGCGCGTTCCTTGCCGGCCTCGTCGAGGATCAGAACCGCCATGTTGCGGCCCATCACCATCTGCTGACCTTCGGAGTTGCGCACCACGTTGCGATTGCGGATCTCGACCTTGCCCTCATAGGAGGCTTCGAGGAACGAAGAGTCCACCACCTGCGCGGTGCCGCCCATGTGGAACGTGCGCATGGTGAGCTGGGTGCCCGGCTCGCCGATCGACTGCGCCGCGATGACGCCGACGGCCTCGCCCTGGTTGACGGGCGTGCCGCGGGCAAGATCGCGACCGTAGCAGACCGCGCAGACGCCGGTCCTGACCTCGCAGGTCAACGCCGAGCGGATGCGGACCGACTGGACGCCGGCCTTCTCGATCTGCTCCACGTCACGCTCGTCCATCAGCTTGCCGGCCTTGACCAGCACTTCGCCGGAGACCGGGTGGTTGATGTCGTCGAGCGCCGTGCGGCCGAGCACGCGCTGACCGACCGAGGCGACGATCTGGCCGGCATCGACGATCGGCTGCATGGTGAGGCCCTTGTCGGTGCCGCAATCCAGCGAATTGACGATGCAGTCCTGCGCCACGTCGACCAGACGGCGGGTCAGGTACCCCGAGTTCGCCGTCTTCAAGGCGGTGTCGGCCAGACCCTTGCGGGCGCCGTGGGTCGAGTTGAAGTACTCGAGCACGGTGAGGCCTTCCTTGAAGTTCGAGATGATCGGCGTCTCGATGATCTCGCCCGAAGGCTTGGCCATCAGGCCGCGCATGCCGGCGAGCTGGCGCATCTGGGTGGGCGAACCGCGCGCACCCGAATGCGACATCATATAGATCGAGTTCATCGGCTTCTGACGGCCGTTTTCCTCGAACTCGACCGCCTTGATGCGGGCCATCATCTCGTCGGCGACTTTCTCCGAGCACTTGGCCCAGGCGTCGACCACCTTGTTGTACTTCTCGCCCTGCGTGATCAGGCCGTCATTGTACTGCTGCTCGTACTCCTTGGCCAAAGCCTCGGTATCGGAGACCAGCTTCAGCTTGGTGTCCGGAATCACCATGTCGTCCTTGCCGAACGAAATGCCGGCGCGGCAGGCATGCGCAAAGCCGAGAGCCATGATGCGGTCGCAGAAGATGACCGTCTCCTTCTGCCCGCAGTGGCGGTAGACGGTGTCGATCATCTTGGAGATGTTCTTCTTGGTCATCTCCTGGTTGGCGATGTCGTACGGTACGTTGACGTTCTTCGGCAGAAGCTCGCCGATGATCATGCGGCCGGGCGTGGTTTCATAGATCTTCGACACCGTCTTGCCTTCGGCATCGACGGTGCGGAAGCGGCCCTTGATCTTGGCGTGCAGGGTCACCGCCTTGGTCTCCAGCGCATGCTGGAGCTCGCCCATGTCGGCGAACACCATGCCTTCGCCCGGCTCGTTCTGGTTGACGATCGACAGATAGTAGAGACCGAGAACCATGTCCTGCGACGGCACGATGATCGGCGCGCCGGAGGCCGGGTGCAGGATGTTGTTGGTCGACATCATCAGCACGCGCGCTTCGAGCTGCGCTTCCAGGGACAGCGGCACATGGACCGCCATCTGGTCGCCGTCGAAGTCGGCATTGAAGGCCGTGCAGACCAGCGGATGCAGCTGGATCGCCTTGCCTTCGATCAGGATCGGCTCGAACGCCTGGATGCCGAGGCGGTGCAGCGTCGGCGCGCGGTTCAAGAGCACCGGATGCTCGCGGATAACCTCGTCGAGGATATCCCAGACCTCCGGACGCTCCTTCTCGACCAGCTTCTTCGCCTGCTTGACGGTCGAGGAGAAACCCTTGGCGTCGAGGCGGGCGTAGATGAAAGGCTTGAACAGCTCCAGCGCCATCTTCTTCGGCAGGCCGCACTGATGCAGCTTGAGTTCCGGACCGGTCACAATGACCGAGCGGCCGGAATAGTCGACACGCTTGCCGAGCAGGTTCTGGCGGAACCGGCCCTGCTTGCCCTTGAGCATGTCGGACAGCGACTTCAGCGGACGCTTGTTGGCGCCGGTGATGACGCGCCCGCGGCGGCCGTTGTCGAACAGCGCGTCGACGGCCTCCTGCAGCATGCGCTTTTCATTGCGCACGATGATGCCGGGCGCGCGCAGCTCGATCAGCCGCTTCAAGCGATTGTTGCGGTTGATGACGCGGCGATAGAGGTCGTTGAGGTCGGACGTGGCGAAGCGGCCGCCGTCCAGCGGGACCAGCGGGCGCAGGTCCGGCGGGATCACCGGAACGACCTTCATGATCATCCATTCCGGACGGTTGCCGGATTCCATGAAGTTCTCGACGACCTTGAGCCGCTTCAGAAGCTTCTTCTGCTTGAGCTCGGACGAGGTCGAAGCCAGCTCCGAGCGCAGGTCGCCGGCGATCTTCTCCAGATCCATGCCGGCCAACAGGTCATGGATGGCCTCGGCGCCGATCATGGCGGTGAAAGAGTCTTCGCCATACTCGTCGACGGCCAGCATGTACTCTTCCTCGCTGAGCAGTTGGTGCTCCTTCAGCGCGGTGAGGCCAGGCTCAGTGACGATGTAGTTCTCGAAGTAGAGGACGCGCTCGATATCCTTCAGCGTCATGTCGAGCAGCGTGCCGATGCGCGAAGGCAGCGACTTCAGGAACCAGATATGGGCGACGGGCGCGGCGAGCTCGATATGGCCCATGCGCTCGCGGCGGACGCGCGACAGCGTGACTTCGACGCCGCACTTCTCGCAGATAACGCCCTTGTACTTCATGCGCTTGTACTTGCCGCACAGGCACTCGTAGTCCTTGATCGGACCAAAAATGCGCGCGCAGAACAGACCGTCACGCTCCGGCTTGAAGGTGCGGTAGTTGATGGTCTCCGGCTTTTTGATCTCACCGAACGACCAGGACAGAATCTTCTCAGGGCTGGCGAGCGAGATCCGGATGGAATCGAACACCTGCGCAGGCGCCTGGGGGTTGAAGAGATTCATGACCTCTTGGTTCATGCCGTTCTCCTTTTCGGGGTCCTCGAAAACCCCTTGCATCGAGCGCGGGCCGAATGCCCGCAGACTGGCCGGCCTGACCGGCCGAGAATTTGTTGGGCGCGCCACGTTGTTCGCGGCGCGCCATTACCCTTGTTCGGCCGCGCCCTTATTCGGCAGCATCGGGCAGCCGCACGGCAGCGTCTTCGAACTTGGTGTTCTCCAGTTCGACATTGAGGCCGAGGGAGCGCATCTCCTTGACGAGAACGTTGAAGCTCTCGGGAATGCCGGCTTCGAACGTATCGTCGCCGCGCACGATTGCCTCGTAGACCTTGGTGCGTCCGGCAACGTCATCCGACTTCACCGTCAGCATCTCCTGCAGCGTATAAGCGGCGCCGTAGGCTTCCAGCGCCCAGACCTCCATTTCGCCGAAGCGCTGGCCACCGAACTGCGCCTTGCCGCCCAGCGGCTGCTGGGTGACGAGCGAGTACGGACCGATCGAGCGCGCGTGGATCTTGTCGTCCACCAGGTGGTGAAGCTTGAGCATATAGATGTAGCCCATCGTCACCTTGCGATCGAACGGCTCGCCGGTGCGGCCGTCATAAAGCTGCGACTGACCGCTGGTGTGCAGGCCCGCCTGCTGCAGCATGGTGTTGATGTCGGCTTCGTGCGCGCCGTCGAACACCGGAGTCGCGATGGAGACGCCGCGGCGCATCTGTTCGCTCAGGCGAATGATGCTCTCGTCGTCATAGTCGCGGACCGGCTCGTTGCGGTCGTTGGAAGGCATGAAGCTTTCCAGCGTCTTGCGCAGCGGCTTGATGTCGCCGCCAGCCTTGTAGGCGTCGATCAGCTCGCCGATCTTCCTGCCCATGCCGGCGCAGGCCCAGCCCAGATGCGTTTCCAGGATCTGGCCGACATTCATGCGGCTCGGCACACCCAGCGGGTTAAGCACGATATCGGCATGCGTGCCGTCCTCGAGGAAAGGCATGTCCTCGACCGGAACGATGCGCGACACCACGCCCTTGTTGCCGTGACGGCCGGCCATCTTGTCGCCCGGCTGCATCTTGCGCTTCACCGCCACGAAGACCTTGACCATCTTCATGACGCCCGGAGGCATCTCGTCGCCGCGCTGCACCTTCTCGACCTTGTCCATGAAGCGCTGCTCGAGCGCCTTCTTGGAGTCGTCGTACTGGCCGCGCAGGGCTTCCAGCTCGCTCTGGAGCTTTTCGTTCTCCACGGCGAACTGCCACCACTGCGAGCGCGGATACTCGTCGAGCGTGTCCTTCGACAGCTTCGAGCCCTTCTTGAAGCCCTTCGGCCCGGCAATCGCTTCCTTGCCGACCAGCATGTCCGACAGGCGCGAATAGACGTTGCGGTCGAGGATCGCCTGCTCGTCGTCGCGGTCCTTGGCCAGACGCTCGATCTCCTCGCGCTCGATCGCCATGGCGCGCTCGTCCTTCTCCACGCCGTGGCGGTTGAAGACGCGCACTTCGACGACCGTGCCGAAGGTGCCCGGAGGCATGCGCATGGAGGTGTCGCGAACGTCCGAGGCCTTTTCGCCGAAGATGGCGCGCAGGAGCTTCTCTTCCGGCGTCATCGGGCTTTCGCCCTTCGGCGTGATCTTGCCGACCAGGATGTCACCCGGCTGCACTTCCGCGCCGATATAGACGATGCCGGCCTCGTCGAGGTTCTTCAGCGCTTCCTCCGAGACGTTCGGAATGTCGCGCGTAATCTCCTCCGGTCCGAGCTTGGTGTCGCGGGCCATGACCTCGAACTCCTCGATGTGGATCGAGGTGAAGACGTCGTCGGCCACGATGCGCTCGGAGAGCAGGATCGAGTCCTCGTAGTTGTAGCCGTTCCACGGCATGAACGCGACCAGCACGTTGCGGCCGAGCGCCAGATCGCCGAGCTCGGTCGAAGGACCGTCGGCGATGATGTCGCCCTTGTTCACCCGGTCGCCGACACGCACCAGCGGACGCTGGTTGATGCAGGTATTCTGGTTCGAACGCTGGAACTTCATCAGCCGGTAGATGTCGACGCCGGACTTGCCCGGGTCGAGATCTTCGGTGGCGCGGATAACGATACGGGTGGCGTCCACCTGGTCGACCACGCCGCCGCGGCGGGCGCCGATGGCGGCGCCTGAGTCACGGGCGACGACCGGCTCCATGCCGGTGCCGACGAACGGCGCCTCGGCGCGCACCAGCGGCACGGCCTGACGCTGCATGTTCGAGCCCATCAGCGCGCGGTTGGCGTCGTCGTTCTCGAGGAACGGGATGAGGGCCGCGGCCACCGACACCATCTGCTTCGGCGACACGTCCATCAGGTCGACGTTCTCGCGCGGCGCCATCATCACCTCGCCGGCGTTGCGGCAGATGACGAACTCGTCGACGAAGCTGCCGTTCTTGTCGAGCTCGGCGTTGGCCTGCGCGACGTGGTGCTTGGCCTCCTCCATCGCCGACAGATAGACGACTTCATTGGTCAGCTTGCCGTTGACGATCTTGCGGTACGGGCTCTCGATGAAGCCGTACTTGTTGACACGCGCGAAGGTGGCGAGCGAGTTGATCAGACCGATATTCGGGCCTTCCGGCGTCTCGATCGGGCAGATACGGCCGTAGTGCGTCGGATGCACGTCGCGCACCTCGAAGCCGGCACGCTCGCGGGTCAGACCGCCCGGTCCAAGCGCCGACAGGCGACGCTTGTGGGTGATCTCCGACAGCGGGTTGGTCTGGTCCATGAACTGCGAGAGCTGCGAGGAGCCGAAGAACTCGCGCACGGCGGCGGCCGCCGGCTTGGCGTTGATCAGGTCCTGCGGCATGACCGTGTCGATCTCGATCGAGGACATACGCTCCTTGATCGCGCGCTCCATGCGCAGCAGACCGACGCGGTACTGGTTCTCCATCAGCTCGCCGACCGAGCGGACGCGGCGGTTGCCGAGATTGTCGATGTCGTCGATCTCGCCCTTGCCGTCGCGCAGCTCGACCAGCGTCTTGACCACGGCCAGGATGTCTTCCTTGCGCAGCACGCGCACGGTGTCCTCGGCCTTGAGCTCGAGGCGCATGTTCATCTTGACGCGGCCGACAGCCGACAGGTCATAGCGCTCGCTGTCGAAGAACAGCGAGTTGAACATGGCTTCGGCGGTCTCGAGCGTCGGCGGCTCGCCCGGACGCATGACGCGGTAGATGTCGAACAGCGCGTCCTGGCGGCTCTCGTTCTTGTCGACGGCGAGCGTGTTGCGAATGTAGGCGCCGACATTGACGTGGTCGATGTCGAGGATCTGGATCTCGTCCTCGCCGGTGCCGAGCAGCACCTTCAGCGTCTTCTCGTCGATCTCGTCGCCGGCCTCGAGGAAGATCTCGCCGGTGGCGTAGTTGACGATGTCCTCGGCCAGGTAGTTGCCGAGCAGGTCCTCGTCGGTCGCCTTGATCGCCTTGAGACCCTTTTCGCCGAGCTGGCGGGCCTGGCGGGCGGTGATCTTCTTGCCGGCCTCGACGACGATCTCGCCCGTGTCGGCGTCGACCAGGTCGCCGACAGCCTTGAGGCCGCGGAAGCGCTCGACATTGAACGGGATGCGCCAGTGGTCGCCGGCACGCTTGTAGGTGATCTTGTTGTAGAAGGTCGACAGGATCTCTTCGCCGTCCATGCCGAGCGCCATCAGCAGCGACGTCACCGGAATCTTGCGGCGGCGGTCGATGCGGGCGTGGACCACGTCCTTGGAATCGAACTCGATGTCGAGCCACGAGCCGCGATAGGGGATGACGCGCGCGGCAAACAGAAGCTTGCCCGACGAGTGCGACTTGCCCTTGTCGTGGTCGAAGAAGACGCCCGGCGAACGGTGCATCTGCGAGACGATGACGCGCTCGGTGCCGTTGACGATGAAGGTGCCGTTCGACGTCATGAGCGGCATGTCGCCCATATAGACGTCCTGCTCCTTGATGTCCTTGATCGACTTCGCGCCGGTATCCTCATCGATATCGAACACGATGAGGCGCAGCGTCACCTTCAGCGGCGCAGCATAGGTCAGGTCGCGCTGACGGCATTCGTCGACGTCGAATTTCGGTCCTTCGAACTCATACTTCACGAATTCCAGCATCGAGGAGCCGGAAAAATCGGAGATCGGGAAGACCGACTTGAAAACAGCCTGCAGCCCCTCGTCCGGACGCCCGCCCTTGGGCTCGTCCACCATCAGGAACTGGTCATAGGATGCCTTCTGAACCTCGATCAGGTTCGGCATCTCCGCAACTTCCGGGATCTTCCCGAAGAACTTGCGTACGCGTCTGCGGCCATTGAAAGTCTGGGTCTGGGCCATCGTCGCTCCTTAGCTCAAAACTCGGGGCGAACCTCGCCGCGGTTCGCCTTGCACCAACGGGCCGCTCGCCGGCCGCCCCTGTCTGTTTTCCGGCCGCCGTTCCAATTGCTTGGCGGCTGCCGGTAAAAACGGGAGAAAACCCGTTTCCTGAAGGCCGCTTCCGGCCCTCAGGAAAGAGGTTTTCAAACGTCTCGCGCAACGAAGCCTCCCTTTCATCAAGGGAGGGGGCGGCCGGCGCGAGGCCGTCCGCCCTCAACCATAAGGCTTACTTCAGCTCGACCTTGGCGCCAGCTGCTTCCAGCTGAGCCTTGAACTTGTCGGCATCGGCCTTGGAAACGCCTTCCTTGACCGGCTTCGGAGCGGCCTCGACCAGGTCCTTGGCTTCCTTGAGGCCAAGGCCGGTGATGGCGCGGACTTCCTTGATGACGTTGATCTTCTGGGCGCCGGCGTCGGCGAGAACGACGTCGAATTCCGTCTTCTCTTCAGCCGGAGCAGCAGCAGCGGCAGCGCCACCGCCAGCAGCGGCAACCGCCACCGGAGCAGCAGCCGAAACGCCCCACTTCTCTTCCAGGAGCTTCGACAGCTCGGCCGCCTCGAGGACGGTCAGCTTCGAAAGGTCGTCTACGATCTTCGCGAGATCAGCCATTTTGATATTCCTTTGGTTGGTTCGAACGTGTGTTGTTGACAGCGAGGAACGGCCTCATGCCGCCTCGTCCTTCCGGGCGTAAGCGCCGATGACGCGCGCGACCGAAGCCGCGGGCGCATTGACGATCTGGGCGATCCGGGTAGCCGGCGTGGCGATCATGCCAACCAGCTTGGCGCGCAGCTCGTCGAGCGACGGCATCGTGGCGAGCGCCTTGACACCATCGGCGTTGAGCGAGGTCGAGCCCATTGCGCCGCCGAGAATGATCAGCTTGTCATTCCCCTTGGCGAAATCGGACGCGATCTTCGGCGCCGCAACCGGATCCTCCGAATAAGCGACCAGCGTCTGTCCCTTGAACAGATCGACGATCGATGCGGAGTCCGTGCCCTGAAGAGCGATCTTGGCGAGACGGTTCTTCGCGACTTTGACGGTGCCGCCGGCGGCGCGCATCTTCGACCGGAGGTCGTTCATTTGCGCCACGGTGATACCGGCGTAGTGGGCCACGACGACTGAACCCGCGCTCGAGAACGCTTCGTTCAGGCCCGTGACGAGTTCGCGCTTTTCCGCTCTGTCCACTGCCTATCTCCAGTTGACCCCTGCCCCATTCACGAGGTCAGAAGTCGGGTTGCCTTTTGCCGGCCGGGCCATCCACAAACGGATCTCCCGAACGGCGCTCGAGGATCCTGCCCCCTTTCGCCACATCCGCCGGCAAAGCCGGTTGATGTGCTGACAAAAGGCAAACACGGTTCGAACCTTTCATTGGAGCTTTTCGCTCCTTTGTCGGGTCTTCACCCGTCTCATGCAGGCCCACATGAATTAAGGCCCCCTTTTGAACCAAGGCCGGCCGCCTGCAATCTCGGACAGGATATCCGGAAACCTTTCAGCCTCCGGGTTACCGGGCCGCCGACGGATCGGCGGTCCGGAATTCTTCTTTGTTGGAGCATGATCTTTTCCGAAATCCACTTTTCGGGATCATGCTCTAGCGACCGGCCTGAAGCCGGCCAGACGACGCTTACGACGCGGCGAGCGTCGCGATGTCGAGCTTGAGGCCGGGACCCATCGTCGAGGTGACCGACACCTTCTTGACGTAGTTGCCCTTGGCGCCGGCGGGCTTGGCCTTGTTCACCGCATCGGCGAAGGCCCGCACATTCTCTTCCAGCGCCTTGACGTCGAACGAGACCTTGCCGACGCCGGCCTGGACGATGCCGGCCTTCTCGACGCGGAACTCGACGGCGCCGCCCTTCGAGGCCTTGACGGCGGCCGCGACATCGGGGGTCACGGTGCCGACCTTCGGGTTCGGCATCATGCCGCGCGGGCCGAGCACCTTACCCAGACGGCCGACCAGCGGCATCATGTCCGGGGTAGCGATGCAGCGATCGAAATCGATCGTGCCCTTCTGGACGACGTCGACCAGGTCCTCGGCGCCAACGATATCGGCGCCGGCCGCCTTGGCTTCCTCGGCCTTGTCGCCGCGCGCGAACACCGCGACGCGCACCGACCGGCCGGTGCCGTTCGGCAGGTTGACAACGCCGCGGACCATCTGGTCGGCATGGCGCGGATCGACGCCGAGATTCATCGCGACCTCGACCGTCTCGTCGAACTTCACCGTGGACCGGTCCTTCAGCAGCTGCAGCGCCTCAGAGAGCGCATAGGCCTTGTTCGGATCGATGCCTTCACGGCTCTTGGCAACACGCTTTGCAATCTTTGCCATGATCTTAGCCCACCACTTCCAGGCCCATCGAGCGGGCGGAGCCCTCGACCATTCGCATGGCCGCTTCGACGTCGTTTGCGTTCAGGTCCTTCATCTTCTGCTCGGCGATCTGGCGCACTTTGTCGCGCGAGATCGTGCCGGCCTTGACCTTGCCCGGTTCCTTCGAACCAGACTTCAGGTTGGCGGCCTTCTTCAGGAAGTAGCTCACCGGCGGCGTCTTCATGACGAAGGTGAACGACTTGTCCTGGTAGTAGGTGATGACGACCGGGATGGGCGAGCCCTTTTCCAGTTCCTGGGTCTGCGCGTTGAACGCCTTGCAGAACTCCATGATGTTGATGCCGCGCTGACCAAGCGCCGGGCCGATCGGGGGCGACGGCGTGGCCGAGCCCGCGGCAACCTGGAGCTTGAGCTGGCCTGCAACTTTCTTAGCCATCTCTATTCCTGCCTTTTCTCATACCGGGAAAACCGGCGGTTGCAGTCTGGTGGTGCGGTTCCAGCGGCCGGCTAAGCCGCATTCGCCTCCCACCCGCTCATGGCAGCGCCATTCCTTCGCGCCGCCGATCCCTTCGCCTCTCGGACGGGGACCTTCGGATCAGCCCTTTTCGACCTGTCCGAATTCGAGATCGACGGGCACCGCGCGCCCGAAGATCGAAACTTCCACCTTGAGGCGCGCCCGCTCCTCGTCCACTTCCTGGACGAAGCCGTTGAACGACGCGAACGGACCGTCCGAGACGCGGATCGCCTCGCCGATCTCGAAGGTGACCGACGGCTTCGGACGCTCGACGCCTTCCTGAACCTGGTTCAGGATGCGCTGCGCCTCGGCTTCGGTGATCGGCACGGGCTTCGAGTCACCGAGGAAGCCGGTGACCTTCGGCGTGTTCTTGACCAGCGAGAATACGGCGTCCGTCAGGTTGGCCTTCAAGAGCACATAACCGGGGAAGAACTTGCGCTCCGCATCGACCTTGCGGCCGCGGCGTATCTCGACGACTTTCTCCGTCGGCACCACGATCTGCTCGATCTCGCCCGACAGGCCCTTCTGCTTGGCCTTGTTCTCGATGTCCTCGGCGACCTTCTTCTCGAAGTTCGAATAAGCGTGGACGATGTACCACCGCGTCATTTCACGACCTCTCCGTAATCGCCGAACTTAATGTCCGAGGCCCAGAATCCACTCGATCGCATAGCCCATGGCTATGTCGGCGGTGAAGAAGAAGATCATGGCGACGAGCGCAAACACCAGGACCATCACCGTCGAGATCATGGTCTCGCGGCGCGAGGGCCATGTCACCTTGGCCGTCTCCGCGCGAACCTGCTGGAGAAAGGTGAAAGGGTTTGTGGTTTTCGAAGCCATCTGCCGCCTGTCTTCGAGACCCGTTGGCCGGGTCTCCTGGATGATCCCGCTGGCCGGGACGTGCCGCCTGGACTTCGTGCCGGCGCCGAATCAGCACCACCATTTCGCCCACGCAAATCAGACGCGTAAAGCCGGCTTCCCAGCTCCACGCGTCGCGTGTCTGTTCAGTCTACATAAAACCGATTCTTGGTCCACGCAAGTGGCAAGTGTTCCGCTTTATGTTTTAGCGCCGCCTCGGAACCATCCAGTCGTTCCGTCCCGGCTATGCGGGGCCTTATGCCCCAGTTTTCGTTATATGGCAAGCCGCCCCCCGGTTTTCAACGGCGGAGCGCGCCCACCTTCAGCCTATCTTGGGAGGTGGCACGGGCAGCAGGGCTCGAACCTACGACCTGCGGTTTTGGAGACCGCCGCTCTACCAACTGAGCTATGCCCGTATACGGGCGCTGCTATTTCACAAAGCCGATGAGAACTCAAGAGCCCTTTTGAGACGCGTCGGCCGGAAGCGCCGATCGCAGCCATCCAAGCCCCAGGGCCCATGCGCAGATCACGAGTTCAAGCGCGAAAGTCCAATGCAGAACGAAGTTCAGGACCCAGTTCCCATGGCTGGCCGGAACCGCCACGAGCTCAAACGGGCGATGACTGAACGGCGCCAACCACATGATCGGCGATGCGACCGTGTCGAGCGCCATATGCAACATGGCTCCGGCTAAGAAGATGGCGATCGACGGCAGACGCCGCGACCCCAACAACCGACCGACCGACACGCCTACCGTCCCGATCGTGGCCCAGAACAACGGCCAATGCGTGATGTAGGCATGATGGTGCGTGCGACCGCCATCGATCAGGTAAAAATAGAGCATGTCGATGTCCGGGATGACACGCTGCCGAGCATTGCGGCAGCCACCACATCGGATGCCTCCCGTCGCCGTCTTCGCGCGAGCCTTCCCAGAATATAGCCCGATGGGAGATGGGCAATCAGCATGCAAGGTCGTCTCACATTGATGCAACGACCCTGCGGTGTCTTTGCGGCGTCATCTTTTCGGAATTTTGCAGAAACCCAGCATCTTCGGCTACGATTTCCCGGCCGGCGGCTTGTAAGGCCCGCCCGGCACGCCCCAGCCCCAGCTTGGCATTGGCTCGGTCTCAGGGTCGCAAGTCTCGCCGAGATTGGAATTAATCTTGGCCAGCCGCGATCCCCACTCGACATAGCCCATCAAGGCGGAACGGAACTCGGGATCGTCCGGCAGGCCGGCTTCGTCCGCCGCGTCCGCCAGAAGGTTGATCCAGCGCCGGCGCTGCTCCTCGGTCAGATGCTTGCCGAGATGATGCCTGACCATCTCGCGGTGGCCACCATGCCGTTCGCTGTAGGTCTTCGGCCCGCCGAAAACCTCGCCGATGAAGGCGGCGACATGCGCCGGATGGTCCGGCGACATGTGCCTGAACACCGGACCGACGATCGGGTCCAAGGTCACTCTGTTGTAAAAGATCTGCGTCAGCCGGTTGAGCGCCTCGCTGCCGCCGGCCCATTCGAACAAAGTCGGGACGCCCTCGCTCATCTCCGGTCCTCCTACGTTTGAGCCTAGAAGGATAGCGGGAAGCTCGGAACCGGCTCAACCTGCCTCCATGGCCAGTGCTGGCATGGCGCCGAATGCTGCTAAAGCTTGGCCGGCGATTCCGCTTCGGCGTTGGCGGACGGCAGCACCCGGCAGTTATCGGGTTTTGGCGAAGATTTGCAGATAGTGGCGCCCGTCAGAGCGTCTACCGACTGGCGGCTGGTGGTGAGCCCGAACCCCGCCAATTCGTCCTGGCTGAGCTCCCTGTGCTTGGCGGATTGGGCCGACTGCATCGCGACGAACAAGCCCGAGCCGATCGCCATCTCCTCGAGATACGACCGGACCTTGTCTTCCATGCCCATGGAATGCACCAGGAAACGCGTATCGGCGCCTACCAAGCGCCTGGTGCCGCCGGCGATCATCAGCACGCAGGCTGTATCGCATTCGGCGCCGGCTTCAACGGTGAGACCATTATGAAGGTTGTCCTTGGAGACGCACCCTGCCGTGCCGGGATCGCAATCGAGAAAATCCGTCCGGGCGACCGCAACATCCAATCTGCGCTCGCGGATCAGCCGGCCGGCGGCGAGCGCGCCCTGGACATCGCCGCCCTGTGAGTTGAGGACGATGGGCAGCCTGCGCCCGCCGACCTCGTCCAGCAGCTCGCGCAGCCTGTCGGGCGTGCCGGCAACGATCGTTCCCTCCGCCGAAATCCATTCCGGACAATCGGGGTTGCAGAGCGGATTGCTGCCGCGAACGAGGATGAAACGCATTTCCTGCTGCGGCTTTGGCGGTGATGCTGCCTCCGCCGGCTGACTGTAGGCCTGTTTGACTGCGACCGTCGCCACCTCGGCCGGCTTGGCCTTGCCATTGGCCGGTATCTCGCGGCAGTTCGCTGGCACCGGATCGCGCCGGCATATGGCTGCTTCGGTCATCAGGTCGAGGGAATCGAGGCTGGTGACGAGCTTCATCTCCAGCATATCGTCGGGCTCGATCTGCTTTATGTCGCTTGCCGGCGTCGCTTTCATCACGTCCAGCACGCCCTGCCCAATACCCATTTCTTTCAGATAGCCGGACAGCCGTTTCTCGACCGCCTTGCTCATCTCGTAGGTCTTGTAGCTGCCGGCATTCTTGCGGCTGACGACCTTGGTGCTGAGGACCTTCTTCTTGCCGTTCACAATTCTGTAGGTGGTGCGGTAGAGCAGCTTTTCCCTGTGATATGTCGTGGTGATTTGATGAACTCCGAGAAAAGCCCACTCGCCGACCACACGGCGGACGCCACCGGCAAACATCAGGGGACATGCGGAATTGCACATGGCGCCGCTGTCATAGGCGATGCCGGAATACGGCGTGTTCTTGCTGTCATTGTCCCGGCAGTTCTTCATTTCGGGCGAGCAGCCGGAAAACCCCGTAGTGCCCACGGCGATGTCGAGCTTGTTCTTACGGATCATACGGCCGAGTTGGAGCGCGGCGTCGACATTGCCTCCAGGAGAATTGACGACGATCGGCAGTTGCCGGCCGCCGAGCGTCTTTAAGAGGCGCTTGAACCGCGCCGGCGTGCCGGCCTCGATGCTGCCTTCGGCAGAAATCCATTCCGGGCAGTTCGGCTCGCAGCCTGGCGCGCTGCTGCGCACCACGACGAAGCGCATGGCAGGGCCGTAATCCGGCGGCGTTTCCTTCGCTGCGGCGGCAAACGCGGTAGGCCCAATAGCGATGGCCAGCCCGAGCCGAACCAGCCCTAGCGGCCACGAAATACCCTTTGAAAGGAACGCGGAAATCACGCCTGCCAAGCCCCCGGTCCAACCCATACTAGGTCCAATCTACATTCAGGATTCTCAACGCGGTTTGGCGTTGATTCATTGTGTTCCGAGGGTTCTGATTCGGAG